>JBFMAW010000006.1:0-293849 GCA_040755515.1 Thermodesulfobacteriota bacterium | reverse complement strand
AAGAACCGTCTGTGACATAATATATTCACCTCGTTGGTGATGCTTTCCTTCGACAGAAAACATCATATCACCCTGATTTCTCAGGGCCAACGAGGTTTTTTAATTTTTTTGACGGTGATTATGGGAGGATCACCAGTGAGAGGCCCAACGTTCGAGTTCAGGCACCGTCGGAGGGCGAAGCCCGGAGCGAACCGACAAGCGCAGCTTGCCGGCGGTCCCCTCGAAGCGCGAGTTAGGCGTCTGCTGTTTCATGAAAGACCTTGAGCCATTCGCTCGGCGAAAATATTGTGGCCGCGGACACATGCCGCAACTCTTCGCGCTGGCCAAGGATGCGCTGGTCGGTAGTGATGAAATATCCAACGTATTTGCCAGCCTCGAATATGTGCTCTGCGTCAGCAGCGTACTTCTCAGGCTTCCCGTTCCCGGTAAGGACGGCATGAATCTTGGCTTTTCGGGCAACTTCGTCTGCGTTGAGCGAAGTCTTAATGGTGTAGACCATGCCTGCGGCTTCGCGCTTTACGTCCGCGGGTGTATTCGGATGGTCAATTTCCTTCTGGTTCGAGTGAGTCAGAACGAGATTGACTTGTCCGTCGTTCCCCAGAGCCCGGATTTGCTGCGCGGCGTCATCTTCCGGTGCGTACTTGGGATCGAATGCGCATGAGTCAAGGAAGTTGTTCTTACGACGCGGATCAAGGAAGCTTCGGCCGAATGGGACTCGCTGCCTGGTGTGACTCCAGGTGCCTAACGCTGGAGCTGAGACGCGGAAAACGCGCCAGCGTTTTTCCGCCGATTCTCCAGCGACTTGTTAGTAAAAAATCATTGCTTAATGGAAGGGATAGTTTTCATTGCCATTTTTTTAGGAGTATTTCCCTAACGGTATCATCTTGGAACGCTTTATTTACGGCTTGAGTCAAAGCCATACTTATAGAATTTTGCATATCTCCAGCGCCTCTATAAACGTGATCACTTTGTGAATTACCGGTAAATTGGCCAGTGTAAAGATTTGTCTTTTCTATCGTGTCCGATATTAAAAAATCGAATGATACTTTGGAGTTTATTGTTACCGTCCAGAAACTAGGTCTTGACTCAACCCAAAATGTTTTAAGTTTACCCCCAACGATTAATCGTGTTTTTACCTGAGCAGGGATTGAATTAGGGTCATAATTCCAACCCCTGGAACGGACGACCGTAAAACCGCTATTTTTTAACTGTTCAATTATCGCATTTTCAACTACCATCAAGGGATCATTGTCCGCAACCCATGACTCCAGTTTGCCGCCATAAGCATTAAACCCCTCTCCTATTTTATCGCTGGTGGTTCTGTCATCATAGAATGCATTTACTGTAATCAATTGTTCTTTGCCATCAAATAGCGAAGTAGCTTGAAAATTCGACATATACTGGGGCTTTATCGTTTTTATTCCGCCACAACCACTCAGAAGAATAATGGTCCACAGAAGCAGTGTTGTAGAAAGTACCCCATAGTGTCTTTTTGCATATCCAACCCTCAAAGGCATCATCATATCCTCCTATTTGCTAACGACAGAGCTCAGCAGCGGCGGCCGTACCGGGAGCCGTTGAACTCCGGGAAACCGAAATCGCGGCCGCCGTCTGCTGCAGCGACTTGTTCGGCGGTTTCCTGTATCACGATCCGTTACGTAGAATGCTGTCCTTGATCCTCAGGAGCGGTCCAAGGTTTGCCGGGGCAAGGGAAAGTCTCAGCACCATCTCGTACTCTCCGCGTTGGAGCCGATGCACGTGTGATCCCTGATTTCGGATTCTGACAATCACGTTCCACTCTTCGAGCAGTTGGGCAGGCAGTGAACTCCCGAGGGTCAGCTGAATCACAGAATCCAATCGTTCGCCAGGCGCGCCGAGCATTGACCGGATGACGCACAGTGCATCCCCAAGGGCGACGAACCGATGTCTCCCACTTGCCCGATCCGCCCAATCGAACTGGTTGATGTCCACCGTGACGGGCCTGGGACCTCTCCGCCCCGTCTGGACAATTCCTCGATCATACGGCAGGTTTGGATCGTGCAGAGAAAAATACGTTGGCATAGCCACGTCGCGCGCCCACCGCGCAGCCTGAACGACCGAGAGATTGACTTCCAGTTCAAACGCCTTCCAAGCACCTTGCGCGCCGGGGGTGAAATCGAGGTCGAGCAACGAAGGCTCTCGCTGGCGACCATACCCGCCGCGCGGCTTTAGTCTGCCCAGCGGCCCCAATCCACGCAGCGACGTTTCTGCCAGGTTCTCAAGAAACGAACCGACAGTAACTGCCGTCTCAACCATGACCGCCGCCTCTTCGTCCAGCAGGTCTGGAAGGTCCGGCGTCTTTCGCAGGTCATGGATCACCTGTGCGGCGACAGATGCTGGTGCCACGAGCCGACCTGCGGCATCTTCAATCACCGAATCGGTTGCTTCCCGCTCGGCGCCTTCGCTCTCCTCGCCGGCCGGGGCACGAGTGGAACGACTACTTCGCCGCAAGGCTTCGAGACTATTCTCGGCAGCATATAGTTGCCGCTTAAGGAGATGGCGAAAATTAATCTCTTCGAGGCCCCGATTCGTATCAAAGGTCTGCAGAGTGTCGTAGAACTCACCCAGCCGCTGGCGAACGGCCTCGCTGGGCTGATGATACCGGACGGGCACGCCGGTCACTGCCTCAAGGGTTGACGCGATATGTCCGGCGTTTGGCTGTCCCAGTCTGTCGTGCAATTGGGCCAGCTCATTGAGCTGAACATCGAGATGGTGCGCAGACGTGGGGCAACTTAAATACTCCGCTCTCCAGAGGTTCGGGGAGGCCACCAGGCACGGAAAAGAGTGCCACGCCAGCCCGAACAGCCGGCCGATTTCCCGCATCAGGATTCGATTGTCGGCGGTAAAGGCCGATGCACCCAAGTCGCGCTGGTAATTGTCCCACCATCCTCGGTTGCCTCGGTCGCGAAACCAATCTTCGGGCGGGTCCAACACAGCGAAGAAGGCAAGGCCCTCACCGGTGCTGCGGTCCAGTTCAGCGAAGCGGGATTTAAGGTGTTCCGTAAACGCCGCGTCGGTGGGGGAGAACAGAATCGCGACTTGGACCGGGAAGCGGGCGAAGTACCGCTGAGCCGCCGATCCGGCGTTGAAGATGTTGGTACGGATGGGAAAGCCCATGGTCGTTCCCTCTCACGATTCCGGCGCCGAACGTGGAGTTAACCGGCGCCCGGAATGACGCGAAGCGGCATGTAAGGCATCCGTGTTGAGCGCCGGGTTAGCAGCGCTAGTCATCTTTTGACATCACATATGCGCAGTATCCGCAAAACGGCTCTGCAAATAACTCTTCGGGCATTATTGTCGAACCACACCTTTGGCATTTGTGTTCTGCGATATGCCCACAGGATGCACAGATACCCTGCGCGTACAAATAAATACCACCACATTCAGGGCAGTCTGCCAAAGGATAATCTCCTCCATCAGTGTGCGACAAGTAGACCTCATAACTGTAATAATCCGTCACAGCCTCGGTTACAATTTCTTCATATGGGAGCGTCTTTCCGCACGACTTACATGTGTAGTCGGCGCTCGTCGCTTCGCCTCCGCAAGCTGATGGCATGATCAACCCAGAACCGCATTCATCACAGGAGTACCCTTCGAACGCAGCACGGATTTCATCATCAAAAAACTTTAGCGCTTGGAGGGCCGCAAGACACTCTGCCTTCTCTCTTTCGTACACCTCATTTACTTCAATCAGCACAGCCCACGCTGTGTCTCCTAACAGTTCTTTCGGATCTTCATCGAGGTGTTTTCGGATGAAGTCGTTGATAATTACAAAGGAGTCTGATATCAGCGATCGAATTGCCTCGTGTTTTAGATTGCTGAAATAATGTTCTATGTCGTTCCGAAAACTATTGATTTTATCGATTCGTTTCCAATCGACATCAATTTTGAGCGACTCAAACCGCTCCTTAATTCCCTGAACATCAACAGTCTTGCTGCCTTTTCCTTTCCATTCTAAGTGGGCGCTTTCGTCAAGAACTGGCAGCACTCGCTGTTTAATTAGAGCTTCGTCAGAACCAGGAGAGCTAAGGAGGCTCAGCTTGTGTTTAAACAACAGCAGAATTCCGGCGAACACATTTCTCGTGCATGAAATCACACGACGCAGGTCAGGCGAGGAATAGTCCTCAAGTCCGATAGCTATTGAATCGATTGCGTTCTTAAGAATGTTCATGGCGATTACTGTGTCTGCTAACGATGAAATAAGGCGCGGGGGCAACCAAGTTTCCAAAAACAGCAGAGCCAAAATCCCGTCGCCTTTATTGTCTTGTTGGCCTTTGCTTCTCAGAACGGGATATCCCTTTCTGGAAGCTCCGGTGTATGCACCTGAAATGCACCAACTTTCATAATGATGTCACTTAACTTCTTCTTCTCATATTCCGAAAGCGAGATGCGCTCTAAAAGGATTTTCATTTGTTCATCCGAAATAACGGCCCAAGAATCCAGAGTCCTAATTCTGGCAATTTTGCCATCAGAAGGGAGTGAAGTGATTGATTTACTTAGGCCAATAAGCAGCTGAGATCTATGTTTGGCCTTTCTTAAGAGGAGGTTTACAAGTTCATCTGCTATCTGGGATGGGAGCTTGGACTTGGCCTGGATTCCTTGGTACTTGCCAAACAAGCCAAACGGGTCAAGTCCCGCTCTCAATGGCACGATGTCAACCTTTTTGCCAAGTGCATACCCTATTTCCTGACAACACCAATTTGAGTCCCTAAACCCTGGTTCCACTAACGCTATCATGATATCCATTGTTTCCAGAGCGGCTTCTATCTCTCTCTGCCACTCTTTAGAAGGCTCAATGTCTTCGTGGGCGATGAATGCAGATATTCCCCATTGGCCGAGAAAACTCTTCAGCTGAGTGACTCTCTGCTTGTTTGCCGATAGATGACTGACAAAGGCTTTCAGGCAACCTTCCTGCCAAAAGGCGTGCGAATCAATCGTGTTCCCGACGAACAGCTTTTTGTACCTCCTCGGGTCTTTCTGCTCATACCAAATATCGATGTCAAAATGATCGATGACATCATCTATAGTCCCGGGCGACTTCTCGAAAATTGAGTTCAATACCTCCGCAATGTAGTAAGGGTAGTCATCATCGCCGAAGCTCAGAGATCTCAGCAGACGCCCGTGTTTTTGCACAGCATCAAGCCCACCCGTTAGCTGCCCAAGCGTAAACCAGTCGTTCTCAGAGAACGTGTCGAGGATGTATTTGGAGATGACACTAACCCTTTTTCTTTCGTGAGATTCCATCTGTCTTCCACTTCAGGCCAACGGCAACGGCATGAGCCGCCGCCGGTCACAGGCAAAGTACGCCAACCAACTGGCACGACACACAGGCCAAGTACCACTGTTCGCGGCGCGTGTAGGCGGTCGGCTCCATACCGATGTTAGGCCCACCTTTGCAAAAGGTCAAGTATTGTGCGGCGAATTCTCAGAAAGTTGCAATTTGCTGTCGGGTGCTGGCAAGAGCGAAAATAGTTCGTCTGCCTTTCTGATGAGAGCGTCAACATCCTCACACTCGAACACCTCGTTGAGGATAAGTTTGCAATGGCAAGCCGACAAACAATCCACAACCGTGACTTCCCATGACCTTTTGCAGGGCCATGATTTTACTACCACAGCGGTTGGTGCGGCAGTCCGATGTTGAGCTAACCTGGTGCTTATATCATCAGCAAACCCTAGTTTGATTCTACGAGAGTCAAGCTCTGGAATAAGGCGGATGACGTAGAAAACGCCGACTTCCTTTGATACTGGCTTGAATGAGCTAAGGAAACCCTGTTCTCTACGTTTCGCGCGTATGAATTCAGCCTCCGAGACACTGACGGCGAGAGTAAGCTGATTGCCCGAATCAGGTGTGCGCCGTTTATGGGGCTTCACTCCATGTCGCAGGGCGTACTTGCGCATGTTAGAGCGGTCAAGCCCCAATTCTTCGGCAAGCTGTTTGAATGAGACGTATTCTTCCATCATGCAGGTGTTACTCTTGGTAAGCCTAACAATGGTTATATGGTTTCTTCATAACACCTTTGGGCCGCGGGTTCGCGGTATAACACTCCAGCGATTAAATCGGCATGAGCCTTGTGAGTAGCAGCCATTAAGGCGTCGGCGACGCCTGGGATGGAGTGATATATGGTTTCAATATGACACGCCAGCGATTCTTCGCTACAGATCGTCCACGGGACTCTTGACGCCCTTGCCTCCCCGATTGAGTACATGGGTGTAGATCATTGTGGTTTTCACGTCCTTATGGCCAAGAAGCTCTTGCACCGTCCTAAATATAGAGGGTGGACGGAATTTCCGCTGATTCTGGTATTAACATCCAAATATGGAAAAATATCGGATTTATATCCGCTTATTGCCTAGCCCCGTTAAGTTTCCCCATAATTGCAGTAAATATATTATAACATACGGAAAGTCAAAAGAAAAAATGTCGCGCGTAAAGTGGGATACAAAGCCGACCAGGCCCGCTCCAATTACCTCACCACCAGCCAGGCCGGCATCTTTACCAGGACATGGGTCCGGGTATGAGGCGTGGTAGGGACATGGACCGGGTGGAACTCCAGCAGTCCGGTCTTCATGGTCCGGAAGGCCCGAACCGCGCTGAAGGCGCGGCGCGAACGCAATGGCAGAGGAAGGCGATCATTAAGACAAGTTGCCGGCTTGATTTTTCCGGCGGCTGGGCTATAATCCAGGCAAATCGGCGCGGCTGGGGATCGAATCGGTCCAGCCAGCCTTGAGCGCACAAGACGGTCGGGAGCGAGGAGGGTCTGTCTTCGCTGAAAAAGGCTCGGCCCCACGCAACAGACGCCTACGAATCCCGTCAGGTCCGGAAGGAAGCAGCGGTAAGAAGTGCCGGCTGTGTCGCGGGTGTTCCGGGTCTCCCTGCGGTGAAGCGGACCTTCCTCACTCCCGACCTGAATTTAAAAGGGGACCATAGGGTCCCCTTTCCTTCGATCCGGTCCGGTCCGGCTCCGAGACCGGGCGTTCCATCAAGTCAACTTAGAAAAATCGAAATCCCTTTCCCGCAGAGCGGTCTGGAAAGGGCGTACGTCCAGGCCCTGGGCCAGGGCGGCTTGGCATTCCTTGACGCCCCGGGTCAGGCCGAAGAAGATGAAACCGGCCAGGCGGCCCTGATCCAGCACGATCTTGCGGTAGCTCTTTTCGTCTTCATAAACCACCGACTCGAGCTTGCCTTCCGCGTCAATATCGCCGGCCGAGGTCAAATCCACGCCCACCACCTTGAGTGAATTGGACAGGACCGTTCCTTTATAAGCGGCCTCGCCTCCGGCCATGACCGTGCCGGCCACCTCGCCTTGCTCCTTGGACGCGGGCCAAATGCCGTAGCTCCGGCCGCGATGCTCGATCAAGTCACCCGCGGCCCAGATACCTGCCCGGCTGGTCTTCATGGCGTCGTCCACCTTGACGCCCTTTTCGATCTCCAAACCTATAGCCGCGGCCAGGTCCAGGTTGGGCCGGATGCCGGCGGAGAAGAGTATCAAACCCCCGGGCAGGGTTTGACCGTCCTCGAGGGCCAGACCCTCGGCTTCCGCGCCGCCGACGATCTCCCTGGCCTTGGCCCCCAGGTAAAACAAAAATCCTTGGGCTTCCAACAATCGTCGCAGCTTGGCCGCGCCGGTCCGATCCATCTGGCGCGGCAGCAGGCGATCGAAGAACTCGACCACCTGGACCTGCAAGCCCAGGCGGGCCAGACCTGCGCCGGCTTCCAGGCCCAGCAGCCCGCCGCCGACGAGCACGGCGGCTTTGACTTCCCTGGCCCTGGCGGCGATCTTCAAGGCGTCGGCATGGGAACGAAGGGCGAGGACGGACCTTTTTTCACGGCCCGGCACCGGAGGGATAAAAGCGTGGGCGCCGGTGGCCAGAAGCAGGGCGTCATAGTCATGGCGTCCGCCCCGGTCGGTAACGACCTGCCGGGCTTCCGGGTCAATCGCCGTCACGGTCTCCCCCAGGCGCAGGTCTATCCTGTTCCGGTCGTACCAGGCCTGGGGATGGATGGTTATCTGTTTGAGCCCGGCCTGGCCGGATATCACTTCCGGCAGCCGGGGCCGGTAATAAAACGCTTCCGGTTCATTGGAAAAAACGGCCAGCGGGCCTTCCTGATCCAGAGTCCTGATCTTTTCCGCGGCCGTGGCGCCGGCTACTCCCTGGCCAACGATGACATAGCGCGTCATGGAACCCCTCCTGAGGCGAACCGATATACGGCTGGCTGGATAGCGGTTAAACCAATTCGAGCCTTGACCTTGGAATCGGCGCTGATCAGCCTTGGCGGCCGCCGACGATGATCTCCGGCAGGCGCAACGTGGGCTGGGCGTCGGACACGGGCACGCCCTGGCCGTCCTTGCCGCAGGTCCCGATGGCGAAGCCCAGGTCAGAGCCCACCAGGTCAATCTGTTTCAGTATCTCCGGCCCATTGCCGGTGAGAGTCGCGCCCCGGACCGGCCGGCCCGGCCGGCCGTTCTCGATGAGGTAGCCCTCGGCCACTTCGAAGACAAAATCGCCGTTGACCGTGTTGACCTGGCCGCCGCCCATTTTTCGGACCAGCAATCCTTTGGCCGTGGTTCTGATTATTTCTTCCGGGTCGGTTTCACCCGGAGCGATCAGAGTGTTGGTCATGCGGACCACGGGCCGATGGCGGTACGATTCCCGGCGGCCGTTGCCGGTGGAGATCACGCCGGCTTTCAGGGCCGTGCGGCGGTCGTGCATATAGGTTTTTAAAACGCCTTTTTCGACCAGGATGGTGGATTGCGTCGGCGTGCCTTCGTCATCCACGGCCGATGACCCGCGGCGATAGGCCAGACGGCCGTCGTCAATGACCGTGATCAACTCCGAGGCCACCCGCTCTCCCAAGCGGCCGGCATACACGGATAGGCCTTCGCCGGCCAGGTCGGCCTCGAGACCGTGGCCGATGGCCTCATGAATCATGGTGCCGCCGGCTTCGGACGACAGGACCACCGGCATCGGCCCCGAAGGCGCTTCATCGGCGTCGAGCATTAAAACGGCCCGGGCCGCGGCAGTCTGCGCCACCCATTCCGGGGACCTCTCCTCGAACAACTCGAATCCCCTGGCCCCGCCCCAGGACTCGTAACCCGTCTGAAGTCTGTCCCCGGCCGCGGCCACCACTTGAACCATGAACAGGGTGCTGACGCGTTCGTCGCCGGAAAGCCGGCCCCCGGAATCCAGAACCATCACTTTCTGGACCCGGTCCGCGTATATGGCTTTCACCTGTTTTATCCTGGGGTCGTAGCCGCGGGCCAGGGTTTCAGCCCGGCGCAGCAACTCCACTTTCAAGGAGGTATCCAGGCTCTGGGGTGGAATCCGGGTAATGAAGTCCGGCCCTAATGCCCCGGGCTTGACTGCGGTCAGGGAAAGTTCCCGCCCGCCGGCCACGGCCGCGGCCACTATGCCGGCCAGGTCCATAAGCCGCGCCGGCGCCAGATCGTTGGTCGAAGCAAAGGCCTGGCGGTCGTCGAACAGAACCCGCAGGCCGACCCCGGCCTCCGATCCGGAGACCGCTTTTTCGAGCCGGCCGTCTTCCAGCACCAGCGAGGTCAGAACCACTTCTTCCCAGAACAGGTCGGCCAAGTCGCCGCCGCGGGAGACGGCCCGGCGCAAGGCTTGTTCCCCGCCCAGGCTTGCCAGCACGTCGAATGTCCAATCCCGCGAGGCCATGTTTCCCAAGTCCAGGGCTATCGTTTCCTCGGACAGATAACATGCCGGTCCGGCGGCGTCAACCACGGAGACTCTACCTCTGGCGGACCTAATATGTTATCCTGAACCGGTCGAGGTGCTTGATGAACCCGAAAGGCCAGGACGTTCTATCAAAGAACATCAATATGTCAAGAAGATGAATCCTCTGATTTTTCGCGAGTATGATATACGCGGCGTGTTCGAGCGGGATTTTTCGTTTGAGGACGCCCGGATCATCGGCCGGGCCTTCGGGACTTATATCCGGGAGCGCGGCGGCCGGACCGTCCTGCTGGGGAGAGACGGCCGGCTTTCTTCCCCGGCCGTCAGAGAAGCCGTTATCGAGGGCCTGGTTCTATCCGGGACGAGGGTGATGGACCTGGGCGTCTGTCCCTCGCCGGTGCTGTACTTCGGCCTGCACCATCTGAACGCCGACGCCGGCCTGATGATCACGGCCAGCCACAATCCTCCGGAGTACAACGGCTTCAAGCTTTGCCTGGGCCGGGAAACCATCCATGGGTCAAGCCTCCAGGATTTCCGGCGGCTGATCGAAGCCGGCCGCTTTACTAGCGGCGCCGGCTCGGTGGAACACATTGATATGATAAAGCCGTACCAGGACTTCGTGGCCGGCAACGTCAAGCTGGAACGACCGATACGCTTGGCCGTGGACGCGGGCAACGCCACCGCCGGCCTGGCGGCCGGCCAGATTTTTCGGCGCCTGGGCTGCCAAGTCGAGGAACTCTTCTTCGAACTGGACGGACATTTCCCCCATCACCCGCCCGACCCGACCGTCGAGGCCAACGTGGCGGTCTTGTCCCAGACCGTGGTCGAACAGGGCTTGGAACTGGGCCTGGCTTTTGACGGCGACGCGGACCGCCTGGCCGTGGTGGATGAACAAGGCCGCCTGATACCCGGCGACCGGCTTCTCTTGATCCTGGCCAGGCAGGTTTTAGAAGAGACCGGCGGCGGCAAGTTCATCGCCGACGTCAAGACCTCGCACCTCTTTTTCAAGGACATCGAGGCCCGGGGCGGTCAGGCCATAATGTGGCGCAGCGGACATTCTTTGATCAGAAGCAAACTCAAGGAGGAAAACGCGCTCCTGGCCGGCGAGTTCAGCGGTCATATTTTTTTCCGGCACCGCTTCCTGGGACATGACGATGGTATGTACGCGGCGGCCCGACTGCTGGAGATCGTCTCCCGCCGGGCGGAACCGATTTCCCGGTATCTGGACGACCTGCCGGCCGTGGCCGGCACGCCCGAGATCAGGATCGAGTGCCCGGAGGACAAGAAATTCAAATTGGTGGAACTGGTGAAGGCGGAACTGAAAGCCCGTCACCAGACTATTGACCTGGACGGCGTGCGGGTGGTCTTTCCCGACGGTTGGGGGCTGATCCGGGCCTCGAACACCGGCCCCTTGCTGGTTCTGAGGTTCGAAGCGGAAAGCCCGGGCCGGCTGCGGGAAATCCGCGGCTTGATCGAAGACGCTCTGAAGAAATGCGAGTCAATGATATGAAGACCTATCTGGCGGTTGATCTGGGCGGCACCAACGTCACCTTGGGCCTGGTCACCGATCAAGGCCGTCTTCTGAAGAAGGACCGTTTCCCGGTTCAGGCCGAACGGGGTATCGAGCCCATCCTGGCCGACCTGATCGGCCGCCTCCAAGCCATCATGAACGGGCTCGATTCATCGGAACGGCCGGCCGGCCTGGCCGTGGGCGCGGCGGGCTTCATTCGTCCCGATAAGGGCCTGCTGGTGGCGGCGCCCAATCTGCCGGGCTGGAAGGAAGTGCCCCTGGCCCGAATTCTGGGCGACGTTTTAGGTCTCGAAGTCAGGCTGGGCAACGACTCGGACCTGTACACCCTGGGTGAATGGCTGGTCGGCGCCGGACGAGGATACCGGAACCTGGTGGGCCTGACTTTGGGCACCGGCGTGGGCGGCGGACTGGTGTTAAACGGCTCGCTCTGGAGCGGTTCTTTCGGCACGGCGGCCGAAATCGGCCACATAGTGATCGAGCCCGACGGCCGGCCGTGCACCTGCGGCAGCCGGGGCTGCCTCGAAACCCTGGCTTCGGCCACGGGCATGACCAGAACGGCCCGGGAGTTGATGCTCCAAGGTCGGTCCTGCGGTTTCAAAGGCCGGGAGAGCGACCTGAGCGCGGCCGACCTTTACCATCTGGCCTGCCAGGGCGACGAAGTCGCCTTAGAGACCTTTGCCCGAGCCGGCTGGGCCCTCGGTCTGGCCTTGACCGGAATTTTCAATCTACTGGGCCTGGAAGCGGCGATGATCGGCGGCGGCGCGGCCAAGGCCTTCGAGTTCATCTATCCGAAGCTGTGGGAGGAATTCTCGCAAAGGGTCTTTGCCGTCGATCCGGCCCGAGTCGCGATAATAACCGCGGCCCTGGGAGACGACGCCCCCCTCCTGGCGGCGCCGGCCCTGTTCAGAGAATGAACCGTCCGCCCGATAAGAACATCGATCCGCGCACCATCAGGGAGGCGATTCAATGAACGTCCATCCTTTGGCCGGAAAACCGGCGCCCAGGGCCAACCTGGTCAACCTGCCCCGATTGATCTCGGCCTATTACACCGAACCTCCGGCCGGCCCGGTGTCCTTCGGCACTTCCGGTCACCGAGGCACCTCCCTGGACGGCGGTTTCAACGAGGCGCATATCGCGGCCGCGACCCAGGCCATTTGCGATTACCGCCGCTTGGAGGACGTCGGCGGCCCCCTGTTCCTGGGCTTCGACACCCACGCCCTGTCCGAACCGGCCTTCCGGACGTGCCTCGAAATCCTGGCCGCCAACGACGTGGAGACGGTCATCCATAAGGGCGACGAATATACGCCGACGCCGGTGATATCGTTTTTGATACTGACCCACAACCGCGGCCGAACCCAAGGTCTGGCCGACGGCATCGTCATCACCCCTTCCCACAACCCGCCCCGGGATGGCGGCCTCAAGTACAACCCGCCCAACGGCGGACCGG
This sequence comes from Thermodesulfobacteriota bacterium, assembly GCA_040755515.1. Classification (GTDB taxonomy): domain Bacteria; phylum Desulfobacterota; class Desulfarculia; order Adiutricales; family JAGVGV01; genus JBFMAW01. The sequence goes on along the minus strand of JBFMAW010000006.1, from coordinate 281,136 downwards.
CCGACGTGGAGGCGACCTCCTGGATTCAAAATCGGGCCAACGAGTTGATGAAGGCCGGCGGCGCGGCCGTCAAGAGAAAGCCCTATCACCAAGCCCGCCGCTCGGCCGTCGTTCATGAGCGCGACTTCATCGCCCCCTTCATTCAGGCTTTACCGGAGGTCGTGGATTTGAAAGCCATCCGGGAAGCCCGGATCAAGATCGGCGTCGATCCGCTGGGCGGCAGCGGCGTGCACTTCTGGGGTCCGATCGCCGAGACCTATGGTCTGAACCTGGAAGTGGTCAACCCGGACGTTGACCCGGCCTTCGGCTTCATGCCGCTGGACGCCGACGGCGAGATCAGGATGGACTGCTCGTCGCCCTATGCCATGGCCAACCTGATCGCCCTGGCCGACCGCTTCGACGTGGCCTGGGGCAACGACCCGGATTATGACCGCCACGGCATTGTCTGCCCGAGCGGACTCATGAATCCAAATCATTACCTGGCCGTGGCCGTCTGGTATCTTATCCAGAACCGGCCGGCCTGGCGGCCGGACCTAAAAATAGGCAAAACCTTAGTCAGCAGCAGCATGATAGACCGGGTGACTCGAGGCCTGGGCCGGGAGCTTTATGAGGTGCCGGTGGGCTTCAAGTGGTTTGTGCCCGGTTTGCTGGACGGGACCCTGGCCCTGGGCGGTGAAGAGAGCGCCGGCGCGGCCTTTCTCCGCCGGGACGGCTCGGCCTGGTCCACGGACAAGGACGGTTTCTCCCTCACCCTGCTGGCCGCGGAGATACTGGCCCGCACCGGACGCAATCCGGCCGACGTGTATCGCGAGATACTGGTTCCACGGTACGGCGAGCCTTATTACCAGCGCGTGGACGCGCCCATCACCGACCGCCAAAAGGCGGCGCTCAAGGCCCTCCAACCCGACTCGATAAAGGCGCCGGCTCTGGCCGGGCAACCGATAAGCGCGGTCATGACCACCGCGCCGGGAAACGGCGCGGCCATGGGCGGAGTCAAGGTCGTCCTGGCCGACGGGTCCTGGTTCGCCCTCAGGCCTTCCGGCACCGAGCCCAAGATGAAGCTGTACATTGAAAGCTACGGCGGCCGGGAGCTTTGGGAGCGCCTCAACCGGGAGGCCTCGCCCCTGGTGTTCGGCGAGTGAAAGATACGCGAGAGGCTTTCATTTCTCGGAAACCTCTCCGGACCAAATGAACCAACAATCAAGCCGCCGCCACGGCCGCGGCGATGAGGAGTAGGACATGGCCAACCAGACTTCGTACGAAGACCTGCCCTGCGGGGTCAACGATGCCGTGGACGATATCAAAAAGGACATCCGGCATCACCTTCTTTCCAACTTGGGCGCCGATCCGTACCGGGCCGATGCTTTCCGGACCTTCAAAGCCCTCGCTTTTACGGTCCGGGACCATCTGATCAGGCGCTGGGTCCAGACGCAGAGGTCTTACTACGATGAAAACGCCAAACGGGTCTATTACCTGTCGTTGGAATTTCTCTTGGGACGCCTGCTGTCCAACTGCCTCATGAATCTGAAGCTGTATGACCGGGCCAGGGCGGCTCTGGTCGAATTAGGCTTCAACTGGGAGGATATCGAGGAACAGGAAGTGGACGCCGGTCTGGGCAACGGCGGCCTGGGACGCCTGGCGGCCTGCTTCCTGGACTCGATCGCCACCCTGGCCCTGCCGGGCTACGGTTACGGCATTCTCTACGACTACGGCATGTTCCACCAGAAGATCGTGGACGGGCGTCAGATCGAGCAGCCGGAAAAATGGCTGCGGTACGGCAACCCCTGGGAAGTGGACCGACCGGAATATCTTTACCTGGTAAGATTCGGGGGCCGGGTCGAGGCCTACGTGGACGATAAAGGCCGGCTCCAGCATAACTGGGTGGATACGGATGACGTGATGGCCATGCCCTGCGACGTCATGATCCCCGGGTACGGCAACGACAACGTCATCAACCTCAGACTCTGGTCGGCCAAATCCACCCACGATTTCAATCTGGAGTACTTCCAGAAGGGCAACTATATCCAGGCGGTCGAGGACAAGGCCATTTCGGAGAACATATCCAAGGTCCTCTATCCCAGCGAGGAAGTCATCGAAGGCCGGACCTTGCGGCTCAAACAGGAATATTTCTTCGTCGCGGCCACTTTCCAGGACATCGTCCGGCGTTTCAAAAAGCGGGGCCGTTCCTGGCAATACTTCCCCGATCTGGTGGCCGTCCAACTCAACGACACCCACCCCACCCTGGCCATTCCGGAACTGATGCGCATCCTGGTGGACGAAGAGGAAGTGGGTTGGGAGGACGCCTGGGAAATCTGCGTCAAGACCTTCGGCTACACCAACCACACGGTGATGCCGGAAGCCCTGGAAACCTGGCCGGTGGACCTGGTGGAACGGGTGCTGCCCCGGCACCTCGAGATCATCTACGAGATCAACCGGCGTTTCCTGGACGACGTGACGGCCAGGTATCCGGGCGATCTCGAGCGCCTCAGGCGCATGTCCCTGATCCAGGAGACGCCCGAGCGGCGGGTGCGGATGGCCAACCTAGCCGTGATCGGCAGTCATTCCGTCAACGGCGTCTCCGCGGTCCACACCGGGATCATCAAGACCGATGTCTTCAAGGATTTTTACGACCTGTATCCCGAACGCTTCAACAACAAGACCAACGGGGTGACCCCCCGCCGCTGGCTGCTGCAGGCCAATCCCGGTCTGGCCGGACTCATCAACGGCAGAATCGGCCAGGACTGGATCGTGGAGTTGGACCGCCTCCGGGACTTGATTCCTCTGGCCCAGGACCCCATGTTCCGCGCCAAGTGGTGGGACGTGAAGTTCCAGAATAAGAAGAGGCTGGCCCAGTACATCCTGGAAAAGGGTGGCCCGAGTCTCAACCTGAACACCCTGTTCGACGTTCACGTCAAACGCATGCACGAATACAAACGCCAGCTCTTGAACGTCCTGCACGTGATCACCATGTATAACCGGCTGCGCGACGGCCGCGGCGACATAACGCCCCGAACCGTCATTTTCGGCGGCAAGGCCGCGCCCGGGTACAAGATGGCCAAGCTGATCATCAAACTGATCAATGCCGTGGCGGAAAAAATCAACCGGGACGAAGCCGTGGACGACCGGCTCAAGGTCGCCTTCGTGCCCAATTATTCGGTCACCGGCGCCGAAATCGTGATTCCGGGCGCGGAACTTTCGGAACAGATATCCACGGCCGGCACCGAAGCCTCGGGCACGGGCAACATGAAGTTTTCCCTGAACGGGGCCCTGACCGTGGGCACCCTGGATGGCGCGAACATCGAAATCATGGAAGCCGTGGGCCGGGAGAACATCTTCATCTTCGGCCTGACCACGGCCGAGGTCAACGAACTGAGGGCCAGAGGTTATAATTCCTGGGATTATTATCACGGCGACGAAGAACTCAAGAGGGCTTTGAACCAAATCGCCGGAGGAGATTTTTCGCCCGACCAATCCGATCTATTCCAGCCGATCGTCGATTCCCTGCTGTCTTGGGGCGACCGCTTCCTGGTCCTGGCCGATTATCGGGCCTACATCCGGGCCCAGGAAGAAATAGGCCGCGCCTATCTGGACCAGGAAAACTGGACCCGCCGTTCGATTCTCAACGTGGCCAACATGGGCCGGTTTTCCACCGACTGGGTCATCAGACAATACGCCGAGGAAATCTGGAAGGTGAAGAGCATCAAGGATTGAAGCGGTCCCGGGGCTGCTTATTATCGAGTGACCGATACGGAGTTGAATACCTCGACCCTGGCCGAGTCCAGGATCAGAGGGTCTTGCCTTTCTGTTTCTGGCGCCTCTTGTAATGATCGAGAAACTCGGCCGGAGAAAGAACTTTAATTCCCTGACACAGCTTGGAAGGGAAATGGGAGCGATTACCCGTAACCAGGTATTTTACGCGGGCGGAAAGAGCGACCTGTCGTGTACCTGATAAAGTACACGATTGTCACTTGTGGTCAAGTTTTTTTCTCGGCGGCGCCCGTTCCGCCAACGGCCAGGTCGGGCCGGCCTTCTACAGCGTCCGCAAGCTTTCCTCGAGAACCTCTTCCACGAAATCCATGTCCTCGCGCCGGATGCAAAGAGGCGGGTTGATACGCAGCATATTGCCCAGAGAGCCGCCTTTGCCGATGATCACTCCCAGATTCTTGGCCGATTCGACCACCCGGGCCGCTTCGTCGACTCCGGGAGTCTTCAGGCGCCTGTCCTTGACCAGTTCCACGCCGAGCATCAGGCCGCATCCCCGCACGTCGCCGATAACGTCGTGCTTGTCCTGGAGGCGGTTCAACTTATCCTTGAGATAGCCGCCTGTTTCCCTGGCGTTTCGCAGCGTTCCGTCTTCATCGATCGCCCTGAGCACGGCCCGCCCGGCCGCGCAGCTCATGGGATTGGAACCATACGTATTGAACCATTTCCGATGAGCCATGGCTTCGGCCACCTCGCGTTTGGCCACCACCGCCGAAAGAGGGAAGCCATTGCCGATGCCCTTGCCGGCGATAACGATATCGGGGATCACGCCGTGATCCTCGAAAGCCCAAAAGTGATTACCCGTGCGCGTAAAACCGGTCTGAATTTCATCGACTATGCAGACGCCCCCGGCCGCCCTGGTCCTCTCGAACATGGCCGCCAGATAACCCTCGGGCATGGGCGCCACGCCGCCGTATCCCTGGATAGGTTCCACGATGAACCCGGCGATTTGCCCCGGCGTCGAGGCCAGGATGGTTTGATCGAATTCGTTGACATAGCCTTCCGGCGAAGCCCCGAAAACACCGCGATAGGGATGAGGATTGGCGATATGAATAATGCCGGGCGCGGCGGGAATGGGTTGGCGGAACGCCTGAATGCCTGACAGAGCCGTGGCGCTGAAGTGAACGCCATGATAGGCATTGCGCAGAGCAATCATCTCGTGATGCCCGGTGTAGACCCTGGCCATGGTCAAAGCCACGTCGGCGGCTTCCGCCCCGCTGTTCACCAGTTGGACCACCCACTCGTGACCTTCCGGGAACCTGGCCGCGAGTTCCTGGGCGTAGTGAACCGCCACCGGGTGAACGTACATGGCCGTGCTGTGGGTCAGCAGGTCCATCTGCTTTTTCACTTCACCATTGACCAGAGGATGGCCATAACCAACGCTGATGCAAAGGTTTTGCGCCATCAAATCCAAGTATTTCCTGCCGGTCACGTCCCAGAGATACTGACCGTCGCCCTTTTTCAACGACAGGGGTTTTGAATAAGCCTCAAACGTTTTTGCCGGGGGCGAGGTATAAGTCTTTCCTTTTTTTATAACCGAATCATAATCATAATCGGTTTCAACAGGGGTATAGTCTTCCGCGCGTTGTTTCATGTCTCCTGTCTCCTTTATCCATTTCTATTGCGATGGTGTGATGTCCGTCAATATCAGACACGATGGATTTGTCGGGGAACGCTCTTCGCTCCCGGATGAATGAATTTATCAGGGCAACACGAACTTCCGTGACCGATCTCCTCAAGAAGTCCGCTTTGGCCGGGTGACGGAAAAGCCTGACCACTAATCGGTTCCAACAGGTGAAGCTATAGGCGCGACGCTCGGCTACATCATCCCCCTTCTCAAGATGGTGATGAGCAGCCAGAAGCCCATCAGGCCGGCCACGATATAGCCGGCCAGGCCGATGACGGGTATGCCGTGCCAGGTGGGCGGTATGCCGGACTGGATCACCAGCGACGAGCCGACGATGAGCCCGGCCAGGACAATGGCGAAGGAAAGGCGGTTGCTGGTCCGGTCCTGGGTGACGCGCATATGCTCCCAGCCCAGGGGTTCTATTTCGATTTTTATTTTCCCGTTCCTGGCCAACCTGAGCAGGCCGCGCAGGTCGGCGGGCATCTCCTTGAGTATATCCAGAAGTTCCTTGCCGTAGTCCCAGAGATCGCCGGCCAGGCGATGAGGATGATACCTCTCGGCTTGAACCTTCTTGACGAAAGGTTCGGCCTTGGCCACCAGGTCCAGGCCAGGGTCGAGCCGGCGGGCCAGACCTTCGATGGTGGTAAGGGCCTTGATCAGGAGCAACAAGTCGGGCAGAAGGTAGAGCCGGAACTTGATCGCGGCGTCGAAGACCTGCCGCAGAAGCCCGCCTAACTGCATTTCCTTGAGCGGCCGGTTCAAATGGCGATCCATGAAAACCGAAACTTCCCGTTCGAGGGCCCGCCGATCGGGTTCTTCCTCCCATTCGGTCAAGCGGCACAAGGCCGAGACCACGGCCGCCGGATCGCGCTCGACCAGGCCCAGAAGCAGGTCCACGATATCTTCCCGGGTGCGCCGGTCCAATCGACCGACCATGCCCATGTCCAGCAGGCAGACTGCCGGGCCGGGCAGCACCATCAGGTTTCCGGGATGGGGGTCGGCGTGGAAAAAACCGAAGACCAGGGTCTGTTCCAGCACCATGCGGGCTCCCAGATCGGCGATGCGGCGCAGGTCATGGCCTTCCTGGCGCAACCGGTCCAGGGCGCCGGCCCGGAGGCCCTCGACGTACTCCATGGTCAGGACCCGGGGCGTGGTGAACTCCCGGAAGACCTTGGGGATGTACACATTGGGGTCTTCCCGGTACAGGGCGGCGAAACGTTCCATGTTGGCCGCCTCGATGCTGAAATCCATCTCGTTTTCCAGGCTCTGGCCGAATTCCTCGACCACCTTGGTGGGGCGGTAAACATCCCAGCCTTCCAGGTGTCTTTCCACCAGCGTGGCCAGATGCAGCAGTATCTCCAGGTCCACTTCCACCACCCGCCTTATGCCCGGCCGCTGGACTTTGATCACTACCTCTTCGCCGTCCGCCAGCCGGGCCCGGTGGACCTGGGCTATCGAGGCCGCGGCCAGCGGTTCGGTTTCTATCCGGGGGAAGACCTTTTCCGGCGACCGCTTCAGTTCCGCGGCCATGATCTCCTGGGCTTCGTGGAAAGGAAACGGGGCTACGTCGTCCTGCAGTTTGACCAGTTCTTCCAGGAATTCGGCCGGCAGCAGGTCCGGCCTGGTGCTGAGCATCTGGCCCAGCTTGATGAAGGTGGGCCCCAACTCCTCGAGGACCATGCGCACCCGGACCGCCCGGGTCAAAGTTTCGATTTTTTCCTTGCGCGGCAAAAAGAATATCTGACGGCCTATGTTGAGGTACTGTTCGACCTTGAGGCCGGCCACCAGGTCGCCGAAACCGAACTTGATCAAGACGCTCAAGATTTCGGTGTAACGTTCTATCTGGCGGTAGGTGCGGCCGATCTGTCCGATTCGTCGTATGAGCATCCCCTTCCCCCGGAACTTTTCCAATAAATTATCATCTTAGCCGATTGATGACAAAAGTATTTACATATAATAATCTTAGGAAGTCCGGGCCGCGAGGCTGGTTTTGTTCCGGGGCGGCCTTACCTTTTTGGTGAGCCGCCGGGTCTGCTCCGGTTTGGACCCGGACCCGCGCCGGCGGTATTATTACTTTTAGGAGGATGGAGACATGTCCGGTAAAGTCGAATTGAAAGTGACGGGCATGAGCTGCGGTCACTGCGAGATGAGCGTCAAGAAAGCCTTGATGGGCGTTGACGGCGTGAGCAAGGCCGAGGCCGATCACAAGGCCCAGAAGGCCGTGGTGGAGACCGCCAAGGAAGTGAGCCGCGAGGCCTTGATCGCGGCCATCAAGAAAGCCGGGTACGAGGCCGCCTGACTTGCGCCGCGCCAGGCCCAAAGCCCTGTTTCTGCCCGTGGTGGGTCTCTTGGCCGCGGCGGTGGTACTGCTGACCGTGGTGGCAATGACCACCTATTTCAACCTGGAGCGGGCCGGTTTCCAAGCCCGGCGGGTGCTGGACGCCCAGGCCACGGCCATTGTTTCCGGACTGGCCGCGGGTCTGCGGACCGGTTGGCGGCATTGGGTCTGGCGGGCCGACTCGCTCCAGGGCCTGGTCCAGGAGATGGCCCAGACCAGCGACGTGGCTTTTATCACGCTCCTGGACCAAGGCGGCCTCGTTCTGGCCCATTCCAACCCCAGGCTGGTGGGCCTGTTTCCGGCTAAAATCCGCCCCCTGATCGAACGCCTGGAGGATGATCAAATCAAAGGCTGGTTGGCCAATGAAGACTTGTATGTGGCCGGCCGGCGTTTGAGGCCGGAGGAGTTTGGGCCAGGCTTGGGCCCTGGCCGGCAGGGCATGATGATGCGCGACCGGATGGAGGAACTCGAGAAGCTCAGACCGTCCGTGATCATCGTTGGTCTGCACACCAAGACCTATCAGGACGCCAGAAGCCGCCAGATACAGCACGCGATCATCATGGCCGGCCTGCTCTTTATCCTGGGTTCGGCCGCGATATATTTCATCTTCATCGTCCAGAACTACCGGACCATCGAGCGCACCCTGACCGAACTCAATTCCTATACGGCCAGCATCGTGGACAAGATGCCCGCCGGCCTGATCACCCTGGACGCCCTGGGTGAGCCGGTCATGATCAACCGGTCGGCCCGCCGGATGTTCGGCTGGGGTGAGGCTCCGGAAAAAATCTTGGTGCGACAACCGGTCATTCAAGCCCTGTCCCGGGAATTCGGACCCCGGCTCGGCCAGGGCGAGACCATAATCGAAAAAGAGTTCGAGGCCCCGCTCGATCCCCAGGAACCGCTGCCCTTGGCCGTGAGCGCGGCTTATTTTCCAGCCGAGACAGGCTCCGGACTGGTCTTCATCCTGCGGGACCTGCGCCAGATCAGGGCCCTCGAGGACCAGGTGCGGCAAAGCGAAAAACTGGCGGCGGTGGGCCGCCTGGCCGCGGGCATCGCCCATGAAGTCCGCAATCCCTTGAGTTCGATGCGCGGCCTGGCCCGCTTCCTGGCCCGGGGTTTGGATGAAAAAAGCCGGGAGGCGGAATATCTGAAAGTCATGGTCGAGGAGATAGACCGTCTCAACCGGGTGATCACGGGGTTGCTGGATTTCGCCCGACCCCGGCCGCCGGACCTGAAGCCTCTGGACCTGAATGAAATTGCCCGGCATACCACCAGCCTGATAAGCGACGACCTCCAGCATCACGGGATCAGCCTGAGGGAAGACCTGGCGCCGGGGAGACCGCTGATCCTGGCCGACCGGGACATGGCCGTCCAGGCCATGCTCAACCTGCTGCTGAACGCCCTCGAGGCCATGCCCGAGGGTGGCCGATTGACGGTCAGCACCAAGACGAACCAGGACCTGGCCCTGTTCGTGGTGGAAGACACGGGGCCTGGTCTGCCGATCAAGGACCGTTCTCGATTGGTGGACCCCTTTTTCACCACCAAGAAAAAGGGAACCGGCCTGGGGCTGACCCAGGTGGCGGGCATCATGGAGGCCCATGGCGGGAAGCTCGAACTGGGCGGCGAACCCGGCCTGGGCGCCAGGGTCTGTCTTTATTTCCCGCTGAACTCGAACTCGACCCCGGAGGCGCCATGAACAAGAAACGTCTGCTGGTGGTGGATGACGAATCGGCCCATCGTCTTATGCTCCGGGCGCATCTCGAAGCCGCCGGATTCGAAGTGGACCAAGCCGCGACCGGTCACGAGGCTTTAGCCGCGATCGAGGCCGTCCCTCCCGATCTGATGCTCCTGGACCTGCGCATGCCCGACCTGGACGGCCTCGAGGTCCTGAGCCGTCTGGTCGCCTCCGGCCGTGACCTGCCGGTCATCATCATGACCGCGTACAGCTCGATTGATTCGGCCCTGAAAGCCGGTCAGCTCGGCATAAGGCATTACCTGACCAAGCCCCTCGATACGGATGAGCTTCTGCTCAAGATCGAAGAGGTTCTGAAACTCAAGGACATCGCCCGGATTCAGGCCCGCCAGGAGGAAGAACTCGGCCGGAAATACGATTTCAGCGAACTCCTGGGTCGCAGTCCGGTCATGCTCAAAATGAAGGAGATGCTGGCCCTGGTGGCGCCCAGCGAAGCCACGGTGCTCATAACCGGTGAATCGGGCACGGGCAAGGAACTGGTGGCCAGGGCCTTGCACAAGAATTCGCCCCGCCGGAACAAGGGATTCCTGCCGGTTAATTGCGCGGCCCTGGCCGAGACCCTGCTCGAGAGCGAACTGTTCGGCCATGAAAAAGGGGCTTTCACCGGCGCGGTCCAGCGCAAGGCCGGCCGTTTCGAACTGGCCGACGGGGGAACGCTGCTCCTGGATGAAATCGGCGAGATGGCTTTGACCACCCAGGCCAAACTGCTCCGCGTCCTCGAGGAGCGTTCCTTCGAGAGGGTGGGCGGGACCAAACCCATCCAAGTGGACGTGCGGGTCCTGGCCGCCACCAACAGGGACATAGAGGTCGAAATCGGAAGCGGCCGCTTCCGCGAAGACCTGTACTATCGCCTGAACGTGGTCCAGATTCACGTGCCCGCCTTGCGGGAACGAGGCCCGGAAGACATCCGGGAAATAGCCGATTACGTCCTGGCTCAGTCCTCGGCCCGTAACCGGAAAAGCATTAAAAGCTTCACCCCGAAAGCCCTCAAGGCCCTGGCCACTTACCCCTGGCCGGGCAACGTGCGCGAACTGGTCAACGCCGTGGAGCGGGCCGTGATCCTGGTCCGGGGCGAAGAAGTGGACCTGGACGAACTGCCCCATTCGATCCAATCCTGGAGCAGCGGCCGGCGGCGGGACAACAGCGGCGCCAGCCTGAGCCCGGGCCTCACCTTGCGGGAAGTCGAGGCCGAATTGATTCAGCGCACCCTGGCCGAGACCGAAGGCAACCGCACCAAGGCCGCGGCCATGCTGGGCATCACCCGGCAGACCCTGCTGAACAAGATCAAGGAATACGGTTTGGAGTAGGTCTCCGCCGGGACGGATTCAGCCTTTGAGCCTCTGGTTATCCGGATCGTAAAGCGGTCTGGACACGACCAGGGCCGGGCAACGTTCGTCCAGTATTTCCACTTCCAGTTTCGTGCCCGGCGCGGACGCCTCCGGCCGGACGTAGGCCAGGGCCAGGCTCTTCTCCAGGCGATGTCCGTATCCGCCCGAAGTGACCCGTCCCGCGATCCGGTCGCCCTGGTAGAGCGGTTCGTCGCCAAAGGCGTCGGCTTCACCGGCTTCGATGTCCAGCAGGACCAGCTTCCTAGCCGGTCCGCCCTCTTCCATTTGCCGGAGCAGGGCGTCCCGTCCGATGAAACCGCCCTTGTCCATTTGGACATAGGCCTCCAGCCCGGCCTCCCAGGGCGTGTCTTCCCCGGAAAGCTCGGCCGAGCCGCAATATCCCTTTTCCAGGCGGAGCGAGTTCAGGGCGCGCATGCCGCAATCGGTCAGGCCGAATTCTTCGCCGGCCGACATGATCGCTTCATAAAGCCCGCGTTGATACTCGACCGGATGGTGCAACTCCCAGCCCAATTCACCGACATAGTTCAGTCTCAAGGCCCGGACCGGGGCGAGTCCGACCTGTCTGGTCTGCCAGGAGTAATAAGGAAAGGACTGGTCCGACCAATCTTCTCCGGTGACTTTTTCCAGGATGCGTCTCGATTCTGGACCGACCACGGCCAGCATCCCGTAACGGCTGGTGACGTTCCGGATGGAAACCCCGCCGTCGGCCGGTTTATGCTCTTCCAGCCATTGCAGATTGCGCAGTTCGGCCGCGGCCGCGGTCAGGACCTGGAAAGCATCCTGGGCCAGGCGGACCAGGACATAATCCGATTGAAAGCGGCCGGCGGGCGTGAGCATCAAAGTGAATGCGGCCCGGCCCGGCCGGGGCAGCCGATTGGCGCAGAGACGATCGAGGAAAGCTTCCGCTCCCGGGCCTCGAATATCGTATTTGGCCAGGCTGCTCAACTCATAGACCGCCGCCCTGTCCCGGACGGCCAGGCATTCCCTGGCTAACTGGTCAAAGTAATTGGTCCGGCGCCGGAAGCTGAAACGTTCTTCCCGCGGCTGTCCCGGCGCGGCGAACCAGTTGGCCCGTTCCCAGCCGTACCGGCTGCCGAAAACCGCGCCCCTCGAAGCCAGCAGATCGTAAATAGGGCTGGTCTTGGCCGGCCTGGCCGCCGGGCGTTCCCGGTCCGGATAAGCCGGTTCCCAGTTCACGCGATAGGATTCATGAACCTTGATGAAAGCGTACCGGCGCGTGACCCAGTCGCCGAAACGGCGGGGATCGTAGGCCGAGAGGTCGAGCCCGGGGTCGCCGGAAACGATCCACTGGGCCATATACCGGCCGAACCCGCCGGCCAGGGTAATCCCGAAATTGATGCCGGCCAGAACGAATACGTTCCGATGTCCATAAACGGGCCCCAACAAGGGCGTTCCGTCCGGCGTATAGGGTATGGGGCCGTTGACCACATGCTTGAGGCCGGCTCTCTCCAGAACCGGAACCCGGGCCATGATCCGCGGCAGGTTGTCGTGGAACCGCTCCAGGTCGGGCGGAATGCTGCTCTGCGCGAAATCCCAGGGCACGCCGTCCGGCTTCCAGGCCCGGCATTGTCGCTCGTATGGTCCAACCAGGATCGTGTTCAGTTCCTGCCGCAGATAGAAAGGCACGTCCGGGTCGCGCAGGACGGGCAGTTCCCTGGTCAGGGCCTTCACTTCCGGGATTTCGTCAAAGAGAAGGTGATGGTGCTCCATGGAAATGACCGGCAGGTCCAGACCGATCATGGCCGCCACCTGCCTGGCCCAGGGGCCCGGCACCAGAACCACGATTTCAGCTCCGATCCTGCCCTTTTCGGTCTCGATCTCCCATTCGCCGCCGGGTCTGGGCTTCAGGCCGGTCACCCGGTTGTAGCGGTATATTTCCGCCCCACCCTGCCTGGCCCCGGCGGCCAGGGCCTGGGTCACGCCGCTGCCGTCCACGTGTCCGTCCTGGGGGTGAAACAGCCCGCCGATCACGCCGTCCAGGGACATCAACGGAAACAAGTTTTTCATCTCCCCGGGCCCCAGCAGGTCGGACTCGATCCCCAGAAACTTGTCCTTGCCCCGCACGTGTTTGAATTCATCCAGGCGGTCCCGGCTGGTGGCCAGACGCAGGCTGCCCACGCCATGCCAGCCGGTGGCCTGGCCGGTTTCCGCCTCCAGTCGTCGATAAAGTTCGATGCTGTACCGGATGATTCGGGTGGCTGACCGGCTCAGGCTGAATTGAGGCACGTTGCCGGCCGACAACCAGGTCGAGCCGGACGTGAGTTCGTTCTTCTCCGCCAGGACCACGTCACGCCAACCCAACTTAGTCAAATGATAGAGGACGCTGCAGCCGACTATTCCCCCACCGATGACGATTACACGGGCGTATTTCTTCATCACCCCTCCTGAATCAGCCTCCGCGTCAGAGTCCCGATCTCCACGGCGATCCGGGCGGCGCCATCATTTCTTGACCAGGATCACGTCCTTGACCCGCCAGGAAACAAAGACCTTCTGTCCTGGTTCCAACCTGATACTGTCCTGGGCGTTGCGCAGTTCCACGCTCAAACTCTGATCCAGCTCTGGAATGTGGACGATGTACCTGGTTATATTGCCTACGTACATGTCCTCCTGGATCAGCACGGGAAAGGCATTCCGCAAATCGGCCGGCCGTTCCAGATGCAGGCTCAGCCTTTCCGGACGAAGCACGATCAAGACTTCAGAGTCTTTTCTCAGCCAAGGCAGCAAAGGCGCCACCAGCGGCCGGCCGTTGACTTCCAGCCGGGCGGAATCCGGGCCGGCTTCGATCACCTTGCCTTCCAGGAAATTCGATTCGCCGATGAAATCGGCCACGAACCTGCTGGCCGGCGACTGGTAGATGTCGTCCGGGGAGCCCATCTGTTCGATCCGGCCGTCGTTCATAATGGCGATCGTATCCGACATGGTCAGCGCTTCTTCCTGGTCGTGGGTGACGTAGACCACGGTCATGCCCAGTTGCTTGTGCAGGTGTTTCAACTCGATCTGCATGTGCTTGCGGAGTTTCTTGTCCAGGGCGCCCAGGGGCTCGTCCATCAGGAGCAGCGACGGATTGAACACGATGGACCTGGCCAGGGAAACCCTTTGCTGCTGGCCGCCGCTCAGTTGCTTGGGGTAGCGTTGGCCGAAACCGGACATGCGCACCAGGTGCAGCACTTCTTCCACGCGATGGCTTATATCCGTCTTGGTTTTTTTCCTCATCTTCAAAGGAAAGGCGATATTCTCCTCGACGGTCATATGGGGGAAAAGGGCGTAGTTCTGAAAAGTCATGCCCACGTCGCGCTTTTCCGGGGGCAGGAGCGTAATGTCCTGATCGTTGATCACGATCTGGCCGCTGGTCGGCCGGAAGAAGCCGGCGATCAGGTTGAGCAGCGTGGTCTTGCCCGAACCGCTTGGGCCGAGCAAGGTCAGAAACTCACCGCCCTTTATGACAAAACTGACATCGTCCACGGCCTTCACGTCGCCGAACCGTTTGGAGATGTTGTTGATGTAAACGTCCGTCTTTTTAACCGTTTCCATGATCGGTCTAACCCTCTTGACCTGTCTGGCCAGATTCAGGGGCCGGCATATTTCTTACGGCTTTTTACCCGGTAGATTTCCATGGTCAGGAGTATGAGCAGGGAAAAGACTATCAGTAAGGTGGAGACCGAAGCCACCACCGGCGATATTTCCATCCTGATGCCTTCCCACATCCGCTTAGGCAGGGTTTTGACTTCTATCGAGCATAAGAATATTGAAACAACCGTTTCGTCAAAGGACCGGATAAAAGCGAAAAGCGCGCCGGAGATAACCCCTGGCTTGATGATGGGGAAGGTCACCTTGAAGAAAGTGGTCAAAGGCGATGCCCCCAGGACCCGGGCCGCTTTTTCCAGGTTCTCATCGAAGCCGCGCAGGCTGGCCGAGATAGCCAGAATGACGAAAGGCACGGCGACCAGCGTATGGCCGATGACTAGGCCGGTAATGGTGTCGGTCAAGTGGAGCATGGAAAAAAGGCCGTAAATGGCCACGGCGATGATGATGATGGGCGCGATCATAGGCGAGATCAGGAAAGTGAAAAGGGTCTGGCGGCCCCAGAAACGGCCGCGGACCAGGCCGAAGGAGGCCAGGGTTCCCAGAATGGTGGAAAAAATCATGGTCAGCACGGCTATCTGAAAACTCTGGACGGTCGGTTTCAACCAGGAAGGATCGGTGAAAAAGGTGATATACCACCTCCAGGAATAACCCGGTGGCGGAAACTGTAAATAGGCCTGGCTGCTGAATGACATGGGTATAACGATGAGAATGGGCGAAACCAGGAAGAAAGCGATCAAGAAACAGATGATATAATACATGCTTCGTAGAACGGCGTGGGCTTCGTATTCCGTGGCCTCGGACATCAGGCTCCTCCCAGTACCTTGAGAATCCCCAGATAACGGTTGTAGAAATAGACCAGGATCAAGGTCATCAAGGAAAGGACGATGGCCACGGCAAAGGCAAAACCCCAGTTGAGGATGAAGTTCACCTGGTTTTCTATCAGCACGGATATGACCATGTCCCTGGGGCCGCCCAGCAGGGCGGGGGTGACAAAGAATCCCAGGCCCATGACAAAGACCATCAGGCTGCCGCCGGCCACCCCGGGCAGGCTCAGAGGGAAAAACACCAGCAGAAAGGCGTTAAGCCGGTTGGCGCCCAGGTTCCGGGCCGCCTTGAGCAGTCCCAGGTCAATTCCTTTCATGACGCTGTACAAAGACAGGATCATGTAGGGCAATAGGATATGGGTCATGCCGATGATGACGCCCTTCATGGTGTACAGGAGATTCAAAGGTTCGGCGATGATACCCAGATTCAACAGCAGTGAATTGATCAACCCTTTGCGGCCCAGGATGACTATCCAGGAGTAGGTCCGGACCAGGAGACTGATCCAGAAAGGAATGAGAACCACGGCCATCAGGCGGTTGCTCAGCCTTTCGTTCACCGTGGCCAGAAGATAAGCGAAGGGATAGGCCAGCACCAGGCAGGCCACGGTGGCCACCAGAGCCAGCTTCATGGTATTGATGATGACTTGGATGTAGAGGGGTTCCTTGAAGAAATGTATATAATGCTTCAAGGTGAAATCCGGGTCCCAGAAACTGCGGTAAAAAATAAAGAAAAACGGCAGAATGAAGAAGACAAAGAAAAACGCCGTCAGCGGCAGTATCAAACTCAAGTTTTTGTTTTCTTCCCTGGTCATGATCGGAGTATGAGCCGGCCGGGGTCGCGTGGCGGCCCCGGCCTGGCCTGGTTCACTTTATTTCATGATCCACTTGTTCAGTTGTTCTTCGACCGGCTCGCCATTGACGCGCCAATATTCATAGTCAATCTTCACCACTTTCTTGAAGTGTTCCGCGTAAGTCGGTAATTCTTTGGCTGTCTTTTCATCTATGAACTTGAAGGCCTTGAGATTGGTCGGGCCATAGAAGATTTCCTTGGCCATGATGGCCTGGTTTTCGGCCCGCTGGGAATAGGCCACCCAAAGGTTGGCTTCCTTGGCCCGAGGCGTGCCTTTGACGATGGCGTTGGCGGCCTGATAGTACAGGCCCTGGTTCCAGACCGCGTCCACCGGCACGTTCTGCTTGACTTTAAGATTGGAGGCCCGGCCGTTCCACATGGCGATCATGTCCACTTCACCGTCCCGGATCAGGGATTCGGATTGGGCGCCCGAAGTCCACCAGGTGGCGATGTGAGGTTTGAGCTTGTCCAGGTTTTTAAAGGCCCGGTCCACGTCCAAGGGGTATAATTTTTCCGGCGGGACGCCATCCGCCAGCAGAGCGGCTTCGATGGTATAGGGCGCCCGCTTGGCCAGGGCCCGCTTGCCCGGGAAATTCTTGACGTCCCAGAAATCCTTCCAGCCTGTAGGGGGGGTCTTGTACTTGTCCTTGCGATAGACTATCACCACGGTTTCGACTTCGCCGCCGACCGCGTAACCGTGGACGTACTGTTTCTCCACCAGGGCGGCGTCCACGACCTTGTAGTCAATTTTGTCCAAAAGACCGGCGTAATCGGCCTTGACCATCCAGTGCATGCCGGCCGCGGCAATGACGTCCCATTCCGGCTTTTTGGCTTCCACCATGGCTTTGAGCTTGCCGAAATCGATGGGGGCCGTCCAGACGATCTTTATCCCGGTCTCCTTCTCGAAGGGTTCGGTGAACGCCTTCTTGGCGGCGTCCTCCCAGGCCCCGCCCCAGCCGGCTATGACCACTCTCTTGTCCTGAGCCAGGGCCTGGCCGCTCAAGACCACGGCGATCAGCAGACCCGCCAGCAACATCGGCCACAAAGATTTTTTCCTCATGCCCTCCCTCCTGTTCAAGTTATAGGTTTCCGTTGTCACGGCCCCGGGTGGAGCCTGTCCTCAACCCGCCACGGGCAACCTGTTCCGGCTCTTTCGAGAGCGGTAACAGGCGCCTCAATCCGGTTCAGTCCTTCCAGACGCTCCGGAAAGAATTTCTTCCCGGTAATGGACCATGATCTTCCTTTTGGCCAATTCGTCGAAAAAGCCTTCTGGCTCGATCATGGCTTCCGGAGTGTTGACTCCAGGTCTGACTTGGCCTTCGGCCATAAGCTGGGCACAGATGCCCAACGGCAGACCGATGTTGTTGGCATAGGCGAAAGGAACTCCCCATTCCGACATGGATGGATGGGTGGACCAGTAGGTTCTCTTGACCTTTTTTCTTGACGCCTGGCCTATCACCTCGACCTTGATCCCAAAGCCGTACAGTTCCTCCCTGACCGCGGCTTCCGGCATCCGCGGGAGGGCCTGCCTGATCAGTTCTTTAGGCGAAATCTCCAGGCCTTTTATTTTTATCGGGCGGGTGTCATAAAAACCGTAATCAAGCAAGGAACGCATAAGGCGCATGCTCTTGGGGGTGAATGTTCCGCGCACAAAAACTCTTTTGGCCTTCAGGTTTCGCGGAAATGACCTGGTTTCACCGTGCGGGACAAAAAAAACCCTGCGGGCTCCTATGGGGAGAGGAAATTCTATCACCCGTTCCCCGGCGAAAGGCGGCACGGGATGGAATTGGCCATCTTGGTAATAGGTTCTGGTCAAGAGTCCAGGCTCGAACTCCCATAAGATGGTATCCAACAAGGCCGGCGACAAGGCGAAGGGCCTGAAGGCGGCGAATGATACGTGGATTTCCTCGACTTCATCCATCCGATCCGCGGCGTGTTTGGCCATGACATTGGTTATGCCTGGAGAAGCTCCCATGCCGGCCACATAAGAGAGGCCTAGGTCCTTGGCCTTATCGTCCAAGGCCAGAATTCGCTCATCCGGACTGCCCAGGTCGCAACAGGACACCTTGGCCTGAAGAGCGGCCCGCAATATGTCATAAGCAAAAGGTTTGGGCAGGCCATTGATCACGATCCGGTGTCCCAGCATCACTTCCCTGACCTGGTTCAGGTCTCCGGCGTCCACCTGGAGGACGTTCTTCCGGCTGACGCCCAAAGCCCGGGCCATCAGCCGCAGCTTGTCGATGTTCAAATCGGCCAGAGTGACTTGGGAAAAAGCGCCGCGCTCAATAATGTCTCTAGTGGCTGGCGAGCACGTTTCCCCGGCCGCGCCCAGAATCAACAGTTTCATGTCATCTCCCCTTTAACCTTGAACAGGCCAAGGGATATCAGGCCCATCGGCTTTCTCGGCGAATGACCGGGCCGGCCGCGTAGTTCAATAATGCCGCGGTTAATAGCTTTCTTGCCTATATGGGCCTGTCTTTCAAATTCATCAGGGACAAATTTCCTCCCGGTAGTGGACCATGATCTCCCTCTGGGCCAGTTCGGCGAAAAAGCCTTCGGGTTCGATCATGGCTTCCGGAGCGTTGACGCCGGGTTTGACCTTGCCTTCGGCTATCAGTTGGGCGCAGACGCCCAGGGGCAGACCGACGTTGTTGGAATAGGCATAAGGCACGCCCCACTCGGACATGGGCGGATGGGTTATCCAATAGGTCCGCTTCACCCGCTGGTTCCATTGCCGGCCGATGGCTTCGACGTGCAGTCCGTAGGCATAGAGTTCTTCCCGGCTGGTGGCTTCCGTCATTTGCAGCAGGGCCTGGCAGATCAACTCTTTGGGCGAAATATCCACGCCCTTGATCTTGATGGGGTTGGTGTCATAGAAGCCATAATCCAGCAGCGACTGGAGAAGACGCATGTCCTTGGGAGTGAAAGTACCGCGGACATAGACCCTCTTGACCTTGAGGTTCCTGGGGAAGGACCTGGTTTCGCCGTGGGGAACGAAGTATACCTTCTGGGGGCCGATGGGATAAGGAAAGTCAACGACCCTTTCTCCGGCAAAGGGCGGAACGGGATAAAAATGGCCGTCCTGATAGTAGGTCCGGGTGGGCAGTCCCGGTTCGAACTCCCAAAGGATCGTGTCCAGGAGGGCCGGCGACAGGGCAAAGGGTCTGACCGCGGCGAAGGAAACATGGATGGCCTCGACTTCATCCAGCCGGTCCGCCGCGTGCCGAGCCATGATATTGGTAATGCCCGGCGTGGCCCCCATGCCGGCCACGTAGGATATTCCGAGTTCCTTGGCCTTATCGTCCAGGGCCAGCATGCGCTCATCCGGACTGCCCAGATCGCAACAGGAGACCTTGGCCTCGAGGGCGGCCTTGAGGACGTCCAGGGCGAACGGCTTGGGCAGGCCGTTTATCACTAATTGATGGTCCCCCATCAGTTCCAGGATGCGCTTCTGGTCCCTGGCGTCAAGTTGCAGGACGTTTTTCTTGTTGACGCCCAGTTCCTGGGCCATCTGGCGGAGCTTGCCGATATTCAGGTCGGTCAGAGTCACCTTGGGAAAGAGGCCTCGCCGGACGAGGTCCCTGGTGGCCGGGGTGCACATCTCGCCAACGGCGCCTAGAATCAACAGCTTCATGTCAACCTCCCGTGGCAGAATTCAATTTCCATGGTTTCGAGATTCAACGGCCGCCGGTCGGTTGGTCCGCTCGATCCGTCGGCCCAATTCGATCAACTATCGGTTCCCTCGATCTTCAAGCGGTCGGCCTTTTCGTCTTCCTCTTCGGGGGAACCGAGGCAATCAATCTCCGATTTCAGCAGATCGGCGATCTCCGCTTGGCGCCGGGCTTCCATCCTTTCGGATATGGCGCAGACACTGACCGCGGCCTTCACCTCGCGCCGGCGGTCGAGGATGGGCAGGCCGACGCCGGTGACGCCCTTGGTATAAAGGTCGGTGGTAACCGTGTAACCCAGTTCCCGGGCCTGCCTGACCGCGGCCCTGATGTCTTCCAGGGTCCGGTCGTGATGTTGGCGATAGCGTGGCTCGTTGACCGTCAAGATGGTTTCCAACCGGTCATCGGGCAGATAGGCGATCAGGGCCAGGCTCCCGGCGCCCATGCCGAGAGGAACCCGTTTACCGACGTGGTAGCTCATGATCCGGATGGGCGACGTGCCGTCTATCAGGTCCACGCAGACGCTGTCGTAGCCGGACCTGGTGACCAGGTAGACCGAATCCCCGGTCTGGGCCGCGATTCGTTCGAGGGCCGAGCGATAGTGATTCCGGAGATTGAATTGCCGGGCCAGAACTCCCAGGGAATACAGTTCGACGCCCAGATGATATCTCTTGGAAGCATTGTCGTAGGAAACCAGGCCTTCGCTGGTCAGGACGCCGAGCATCCTGTGGGTGGTGGCCACGTGCAGATTGACCTCCCGGGCGACCCTGGACAAGCGAACGCCTTTGTGATTGTGATTGGCCACGGCTCTCAGCAAGGAGATGGCTCTTTTGATACTCTGGGCCCCAATGGGGCGATGAATATCCATTTCGGGCATTTCGAGTCGGCCGGCCGTCTTGATGTTCCGGACCGCCCAGACAGCCTTGGCCCTAGAACAGACGGCGCAAGTTTATTAATTGATTTGTAACCATCCTGTCTGGAGTGCTTGGTCTTGTCAACAATAAAAATCATCATATGAAATTATTATTTTCACAATATGATAATTGCTGCGGGGATATCAATGGACTTTAGCCCAATTTACCTTACAACATTATGATTTTTTTAAATTAAATTGTCAGGGGCGATGAGGAGATACTCGCGGAAGATAAAGCCGTGCTTTCGAACGTGGACCTGCCCGTCTTCTTCGTGCTCTTCGTGTCCTTCGTGGCTAATAAACCTGCCTGGGCGCGGCGATCGGCACGCCAGGCCGGCCCTGAATCCTCGGTTTCAGGGTTGGCTCCGGGCGCTCTTGAGGGGGTCGAAATCAGGCAGGGGCGGTTGTTCCGGGTCCCAGAGCCGTTTCAGCACCTGGAAATAGCCTATGCGGGCGCCCTTTTCCACCAAAAACCGGACTATTTCGGGCTTGTTGCAGTCCAGCGCCGTTTGCACGGCCGTTTTCCCTATCTGGTCTTCAATCTTGGCGCCTTTGGCGGTTAGGGTCTGGACGATTTCCAGATGGCCGGAGTGTCCCGACGCCAGGATTATCGGCAGGTTCTTGCGCCCGTCCGGGGCGTTGGGATTGGCCCCTTTTTCCAGAAGCAGTCTGGCCGCGGCCGCGTTGCCGTAAGTAGCCGCGGTGCCGAGAGGGGTGTTGCCTTCGCCGTCCATCTGCTCGATGTCGGCGCCCAAGGAAATCAGGTGCGCCGCGATGGCGGGCTTGATCCCTTTCATGCAGGCCCAGGTCAACGGCGTGGCGCCGCTGGCCCGGTCAACCGCGTTTATGGACGGTCCCTGGGGCGCCAGGGCCCTGACCTCTTCCAAGTCATTATTGGCTATGGCCGTGAAGAGTTTAATGAAATTGGCCGCCTCGGCGAAGGGGGCGGCCGGAGGCCAGAGAAGTAAAACGACCGGGACCAGGATCAGTATCAGATAATTGATCTTCAAGGGTTTATTGCCCGGGTATCTTTTCATTCCTCGGCCCCGATTCATCCTGGCGGTTACAGGCCTCGCCTCTTCGGTCTATTTTTCCGGCACGTAAGGCAGGACGCCTCCACCCGAGGAATCATAAGCGAAGAGGTGGGGGCTGTCTTTATGCCTGGCCAGGGCGCTGAATCTTTTCCGGTCCGCCCAGGTTATGGTAATTTCAATGGTCGGATCGGGCAGAAACCAGATCGCCAGACGTTTCAGGTCATCGGTATAGCCTTGATGCCGGTTGAAGTAAAGGCGCTGGGCCGAAGCCAGATTGCGCAGGGTGCGTTGAGCCCGGCCGTCCAAGTTCCAGGTGTAATCAATCCGCCAGGCTTGATCCTCCCACTTCATGTCCAACAGGTCGGTGACCGAGGTTTCGTCGAAAAAGGTCGTATCCGGATCGTAAACGGCCACTTTGCCCAGAATGGCCACGGTGGCGCGCTCTCCCTCTTCCTTGACCAGGCCGGCCTTGATCCTGGTGAAATCGAAACGATACTTAGCCAGATTCGGGTGGAGTTGGGTCATGATCCGGTTATTTTCGATCAGTTCGCCAGCGGCTTCGATCCGGTAGCGCTTTTCCACGTAGGCGGCGCAACCCAGGTCGAGTCGGGTTCTTCTCTTCCAGTAGTCCAGGGCCACGTCCGTGGGCGGCGCGTAGGCGCAGGCAGCCAGGCCGGCCAACAGAACCGCTCCGATCAAGCAGCGGAGTCCATTGGATATCGTCAAAGGTCTGTTCAGCGTATTACCCCCCGCGGTCCAGTCGGCCTGTCCGGGCTCAATCAAGTCTTCCCGTCTCGGCCGGCCACTGGTCGAGGGGACTTTATCAAATCAGAAGGAAGAAGCAAGGGATTAATTAGGCGACTGGCCGCGCTTGACACCGGTTCGGGGAAAGAATATAAGAATTGCCAGTGAGCCCTCGTAGCTCAGTTAGGATAGAGCACAGGATTCCTAATCCTGGTGTCGCGTGTTCGAGTCACGCCGGGGGCACCAATTAAAACAGGGACTTAGGCTATAGGCCTTAAGTCCTTTTTTGTTGCTTGGTCCAATTTGTCCCCACCCTGTCCCCACTTTTTCGAGTATAGTTTTGCAAATAGTTTCGGAAAAATTGCAAATGAACCTGGAAAAAGCGAAAGGGCGGATTTTGGGCAACAGCTTACCTGCCCGATATCGAAAGGGTCAATCGGCCAGGTGCTGAGGGGCAAGTGTCAAATAATTGTCAGCAGTTTTACGCTAATCACCCCTTACTGAGTAGCCCTAATCTTCCCAGTGGAGAGCCTTCCATCGTCTCGAGAAACGATCTTAAGAGCCTCGAGGACTGAACCAACGCGGCCCGCATGTCTGATGTCCGCATTGGCTCGATTGCCGAAGGGGTCGAAAACTACGTCGTTCGACCGGCTCCAATAAGTGACTGCAAACCAAGCGGCGGCTGGGGGAAAGATACTTAATTTGTGGGCCTCATGATACGCATTTAGCGCATGCCGCACCGGCCGCTCATTATCCGCCAGGAAATCATACAGAGCTTTGGGCCGCCCCATGACCATTATTGAAGTCGGAAAATAACCGAATTCGCCGATGATGTCGGGAACGCGGCCGCGGCCGGCTTCAAAATGGGCCAACGGCACAACGGGAGATTTCAGACCTTGCCGCTCCCACCATTTAGCCTGACTCTGGGCCAGGGTTTGTATAACCTTTGCTTTAGAAGGAATTTTGCGCTCTATCATCCGACCGTCCTGTGCTAATATCCTGCCTGCCCCGCGGGGCGGAAGGGTTGGGGTTAACCTGGTCGGATGCCCTTACATCCGGCCGCCGGATGGGGCCGTAATCCCCATCCGGTGACCCTTCTTGTTACCTATTTACCTCCCGTTATTGCACTATCATGATCTTGCCAGCGGCCTTGGTCATCTCATAGGCCCCGAGGTCCACTATCCCCCCCTTGGCCACGATATTCCCTTCGGCGTCGGTGATGGTGGCGCCGGCGTAGTCGATAATCGAGGCCTGGCCGGACCAGACCGAGTTATCGCCGTGATTCTTGGCCGGAGAAGCGCTTTTGATCTGGAAATCGGTCGCCGCGGAATAGGAGCCAGTGGCGTTGAGGAAAACGGGATCGGCCGGCGTGGGGCTGTTCGCATCCTCACCCGTTCCGGATTTATAGTCAGCCCAAACGGTGTAAGTAGTTGCTCCAAAGGTCCAGTTTTTACTTTCATCCCACAAATTATTATCACACTTGACATAGACTTCCGTTTTCGACAGGTTGGACCAATTAATATTCTTGGAGCAATTTCGGACTATATTATTTTTAAAGACGAAAGCCGGATCGCCACCCCAATTTTCATCGACCAAAAAGCCGGAAGCCGCACCATAAATGACGTTATTAAAAGCACTCCAGGCAGCGTCATACCCCACCGGCTTGTAGCTTTTGACATCTATACCCTGCTCGACACAGGTAGTAACGATGTTGTACTCGACAATATTGTCATACGCCCAAGTGAAGACGGTTTGGGCGTTATTTCCACCCAACTTGATGCAGTCCACCCCGCAGTTATAGACGAAGTTCCGACTTATCCTGTTACCGTGCATCGCCGTATCGGCGCCTTGGTAAAATATTATTCCCGTTCTCGAAGAGCCACTAACCGTGTTGCCGCTCACGACACAATCAATCGCGGTTTGGAAGCTGATCGCCTCATTATCCGTTGACGCCCACTGGGTCGTCATGTCCAGATCTTCGACCGTACAGTTTTCAACGGTCCACCGCGTCGCGGCGCCGAGGGCATTCATCGGCCCCTGTCCGATCCGATAAAAAGTACATCCGGACACGGTTACATCGGTTGTGTCGCCGACACCGCGCAAGGTGAAATTCTGTCCCTCGAACCTGACATTGCTGGCGGTAATATTCGTTGACCCGTCGGGTATATGGATGGCGCCGTACGCGCTCGAAACGTTGCAAAAGAAGCTCAAATTCATAAATGTCACGTAACTGTACGCGGTCGTCGTCTGGCCGCTGGCGCCGGCATTATCTTTATACGTCAAGTGATTGCCGTCCGTGATCGTACCCTCATTCGGAGCATCGGACGGATAGTAGTACAGGGTGTTCGGCGTCCCGGCAACCATGGAAAAACTCCCCTTTTCCCAAGTGCCGTCGGGCGCCCCGGTGTATTTCCGCAATGACCGTGGCAGCCCGCCGTTTATCTGTTCAGGGATGGCAAAATAAGCCGTCCCTCCCGAAAACGTTTGTTTGTAATGATGATCGTAAGTGCCCTCGGGCACCCATGACGCATGAGGCCACTTCCCGGCCGATATGACTATGTAGCCAGGTCCGCCGGGCCAATCGCCGCGAATGGTGATCGGCGAACCGGCGGAGCCGTTGGCGTTGACCACGATTTTATGGTCGTTGTTGGTGGAATCCCAGTGCGTCCCCCGGACGTACAGAGTATCTCCGGCGATCACGCCGCCGGCGCCCCAGACTATCGAAGCGAAACCGTTCCAGGGATCTAGTTCAGTTCCTGAGCCCCCTCCACTAGTGTAAGGGATGCAATGCCAGATCGTGGCCCAGGCCGGGCTATTCGGCATGACGGCCAGGGCGAGGGCAAGGATCAGAAACAGGATGGTGCGCCGGAGTTTGAGGCGGCGAATGGGGCGGGAAATCCAGGCCAGGGCCGAGATCAGCCAGATAATGGGAGTCCAAAAGAGGTCGGCGAAGCGCATGGCGGATACCTCGTTATTTAAAGGTCAGCGTGACCGAAAGGCCCTTGGGGGCCGTGGTGTGGATCGTGTCCACGTCGACATAGATCAGATCGCCGGTGGCCAGGTCCTTATTGGCCGCGGTGACGTCGGTACTCGAGGCGGAAAAGACGTCGCCCAGGGTAATCGGGGTCGTGAGCATGTCGGCGTCCGAGCCGGCGCGGCGGCGGCGGACCTGGATCGTGGTCGACCCGGTCACGCCCTTGGTGTGGACCGCGGCCAGGGCGCTGTAGAGATAGAGGCCGTTCATTTCGGCCGGCACGGCAAAGGCGATAGTGCCGTCGCCCACGGCGATCGAGTCGGACGATTCCACCAGGGCCAGGCAGACGGCCTTATTGGCGGCCCGGATGCGCAGGGCCTGGTTGGTGGCGTCATACACGGCGTTAAAGGCGTCCTGCGAGGTTTCGATCACGGAAATGGCGGCGCCGTTCGAATCGACGCGGACCTGGTTGAGCACGTCCTGGATGGTCAGGGGCGGCTGGGCCCAGACATACACGGCCCTGACTATGGCTAAGACGATGGCCAGGATTAATAGGATATAGAGGCGTTTCATGGGGACCTCCGGGATCAGGACGTTAAGGATTTTTCCAAGGCGGTCAGGCGGGCCTCGAGGGTCTCGTGGGTGTCCTTGAGCACGTCATGGGCGATCTCGAGAGCGGCCAGGCGGGCCTCGAGAGGAGGTGATATATCAGGGGCCGTCTCGATCCACTGGGCGCCGTCCCAGCGGGGTTGGCGCAGATCGGCCGGGGGCGGAGTCGTGACGCCCGGAACTTCGCCCAGCCTGGTAATGGTCAAGGCCGCGCCGCTCTCGGGGTTATAATGGACCTGGCCGCGTCGATCGGGGACCACGGTCCAGGCCTCGCCGTTCCAGACCGGTTTTTCATGAATCTTTACGGCCGTAGGTTTATCGGTTACGGCATGGGCTGGAATAAGATAGACTTGGCGGCCTTTGGCCCGGTCGGCCGGGCTGAGCCGGGCCTGGGACTCGCGCAGGTATTCGCCGGTTTCGGGCGAATAATGGTAAAGCTGCATAGAGGCCTCCTTAATAAACGACCACGGTCATGACCGTGATGTTGACCGGACGGGTCTCGTTGCCGCCGGTGGCGTCAGTCACCGCGCCGGTGCTGGTCGCGCCGCCGCCGGAATCGCGGAGATAATTACCGTGGGTGTCGTTCTGGTACCCGGTAATGGAATGGGTGTGGCTATCAAGCGCATCGGCCTGCTTGGTGCCCACGTGATCGCCGGTGGCGCCGTCGCCTCGATCGGTACGGCTGGCGGCGTCCGGGTCTATACCGGCGCCATGGTCCCAACCGCGCCGGAAGCGGCCGCGATAATCGGGCAGCTTGAACTGTTTGTGGTGCTTGTGCGTGCCCGTGCCGTTATCGGTGATGTTCACGGCCGAGCCGCCCAAGGTGGTCGAAAGCTGGTAAGTATCAGTGGTCTTGTTGATGACGTAATACTTGGTCGAGGCGGAAAGGCCGGCCGGCAGGGCGCCGCCCGAGTTCGAGACCCGAAGCACGTCGCTGTCGTTGAGGCCGTGGCCGGCGGAGGAGAGGGTATCAGTGGTGTAGTCGGCCGTGAAGGTCGTGCCGGTGTCCGTACCGTACCAAACGCCTAACAGATCGAACAGAGCCTCATAGGTGGTCATGGAGACGGCCGAGCCGTCGCATTCGAGAGTCCCGGTCGGCGGCGTCTCGGCATAAGGAATATCCCAAATCGTGCCCGTCGGCATCTGAGAAAAGGTCAAGTGCCAGTTGATGTGGAAGTTGTTGAGTATTTCTTCCCAGAGGTTGCCAGTCCGCTTGAGCATTATCCAATACCCAACATTATTGAGGGTTAGGTCGGCCCCGCCGATCAGGCTGAGTTGCCCGATTCCGCCGGCGGAATGCTTGAGCACTACCGCCCGGCTGGCCGATACGCAGCGGATCAGGAGCAAGCGGCCGTCCGGGTGATTGGTCTGGCTGATGTTGGTCAGATCATCGCTGGCCACGGCGCCCTCGGTATCCACGGAATGAACGGCGGCCGTGGGCGTGACTGATCCCGAGGCGATTGTGAGTGTCGATTCGGCCGCTCCGCCGAGAAGCTCCTTTATCCCGGCCAGGATGGACTCGAGGCCGGTCTTGAACTCGCCCTCGGTCCGGGCGGAATCGGTCATGTAGTTCGCGGCGGGGAAAGTGGTCATTTTTAATACCCCTTTACTTGGGCGTCAACGAGGGCCGTGGTTAATGTTCCGGAGCCATCGCGGGCCTTGATCATCGGCCCTAGGTCCGGGTCCTTGTCAAATACTTCCAGGCTCCGGGCCGAGCCGCCGTCGTACTGCAACGTCATCAGGACCTGCTTGATCTCCCGGTAGGACAGGGTGATGGGCAACCTGGTTCCCGTGGCCGAGATCGCAACATCGTTGCAATCCTCTTCGATGTCCTCGACGTCCACCAGCACGTCAAACTGGCTGATCTGGCCCTGGGTGGCCCCAGCGGCCAGGGCCAAGCGGAAAAAATAGGTCTGCGCCGGCGCATCATCGAGCCGACCCGGCCAGGGCCGGTAATCCGACATTGGCGACCACATGGGCGCTGAGTCATCAGCCGACCACATGGGCTCGGCATCCACGCCGGACCATATAGGCGATGGCGAATCGGTTTTGTACTCGAGGATGAAGCCTTCGCCTTGGATCGCGTAATCCAGGACCAGGGACTCGCCGGCCAGGTTCACGGGGTGGACGTATTCGGCCTCATAACTGAGGGCATCATATTGGCCCGGCCACATCAGGGCCGAATCGAAGGACCACATGGGCAGGGGCGGAACGCCGGTGACGGGAGGTTTCCACATTTGCGACGTGGAATCGGCCTCGATGACGCCGGAGACGATCGAGCCGCCGGTAATGGTTCCCGGCCAGTCGGGAGCGTAGCTCGTGGTCAGCACGATGTTTTCGGTGATCGGATCGCCCAGGTCCTTGACCAGGATGGCGGCATTGCTGCTTTCCCGGCCGCCCGAGTCCACGGCCTTGACCAGGATGGTCACCGTACCGAAAAGGTTGGAGACATCGAAAAACGTATCGCTGACCAGACCATCGCTGACCGAGGCGGCCGAGTCCCAAGAGCGGTTGTTGCCGACGTTGAATTTGATCCGGAACCCGGCCAGGTCGCCGGGGTCATCGTATTGCCAGACTATGCGGCTGCCTTCGAGCAACAACCCCTCGACATCCGGCGGCGGGGTGGTCTTGCCTATCACGGTATGGGCGGTCACGGTCACCCAGGCCGAGGTGGCACCCTCATGGGATATCGAGCGCAGCCGCAGGTCATAGGCAACGCCCTCTTCGACGGACTCGAAATAGAATTGCCGGCCGTCAACCGGCTGGCCGGGCAGACTGCGCCAGGTCCCGTCCGGGGACTCCCGGAACTGACCCTGAACCACTTCGGTGGGCAATATCCCGGACGGGATGGAATAGGAAACCAGAATCCTGGGTGTGAGCGAACCATCGCCAGCGCGCAGCAGCACCGATTCATCCGAGGTGACGGCCTCGATGACCGGCGTACCCGGAACGCGCTGAGACGGTGACGGCCAGGTAATAAGCGGATCAAAAGCCGGTATCTCGCCCTGATCGGCCTCGAACACGGCTGGGGCATAATGACGGAGAGTCAACTGAGCGGTTATATCCGGACCGGGTTCGATCTTGGTGACGATGCACTCTTCGGACTCGCTCCCGGACTCTCCGAAAAAGACCAGTTCCCCCCCAGCTGGCGCCGCGGATGCAGGAATGGGGTAGGTGAACTCAACGGTCTTGGTCGAGCCCGCGGCGGTCACGACGCTGTAACAGGTTGTGGTCCCGGTATCGAGCCGGATGCCCAGACCGTACGATTTCCCGGCCTCCATGGTGACGGTTTCATCCAAGGTGGCGGTCAGGACGTTGCCGCCGCCGTCCACGGTCACGCTTTTGATCCGGCCATAAGCCAGACCGACCAGGATGACGTCATGGGCGAGGTTCACCAAGTCGCCTCGGGTACAGCGGAGATACTCTACATCCGCGCTCAGAACGAAGGTCTCCGGCCGGAGCATGGCGTCGGCCATATGGAACCGCCCCGCCTTCCAGGCCTGGTCAGAATCGGTGACGCCCCACAAATCAAGGGTCTCGAACCGGGAGGCGTTGGATTCGGAATAGCCATCGGCATACACGTAGCGTTCGTTCTGCTTGTAGTTGTTGTCCTTGTCGGTAAACCTGACCCGCAGGGCATGGGGCAGATCGGGAAAAGCCTTCGTGCCGGTGAAACCCCAGGAATTGCGGGGCGTGAAAGTCTGGACGGCAACCGTTTTAGGACCATCATAGGCGACCGAATAGAGGTTGTCGCGCATCGAAAATGAAGCCCGGCCGACGCTGGCGATATCGGTCAACAGTTTGAAGAGCGTCCCGACATTGTCCACCACGGCGTTGATTTCGAGGCCGTTCTCTTCGCAGAAATCGGCCCATTCCATGAACATATCGAGGTCAAGTCGATCATCATCCAGTGGTTTGAGGTTGGCCGGGCCGGTAAGGGCATGGACATAGGCCCAAGCCGGCGAACTCGAAAGGACCTGGTTCCAGGCCGCCCCGCCCCAAACCCGGAGCGAAGATTCGGCCAGGAAATTGAGTTCGTCTATGACGCCGTTGAGTTGCCCGGTGGCCTTGATCCGTAACGCGATCTTGGCCATTGGCGGAAGCAGGGTGCTCGAGACTGGGTCTTGACAGGTCACGGTCCGCAGGGCGGTAATGACGGTCGAGTTGATGACATAGCCGGTCGTATCGTCGGCCGTGAGCCGCCGCCAGCGGACATCGTATTGCCCGCGAGCCACCACGGTCCGGTAGTTCTGGCGGTAGAGACCCAGGGCCTTGGCTGACGCGGAAATCTGGACATTGCCGGGCGAACTGGCCGTAATTGTGCCTCCGCCCGAAAAGGTGATTGTTTCGGTTACGAAAGGTTTGGTCGGGGCATGAATGGTCACCGAGCCGGTCGAGACGCTCGAAACCGTGCCCTGGCCGCCGGTAGAGACGCCGGTGAAGGTTTCGCCCACCTGGAACGCTCCGAAAGTGGTAATGACCGTGAGTGGCGATGCATACAGCACGCCTCGGGTCTGGACCAGGCCATGAGCGCCCGAGGTTCCACCGATCACCTCTTCGCCGACCTGTATCCAGTCGCCGCTCACCTGAGTCCCGGTCATGGTGGCCAGGGTTAGACCGATACAGGTCCCGGTTGCCCCGGATGTTCCGCCAGTGACGGTCTGGCCGGTCGCCGGCGAGCCGGTGAAGCCGTCCACAACCAGGGTCTGGTATGAGGCTGGAAACGGCGACCAGGACGACGCCCCCACGGCCCGGTATTCGGCCTGGAACGAGACCGTGGTCGAGAGTTTCGAGGCCGAGTTGACATCGATCTGATAAAGCCCCTGGGGGCAGGCCAGATCGAAGTTGATTTCGTCTATGCCGGCCGGGGACCGACGTTCGAGCCAGCCGGCGGCCGCGGTCAAGGAAAGATTCAAGGCCTCTTGGTGCACGTCCTTGGTGTAAAGCGTGATCGGCTCATCGGTATCCCAACCCTCGCGGGTTTCGACCTCGTAATCCGAAAAGGCGGTCAGGGGCGTGTCACCGATGCGGATATCGTTGATCTGGATCGGGCCGTAGCAGATGAAGAGCATCCGGAGATATTCGTCATCGCCGCAGATTTCGGTATAGGGTTCGGCGCCGTAGGGAGGGTAGAGCCGAAACGTGCCCAGGACCTGGGGGATGGCCCCATAGTAACTGGCCTTGTTGCGGGCGCCCGTGATGGAATAGACCGTGCCGGCGGCCTCGATTCCGGATATGCCGCCGTATGCGCTCGGGGTGGATAATCGCGGGGCCTGGGGCGGGGCGATGGCATTGACCAGCATGGAGCCGCCGATCATTATCCCGGCGGCCGCGACATTGCCCCAGGTCAGGACCGCCTTGCCGCCAATGGTCAGGATCGCACTGGCGGCCCAGTATTGTTGGGCAGCTATGGCCGCTGCCAAAATGGCCAGTTGCAGCACGATCCGAGTGGCGTCTTTCGATCCACTTCCAAAGCCCGGTACAACTCGGACGCCCAAGCGATCACCAGCCGCCGGGAAAGTTGTCTCCCATTGATCCCGTGGAACGGGCGTGACTGTAAAATCGGTCTCGATGGTCACCAGGGCATGGACCTGGGGAAAGAGCACCCAGTCGTAACCGGCGGCCCGCAGCAGATCGGCAATGGAGCCGCCGGCCGGGACGATCCGGAGATCGGTCCGTGTGGAGAGCGGATGCGGGGTAATGGAAAGGGCCAGGTCAGGCATCATTCCCCCTCACCCTGACCCTCTCCCAGAGGGAGAGGGGAAGATGGACGCAATATTTCCAGTATCCGCCGCTTCCAGCGCAGGCCGGTGTAGGACTCGATCACCGAGTCGCAACCTTGCTCGACGTGTAGCATCCAGCCGGGAGCCACCACCAGACCGACATGAATAGGCGCGCCGGCGGTCCGGAGCCAGATCAAATCAAAACATTCCTCTTGCCCCTGGAGAACGGGAGCCCAATGCAGACAGCGACGGAACTCCCGCATGGTCTCGCCCAAGGCGGCCATATCGCAGCCCTTCCGGTACGCCACACCCTCGAAGGACGGCAGATCGAGGCCGAGTTTTTCGGCTAGGACCAGGCGGACCAGGCCCCAGCAATCGAGACCGGTGGACCGCTCCCGGCCGGCCTCCCGGAAAGGCAGGCCGATATAGGATGACACCCAAGAAGGAATGGGCAGTTTAACCGGGTTGGACATCAGAACAACCCCGGACAGGTGGCCGGCGTGAAAAGGTGGCCGGGGTAGGATTGATTCAAAATATCTTCCCAGCGGAGTTCGCCCTCGACGGTGAGAGCATCATAGGTGGTATCCCGGAGGGTCATCTCGAATGGGCCGGCCTCGATGATATCGGGCGAAGAGGCCAGGACCACGAAGAGGCTGACCGTGGCCGGAGAACTGAGATTCCGGACGGCCTCGACGATCTCGCGGGAGACGTTATCAATCCTGAGCGTTACCTTGGCCAGTTCGTCTCCGGACTCGCCGGGCAGGTTGATATCGAACGGATAGGCGGTATAAGTGTTGCCGCCGTGGACCAGAGCATTCTTGATGCCCCGGACCACCCGGATGGGTGGGCTCAAATTCGGGTGCGTGATTTCCAAGCAGAGCAAGAAAACTTCCTTGGTCTGCTGCTTGAGCATGGCCTCGAGGGCAGTGGCCGATAGGGTTCTCACGGCATGATCTCCAGCTCATACGAGGCGATCCAAGAATCCTGACCCAGGGGAGTGAGGCTGGGCGGAGCCTTGAAGCGAAACTCGCAAGCCGCGCCGGTGACCGGATGCACCCAGTCGAAAACGTCGGCGCCGTGTCCGAGGGTATCCACGAAGAAGGTATACAAAGTGGCCCGTTGGGCCGTGGTTAAGGTCTGCTGGCCGGTGATGGGAGTAGGCGCGGCGGTGAAGCGCTGGCGCTGTTTAGGCGGCCCGGAGTCCATGGGCGTGCGAAGAAGAGCGTTGGGGAATTCCTCCTTGAATCCCCGGACCTCGAGTTCTTGCGGCAGCGTGGCGGGCCATGTGGCCATATCAATAACCCCCTCGGCGAGACACGCCGTAGGTCTGCTCGATGGCCCGGCCGGCGGCGCCTTCCCTGATGGATTGTGAAATATATTTGTTCAGAAAAACCTCGATAAACCGGTCATTGCCCTGGGTGGTTTCCTGGACCTTGGTTCCCTCGGGAGCGCCGTAGACGTAGACATAGGTATTTCCGCCCCCGCCTCCGCCCTGGGCCTTGACACCCAGATCTCCGCCGGGCAGGCGGGTCAGGGGCATGATGGCCTCTTCTCCGGCTTCGCCCATCATCCCTATGCCGGCGGCGAAGGGGAACAGAGTGGGCCGGCGAATGACACCGCCCCCACCGAAAGGTACGATGTGGCCATTGCTAAATGCCCCACCATGCTCCCAGCCGAGCAAGGCGCCGCCATATCCATATCCGCTGGTGCCACTACCACCAAATAAGCTTCCCAAGAGGCTGGATAAAGGCCCTGTAATGCTCTGCTGGACGGCGATCCGGGCCAGGTCGGCGATAATCGAGTTGGCCAGGTCCTCGAATGACAGCTTGCCCGTGGTGACGAAGTTGACGAAGGCGTCCTCCATGCCCTTAAATGCGTCCTTAGTCACTGTCTCCATCTGCGTAGCCCAGTTGGTGGACTCGTCCGCTATGTCCTTCAATGCGCGGCGGGCGCCGTCCGCGCCAGATTTGGAATACCGAAGCTGCGCATCCGCCTTGGCTTTTTCGGCCCATTCGTTAATGAGGACATCAGCGATCTTCTTTTCCTTGAAGGTCCTGGATTGCTCTTCGATTCTGAGCAAGGCTTCCTTGAGTTGATCATTATCCAGAGCCGCAATGGATTCTTTGATCTGGCGCTCGGTTTCGCCCCTCTCCTTGAGAGCGGATTGCTCCTGGGCATTGATATTCAGATGTGCGAGGGCATGTTTTGTTCGCTGCTCATAAAGCTTCTGGCCTAAAGGCATTTGTTCGGATTCTTCGACGGCGAAGGTTTTAAGGCCGGCAATTTCCTTTTCATGCGCCGCGAGGGTTTCATCCGCCAGTTTGCGTTGGCTGGCATAGTAATCCTCGATGGAAATCTTGTTCTGCTCGTACTGAATGCCGATAGCTTTAGTCTTCAGTTCAATATTATTGAGGATTTCCGACAGATCAGATTCGTAACCCATCTTCAGTCCCGCGCTCAATTTTTGAGCCAGGTTTTCTTCCCCTGTGGGCATCTGCTTCATGACGGATTGATAATAGTTGAGGGCCTGGGCCGCACGGTCGGCGGGAAGATTTTCCATGGCCGCGACGCCCGGACCCTGATTATAGCCGGTCAGCACTCGGAACAGGTTCTTGTCGCCAAACTTATCAATGAGTTGGCGCAAATATGAGGTGCCAGCCATGATGTTGGGTTCGGCTTCGAGGGCCTTGGAAATGGGCAAATTGGTCAATCCCGCCCAGGTGCTGGGCATAATCTGCATGAGGCCATATTCGCCAGACGTGCCCCGAGCCGTTACACGCCCCTGACTTTCGGCCGCGATTACGGCCGCGATCAATTCGGACAGGACGTTATACCTGGTGGAAGCAGCCGTAATTTCTCGGGCATACGGCCTGGCTAGTGGATTGAGTTTAGTCAAAACATCCTGAGAAATCGCGGCGGGTAAATTACCGCCCGAAGAAATTTCTCCCAGGCGATAGCGATCCATCATGGCCTTATATTCTTTGAGCAGGGCGTTAGGTAGACTTGCCTTTAAAAAGTCGTATTGGCTCTGTTCTTCTGGAGTAAAAAAATATTCAAGGCGTTCATGGGGCATTGTTCCGGGGCCGACAAAACCGGTTCCACGACCCCTCAGCTTTATCTCCAATTCCGCGATTCTGGCCTTTATCGCGGCCGATCCCTGCTCGATAATAGAGGCCGTAGCCGTTGATCCAGCCCCTCCGCCCTCCATCCACTGTTTGACCCGGCCAAGCTGATCCGCCCAAAATCTTGTAGCCTCGCCAAGTTGCTTTATGACGCCAGTGACCAGAGTCAAGAAACCACCTTCGGCCACTTGACGCTTAAGCTCGTTCCAGGCGTTGACTAGGCGGTTTATTTCCTGACTGGCATTTCCGGCGGCGGAAGCTGCCTCCTTTCCGAAACGCCGAGTCATGACATCGGCCAATTTGGGAAGGGCGTCGTTGGCTAGTACTTGGCCTTGTTCAAGCAGCTTGCTTAATTGTTGACCAGAGACACCCAGTGCCTCCGCGAACAACTTGAAGGTGCCTGGCATGCGTTCCGCGACTTGGAGTATCTCTTCGGACTGAACCTTTCCCTTCGAGACCATTTGACCAAAGGCACGCAAAATTCCCGAAGTATCTTCCGCAGAGAGGCCTAGAACTGTAGCGGCCTCGGCTGCGGCCTTGAAAATCTTCCGGGTTTGCTCGCCTGCGAGAGATGTTCCTTGGGCGGCCGCACTTATGCCTTTGTAAGCATCGGCGATGGAGAGGAATTCGAGTCCAAGCTTTTCGGAAATTCCTCGAAGCCATTCGAGTTCCTTGCCAGCCAGGGCGCTCGATCCGGTGATGGCCTTGAAGGCGCTGTTAAGCTGCTGGGACTTGATACCGGCTTGAGTCAACCCTTCAAGGATATTTCTTCCGATCCCAATCGCACCAAAACCGAGCAAGGCTGTTCCGGCACCATTTATAGCTTGCTTCAAGGCTCCCATTGAAGAACCCAAAGATTTAGAAGAAGACTCTACCTTCTTCAATGGGACTGAAGCTTGATCCTTGGCTGAGATTACGATTTCAACCTTGTTATCGGCCATTGTTTGGTCTATAATTTTCTAGGAGGTTCTTCATGTGGTGGCGTTTACTACTCGCTTATCCCGCCGGTCAGGTTTTCGGTTTCATTTTCATTATCGGCCTACTGGTTTTAGGCTGCCTTCATCCCTTATTGCCTGTAATCATTATTTCCGTTGGCCTTATCACTTGGCTTTTCCGGCCCCGACGCAACAAGAGCAATCCTGATTCCTTTTAGCTTCGCGGCAGGTTCGGCAATAGGCCGAGATGGAATTATCCTTCGTGTCCGACAAGGCCGGCCGGGCCTTGTTTTCAAGCAAAATCAGTTTCCGCAACATCATGCGGTCCAGCGTTATGTCGAGAGCCTCGGCGGCCACTTTCACGGCCACCAAGTCCAGGCCGATCAAGCCGCCCAGGGGGCCTAATCGCCACTGAGCCTGGCAGAAAAGCCAAAGCTCCCAAGCCTCCTCGTTGTCTTCCTTCAGTTCGGGCGGCTTGTGCTGGCATGATTCACACGCCCTCCCCTGGACCCGGCAGCCGGCGCAACGGGCCGGCCCGCCTTCTTCGTGCCAGGTCCAGAAGCTCAGGAGTTTTTTTCCGATTCCACATTGCCGAAAGTGAGGTTCAGGATTTCGGTAATAATGGTATTGGCATCCCTGAACGGCAGATTATCCACATCCAAAGCCCGGGACCCCATGACCACATTGAGTATCACGTCAGCCGCCAAGTCGGCCTCTTCGCCTTGCAGGTCGCCAGAGAGATACCCTTTTTCACGCAGTTGTTTTACTTCGCCGCGCGTGAGCGGCCGGATGGCGAAGGTCTGGCCGCTCAGGGTAATTTTCTTCTCGCTCATATCGTCGCCTCCGCGTTCATCAGCACAATTTTCATGGCGCTGGCATCGGCCCCATTGTCATAGAAGGCCTCGAAAGGACCTTTGAACAGAACGCCCTTCGGTCCTTCGATGGCGGGTGTTTCCTTGGAGAAATAAAGTTCAGGCACCAGGATTTCGAGGTACTCGTTGCCGGCGGTCCCGGCGCCGGTGCCGTGTTTGTAGACGATCTTCAAAGATGACTCGGTATATTTGATCGCCTTGTTGTAAAGCGTCATGCTGTCGAACAAGGCGGTCAACGTCCCGGAGACCTTGGCTTTGCCGTCTGACAAACTCTGGCGGACGCCGCCGCCGCCGACCACGTAGGAATCGCCGTCCAGGTCGTTTTCGAGGGACAGATCAACGGCGGTGACGACGGCGATATCCGAACCGCCTTCTTGTAGCGTGGACACGGCGAACCCGTCCCAGGGCGAATGGCCGGGGTCGGTGACCGAAGAATCGAGTGGCGTTGCGCCGAGAGTGCCGTTGACCACGGCCGCGCCGGTTATGGGATCGGTAATGGCCTCGTTATTCTGGAATGTGCCAGACACGTTGATCAGCGTCAGAAAGCCCTCGGTCCCAGCGTCGCTGTCGGCAATTATGGTGCCCGTGGCGGTCGATGTTCCGCCGGTAACGACCTGGCCTACGGTGAAATTCCCGGTTTGGCCATCATAGGGCAAGGCCTGGGCCTCGTTGGCGCCCATGAACTCGAGATCAATCTCCTGGAAGCCCTCGGGCTTGACGCTGAGCGACATCCGGTTGACCTTGCAGCCGTTGAATAACAGGTATTGGCCCAGGTCGGTGAACCCCTTTTCGAAGGTCAGGGACGGCAGGGAGCCGATCTTCATCGTGTGAGTGTAGGGCGAGCCCGCGCCAGTGGTGGTATTCGAGCCGAGAGCGGCTTTGAGCAGCGTGCCCAGGCTGGGCGCTAACTCGGTTTTGAGGGCGCCCGAGGCGTCCCGGTTGCCGCGCACGGGCTTGGTGGGATTGCGGTTGGACCGAATCACCTGGGACGTGACCAGATTGATTTTCTCGCCCAGGGACTCGGAGAGGAAATAGGCGAGTTTCAAGGCCGGCGTGGCCGGCGTGATCTTGAAGGTGGTTTCGACCTGGTAGGCGAGGCGTCCGGAGACGCCCATGGCTTGAGTCATAATTCAAACCTCCTGCTCACGAAATCGTTACGTTGTTGAGGCGGTACTGCAGGCCGTAGACCAGGGTCCCGCCCTGGGCCGCGATCAGGTCTTCCTTGACCGGCCAGAGCCAGCCATAGCCCGCGGCGGCCCAGCCCTTGAGCTTGTTCCGGACCGCCTCGATGAGGGCGTAAGCCGTTTCGGCGCCCTGGTTGCGGCTTTTCAGGTCGTGGGCCGCGAGCACGATCAGCCAGTCCATGTCCAGCCGGGCCTGGGCGCCGCCGATGACCTTCCGGCCCTCGAAATCCGCGCCCTGGTAGATGACCCAAAGCGCCGGCGGGCCGGGCCGGGTCGGCCGGCTCAAGAGTTCTTCCGGGTCGCCGGTCCAGGCGGCCACGTCGCCCCGGGCCGGCGGGGCGATCTCCTCGAGGCGGGCGACGATGGCGTCTTGAATTTCGGCGATCATCAGTAGTTGTCCAGGGAGCCGGTCGAGCCGTCGGAAGCGCGGCCGGTGGTGAATATCCGGTCCGATTTCCTGGTGGTGGCCTGGGGCAGACCTTCGTCCATCGGCGCCGGCGCGCCGGCGCCGATGGAGATGAGCCCCTTGGCCAGATCGCGCAGGAACCGGATGGCGTTGTCGTATCGGGCCTGACGGTCCTCAGGCATGACCCGGGGCGCGGCGGCGGTGCGGCGGCTGAACAGGTTGTACAGGGCGATATCCACCGAGAGCTTGCGGATGATGCCCGGCGTGGTCGCGAAGGGCACGCCGTACCGGGCCGCGCAATACGAGTCTATCTCGAGGTCGGCATCGGCGATGGCCCTCTCGACGACGGAGGCGTCCACGACGCCGGCGCCGGCGTCGTCGGTGAGCTGGATAAGCTCGGTTTCGGAAAGCTGCTCGAGCAGATCGGCCTGGGTGCTATAAGCCATGTTTTCCTCCTCACCCCGGCCCTCTCCCAAAGGGAGAGTCGTTCGACCCAGAGGTCGTTCGACCTGGAGCCTCTCGACAGGCTCACGACGGGGTGAAGTCCCGCGGGACGCGGGACATCAGGTCAGGATGGTGTCGTACCAGAAGAAGCCCAGGTCCGGGCCGGTCTGGACGATGTCGATTTCCTCGGCCACCTCGTACACGTCCTGGTGCCTGGCCGCTTCGCGCCAGGTGACGTTCCGCCGGGGCTGGCCGCTTTCGTACGCCCCGCGGCAGATGTACCCGGCGGCCGGGACCTTGAGTCCGGGCGCCGGCGGCCGGTAGCACAGATAAGCGGAGCCCTTGCCGGCGTTCTTTTCCCAGACGTTGTAGGCGGTCCATTCCGTCCCGGCCTTGGTCTCCTTGGCCGAGGAGTAGATGGCGTCGCCGACAAGGCAGGCCTCGAGGCCGAAGAGGGCCGCGATCAGGTCCGGGGTGACGATGCCGCGCTCGGTGTACTTGATCCGGTCGAGCACGCTCGAGTCCTGCTTGACTTCGGCCAGAGTGTTGGCCGACAGGACCAGGACGTTGGGCCGGAGGCCGGTATTGCCGCGGATGGTCTCGATGCGGGTCTCGACGTCCGAGATAAAGGTGCAGGGCGAGGCCCCGTGGGCCCAGCCGCCTTCGGCGTCCTCGCCGGCCACGCCGGACCAGGTCCCGGTCAGGACCAGGTTGGCCACCAGGCGCTCGTGGCGCAGGTCGATCTTGTCGGCGCAGAACTCGAGGGCGTCCTGATCGGGCTTGAGGGGCGGGGCGCCGGCGACGTTCGAGTAGCGGCGGTCCTCGTCCGTGACTTCCTTGGCGAAGGCGTACTCCTTGAGGTTGGCGCTCAGGTAGTCGGTGGGGTATCCGCCGCGGACGGCTTCGGCGCCCGGGCCGCGGATGGCGGCTTCGTCCCGGAACCAGGCGGACTTGAGGTACCGGGCGATGAGGGCCTTGGGGGCCACCTTGTCGACGATCCGGAAAATCCGGTCGGCGATGTAGCTCTTGTTGCGGTAGGCGATGCTGACGTTGGCCAGCGGGCCGGCCACGATGGTTTCACGAATGTCGGGTTGAGCCATGTCGTTCGATCTCCTTTCGATGTAATCATGGGCGTCCCGCCTTGGCGGGATGCGCCCCTACAAGACCCTCACCCCAACCCTCTCCCATTGGGAGAGGGCAGGGAGAGGGAACGATCTAGTGGGCCACGGTGCCGAGGCTGTAAACGGTCACGGCCTCGGTTCCGGAGCCGACGTCGGTGCAGACGGCCAGCAGGCGGCGGCTGTAGTTCTGGGCGACGGTCATGGTCCCGGACAGGGTCACGCCGGCGCCGGCGGTGATGGTTATGGTTTCGGCCGCGTCGGCCGTGTTGCGGATGGTGAACTCGAACGAGGAGCCGACCACGGCGCCGGCGATGCCGGCCACGATCAGGGCCGCGGTGGGGGTGACGTCCGAGCGGTCGCCGCCGTTGGGATCGCGCAGGACCAGGCCGCCGATGAGTTCGGCCGCGGTATAGGTCACGGCGCCGGCGGTGGTCTTGGTGGTGACCGTGGTCCGTTGCCAGGCGATCTGGGTTATGGCCGGGACCTGGCCGATGAGCAGCACCGAGGCCAGGTCATCCTCGGCCGCGGAGGCTTCGAGGACGAAGCCCCGGGCGTAGGCCAGGGCCGCGGCGGCGGTCTTGCCCTTTCCGGCGTCGCTGTCCGAGACGTATTCGGGCATGACGAAGGTCCCGGCGCCCAGGGCCGCGTTGACCTCGAGCTTGGTCGTGCCGATGACGCGGACCACGGCGGCTTCACCTTCAACCGGGGCGTTCTGGAGCACGCCCAGGGCCACCTCGGTCTCGGAGTCGGGCCGGCGGACCGTCCCGTCGCTGATCAGGACCACGAAGCGGTATTTGTCGGCGGACAGGTCCTCGGCCGCGGGGAAGGACATATCCAGGACGCGGTTTTCGGTGGTCATGCTACACCCCCTGGCGGAACTCGGCCGCGTACTGCCTGGCCAGTTCCGGGTTTTCGGCCTGGACCTCGGCGAAGGCCGCGCCGTAAGTCAGGCTTTTATTTTCGGCCAGTTTCTTCGAGACCAGGGCCTGGAGCTTGGCGCCGGCGCCCGCGCCGCCCGAGGCCGGATCGGTCGAGCGCTTGGCCAGTTCGCCGAAGGTCACCAGCTTGGGCAGTTCGGCCTCGAAGATGGCCTTGAGCCGGTCGTGGGCCGTGCCCTTGACCTGGGCCTCGGCGAATTCGAGGACGTCCTCGAGGCCGGCCAGGAACTCGAGGACTTGCGGCAGGCCGGCCTTGACCAGGGCCGGGGTGAGCTTGCCCTCCGTGACCAGGCGGTCGCACCAGGTCTTGACTTCGGCCTTGCGGGCCGCCAGGCGCTCGAGGCGGGATTTTTCGGCGAACTCGGCCTCGACTTTCTTCCTGGCCTTGGCCTCGGCTTCGGCTTCGGCCTGGTCGAGAAGCTTCTTGACGTCGGCCTCGGAGAAGGATTTGCCCTCACCCTGGCCCTCTCCCAGAGGGAGAGAGGGACGAACGGGCGGAAGGGGTTGGGCGGGGTTTTGGGCGGCGATTTCTTTGGAGAAGCCCAGCAGGGCTTTCACGCCGTCCAGGAACTCGGAAAAGGTCTGGAACATGGGGGTACCTCCTGTTTGATTGTGGAGTGGAACAGGCCTCTGGCCTGTTGATTCGACAGGCAGGATGCCTGTCCCACTTTCTTGGTATTCGAACGATACCGCGCCGTCGTCGGCGCCGAACTTTATATCGGCCAGGCCCTTGACCGCGGGCGGGGCCGCGCCCAGGAACCCGACATGGCGCAGGCGGCCGTCAGGGTAGAAGGCGGCCGACCGTTTCTTGAACAGACCCCGGTTGACCAGGTCGGCGAATTCGGGGACGACCTGCTTGAACCTGGCCTCGAGGACCTGGGCCCCATCCCGGACGGACCGGCGCAGGTTTTCGATCCAGCCGTAGGCCGGGGCGTTGTCGGCCGGGTGGCCGACGACCACGGGCGGCTCGTGCTCGGCGGCGTTGAACCTGGTCAACGCCGTTTCGATCAGGGCGTCGCCGTCGTGGGTCCGGCCCCGGCCGTCCACCTGGGGGCCGCCCCGGAAGATTTCGATCCAATCGTCGAATCCCTTGAAGATCATGTAGACTCCTCCCTCACCCCGGCCCTCTCCCAGCGGGGGGAAGTCCCGCGTCCCGCGGGATTCGCGCGTTTTGCGGCCCACGCGGGGCGAAACCGGGCCGACCCATCCCTAACTAGGTTTTGGCCGAGCGCCCGTCCTGGGGCATTCTGGAGCGTTTGGCGCGGGATATTCATCGGGACCCCCGGGACATGATGTAGTCGGTCAGGGTGGCCTCGATCTCGATATAGTCCTCGTCCTGGACCAGCAGGTAGGGCCGGGGCGGGATATTCGAGCCGGGATGCCGGACCGCTCCGACCGGATGCCTGGCCCCGGGCCAGAAGAGGGCTTTTTTCGTCTTGGGCCGGATGACATGGGCCGGGGTCCGGCCGCCGGTCTGGTGGATGAGCGCGTAGATGACGTTGGTCCCGATCACGGCCCGGTCGGCATAGGCCTTCGAGACGATGGATTTGTACAGGCGGCCGCTGTCCCTAAGGGTCTGGCCTTCTTCGAGCATGGCCCGGGCGCTGGGCTTCCAGCGTTTGGGCCGGCCGCCGGCCTCGAAGTTCTTGACCACGGAATCGCGGATCAGTCGGCCGACGATCTTCATGGCCGGGGTCAGGTTCTCGACCCGCGCCTGCAGCGTCGCCAGGACCTTTGCGACGCCCGTATCCGAGGTGGTGACGCTTATTTGCACTTGACGGTCCCCTGAAATACGTTTAATATTTTTCTGACGGCCTGATCGGGTCGAGATTCCCGTGTCCCTGGGGACGTAACGGGATGAAGGGCCTTTGCGGCGCCCAGGAGCCGTTTAGAGGCGAGACGCTCGATCAGGCTGTTGTTTATTTCGACCACAACAACGTCCCCTTTCGGTGCTTATTCATGTCCCGATCGCTGGCCTGCATGACGTTCCAGAGCAGGCTGCCGTCCCGCCGCAGGGCGATCACCGCCATGAAATCTTTTTGTCCGGTAAATAGCCCGATATAGCGCTTGCGCAGTTGGTCGCCGTAATCCGTCAGCCAGACCTCGAATGGCTTTTCCAGGGTCGGCCGGATGAAGTGGGCATAGCGTTCCTTCGCATCCCCGCGTTTTTCCACCAGGTGCGGCAGCCAGTCGAGGTGGACGATGGCCTGGTCGCCGTCGGCCGTGGCGATAGAAGTCCATTTCCGGGTCTCGGAGAGCCCGAAGGCTGCGGCCAGGGTCCGTACGGCGGCGGCCCGGTCCGGGGCCTCGGGCAGCAGGTCCGGAGTGGGGAGGCGGTCATCGAGGGGGACCCGGCGCAGGTCTGGCCGGCCATAATCCCGCCAGGTTTTTTGTCCGGGCGTGAAGGCCGCGGTATTGAGCAATTTGGCCGAGTCCTTTTCGACGGCGGCCTGGCCCTGGTCCCACAGGGGGCTGACCCGGCCGGGGTTATAGTCCCAGCCTGGGTCAATGGGCAGACTGGTATCGGGAGACGCGGTGACGGCCAGGCCGTCCCGCTCGAGTTCGCGGCGGCTCAACGAGACCGCCGAACATCTGCAATTGAAGCCATTTGGCGGATAATGCGTGTCCCACCAGGGGTCGTTGGCCGGCAGGACGGTGTTATCCCAGGCCCGATGCTGGATC
The DNA here is from genome assembly GCA_040755515.1 of Thermodesulfobacteriota bacterium. Lineage (GTDB taxonomy): Bacteria > Desulfobacterota > Desulfarculia > Adiutricales > JAGVGV01 > JBFMAW01. The sequence continues at coordinate 237,658 of JBFMAW010000006.1, read as the reverse complement.
CGGGTGCGTCGGTCGTTGACGGCGGTGTAGCGCCAAAACGGCCGGGCCGCCAAGACGTCGGGATCGGTCATGTCCCGGTAATGACCGACCTGATAAGCCGTCTGGATGTTGGTGTTGAAGATGGTCTTGAGGCGGGCCGGGCTGCCTAGCTGGACCTCTTTGCCGTCCACTATTTCCCGGCCCCACCAGCCTTTCCTTTGCAGGATGGGGATCAGGTTTTTCTGGAAATCGGCGAGGGTCCCGCCGCCGACCAAGGCCGTGTCGAGCTCGGCGCGGATGTCCTGGAGCAGGTCGAGCTTGGCGGCCTTGGCCACGGTGAAGGCTTTGGCGTGATCTTCCCGCCACATGTCGGTCCAGTCCCAGGTAATCCGGTTACCCTTGGCCTGGAAATACCGGATGGCCTCCTCGGGCGGCAGCGGGGTCAGATCAAGTCCCGGCATTGATCCTCCCCCAGGCGTCGGCCATGAATAGGGCCTGGGCCAGGCGCTCGGTCAGGGCCGCGTCGTCCATCAGGCCGTAGGCGTCCATGATCCTGGCCTTGGCCTCTTCGAGGCTCGAGGCCTGGCGGACGATTTCGAGCAGGGGTTCGAGGAACGGGTCCAGTCCCACGCCGTCAATGGCCGAGGTTTTGAGGGTTTCGAGGGCGGCCTGGTCCGGGGTCAGGGGAATGGACGGGGACGATTCGGCGAAATTCCCCGCAAGACCCTCACCCCGGCCCTCTCCCAGAGAGAGAGGGAGGGCGACCAGGGGTTCGCCGTCCTCGGGCTCGGGCAGGCCGTAGGTCTGGTAGAAATAGGCCCGGCCCACGGGCAGGTGGATGTCCCGGACCAGCGCGCAGTCGATTTCGCTCTGGGCCTTCAAGTCCGGTTTGACGCCGGCGTGGGTTACGATGGTCGGATAGCCGGTCACCTCGGGGAAATTCAGGTCCACCAGCCAGCGGATCAGGGTCTGGTTGAGGCAGGCGTCGAGCAGGTCGGCGTCGGCCTCGACGATCTCCTGGCGGACATCGTTGTGGGTCTCCGAGGCGGCATAAGAGCCTTCACCCTTGATTTCGGTGGTCAGGGTCTGGCCCAGGACCGCCTTCGATGCCTGGCGGTCCATGTAGTCGCAGAGTTTCTCGTGCGAGACGGTCCCGGTCCTCGAAGCCTCGAGGAATTCGATGGACATGGTATCCGGAATCTTGATCCCGGTCTCGTTCTGGATGGCGTCGATGGCGTCCATCAAGGCCTGCTGCTGCTCGGGCGGGGCGCCGGACGGATAGGCGCCCTTGACCGTGGGCATGCCGAATTTTTCGAGGAAAACGAGCCAGAACTTGATCCCGTTCTTCTTGAACCAGACCGGCCACCAGAGCTTTTGGCCGAGACCCCGGCCGTAGGGGTTGTCGGAATCGCCGTAGGTCATGACCACGAATTTGCGCTCGGGCAGGGCTTCGCCCTCGATGAGCGAAGCCGGCGTCAAGAGCCTGAGCTCCCGCTCCGGCGTGAAGATGAAGCGCCGGGGGTGCTTGCCGATCAGTTTTTGGACGGTCAGGGCGCCGTCCTGGACCTGCCAGAGCACCTCGACCACGTAATAGCCGTAGAGCAAGGACTCGAGGAGTTCGGCCCGGGCCTGGTCGAAGTTGCAGGCCTCGAGGGCGCCCGCGACGAAGTCGGCGATCTTTTGTTCCTGGGTCAGGCTCGAGGGCCGGCCCCGCGAGGCGCGGGGACTCGAGGCCGGGATAATCTCCCATTCCTTGCCGACGACGGCCAGGATGCGCTGCTGGAGCACGCTCGAGGCGTGCGGGTCCCGGGCCACCTCGTCGTAGAGCTTGAGGCCCAGGCCGGCGGCCTCGGTCCGCAGCACCGGGTCCGGGTTCTCGAGGCGCTTGAGCCAGCCCTGGAATATGTCCAAGTCCTTGGTGATGACGGCTATTTCGGAGGTCAGATCGCGGACGGGCATGTCATCTCCCCAGGAAAGCGTTCATGGCCCTACCCGCGGTCGCGCGGCGCCGGCCGGTGGACTGGAACTCGATGACGGCGCCTTCGAAGCGGGTGGAGTACCAGGCCAGGGCCGCGGCGATGCCCACGTCGCCGTGTCGCTGGCCCTTATCCTGGCCCATGGTCCGAAGATCCGGCAGCCGGGCCACGCCCTTGACTACCTTGAAGGCCCGCAGGTCCTCGATCACGTCGGCGTCATAAGGTAGTAAAATGGACTTGTCCTCGAAGGCGGCCTTGAGCCGGGGCATGTTGTCCCGGTACCAGGATTCGGAGAACGTCACGGCTTCGATCCGGGAGGCGCCGTATTTCTGGATAGCGGCCTCGGCCAAGTACATGCCGTTGCCACCGGCGTCCAGAGCGCCATAGCTGAAGCGGGGCAGACGGTCGGCGATGTAGCAAAAAATCTGCTCCTGCTGTTTGAAGGGGATACCCCGCAGTTCGACTATGAACGGCGCATAAAAGCTGGCGTCCTGGCGCTCGACCAGGGGCATGATGGCGGTAAGGTCTCCCTTGCGGCCGAAGTCCTCGCCGAGATACGAGCGCCGGCGCGGATCGAGGCAATCCAGCAAGGGCGCCACTTCGGCGTCGAGCCAGTCCTGGACCACGGAGCGCCGCCAATCCTCGAAGCCGGTCACGGTGAATTCCGGCGGTTGGGCATAGCGCAGGACCGGCAGATCGCGGTCGAGGCAGGTCTCGATCAGGGCCCGGGTCAGGAAGACCCCGGACCCCTGACTCGGAACACAGAAAAGTTCTTCCTCGGCGTCGTCGCCATAGGTATCTATGATTTTTTGCCGCCAGGTCGCCTCGGCCTCGGGGGACCATTCGCGGCGCAGGACCTGACAAATCCGGCGATAAAGCCCATCGGCCAGGGCCTCGTCAAAGTCCACCCGGTGCAGGCTGTAGGGCTTCCGGCCGGCGCGAATATCCTGGACCAAGGAGTTGAACTCATTGGTCTCGCCGAAATGCGTGCTGATGACCCGCACCTGACCGCCCCAGATCAGGAAGGCCAGGGCCGCTTTGAGTAGGCCTGGCAGATCGTCATGGAAGGCGGATTCGTCAATAATGACGCGGCCCTGCTTGCCGCGCAGGTTGGTGGGGCGGGAAGACAGCGCGGTGATTTTATGGCCCGAGGCGAAGCGGATCAGGTAGGACAGGATATCCTTTTTTTCATCCGCGAAAACGGTTTCTTCCACGGCTGACGCGGCTTCCTGGAATCGGCGGGCCCAGGCCGCGCAGTCGCCGATAAATTCGCCGGCCATATCCTTGTTGTAACCGATATACCAGACATCGTCTCCCGAAATAGAGGCCGCATAGAGCACATCGTCGGAGGCCTCGGCCCAGGAAATACCGATGCGGCGGGATTTTTCGACGACCTTGACCTCAGCCTGATCCTCTACCCAGCGGCGCTGATAAGGCAACAGCACGCCCTGGTCATCGAGGGCGCGCGCGGCCTGGAAATCTTTATGGGGCGCGATCATGAGGGCGCACCGTCGTTCGACCTGGAGGCTCTCGACAGGCCGTGCGCCCCTACGGGAGCGGGCACGCCCAGGACCTTGGCCCGGATTTCGGCGGCTTTTTTGTCCGACAGGCCCAGGGATTTTTCGGATTTGTCCGCCGGCAGGTACCGGGCCTGGAGATCGTCGAGCAACTCGAGGCTGTCCCGTAATTCCTTGAGGCCGGCCAGATCGGCGGCCTCGGGCCGGGCCAGCCAGAGGTTGATCTTGCGCTCGAGGATCTCCTTGACCGCGGCCACGGCCTCGGCCGGCGAGGCGATGGGCCGGGCGATGGGGACGTCCTCGGAGCCGGCCACGGCGGGAGTTTCCCGGCGAGAGAGTCTCTCAGCCTTGAGATCGAGCTCGCGGCGCTTCAGGGCGTTGCCCTGGAGCTTGACCAGGGTGATCATCAGGTCGGGATCGGCGCGCACCTGGTCGGGATCGAGGGCGGTCAGCAGCTCGTAGAGGGTCTGGCCGGTCAGGGTGTCTATGGCCGCGTCCACGTCTCCGCCGGCGGCCCGGACCTCCTCGAGAAGCCTTCGGACCTCGACCGCGTTTTCCCGGGAGGCCCGGATACGCTTGGCGTACCTGCCGATGGCGGCGATACTGAGCGTGATGTCGCGCTCGGCCAGCCAACCCTGAATGGCCTCATAGGTAAAGACGCCCTCGAGAATGAGGCGGTCCACCTGATCCCGCAGGTCGGGGTCCAAGTGGTCAATGGTGCCATGCCGCCGGCGTTCCATCAGCCCAGTTCCCGTGATGGGCGCACGCTATGCGCCCCTACAAAAGGGGTATTCATGCCAACTCCCGTTCGAGGTCCTCGATTTCGCGGAGCAGGGTCATGTACTGGTCCCAGGTCTCGTGGAGCGTGTGGGCCAAGGCCAGGACCTCGTGCATCCGTATATCCCGGAGCGGTACGGCCGAGGCCGGCAACAAGTGCATTTTCAGGCTCCGGATCAGGCCCTCGGCCTGGGCCGCCAGGTCCATGCGCCGGCGGTTTTTTTCGGCCAGGGCGCCGCGCAGCATCAATCGTTCGGACATCACGCCTCTCCGCCTCTAGGTTTGCCTGGCCTTTATGATTTCGGCCAGGCTGGTCATGGCCTGGGCGTTCATGATCAGGGCGCCCTGCACGTCTTCAGTCAATATGCACACGCGCTTGGCCATGTCCTGAGATTCCTGGACCAGTTTGACGTTATGATCGTACATCTCGGCCACGGCTTTATGCCGTCGCTCCTGGGCCCTATCCAGGAACATGGACATCAGCCACGGTCCGATGATGACGACCAGGAGGATCGTGGCCAGGGGCCAGGCGCCCACGCGCTCGATGACCTGGATCAGGTCCCCGGGGGTCACGGTTATTGCTTCGTGAGCGCATCGCGCAGGAATATGCCGATGCATGAAATCAGGCCGGTCTGAATGGCCACGGCCGGGGCCAGATCGCCGGTCGCATAGCCGCCGATGGCCGTCAGGAGCCCGGCGAGGCCGGTCCAAAAGGTTTTGGTCTTGAGTAGTTCGTTGAGATTCATGTCGTTCTCCTTTTCCAGTGGTTAATTCCGCCAAGGGCGGGTTTTCATCTGGTTGATGGCCCAGAGGTATTCCCTGATTGCGCCGGCGTAGTGGGCCACCTGGCCCGGGCCATTGTAGACGCGGGCGAATGTCTCCCAGTCGCCTGACCGGACGGCGCCGGTTAGACCATTGGCCTCGATGAAAGCGAAAAACCCGGCGATTTGGGCGCACACATTGTCTTGATAGGCGACGGCCAGGTCATAGGGACTGGGATAGCCCAGAGATTTATGATTTTTGCCCAGGGTCTGGCACAGGCCCCAGGAAGTCAGCTCATATGCGGCCAACGGGTCCTTGGCGGCCCAGGCCGTGATGGCCTTGAGCTCGGCGGCCTGGCCGTAGCCGTAGGTGGCCCGGAATTTGGCCTCACCATGAGGCCAGCGGCCGGGCAGTTCGACTCTTATGGTCACCAGGCCGGAGATCGGATCATAGGCATTTCCGCCCGATTCGACGGCCAGGACCGCCAGGGCCGCCTCGAGGGGCAGCCCGTGATCTTTGGCCCGGGACAGGATGGCCTCGCCATAGGCGTCAAAGAGTTGGGCGACGCGGCCCTGGAGCGGGCCGGAGAATTGTTCGATAAGGCGGGCCGGCGGCGCCGTGGGCTGTTTTGATGGCCGGAAATCGATACCGCCGATGCGGGCGATGAGGCGGCCGATGCCGCGCGAGGTCAGGTGATAATCGCGTCGCAGCACGGCCAGGGTCTGATCGCCGAGGTCGCCGTCCACGCCCAGGCCGTTGAGCCGCTGATATTCCGCGACCGCGGCCCGGAATCCCGGCCAGTCCACCAGTTCGATTTCGCGGCCGTCTAGGGCCTGGTCGGCGTCGAGATCGCCGGCCAGCAGGATTTCCCGGCCCTTCCAGCGGGCCGGCAGGTCGGCCGCGGTCCAGAGCCGGCCGCAGACGGCGCGATTAAAATCGAGAGGCATATTTTCGACTGACCTTTCCCACCAGGCCGCGGGTGGTGGCCCAGCGGCGCTGGATTAGTTGCCGGGCGGCCCTGAGGGACCGGACCTTCAGGATTTGGCCGCGTGTATAGGGCTGGGCCCAGCTGCCGAGCAGCTTGAGGTAATACATGGCTACCTTCCCTCACCCTGACCCTCTCCCAGTCGTTCGACCCAGAGGCTCACGACGGGGGGGAGAGGGGAAATTCGGTCCCGCGGGACGCGGGATCTTCGACCGGCGGGGACCGGGAGTCGGGGAGGCCTGGGATTACCCGACTCCCGGTGGTCTGGCCCCAGCCGGCGCCTCCAGGCGGGTGACTGGAGGCGGAGGGAAACGCGGCACCAAAACAAAAAAGGGCCGGCAGTCTGAGACTGTCGGCCCTCTCCGGGGCTCTCTGGATACCACGCCGGGCTAGTGCCTGGCCCTCTCCGGGGCTCTCGGCGTTAAAATTTGTTCAATTCTACCCTGATACCTCACTGTTTTGCAATTGTTTTTTCAGGTCATTCTCGTTCAGCCGCACTGGACCGCAATATGGACATTTCGGCTCCAGGTCGAAATCGCCCTGGGGCAGGCCGCGCAGGTCCAGCAGGCGCCGGCCGCAGCGGGGGCAGACGATGGCCGTAAATCCGGGAGACAGGGGCGTCTTATTCGGCCGGGGCATCAATCCTCGCGCCCTTCCGCCAAATGCCGTTGAGCCAGGCGATAGCGGTAATCGTCGCCGATCAAGGCATCCTGCAATCCATTCAAAAACACATCGATTTCTTTGTGATTATAACCAGGCCTTACTTTATTGGCCTCCCGTGGGGTCATATCTTTTTTTAACTTGCGACCGTACCGATAGCCATCAATGAATGCTCGTATCGTTCCCATCTTTTTCCTCTTTATCCAGGGGCAGCCGGGGTTCAGCGTTACACGGATGAATGGTGATATCCGCTGCCGTCACGATGACCGTCTGATCCGGCCGGTAGGGCCGATAGGCGGCGGCTACGGCCCGCAGAATATCCGGCAGGGCCGGGTCATCCCGATAATTCAGGACATCGAGCATTTGCTTGACCTTTAATATTTCACCGACCGAGTAGCGCATCAGATCGTCTCCGCCGCTAGCGATTTATCCAGCAAATACAGGCATTGCTGATCGATAGTACGTCGTTCCCGGTCCGCGATCTCTTTCAATTTGGTATATAGACCAGCGTCGTGAGGACCGAAAATGAGGGTGACGATCAGCCCCGCGGAAACGCGGGGCGGTAGCTTGGATGGACGGGATGGGCTCGATGGTTGAGGCGAACTGGAAACGGTATCGGCCGCCTCGGCCGAACCGTCTCTCGCCGAACGGCTATCGGGATATTGGGCCCGTGTACCGTCATACGTGGACCGGGCATAGCAGGCACTGCATAGGCCACGACTTGCGAGTTTTCTGGTTCGGCCGCATCTGGCGCAGATTTGCGGCGTTCGCGCTTGGCGATATCGTTTGCTGGCGCAAGCGCTACATGGCCCCTGCTTAACAATCGTCATCTCCCGGCCGCATTCGGCGCAAACGCCTTTTTTGTGGGGTCTGGACATACTCTCTCCCTCACCCTTCCCCTCTCCCAGTCGTTCGACCCAGAGGTCGTTCGACCTGGAGCCTCTCGACAGGTCGTTCGACCTGGAGGCTCTCGACAGGCTCACGACGGGGGGGAGAGGGGAAATTTCGGTCGTCTGGGCCTGGTCTCGCACCTCGCGGGACTGGCGGCGTTCGGCTGCCTGGGCGATCATTTTCAAGCGCCTGGCCTTGGCCCTCGCCTCGCGATCGAGCCAGGCCAGGTGTTCGTCGGCTTCGCCAGTACCGCGGTCCCAGGCGGTGTTATCGTTCACGGCCATTCAACCCTAGCGGTTGTTCCCGCGCGGATCGCCGCGCGGATGTTTTCGGCCAGGCCAGGCCGGCCGGCCCGTTCATACCAGTCGGCCGACTTGGCCGCCTCGGGCAGCGGGCAGTTCCAGCGCACGGTCTCGACCGGGGTCTCGGTATCCAGCCACCCGCAGCGGGCCAGGCGATCCCGAAATACCAGGCTGAAACATGAACAGTCCCCGCAGCGATGAAGCACTTTCCCGGCCGCCGCGTCCCAACGGGGCGGGGGCGGCGGGGCGGGTCGAGCGCAGGATGGCGCGGATAACATCAGGCCGCCTCCTGGGGGAGTTCCTCGGTCTTGGTCTCGTACCAGAAATCGTCTTTTTCCACCCTTCGGGCGCCGACCAGGGCCAGCTTTTCGGCCGGCCAGGCGTGCAATTCCTCGCGGTTGACGTCTTCCTTGACCCGGATGGCTTCGGGGAAACAAAGCTCCTTGAGCCGGCCCAGGATCATGGCCCAGGTGACCTTGGCACAGGGCTCGATTTTGGTGGATTTCCGGAAACCCAGCCGGCCGAACATCAGATCGAGGGTCTTGGCCTCGGGGAACAGTTCCGTCCGGTTGAGCGTGGCCCAGGCGGCCAGGGCCAGTTCGAGCGAGGCCCGTCGTTCCAGCATTGGCGCGGCCTGGCGGGCCGCCGCGGCCTTGATCCGATCCAGTTCAGAATTTTTCGCGTCCTCGAGGGACCGCACCTGGCGGTCGAGGTCGGCGATTTCGGCCAGCACCGCGTCGGCCTGGGTCAGGGATGAGACCAATACCGGCGGTTCGGGTTTGCGGCGGGATTTCATTCGTCACCCCCAAATGTGTCCAGATAGGCCACGGCCGCCTCATAGGCGCCTTCATAGCCGCCGCCCACGGGCAAGTACAAATCGAACCTCAGTGGTTCCGGCAGCCGGTAATAGCAAGTCGAACAGAGGGATTGCCCGCGTTTTTTAGGCCGGCCGCAACGGCATTCTTCGCTTTTAAGTTCCTGGAGGTAAAACAGCCGGTCAGTCCGGGAAACCGCGTCATTCATGGTTTTTCAGAGCCTTTCCCGCGCGCTCCCACGCGCCGATTCTCACGCCGTGAATACAGCCAGCGCCGTAGTACATCCGCTCGGCCAGGAGGTCGGCCAGGGCGCGGCGTAGGGCGTCGTAGGCGTTCAGCAGCGCCTCGATCTCGGACCAGGACCACCAGGCCCCTTCGGGGCCGAGGTACCCGGGCTGGGATTGCAGGGTCTCGAGACGGGCGCGGACCGTCTGGACGATATGGACGGTCTGGATGGGTTTGGGGCGGAGCATTTCGGCCTGGATGGCCAGCAGGCGCTCGCGGTGCGCGGCCTGGACCGCCTCGAGAGAGTCCAAATGCCCCTCCAGCCGCGCGGCCAGCAACAGCGCCTCTTCGCAGCCGTCGGTTATTCGCTGGTTAAATGTCGCTCTATCCGGCATGTCCGGTCCGCCTGATGTTGATGGCCTTGAGGGCCTCGATGACCTTATGGGCCGCCTCGAAATCCAGAAACTTTTCGTGGTCCACGCCGAAACGGGACTTAAGGAAACCCCGCAAGGCCCGCCACACCTGATCTTTTTCGTACCAACCCTCGAGGTTGCACCACAGGGCCTTGATTTTGCGCAGTTGCGCGTACGTGGCCATGCCGGGCCGGTTCTTCTCCGGCAAAGAAAGAGCCGGCCGAAAGCCGCAATGCTCGAAGTGCTCCATCACCGCCTTGAAGCCAGCCTGGCTCAAGTCCTTGGCCGAAGCCGCGCCGCCGTGGGCCTCGAGGGCGGCCCGGTACTCGTCCTCGGTCAGGCCGAGTCGGCGCCGGGCCACGTGGACCAGGGCGATTTGTCCCTTCGAGAGCCGGCGGGATTTTTCCAGATTCATTTGCAAATCTCCCGCTGTCTGGCCCGCAGGGCGCGCAGGCGGCGGCATTTGGTCCAGTTGACCGGCGTGGCCGGTCCGGGATCGTGGATCAGATGCCATTCGCAGTTGACCAGGCGCAGGCAGCCGGCGTCCCGCAGGCAGCGTAGATACTCGGTCACGGTGTCCCGGGCCGCGCCGGACAACCGTTCGATCGTATCGGTGTTGAACCGGCGATGGGAGCGGGCCAGGTGCCAGATGATGTCCTGAAACGTCCGGCGGACCGGGGGCGTATAGAGATAGCGGCCCTCGGCGATCCGCCGGACCTCGCCGGCCGCGACCAGGTCCCGGAGGACGTCCCGGACGCGCTTTCGTTCCGCGTAGGTCCGCGTTTCCACCGAGGCCCGCAATTCCTGAAGATTGAAAGTTTTCAGTTCCTGGGCCGCGGCCCGGACCTTGGCGGCAAGGCCGGTCTTGGGTGCCGTGTTCATCGCCCGTTGGATTTGCCTCGCAACCCTTGCTTGATGGCCTTGGCCACCAGGTCATCGTCGAGTTTTTCGTTCTGACCGGGGTTGACCCGGACCAACTCCTCGAGCCGGCGCAGGTCCCGTTCGACCACGCCGAAATCACCGTCGGCCGCGGCCCGGAACATTTCGGCCTGGCCGGCAGTGAGCTTGAGATCGCAGCCTTCCTTGGCGAGGAATAGCACATCCTGGCCGGCGACCGGCTCGAACTCGATGACCCGCAGGGTCCGGCGCCAGATGCGCTTTTCCTGGGCCATCTTGCTGACGATCCGTTCTTCACCGATCAGGGCGAAGGGCGCGTAAGTCTCGTCGGCCAGGTCCCGCACCCGCTCGAGCAGGTCGGTATCGAGTTTGTCCGCCTCGTCTATCAGCACCGGCCGGGGCGACTGCCGGAGCCGCTCGACGATGGCCTCGTAAGCCCACTGACGGCGGTGGGGGATGGATTCCTTGCGCAGCCCCACCTCCTGGCACAGCCCCTGGAGAAACCACAGGTCGTTGAGTTTAATTTTGGCCCGGTAATAGATGGCCCCGTTTTGAGCCGCGAACCAGCGGGTGGTCGCCGTCTTGCCCCGGCCGGCCGGGCCGTAAAAAACCAGCAATACCGGGGCTCCGTGGGCTTTGTCGGCCTCCTTCATGGTCTCCAAAAACGTGGTGACGTTGCGGGTGTGGATGAAGATGTTTTTCATCAGGCCTCCATTGTGACCGTATCCCGTAGGGGCGCATCGAGTGCGCCCTCTTCCGACCAGAATTCCATCAGCAGGTCGTAACGGGGCTTGAGGGTCTGGTACAGATCGGTCGATTCATAGCAGTCCATAAAGCGGCGCTCGACCGACTCGAGGGCACAGCCCTTGATCGAGCGTTCGAGGTAGTCTTCATAGCGATCGGAATCGGTCTCGTAGCGGACCGGCGCGTCTTCGACCGACAGATCGGAGCAGGTCATCCGGGCCGCGGCGGCCTCGAGGCGGGCTTCTTCATCTTTGGTCACCAGGCGCGGGAGTTTTTTACGTCCCTCACCCCGACCCTCTCCCAGTCGTTCGACCCAGAGGTCGTTCGACCTGGAGCCTCTCGACAGGCTCACGACGGGGGGGAGAGGGAGAACGGGATTCAACGATGGCGCGGGTTCCGGGGCATTTTCGAAGGCCACCAGTATAGGCGTGTTTTCGAGAGCCGGCTGGCAGGCCTCGACGGTCCGGCGCCGGAGCCGGCGCTTGAGGCTGATGCCGGCTTTGACCGCCTCGACGTCCTCGGCCGTGCCCAGCAGCCGGGCCAGGGGATGGACCTTCTCGACGGCCCGGGCCTCGCAGCGGAACGCCATGTCCGGCAGGTCATAGACCAGGACGCTGTCCGGATCGAGATCGTCGTACCGGATCAGGACCCTGTCCCGCAGGCCATACAGGGCCTCGTCGAAATAGTTCCGGCCGCGGAAGCACACGCCGTTGCGATTGATCGTTTTTATCTCCTGGGACATCATCAGGTGGCGCAGCGCGGTTTCGTCCACGCCCGGGCCGCGGCCGGCCTCGAAGACCTCGAGTGGCGTCCGGCCGCCCAGGGCCGAATGGGGCCGGCCGGCGTAGTCGGCGATCCAGGCGTCTATGATGCGGTACGCCTGATCGAGGGTGGGGGCCCAGCCACCGTATTTGCGCTCGTGCAAGCGGCGGTGGACCTTCTCGTTCCTGAGCAAGCGGGCCGGTTTGTTGGCTATGCTCGTGCCGGTGTAAGTCGGCATAAGCCGTTCAAACCCGGCAAAAGTGCCAAAGAACCGCTCTATCGGCTTGCTCTGGCCGTGATAGGGCCAGGCGAAGACGGTCTCGATGCCTAGCCGGGCGAACAGCCCGTAGAAACCAGCCTCCTCGAAATCGAGGTCCTGACTGGTAAAAACCTTGGCCCGGAAGGCCTTGCCGTTATCGAGGTAGGCCACCTTGGGCATCTTGCCCAGACGCAGGATGGCCCGGCGCAGGCCGGCGGATACGGCGCCGGCGTTCTCGGTGGGCATGATCGAGTACCCAGCCGGATACCGGGAAGCCCCGTCGTACCAGGGTATCCAGGACATGCGCTTGGGCCGGCCGGTCTCGGGGTGGATAATCTCGAAGTTGGTGACGTGGCCGTCGGCCACTAATACGTCCCCGACTGCGAGACGGTCCCAATCCCTGACGCGGTAGGGCAGGCATTTGTCGTTTAAGGCCTTGTCGCCCTCGCGGCTGAAGACCCATTTGTCGTAATGCCGGCTCTTCCAGGCCAGGACGAACCGCCGCATGGTCGCCTCGGATGACGGCGACGGCAGGCTCTGGTGGGCCAGGACCTTCTTGGTCCAGCGAATGACCTCGGTGATGACGAGCTTGTTTTCGTGGCGCACGAAGTCGAGCAGGACGGATTTTTCGTTCTCGGTGAGCTTACTCGAGCCGCGCCGGACGCCCCATCGAGGGGATAAGTCGGTGAAATCCTTGAGGCCGGTCCGAAACGTCCTGGCCCAGGCCTCGACGGTCGAGAACGACCGCCGGCCCAGGACCGCGTAGACGTTGGGCATCGGTACGCCGGTATTGTAAGCCTCGAGCCAGGCCCGGGCGGCCTGGGTCATGCTCTGGCCCGCGGCCTTGGTCCGGCGCTTTTCTTCCAGATAGGCCCGGATCAGGTCGGCCCGGGCCAGGGCGACCTTGTTGTTCCAGTCGGGCAGATCGGGCGATCCCGCCTCGACCCTATCATTATATATATAGGGTACTGGAGGGATGGCGACGGCCCCGGAGGCCTCGGCCGGAAGGGCCGCCAGAGCAGATTGGACATAAGGCGGGAGGGTTTCGAGCGGATACACGGCGCCCTGGCCGCCCGGGGTTTCGTCCTTTGGCCAGGACTCCTTTTTGGCCCGCCAGTAGACCGTCCTCATGGGCAGGCCCAGCGCGGCCGCGATGTCGGGGAGGGTGATGAGGCGAGGATCAGTCATCTATCAGCCACCAGGTCATGATCGGACGTCCTTGATCTCGCGCTTCAGGCGCTGCATTTCGCTGACCATCTGATCCAGCTTGCCCAGGGCCATCAGCCGGACCTCCTCCCTGGAAATCACCCGGGCGCCCAGCGGTTCGACCAGGGCCTGGGCGATCTCCAGGGATGAGGCGATCTGCATGAGGGGATAAAGCAGGTAGGCCGGCAGGGGATACTGCGCGGGTTTGGAAAGATAGTGGTTGAACATGTGGCTGGACAGCCGCATCCCGAAATAGGCGTTGATCCGGTCCAGCACCTGGTCACGACTGAGGCCGCTGCGCCGGATGACTCGTTTGACGGCCAGGGCGATCTCGGCGCAGGCCTCGGCCATGGACTCGAACTGCCGGGGCGGGGCCTGGTCGCGGCAGGATTCCAGGACGTCCGCCCGAGCCGCCTGGTACCGTTCGAGACGGTCCTCGAAGGCGAAGGCGCGCTGGCTGCCGGAACGTTTAGTTACCATTTATTAGCCTCATCCTGACGGCGGCTTCGAGCAAACACAGGGGCATTCGCTTATCGGGACAGCGCCGGCAACGAGTCGCCAAAAGTTTTGCATTGGTCACGACCGGCCAAAGTCCGCCTACCAAAAATTTGAGAATGGGCATGTTCGGGGTAAAATAACCACCGGACTGATATATTAATTCCAGAGCTTCATGCAGCAGACTGTCCCAGCCCTTGATTGCGCCGTTCGTATCTAATTTTGGACCAGAATTAGCCATTGACCGCTTCCGCCGTTTCGGGTAAGTTCGGATCAGACTCGGGCAAATCCATTTGACGGAACAGCCGGGTGGCGGCCCGGGCCTGGATCAGCCGCCGCAGGCGCCGGTCGGCGTCCGGGCCCCACAGGTCCTCGACGGGCAGGTCCAGGGCCTGGGCGATGGCCTCGCGGACATGCTGGGTGACATAGGGCCTGATTCCGCTCTTACAGCGATAAGGTGATTGGTTGACGACCTTATTAATGCTGTGCGCGCCGATCCCGGCGGCCCGGGCCAGGTCCTGCTGGGTGATCCCGTTGACCTTGAGATACAGCTTGAGCAGCCGGGCGGTGGTTGGGGGGGTTAAGCGCTGGCGCATGACTGCTCCGTGAATACGATCCCGACGTAGTAAGTCCCCCGGCTGTCCTGCACCAGGGCCTCGCGCTCCTGGTCGGACAGGCTGGCGGGGAAGTCGTGATAGTGCAGTACGACCACACCCTGGGCGGCCAGATCGAGCACGGCCGCGTCGAAGATGGGTTTGGGTAGGTAGGCGATCTGGCGCAGGTCACGGATCGAGACCAGCGCCCGGGTCCGGGCCTTGGGCTCGACCCGGACCATGCCCTCGATGATGCGGCGCTCGACCTCCTCGGGAGTTAATGAGGTTACGAGCATGTCGCACACCGTCTGGATAAGGCCGAGTTGGGAGGCCCGGCGCAGCAAGAGCAGCTCTTTTTGATCGAGGGGCATATCCCCCGATTCCTGGGCGTCGGCCGGCTCCGCGATCAGACAGGCCAGGCCGATCTCGCGGCCGAGGTCCTCGAACACGTCGGCCACGGGCCGGCCGCTCTTTCGGGCGATTTCGCGAAGTTCCTGGGCCAGGAAGGCCAGCCGTAATGGGGCGTATTTAGTGGCTTTGGGTCTGGGCATGACCACCTCCGTTGACCTGACGAAAAAGGGATTGAGACGCATAGGCCCCGGTCCGGCGGATGGCCGGCAGGACCTCGGAGGTGACCCAGCGCCGAAACCGCTTGGCTTCGGGCTTGCGGCTTGTGAAGATGAGGCTATACAGACCGGACTCGCTGATGGCTTTCATTTCCTGGGGGCCGCCAGGGGTGGGTACAGTGTACCTACCCCTTTCATCGTCATCGAGGCGGTCTATTGCCTGATGATATGCCTCTATTTCCAAGATGGCGCAGACATCGGCGGCGACGAACCAGGGCGCGCCGGCGGGGTCGAGCAGGACCCGGACCTGATGAATAAGGGATTGCGACGCGTGGGAGAAGGTCAGGAGATCGTGGGGGCTTTTAGACCTATTTAATAAGGGATTGTGACAGTTGGGTTCGATCATGAGGCCTCCGTATCTTTTTTGGGGCCGTGGATAGATAAAGAATATACGCCTTGCGGACACATGTCAAATAAAAAATACGCCAGGCGGACTAATTTTTTATTATGAAAACAGAAGCTGAATATTTAGAGGGGTTTAGGAAGCGTTTTTTAAAATTGGTCAATGACCAATTTAAGGGGCGTCATACGTCACTCGCACGAAAAGCGGGAGTTCCTCCAACA
Source organism: Thermodesulfobacteriota bacterium (assembly GCA_040755515.1). Classification (GTDB taxonomy): domain Bacteria; phylum Desulfobacterota; class Desulfarculia; order Adiutricales; family JAGVGV01; genus JBFMAW01. Next base: position 222,210 of record JBFMAW010000006.1, on the reverse strand, counting down.
ACTCTCCAAGATTGGAAAGATAGTAAGTCCTTTAAACCAAACGGTTTTATATTGGCCAGAATTGCGGAGGTGTGTAATATATCTATTGATTGGCTTCTAACCGGCCGGGAGCCGCCAGATCAAAAAGTGATCCCCTTCAGGGACGAACCATCGGCTGAAGTGAGGGAGTTATTGGGGCTAACTAGGGAGGTTTTTGAGTCTGGTTTCAAGGATATAACTCAAGCGCTGGAGCTTAACATCAGGGTTTTTCACAAGAACGTTCAGGAGCGCCGGGCGGGCCAAAAAAAACGGAAGGTGGCGGGAGATCAGGACGCACCGCCCCAACCCCCACCAGCTACGGCTGTGGGTGACGACTGAGGCGGAAGGGCTTTTATAGGCAAGGGCCGTGCCATGGGCAAGATGGCACTAAAATCAGGAGGTTAGCGAAGAGCGGTGTAACTAAAAGTTACAAAAGGACGGAATAAAGGGGAATTTGGTGTAAGAAAGGGGGCGAATAAAATGAAAAAGCTTCTTTATGTTTTATTAACTTCATTTATTCTTGTCGGTTGTGTTACTGGTTCACATTATTACCAGCCACCATTACCGGTTACCGAATTGGATAATTCAATAATTATTGATAAAAACAAAGAAGAACTTTGGAAACAGATTATTCCTTCTTTAGCAAGCACCTTTTTTGTTATTAATAATATTGATAAATCGTCTGGCTTGATAAATATAAGTTATAACGGCAATCCGGAAAAATATATAGATTGTGGAAGATTACATTTTGAAATTAATACTCCAGGCAAGCAAATATTTGATTTTCCAGGAGCAAGCGCTTATCAAAGATATATGGTTTCCCCTGGTCCTGGTCAATTATTTCATATGGAAAGGAAATTAGATTTAGAAGGAAGAATTAATATTGTTGTTCAAGAGATAGCATCTAACCGGACAAAATTAATTATTAATACTCGCTACATTGTAAAAAAGAAAAATCATATATCTAATGTTAATGGGCAACTTATTCAAATACTAGAAGATTCAATATCTTTTAACTCGGGTCAACGAGAGAAATTCGGACATGGTGTCGAAACTACTTGTACGCCCAATGGGGAACTAGAGAAACAAATTATATCAATTTTAACTGGCCTACAAAAGCAACAATAGGGAAAGGCTTATTATGAAAAGGGGGGCGACATTTTGTTTGATATGCATTGGAATTATTATGTTTTTTCCTATGAATCTTTTTGCTGGTGGTTGGGGTAAATTAAATTGGGGAATGAATACTGCTCAAATTGAAAAGATCATGGGGGATAAACTTCTTATTGTTAATGAGAAAAAAGGTAATGATACATTTTCTCATAAACTTCAAAAAGAAATAACGATAGATCAATATCAATTTGAAGCTTTTTTAAACTTAACAAATGATAAACTTGATCGTGTTTTACTAATGGCAACGGGCAAAGAAAAATATAGTTGCTTCTTATTCTTGGTTCAAGAACTGGAAAAAAAGTATGGCCCCCCTTCTTCTGGACCTGATGAGCAAAAAATGTCAAGCGGGAAAATTCGTACAGCAAAATGGAACGCTAGCGATACATTGATTGTTTTAAATTATGCCGCTTTAATTTTTCAAGGTATTCATGAAACTACAAATGTAACTTATTATTCTCGTGTTTCTGCATCTTCGGATAAACTTTAAATTCATTTACGAGGAAGCCTCCCATAAAAAAATCATTTCTCATCGAAATGTTAAGTTCAAGTAGGAGGTTTTAATGTCAGAAACAGAAGTTCAATATGAGGATTTTTATTGCGATAAAATCGGCGCCACGGTAAGAATTGAACGAAAGATATCATTACACCGTTGTTCGGTTACACGTAAAATTGACTTAAGAACAACAACCCGCCTTAATTGCAATGGAAAATCTGAGTGCGGGGTCGGCCATCTATCTGGAGGTGGGATGTCGTTTGATTATGCGAAGTGTGTTCATCCTGAGATGAAAAGGTAGTAGAAAAGGAAACTCTTAGATGGCGGTCTATCACGTTGGCACACCGTTCCCCATCCGGCCACCGGCCGAAGGTGTGTTTCCGGTCAATCTGGACAGCCCCGTTACTACCTAATTTGCCTCGGGTTGTCCGGCGACGCTCTGGTCTTTTCCATCCGGTCCGACCTAGGCCGTCTCAATGACCGTTTGGCCGCCCGAGGCTTACTCCTGGACGAAGCCGCTTACGATGAGCCCGACCTGGTGGATATGCAGGGCCTGCCAGCGGCCACCCGCGCCCATACCGGCCCGGAACAGGTTCGGGCTCTGGCTGCTTTGCGGTTTATCTTCGCATTTACCTTCTTCCTCGAGTATTCTTCACTCGACCGGTGGCAAGAACGGCCGGTTGATCGTGGCCCGCTCTCTCCCCGTGAGAATACCCGGTCCAAACGTCATCGTCCTCCCCTCTGGACCTATCACTCCCTGGAATTCTCCGGATAACCTCTCCATGAGCCTATTGAAAGTCGGCCCCTTGACACCACGGACCTGGTACTGTCTCCAACCGTGGTCTCCTTGCATTGGCGCCGCCTGCCCGACGGCCGAATGACCTTGATTGATCCTTACGCCTCCCGCCGTTGGAAGCGTCCAGACCGCTTGGGCAAAGTGATCAAAACTTGACAGATGAGACCTGGCGTTGGGTAGTGCCCTGGCTCCTGCGCTTGATTGTAACTTAATGCTTGTCAATTTATTGTCGTTTTGTGATGTTCGCTTCACACCCAAAACCTCTTTTATCTATCTTTTTTTGATTAGGTGTATAGCAAAACCTTTTCTTATTTAACTTATTTACTTCGTAATAGGTTTAATGGGTTTCTTCATCTTTAAATCTATTTTATCTTTTTGATTTATCTATTATTAATGCCTTTTTGATGACTCTTTATTTTCCAAATTCATTTGCAAATCTTCTCCTTAAAATTACCTTTTTTCCGAAATCATTGCAAAGCCTGTCGAGGTTTTATTTTCTCTTTGATTACCGTTATTTCAACGGTTTTCCCGGCTTTTTCCGTTTTCCGAATTCATTTGTCAGTTTATATCGAGGTAAGGGGTCCCTGACGTCCAAGGGTTCCCCCTTGCCGGGCAACCGGGATAACGGCCCGGAATAGCCTCTCCCCCCTCCCCAGGGTGGCCAGTCCTTCCCTTTTCCTGCCAGGTTCCCCATGAGGCCAGCTGGGCATAAGTCTGGTCCTTCGCTCCTGCTGCGGGGTCCGGGTCCGGGTATCGCCGGGGCGTGATCAGGTTCAGGCCGGCCGGGCAAAGCAGGATGAAGACCTCGGGCAGGTAGAGGGAAGCTTCCCTTCTGCCTGGTCCGGGTCCGGCTACGGGGTTGCGCTTTACGGCCGACCCGGGGGCGGGGGAACCGGCGGCGCGTGCCTGCCCAGTCTCCAGGAATCCCTTTCCTCCCACGCCCCGAGGTTCACGCGCGGGGCCGATCATCTTTCCTGTCGGGAACGGCTTCGTAGAATGACCCAGGAGACGCGATCTCCGGCCTAGTAAGGGATAGATAGGCCGGTAAGACAGGGTGCCGGAAATGCTCAGGGCCGAAAACCTCGGCATAGAGTAAAGAGCGTCTGAATCTTTTGAGCTAGGCACAAGTTTCGGTCATGTTTGGATTGTGCCGACTGTCGAAATCACCTTGACAAAAGGGGAATAAATGGGGTAATTAAGTTCCTAGTTGGAAATCCGTTTGACATTCTGAAAGCTTAGCGGAGAATAGCTTTTAACTACTAAAAGCGGGGATTAGCGCCTTATAATATAGTTAAAAAGCGATCCCGATAAGCAAGAAATAAAAGAATTACAGTACTAGCCACAGAATTAGAGATTATTTTATATGTCTCTTCGCTATTTCAAGTGGGTAAGCGCATATCGAGCTTACCGGCGATGAGGTAGACGATGTTGATCAGGTTTCGCACCGACCTGTATCCCCGGGCCTTGGCCTTGACGCCGACTTGAGACCAATGCTACATACTCACTTACCCACTCAATTTAGCGAAGAGCCACATTTTTACCTCGGGAGATCGGGAAAAATTCGGCCGGTCAAGGTCGGGATTCTGTTCGCGCATATCACGGGCAAGTTGCTCAATCATGTTTTTTCTTTATCGTATTGTCGTTTGCGTGAAACTATATTCTTGCTCGGGGCTTAGTAATCAATCATGGCTTCTAAAGGTTGAGTCGAGACAATGGATTGTACCTTTTCGCGAAGCTCCCTAACGAGGCTTTTTCGGTTATTCCTCAATTCCAGCAAACTAAGGCTAATTCTTTCCATATCACGCTGCTGGTCCACGTCGGGCATTAATTCGCTTTCATTATTCCTGCTTGCTTCTTGCTCCGAAGCTTTTTCCGGTTCATAGTCATCAGCGTTTTCTTGTCCAGTAGTAACTACTTCATCTTGCTTGTGAGGGTAAAACTCAGGATACATATCCGCGAACCTTTCAATTTCACGCAAATTGTCGGCCAATTCGTTTTCAATGTCCATTGAAGGAATTTGATGTGATACGGTTCATTTAAATAGGGCCAGTTGCTCCCTTTCAGCGAGAAACGAGGACGCAATTTTGTGAATCAAGGCCTCAATGTTTTCAAGGTCATGTTCAAGTCCTTCATCAATATCGGTTATGTCCTGGTCTGGTTTGATTCTTCTTAGGAAAGCTAATCGAGGCTGTTTTTGCAGATTTTCTCTAACTAACCGAGTGGTAATTTTTTCCATCTTCGCCCCCCTGTCGGGCTTTTTTCCTGGTAAGCTCCCCGACCGGCCGCCCAGGACGCGGATTTCAGCCCGGTTAGCTATGCCGGGCCTAGGCCGGGGAAAAGATCAATACTTCTTCGGCAATCCCGCTTGCTTCAAAATATCATTGGCCAAATGATGAGACTTAATGTTCGCCGGCACGGAAAAGGTTCGTTTCGTTATCGGGCTGAACCAAAGTTCATGACTTCCTTTGCCCTCCCGAGCGAAAATACAGCCGGCTTGCCGTAAGACCCTGGTCAGGTCCCGGTATAAGTCGGACATTAAGCCGCCACGGGGACCAGGGCCGAGCGTTCGGCCAGAATGGTGATCGGAATGCCTTCGCTTTCCTTGGGTAGAGTCACACCATTAGCCGCCAGCAGGTCAGGAACAAGGTCAATCACTACTTCGACCAATTTTTCAAATGTGGCGGCTTCGGCGCAAAGGCCAGGAACGTCTTCGCTGGTGGCTATCCAAACTTCAGCGGCGGCGTCCCAACTTGCCTGCACAATATAGGGGCCTGACATATGTTTTCCCTTCATAAGAAGACTCGATAGTTAGTATTCAAGGTCTTGGCCAACACTTTAGCCCGTTCCTTGCCGATGGGCCGCTTGCCGTTCTCCATTTCGGAGATATGACGCTGGGGGATACCGGTTATCTCGGCCAGCCGGCGTTGGGTCAGGTTCTCGCGATGCCGAGCGCCGGTCAGGCAGACACCAGGCAGTTCTTCGTCGGTGAAGGCAACAATCTCACGCCAGGGTAAGGACTCGGACACTTCAACAAACTCCAACGTTACTTCCTAAATAATACTATCTTTTATTTGGCATTAAGAAGCAAGCGGTCATCTTTTCAACTCCACCACTTCGGCCACGGGGGCCGTCGCGGCCTTCCCCAGGTTTTCCACCGCCTGGGCGGCCTGGCCAGGCAGTGAGTGTGAATACCGAGAAACCATTTTTAAATCGGCGTGGCCCAGCAGATCGCGAAGAACCGTCAAAGGCGTTCCCAAAGCCGCTAAGCGGCTGGCGAAGGTGTGACGCAAAGAATAAAAATCGATTCTAAACCTTCTATCAGTGTCATCGTTAAGGCCCAAATCTTTCACAACTCGCCAGTAAGTATGGCTTATCTTTTTAATGTCGGTTTTTTGCCGGGCAGGGAAAACCGGGGCCGTGGCTTGGCTTGGACCGCGTCGTCTCAACATGACTATCAGCCTTTCACACAACGGGACAGTCCGCGTTTTACCTCCCTTGCCTCGAACAATCAAAGTCTTTCCCGCCTGATTGACATCTTGCCATTGCATTTTAACTATTTCCTCGTAACGAAGGCCGGCATACACAGCCATCAAGGCCTGGTCATGAACATCAATACTTCTTAGGGCAAGCTCATTAAAAAGCCGAACTTCCTCTTCGGAAGTAAGGGCGCGGAGTTTGCCATTGGTAACGCGAGGAAGGGAAATCTTTTTTATCGGATTCGGCCCGGACCAGAGACCCCATACAGCGGCTTTATTAAAAATCTGTCTGATCAGCGTCAGGCAGTGGTGAACCGTGGCCGGTGATAGGCCCTTGTCAAGCAGCCTTCTTTTTAGGCGCTCCAGTCTGAAAGGAGTAATGTCCTTCAAGGGAAGATGGCCCAAATCGGGCTTGACATGCAGCCGATAACGGTATTCATCGTTTGTCCAGTGTCGTTTGTTTGACTTGGCCCAGTCCAAGTAAACCGCCCAAACCTCGTCCAAGGTTACGCTTTCAGCCTTAAGGGCAAGTTCTCGGGCTTCGGCCTCGGCTCTCTTTCTCGCGGCCAGTTCCCGCTTTTCCTTCAACCGGGTGGGACTTTCGCCGACTTGATGGGCCGCTTTGAGTTTGGCCAGTTCGGCGGCCACTCGGGTTTCAGTCCATCCCTCTGAACTCCAGCCAAGGGCTTCCTCCCCGCGCTGGCCGTCGGCCTGGTATCTGATCACGTAATAGCGATCAGGCTTGACGCCATGCCGCCGCGTCGGGTGTTCCCGATAGCGGACGCCGGTCAGTCTGGACGAAATCCATTTATAGGCGGCCATGATCCATCCCTTCCTGATGAGGTAGATGGGGACAGAATGGGGGTAAAACCCCGAGGCAGGCAAAATGACCCTGGTGTCCAATTTGTCCCCACCTTGTCCCCACTTTCTTGGTGAAATACGGTGTTTTCAAGTGAAAGCCCAGGAAAGGACGATATCAAATTATTCAATAATTGTCATGAAGTTAATGAAGATTTATGAAAATGCGTGAAAGTGATTTTATAGTCTTTCTAAACCAGGTGTCGCGTGTTCGAGTCACGCCGGGGGCACCAAAGATAACAGTGTAAGTTCCTTCTCATGCCTAGGCCAGGGAAAGGGTCATCACTTGTATACGTCGCCGCGTGGGCCTATGGCCAGAACGTTGATGACCTTAGCTTCTTTATCAATGGTCATCAAGACACGCCAGCGGCCGACTCGCAAGCGCCAGCCGGGCCTGTCCCGCAAGGGAACAACGTCCTTTCCAAATGGGTTGTCGCGTAACCTATAAATGGCCCGTAAAATCCGTTCTCTCTCTTCGGGCTGTATCTTCGCCAACTTCTTGATCGCTTCCGAGTAGACATTGACGGTCCACATAACCGGTTCATTCCCGCGGTTCCACTCCGAAGCCTTTCATCACCTGCTCTAGAGGAACCAGCTTCTCAGGATGGGCTTCAACGTCTTCGCGGGCCGAGTCAAATTCCTTCATCTCCTCGGGTGACAGTTCGGCCAGGTATTGAATCTTCTCCTGCAAGGACTCCCACTCCGATATGGGAACAACCACGGCGGTCCGCCGGCCATGTTCGTCAGTCAGGAATTGAACGTTCATGGTTCTCTCCTTCATTCAGCCGAATGGCTTTTGGGAATCGGTATGGGCAAATCCTTTCCCTCTGCCAGTAATTTTATCATATCTCTGACCTTCACAGCCGCTTCAATTACACGACTTCGGCCGCGGAGGCCGGCGCGCCTTGGGCCGGGGGCTTCACTTCGAGGGCATCATCTTCATCGGCATGCGAAAAAGCTTCATGCTGTCGGTGCGGCAATAGCTGATCCGATACTCGATGGGGCGGTTTTTGAACGTCAGGGCCAGCATGTCCACCTTGAGCAAGGGGAATCCGTCCGGCACCTCCAGGTTGCCGCTGATCTCGCCGGCGGACAGGGTGGCCGCGAACATTTCCTGGTAGCGGACGGTCGGCAGCTTGTAGGCATCTTCAATCAACTGGTAGAGCGGCTTGTTTTCAAAAGCCTCACGCGGAAACTGGTCTATGCCCTTGAACAGGGTTTCAGGCAAAAACGATGAGGCGAAAACCGCGGGACTGTTGTTAAGATTGAAAACACGGTCGATTTGAAACAGCCCCAGGCCAGACCTGATTCTCAGGTAACGGCCCGCGAGTGGAGAGCTTTCCATCTGTTTGATGCCCAAAAACCGAACCTTGAGGTGGGCGTCCTGATTTTCGAAATCCGAAACAAAATGGTAAAGCCTGAGTTGGTCGCCGCCGATCATCGAGCCGGAAACAAAAGTCCCCCGGCCTTGAACCCGGAACAGCAGGCCGCCGTTGACCAGATTCAGCATGGCGGTTTTGACGGTCCCGATACTGACGCCGAAGGCGCTGGCCAGATCCTTCTCGGTGGGGATCATGTCTCCCGGCGCATACTCCCCCTTCTCGATTCGGTTCAAGACCCCCCTTTGAACCAGAAAGTAGCGGGGGACGGCTTTGCCGGAGTCATCCCGCCCGGCGGCCTTAGGATGGAACAGCAATTTTTTCGTGGACCGGGACATCGTGGTCAAGGGTCGTTTTTCCCAGGCTCCCTATCCGGCCTCCGACCGCCGTAGAAAGCGGTGGGGCGAAAGGAGCGCAAAGCTCCTTCTCCACCGAGGCCATGAAACCTGCCGGAGAAGGAACTTTGCGGTTCGCGTTTACGGTCGGCTAATAAATCCTTTTATCTCCGAACCGGCCCGGTCGTTCGGAGCGTCACTTTATCACGATGTTTTCTCTCTTGGCAATTTCCGTGGCGCGCTTGAACTCATCGCCGACGAACTTCTTGAGCTCCGCCGAGGACAGATAGGCGGGATTGAACCCAAGCTTCTTCAACCCCTCCTCCATGCTCGCGTCCTGTACGGTTCGCCCGACGGCCTGGTTCAGCTTTTTAACGACAGCCGGCGGGGTTTTCGCCGGAGCGACAAACGCAAACCAGCCAGACATCACCACGTTGGGATAACCTTTTTCGCTGAGCGTCGGCACATCCTTCATCTCGGGCAGCCGCTTGTCCGCAAAGGAGGCCAGCAGACGAAGGTCTCCAGACGCCACCTTGCCGGCCACCGCCGGCAGGGCCGTGATTAAAAAGTCAATATGCCCTCCCATCAGGGCGGTGACGCTCGGCGCGGAGCCGGAAAACGGCACATGTTTGAACGATAACTGGCCTGCGCTCTTGAACAACTCCCCGGAAAAATGCCCCAGACTGCCGACCCCGGGGGAGCCGAAGTTGAGCTTGTTCGGATTGTTTTTGGCGAATTGCAGGAACTGGTCGATCGTCTGAAAGGAGGAGTCCCCTTTAACGACCAGCACAAGGGGCTGGGTCACAAAGCGGCTGATTGGTTCAAAATCGTTCAGGACGTTGAAAGGGGCTTTTTCATCCGCCGCCTGGCGCAGCACATGGGACAGGCTGAGAACCAATATCGTGTAGCCGTCCGGCGGAGAGTTCACCACATGCTGCGCGCCCAACAAGCCCCCCGAGCCGGGTTTGTTGAGAACCACCGTCGGGCCTCCCAGGTTGGCGGCCAGTTTATCGTTCAGCGCCCGCACCACGATATCGGTCTCCCCCCCGGCCGCGAAACATACGACCAGATTGACGGGCTTTTCCGGATAGTCGGCTGCGCCGGCACCGCTAACACACAGGAACATCCCGGCGAGGACCAATACCATGACACCTTGAATTAGACTCGATTTCATTGCCGCTCTCCTTTCCGTTGCTGGGGGTTGTAGTGGATGTCTCAAATGCATCGCTGCACTTCCTTCCGCGACTCGTCCGCGGCTCGATTATTGATGACCTCGTAAAAAGTCGAAAACGACTTTTTACTCGGCGGGAGAGGGCTTCCCCTCTCCCGCCACTTGAAGTAAATTCAAGTGGTTCCACCCTCACCCCAGACCGGGGCTTAATCGCCCTCGGCCTGATGACGGACTTTTTACCAGTCCGTCATTATTGTGTTTCGCCTTTCGGCTCATTCGGTTTCAGCCAGATATTTTTTACGGCTTCGCATCCAGGGGACGAGATTGGACATAAGCAGCAGCAGGGACCCCAGCAGGAATGCGGCCGAGATCGGCCTGGTTAAAAATACCAGCGGATTCCCACTAAAAATGATCAAAGACTGCCTGAGCGCGTTTTCAAACATAGGCCCTAAAATCAAGGCCAGCACCAGGGGCGCCATTTCGTATTCCAGCTTGCGCATGATGTAACCGAACACCCCAAAAATCAGCATTATCCACATATCGAGCTGGCTGTAATTCACCCCGAAGACCCCGATCAGACAAAACAGAAGTATAAACGGGAACAGGATGGTGTAGCGCACCTTCAGAATCTGGACCCACATCCCAATGAAGGGCAGATTGAGCAGCAGCAGCATGGTATTGCCGAGGTACATGCTGGCGATGGTTCCCCAAAATAGGGCCGGTTGTTCTTTCATGATGAGGGGCCCGGGCTGCAGCCCATGGATCACCAGGGCCCCCAGCATCAAGGCCATGACGGCGTTGGTGGGGATGCCGATCGTCAGCAGTGGTATGAAGGCGCCCCCCGTGGCGGAGTTGTTGGCGGCTTCCGGGCCGGCCACGCCGGCAATCGCCCCGTGGCCGAATTTCCCCGGCGTACGTGAGAGCTTTTTCTCCAGGGCATAGGAGGTAAAAGAGGAGATAATCGCTCCGCCGCCCGGCAGGATGCCCAGGAAAAAGCCTAAAAATGTTCCGCGCAGGATCGGCGCCAGGCTTTCCTTCCAGTCCTGAAGGCTGGGCAGGAGGCCTTTGAGTTTGATGGCGGCGAAGCTGCGCTCCATTTTCTTCTCGACATTCAGCAGCACTTCGGAAATTCCGAACAATCCCATCACTACGGGAATGATTCCGATCCCATCGTCCAGCTCGAAGAAACCGAAGGTGAACCGGCTTCGGCCGGAAATCACATCCGTTCCAACAATTCCCAGAACCAATCCGAACGCCGCCATGATTACGGCCTTCAACACCGGCCCATTGGCCAGGTAAACGAGGACGCTGAGGCCAAGCACCATCAGGGAGAAGTATTCGGGCGGCCCGAACCGCAGCGCCAGTCTGGCCAGAGGCGGGGCGAGGGCGGCCAGCAGTAACACCGAGATGGTCCCGCCGATGAAGGAGCCGAAGGCCGAAATCCCGAGCGCCGCGCCGGCGCGACCCGCCCTGGCCATCTGGTGACCGTCGAGGCAGGTGACGACGCTGGCTGCTTCTCCGGGGATGTTGACCAAGATGGAGGTCGTGGAGCCGCCATACATAGCGCCGTAGTAGATGCCGGCCAGCATGATCAGAGCGGATTCCGGCGGGATGGAAAACGTGCTCGGCAAAAGCAGGGCGATGGCCCCGAGCGGCCCGATTCCCGGCAGAACACCGATCAAGGTGCCCACAAAGACGCCGACGAAGCAAACCAGCAGGTTCATGGGCGCAATGGCCACGCTAAATCCGTGCAGCAGGTTCGTGATGACGTCCATTTAAAAAAACCACCTTTTCACCAGGTGGAAATCGATGAGCCCCGGCGGAAATTGAACTTGCAGAACAAACTGAAACAGAACCAGGCAGACAACGGCTGTCGACAAGGAGAGGACCAGGATGAGAGAAATCCGGTGGGGATGAATGATCCGGAGCAGATACACAAGCAGACCCACCGTGCAGAGGAAAAACCCCAAATAATTCAACAGCAGCGTGAAGGCGACGGGGCCCGCCAAGGTCAGAAGGACGTTCCGGTATGAATCCGATTCCGGCCAGAATGGCTGGGTGGCGTGCTTTTGAGGCCTGGCGATGGTGAGGATCATGTTGGCGGCGGAACAAAGCGCCAGCAGCGAGCCGGCAAACACGGCGATGAAGCCCGGCCCCGGCGCTTCAAACGCGCCGAAGCCGAGGCGCCAGCCGGCCGCGGCCACGTAGCCCCCGATGAGCGTAATGAGAACGGTGATTGCGAGGTCCCAGGTGCGCACGGGCCTCTCCTCTCTTGAGGAGGCAACGCCTCCCGGCTGTGGCCGATGACGCCAGGCCCCGGCGAAGAGTCCCGGCGCTTCGAGCGCCAACCTTTATTCCGTCAGGTTTCGGCCAGCCTCACCAGCGCCGCCGCGAGCAGTTGCAAACCTTTTTCGATATCTTCCATGTCCGTCCATTCCGACGGATGGTGGCCGATGCCTTCCCGGCTCGGCAGAAAAATCATCCCGATATCGGCCAGGGGAGTCATATGCATGGCGTCATGGCCGGTTCGACTGGGCATCATCAGGTAAGGGTAGCCAAGCTCTTTGGCGCTTTCCTCCAGCGCCTGGAGAACCCACGGCGATACTGATTGCGATTCGTCCTCCATGAGCGTCTCGATCTGAACCTCAACCCCGCGCTGCCTGGCTAGGTTCCGAAGCGCTGCTTTGATTTCCGCCACCGGGGCCGACTTGGGAAAATGAACGCGGCCTCTGACCTCGATGATGATTTCACATTCCCCCGGAATGACGTTGATCATGCCGGGAGAGACGTGGATCACGCCGACGGTTCCGACAATATCCCGGGTCTGATAGTGGCGACAAATGCGCTCGACGGCCAGTATGGCCTCGGCGGCGGCCGCCAGCGCATCCCGGCGTTGGTCCATCGGACTCCCGCCGGAATGGTCCGCCTGGCCAACAAACTTTACCCTATAACGGTAGGCCCCGACAATATCGGTGACCAGGCCTAAAGGGATTTTCGCGTTATAGAGGGCTTTCCCTTGCTCCACATGCAGCTCGACAAAGGCATGGTATCGAAAATCCCGCGGATTGAGACCAAGAATGGCTTCCGGCGATACTTCCAGCGAGGCTAAAGCGGTTGGCAACGTCCGCCCATCTGGATCGCTTCGGCCGAAGAGCAGCGAGCGACTTAATTGGCCGCTCAAGGCCCGGCTGCCGAAACAGCTCAGCCCGAAACTGTTCGCCTCCTCGGCCAAAAAGCAAATCGCTTCGAGACCGCGGCGCGTTCGGAGGCCTGCGTCATTGAGAGCGCGCATGACCTCGATGGCTCCCAGCAAACCGACAACGCCGTCGAAATGGCCGCCGTTCTCGACACTATCGGAATGAGATCCGGTGGCTACCGTTGGTCCGTTCTCCGCGCCAGATCGCCGCCCGTGAATATTTCCGGCGGGGTCTTGGTAAACTGCGAGTCCGACTTCACGCATTTTTGCCCTGATAAATTCCCGGGCCGCCTGGTCTTGAGGCGAAAAGGCCAGACGGCTGGCCCCGCCCGCCGGGCTGCGCCCGATTCGGGACATTTCCTCGAAGTCCTTTTTAAAACGAATTAAATTCACGGCGATGCGCATCGATGAGCTCCCGGAGAAAATTCTGGGGGCGGTAAAGCCGCCCGCGAAGGCTCTGCTCTTTGAGCCGCTACCGGCAATATTTATTTAAATATAATTTTTAAATTCTTATAATAACAGTAACTTAAATATATTCATATATATTTTTAACTTATACAGAAGGGAATGTCAAGACTTTTTCAATCACTGGAGAACGGTTCGGTGGCAACATGATCAGCGCCTTGACCAGGCGAAATATCGCCTTGCAGCTATAATTCACCAGCCTTTTGATCTAGTTCCAAATCTGTACGATGGGTAAAAAGTGAAAACAGCGGGCCTGGAAAAAGAAAATCGCGACATGTGCCGCCTGATGCGGGATAATAGGTGTCCAAGTCCGTGTGTCTGACGGGTTTTGGGGGACGAGCCAGGGAGCGGTAGGAGGAAGTCATGGCCATTGAAGCGACGTGGCTGGGAACGGCCGGTTTTCGGATCAAGGCGGAAGGCGCCGAATTTTTAATCGACCCCTGGCTGCGGCGCAACCCCGAGGCGCGGCCCCGGCAACCCCTCCAGCCCGAGGACCTGGCCGCCGAAATAAAAGGTCAAGGCCTGCCCATCTTTATCACCCACGGGCATTTCGACCATCTCCAGGACGTGCCGCTGCTGGCCCAGGCCGGATCCACCGCCCATGTTTCCGTTGAAGCGGCCAGGACACTGGCACGGGAAGGCGTGGACCCCGGCCGGATCGTCCGGGTGGAAGGCGACGGGCAGGCGTTCGACTTGGGCGCCTATAGGGCCGCGGCTTTTTTCAGCCGACACGTCAAGTTCGATCTGCCCTTGGTAATCAAGACCCTCTGGCGCGCCGGACGCCGCGTCCCCGCTCTGATGCCCCTGATGAAGAAATGGCCCGCCGGCCAGGTGCTGAGCTGGCGCTTTGAATTGGCAGGCCGCACTCTCCACCATTTCGGCAGCGGCGGGTCCACCCCGGAGGAACTCGGCCGTCTGGCGAAAAATCCGCCCGAGGTCCTCTTCGCACCCCTGCAAGGGCATTCACGCATCCACCGGATCGCCCTGGAATATGTCCGGGCCCTGAAGCCTAAGACCGTGGTGGTCCACCACCAGGACGACTTCTTCCCGCCCATATCCCAGATGGTCCCCGCCGAACCCCTGGTGGAAATGGTGCGCCAGGAAGCCCCGGGAATAAGAGTCATCGTTCCCGAGTTGAACCGGCCCTTTATCCTTTAAAGGCTTTGGGGCACACCGAAAACTAGAGTTTACAGCGGTTCGCGAAGGTTATTTCCGTTACAACGTCCGGCAGCGAACCTAAAGCTATTACGGAAGCGGCGATCGCGGGCTTGTTTTCAAGAGCGTTCGAAAGCCTTTGGGTTAATGGTGGCCCGGTCGCACCTTCATTATTGTTTGTTTCCTATTATGACACTTCTATCCGCGGCTACTTCAACAGTGGCCATCCGCGTGAACCCGACGGCTTGGAGAATTTCACCGATCTCCCTGGTCGAATAACACCGACCCACGGTGGAATGCATCAAGAGGCAGGAGTATTCGGCAATGGAAAGAGGTCCATTCTTGTCTTCGTTGAGATGAGCATCAAATACCGCAATCGAGCCATTGGGACTGAGGCTTTCAAACGAGTTTGCCGCCAGTCTTTTAATGGAATCCACGTCCCAATCATGAAAAACATTGGCGAAAAGATGCAGATCAAAGCCCGCGGGGAGCATAACAAACATATCTCCGGCGACGACCTTAACCCAGGCGGACATGGCCTTGGATTCAATGGCCCTCGCCGCCGCCGCCTCCACCGGCGGTATTTCCAAGACGGTGGCGCTCAGGTGCCTATGCCGGCGGGCGATCGAACAAGCATATATGCCTGAACCGCCGGCAACGTCTAATAGAGAGGCATGCCGGCCGAGATCAAGCTTCTCGGCCAGCTTTTGCGCCAGAAAAGCACCACGACTGTCCATGGCCGTAGTAAAGGAATCGGCAAACTGTTGGTCGCTCATGCTTTCCAACCAATCTTGCCCCTTTTTCTGGCTTGACCATCCCGCTGGTTTACCGGTTTTCAGCACTTCATAAAATTCCAAACACTGGGGACGATTCTTTAAAGAACCATAATAAGGAACTAGACTGTCTGGACCGCTACTGACCAGGTATTTCAATG
The DNA here is from genome assembly GCA_040755515.1 of Thermodesulfobacteriota bacterium. Taxonomy (GTDB): domain Bacteria; phylum Desulfobacterota; class Desulfarculia; order Adiutricales; family JAGVGV01; genus JBFMAW01. Next base: position 206,761 of record JBFMAW010000006.1, on the reverse strand, counting down.
ACAAGTCGGTGAGTTTGTATATGTTTGAATCTTTTTCAATCAGTCCCAGGGCTAGAAGGAGGGACAATAAAACATCCGTAGGTCGCGACTCTATTTTCAGGTTTTCGCGGATATCTTTAAAAGTCCAGGGGCCATTTCTCAAGAAGGTAAAGAAATCCAGGTGAGTAATCGCGCAAATCAACAAATCCGAGGCATATATTGAATCCCTATATCTAAGGAGTCTGCTTGGGTCGTTTAGAGGTGAAGATTTATCCATTTTTATTACCATCGCTCTAACCTGTAAGCCCGGCAGTCCCGAAGAAACGCCGCGACGACGGGTACCGTTGGAGTGAACGGCTAAGCGGTTATAATCCTGGAAAACAACACCCGGTCGCCGCCAGGTCCGTCATAATTTACCGCCACCGGTGTTTTTTCGACGATTTTTTCGCTCGACTCCAGGGAAAAGCCCATTCGAAGATGAAAGGCGATAGAGCCTTGGTTGAGCGGTGAAGTCACGCAGCTCACTTTGCGGCGGCCGAGCAGTCCGGCCGCCTGAAAGAATCGCTCGTAGAGAGCGCGTCCCAACCCCTTTTGCCGGAACTCGGGATGCACGCCCACGAAGTGTATGTATGCCGCGTCGGAGAAGGTTTGGGAGGCCAAACCCACCAGAAAACCTACTATGGCCTCACCGGACTGGGCCACGAAACTGGTCGGGCGAAAGTGAATAAAGAAGAGCTTGGGCAACATATCCCTCATGTTTCGGCCGCCCCACCAATCGTTGACAACGGCGATGATCGGCTGATAATCGGCCGGCTCGGCGTGGCGAATGACCATGCCTTCCATTGGGTCACACAATTCCCATATCCGACCAGGCCATATGATTCTTTGAAAAAGAAGCAGCGATTACAAAGATAAAAAACGCCTAGGCTCCACCTTCAGGGCTTCGGCCAGTTTCTTGGCATTGGCTTTACCTATGGGCCGGCGGCCATGCTCCATGTCGGAGATGTGACGGCGGGGGATACCCGTCCGCTCGGCAAGTTGCTGCTGAGTCAGCCCTTCTCGGTACCGCGCCCCGGACAGAAACACCGCCGGAGTGGCGGGCGGCAATATTTCATCAGGGTTCACAAGCGCGGAAACTTGGCATCCTTCGGCGGCCAAGTAATCTTGAACAGCCTTTAGCTTGGCGGCCGGACAGGCCACGGCGATAAACTCAATAGGGCGCTTTTTCATGGGTTCCAACATAGGTCACCTCGATCAATCTGATTCCCTGGGCGGATTCTTCCCACACGGCCACATAAGTGGGTCGGCCCTTTTTCAAGTGACAGTGATGTCGGCCCTCGGTCAGTTTACCGTAATTCGGCCAGCCGCCTTGAACCGGGCCTTTTTCTTCGATGTCCTCCACCAGGAGTCTCAAGACGTTCTTGATCCTGTCTGGCAGCTTACCGGTCTGCTTGGCGGCCTTTGGCCTGAATCTAACTGTCCAATCCACGGACTCGCAAAACCATTATGCACTAATTATTAGTGCAAGGCAAGAATAGTTTCATGGCTTCCACAATCCCACTACTTCGGTCGCCGGGGCTGTCGTCGTGGCTTTTCTAGGTTTTCCACCGTTTCGGCGGACGGTCCTGGTAAGGGCGCGGTTTCCGCCAGCTTCAAGGTCAAGTTTCAGCCAGCACTTCCTTCTACACCACTCTCGGAGTTTTACCCGACGTACCCCGGCGTTTTCATTCCTTGGCCAGAACCTCAACCCTCGTTCTTGACCAACAGGGCCACGCCTTGTCCGCCGCCGAGGCACATGGTGGCCAGGCCGATTCCCTTTCCGGAACGGCGAAGCTCATAAATCAGTTTGGTGAGTATGACGCCGCCGGTGGCGCTGATGGGATGGCCCAGGGCAATGGCGCCGCCGTTGACGTTGACCTTGCTCTCGTCCAGGTCCAGGAGCCGGAGGCAGGCCAGGGCCTGGGCGGCGAAAGCCTCGTTGAGTTCGATCAGGTCAATGTTCTTTAATTCCAGGCCCGTCTTCTTAAGAACCAACTTGGTGGCCTCGACCGGTCCGATGCCCATGTAGGCCGGCTCGACGCCGACCGAGGCATACCCCAGGATCGAGACCAAGGGCTTGAGGCCTAGCTTCCGGGCCCGCTCCCGGCCGGCCACGACCACGGCCGCCGCTCCGTCGTTCATGCCGCTGGAATTGCCGGCCGTGACGCTGCCGTCCTTCTTGAACACCGGCGGCAGCTTGGCCAGCTTGTCCAAGGCGGTGTCCGGCCGGGGATGCTCGTCCACGCTGAAAAAACTCGTTTCGCCTTTCTTGCCCGGCAGGGGGACGGGAACGATCTGCTCCTGGAAATAGCCTTTCTCCAGGGCCGTCCCGGCCTTCTTCTGACTGGCCAGGGCAAAGGCGTCCTGATCTTCCCTCGAGATTCGATACCGTTCGGCCACGTTTTCCGCCGTCTCGCCCATGGTGTTGCCGCTGATGGGATCGAACAACACTAGCTGGTCCTGAAGCTGGCCATGCCCCAGACGGTAGCCCCAGCGGGCCTTGGTGAGCAGATAGGCGGCGTTGGACATATGCTCGACGCCGCCGGCGACCATCAGTTCAACGTCACCGGCTTTGATGGCCTGGGCCGCCAGAAAGACCGTCTTCAGCGACCCGCCGCAGGCCTTGGCCACCGTGTATTGGGGGATGGTGATGGGGAGTCCGGCGTCAATGGCCACCGGTCGGGCCATGTTGGCCGGCAATTCGCCGGTGCGATATTGCTGGCTGAAGACCAACTCGTCAACCTGGTCCGGCGTCAGGCCGGCCCTGGCGATGGCTTCCTTTATGACCAACGCCGCCAAAGTCCGGTCGGTGACCGGGATCAAAGCCCCGCCGAAGCGCCCCACCGGGGTGCGAACCGCGCTGACAATAACTGCTTGCTCCATATCTTTTCCTCCTTATCGAGTTGGCGCTTTCACCTGACCATCCGGGCTGCGTCATAACAGTACCGATCGGTCTCGAGGGAATGATTCACTCGACGAGCCTACTAGAGTCCAGGTCTGAAGGCGAGAGGTTTTCGCTCCTTCACCTCTCCGGCCGAAGTCAATCCGCGGCGGGGCGGCGACCATCTGGCGGTTGAAGTCCGGGATAAAGGCATCGGCTTCGAGACCGGGACCACGATGGAACAACTGGTCAGGGGAGAATGCTTCGGCCTCTTCGGCATTCAGGAGAGGCTGGTTGGCCTGGGTGGACAACTCGATATTCAATCCCAGCCGGGCCTGGGCGCAAGAGTCACTCTCAATGTGCCTTTGAAGGGCATTGCTGCATCTGACTGAGGTGACGGCCAGGTCCTCTCGGCCGCTCGATCATCCGAAGGACAGGCTTCCCGATCGCTTTCAGGCCCGGCCGGCGCCGTTCGGCCAGGGATACCGGCGGATCAGTCGTTCCAGGCCGCCGAGATAATCCTCCCATCGGTCCAGATAAAAAGACAGCGCGCGCGAAAATTTCTTTCCCACCAGGCCGTTCACCAGCATCTGGCTGACCTCCTTTTGCCGTTTAAGAACGACCTGGCTTTTCAAGAACACCTGACGTTCCAGCGGGGGCATTTTCTTGATAATACTTTTCAGCCTGACACGGGCCCGGGGTTGATACATCCAGAAATATAACAAGTCCAAGGCGTTGCTTGCCAAAGCCTTATCCAGGTTCTCTTGGCGGGAGCTTATGGCCTGGAGAAAGGCTTTGGGTGAATCGAGCATTTCCAGAACGTCATTCTCCGGGAACATCATTTCCAGTTCGGTAAAGGCATCGAAAATCATCCCGATCTTCTTGTCATAATCCCAAGCCCGCCTGGCCATGTTTTGATATCGGTCGCCGGTGCCTTCTATTATCCCGGCCACGCAATCCGACGCGAATTTCGAGATAATGGCCGCCCAGTTCTGGAGAACCTGATTGACTTGCGGAATCGAAGCCGCCGACAGGATCAAGCCGAAAAGGGAGTTTACCAGAATGGCCAGGGGGATAGAGACGGCGGTGCGGAAGAAATTGCCGTAAACCACTGTTCCGGGCAGGCCGCGCAAGGCGTTATGACCGGAAATATAGACCCCGTTGGCCAGGGCGATGACGGTGTACAAGGCCTGGGGGTTGGTGGAAGTATTTATGCCCAAACCGTTATCCAGGATAAGGGTCTTGACCAGGTAATCCAGCAGCGGCACCGAGAAACCGGTGAAGAGCAAGGAGTCCGACAAACGATCCCAGTTAACGAAATCCCGCCAATGCAGGAGCGGCGACCGTTTCAGGCCTCCTCCGCCCAGGACCGACTGGATGATGTTGCGCAGGGCGGTTATCACAAACCAGATGACCGCTCCGAAATAAGCCAGGACCCACCAATCCCTGGTCAGCCAGAAAGTCAGGAAGGCCGGAATAAACCCGAACAGTATCTTCAGGACGTCTCTCAGGTCGGAGTTAAGGTAGGTCCATGAGAGCCCTATTTTTTTCCCGGGAGGTCGATCTATCTCGGACCGCAGTTCGTTGGAACCGCGGCCCACCGGACCACTCAAGGATATTATGTTCCCTTGTCGCTCGATGCTGATCGAGGCTTTTTCAGTGGTCCAATCTTCGAGTCGCCGGTAGCCCAGGAACCTGAGCAGGGGCCAGCGACGAGCATGGTCTAAAAAGGCGTCCAGCCAGGCGGTGGCGCTGCGGAACTCCACCAGGGTCCGGCGATAATGAACCTGGAGGCTGACCGGCAGTTGAAGGCGATGGGTCTGTTCTGACCTGGCGGCCTCTCTCTGAGCGCGCGGCGGCAAGGTTTCCAGAACGGCCAGCCCCATGCCCGGCAGAAAGGAAGATCGGCCGGTGGAATCGCTGCCCAATCTGACTTCCAGGGGCCTTTTTCGATAGAGGTCCTTGAACCGCCCCAGGTCTCTCAATATATCGTGCAGGGCGTTTAGCCGTTCTCCGGCCGCGCCACTCCCTTGGTCCCGCAATTGGTGAATGGTATTTCTAATCAACCTTTTCAAGGTCAGCACGTTGCCCTGGTTAAGGGCGTCGACCAGGGTGTTTATTTCAGCCAGATGAGATACCCGGCCTTGATAAAAATCCTTCAGATTGAATAATTCGAGATGAGTGATCGCACCCTGGCCCTCGTGAAGGAGTTCCAGCAGGTCCTCCACCGCCAGGGCGCTGATATTCAGGGTAAGGTAAGAAGAGGCATGGACCTGAGTCAAACGGTCAATGATTTCACCAGGAGACAGCTTCAGCCAGGCCGGTTGATCTTCCAGGGGTGGGACGGCCTTCTTCTCGGCCAGGGGCTCCAGGTATTCTTCAATAATGACCTGCGGGTCAATCCGATCCATCTCCCTGACCAGATCGAGAATCCGTTTTTTCTCTTCAGCGGCGGCCTGGAGATATTCGTCGCGAAGTGTCTTTATTCTCGCTCGAAAGGCGTTCAGAAGCCTGGTTTGAATGTACATGGCCAGGTGCAGAATGGAAGCCTGGCCGGGCTGAACAAAGCTCAGGAAATCGTCAGGATCGAGAGGTGGGAGGTTCAGACTGAAACAATCGTTGATACCCGGCCACTGCTGCTCGTTGAACTCGGCCAATATCTTTAAAACCTGGCCTTGGGTGAATTCGGATACCCTTCGGCCCTCGTCCATGATTTGTTTGACTTCGGGCTGCGATAGCAAATCAAGGAATTCCTGGGCCCGGTCGAAGCCGCGGGGCGTCCAGATCAGATAGATGTAACGTCCCCTGAAACAGGTGGGGAATTCCACGCCGATCCGGACCTTGAGGCCCATGATCTCGGCTGCTTCCAAGAGTTCCGCCGCGGCTTCGGGACGAACGTGGTTGTAGTGAATGACGGTCAGGGACCTTATGCCCTTGATCCAGGCGTCCATGATCAGGTGGGTCGGCGATTTCCGGCCTTTGGTGTTGGCGTCGTGGACGTGATCGTCGAAAGCCAACTGGTTCCAGTCTTCCGGCATTTCAAACAAATAGTGGCGCCGCAGTTGACGCCGGATGATTCGGGGTTTGCCGGCTATGGCCTGCCGGAAATCCCGGGCGAGTTCGAGCTGGCGGATGGAATCGCCGTGAGCCCGCACCAGTTCCTTCATGGTCTGCAGCAGGACTCTCCCGGTATTGTTCCTGAGGCTGGTGGTGGCGCAGGTGAGCACCTCGTCCCGCACGGTCCGTAAAGCGGCCAATCGTTCTTCGGCTTCTCCCGCCGCCAAGGTATCCAGGAGGTTGAACACGGCGTAGGCGATGCGCATTTCCCTGGCCGCGGCCAACTCTTTGATACCGTTGGGGTGGAGATAGGGGCTGTTCAGGCTTTTTAGGTATTTTCGAGCCTTTTTCTTTTCGAGCACGGCGTTGACCATGCTTACCAGTTCGTAGTCCCGGGCATCGAAAAGATAAAAGGGCGGCTTCGAACCGGACTCGGCCCAAGTGCTTTCCGCCTCATCGGCGCCGGCTCTGAAATCATGAAAAGCAGTGGCCGGCGGATCGTTCGTTTTCTTCCAACGGGCCATCCGCCACCTTCACCGTTCCATTTTCAAACCGCCCACGGTCTTGGAGAAGAGGCCTATCTTTTTTCCGGTGGCCGCTTCCCGCACGATCACCTGATCGTAGCGCGGATCAAGATCAAAGTGATAGTGGTAAACCACCGCCACCAGTCCCTCCTGATCCTTATGAGGAAAAGCCAGAAAAGCCGGCGTTACATACACCTGGGGATAACCCTCCTCGATCACGACCTTGGTGAACCAACCCAAAGAAATATAAGTGTTGATGTTCTTCTTCCGATGGGCCTGGGTGTCCACGGCCAAAGCCAGGGAACTCAGAAGTAAAATAGCCGCGGCCGGCATGACCACCAAAAAGTGTTTCGACTTCATCTTTTCTCCTGAGACATGAGTCAGATTACCTGCTTGATTGAAAATGAATCGGCTTCGAGTAAATTGCCTATTCCCTTCACGTGAGGCACGCCGACGAACACGGCGGCTGCGCCTCGTTCAAGATAAGACCTCATCCGCTCGAAGAAAACGGCGTCCCGGCGGTCAATGACCCGGGGATTGCGCGTCGGAAACCCGGATGGATTCCTCCATAATTCATCCAGCTCACCGTCCAGGTACCACTTCACGAACCGCCGGGTGAATTCAGGCCATTGATCCGCTCGCCTCAGAAAATCCATGATCTGGGTCTCGGACAGACTGTCCAGGACCTCGATCTGCTCCTGGATGGTTTCCATAAACACTATCTCCAGGTGCAGGCTTCCGGCCAGACGATAGGCCTCCATATCCACCGAATGTTTCCAGCCTTGACCGCGGAGATAACCTGAATAGATGGAGAAGAAAGCCATCCATGACTTGAGGCCGGCGATGGCGTTCCGGACGATCTCCTCTTCCAGGCCGGTCAGGCTTTTGAAGCAGCAGACGGTTCTTTTTATCAGGTCCACGGGCGCCAACATGGCGGCCAGCCGGGCTATGGCCGCCTGATCCAACCCGGACAACAGCCTCGCGGCCTCGCCGCCCCGGCAGCCGGCTCTGACCACTTCCGCCTGGCTGGCCTCATCCAACGGCCCCTCAAAAAGCGCCGTCCGCGACTGGTTGAGCAGTTGAGTCAGCGATTTCTTGAAGCTGTAAGGGAAAAAATGGGCGGTGCCGATGAGGAAAGACCTCCGTCCGTCCTTCGTCACTTCCCAAACCATTTTCAGCTTTTTTTCGCCGAAGAGACTGAACGGCATTCAGGTCCCCTACCCTCTCAACTTCGGCCCCAACGCTCGAAAATCGCCTCCCAAAGCCGTGGCCTTCTGATCCTGAATTCAGCGGATTCATATTTCAGCCAGGCCCGGCCGCCCCATTTTTCCTTGAATCTTCTGATTCCCTCATTAACGCCCAGTCCCAGATGAACATACTTCTTTTTATGCTCCCGGCTCAAATTAATCAATTCCATCATCAAGGCGTCCGCAGCGCCAGGCAGATAGTTGGTCTTCGAGTGGCCCCCGATGACATAAGTGACGAAGTCCCCGGGCGCGAGGTCCAGGACGTAAAAGGCGGCCAGTCGGCCTTGTCCGTCCCGGGCGTTCAGCACCCAGGCCTCCTGGGCCTGGTCCGTGTAAGTCCACATGGCGGATAAAAGAGCCCTGACCCGCGGGGGTAATACCACCCTGGCCGTGAAGTCCTCAGCCAATTCCCGGTGCGAGTCATCCAGATGTCTGCGCCTCTCGATCCTTCCTGTGCGAATCGCCCGCCCGGCGGCCCGGATCGAGCCGCTCTTAAGGTCAAGATTCTCTAGATCCAGGACATAGTAATAATCGCTCTCCCGTTCGCCGCGGGACTTGTCGATAAATGGCGGGATCTGGGAAGCTATCAATGACATCCGGGCCGGGTTGAACTTCTTTTTGATTCTGTCCAGCTTCAGTTCGAAATCTTGAACCTCGAACCGACGATCCAGGGGATAACCGATTACAATAATCAGGTCCCGCCGCCTGAACACCAGCAGTTCTTCGGTCAGATAAGGTTCTCCGCCGGAGACGCTGGCCATCAATCCGACCGAGTGTTCCGGCACGTAGGCCCGCCGGAGTGTATCGCTGATTTCGACTTCGGACATCATGTCGGCGCCGTTATCTTCCCTCGACGGGTCACCGGAAGCGGTCCGTTCAGGCCGCGGCTTCCGTCTTTCTTTTTATATTCTCCTTATCCCCCGATCTTCGTCAATAGGCCCTGGAACTTAAGCGCCGGTCCGGGTTGACAGAAAAATCAGGGCGTTTATGATACGAATAATCGCCTTATACTTTGAAGGTGGTTCTAGAGATGCTGGATCAGCGCCAACGCGCTTTTCTTTATGACCGGGCCCGAGTTCCCGAACAGTTGCCGGATTACGTGACCGCGGTTTCCGGGGCGGAGCCATTTCTCTTCGAGCAATACCTTTTCTTCCGGCGAGGGGGACATCTCCTGTTCATAGGTTACCCGCTGGACGAGGCCGCGCCCGCGATGCCCCAGGCCTTTGAAAACGCGGTCCGGCAATACCAACCTCGAACGGCGGCCCTCATTGCGCCGGGAATATGGTTGCCGCCGAACCGTACGGCGGAGGTCATCCACGATTTTTACTTTGAACTCACATTGCCGTTGGCCAAGCCGAGAGCTGAATTGGCCTACATGGTTCGCCGGGCCGGCCGGGAAGTAGTGGTAAATATCGGGTCATTCGGCCGGGAACACGAGGAAGTAATCGGAAGTTTCTTGAGCGCCCGGCCTCTGGACCAGGGATACAAAACCATCTACGAGGCCATACCCAGGTACCTGGAGAAGTCCTCGACCGCCCGCCTTCTCGAGGCCAGGCGCTTAGGCCGGCTGGCGGCTTTCAATATCCTGGACCTGGGCTCATTCCGATATGGTTTTTACATGTTCAACTTCCGCTCCCGGGAGGTTAACGTGCCCGGAGCCAGCGACCTGCTGTTTCAAGAAATGGCCCGGCTGGCCCATCAGGAAGGCAAACAAGCCCTGAACCTCGGACTGGGTATCAATCCGGGCGTAAAGCGATTCAAGGAAAAATGGGGCGCCCGAGCTTTTCTGCCCTATGCTTCGACCATGTTCCGCCCCGGGCCCCGCGGCCTCAAGGACCTGATCAGGAACGTGGTCCTCAGCGCCCTGAAGCAGCCATGAATTACCAGGATCTGAAAAGGGAAGCAATCCGCCGGCTCCGCCATCTTCGGGCCCAGGCCCTGAAATCCCCTTCGCGAAAAAGGCGCTGGCGACTGCTGCAAGTGGAATCGGCCATAGCCTGCAACCTCGGATGCATCATGTGCCCCTGGAAAAGCCATCGGGAATCCATGTCCGACTCGGGGCTCATGAGGCCGGAGATATGGGCCGCCATCCGGCCTCATCTGGCCGAGGTCCAGTCCATGGATTTTACCGGCGGCGGCGAACCGCTGCTCCAGCCGAAGCTGGCCGAGTGGATAGCCGAAGCCAAGTCGGCCGGATGCGAGACGGGATTTCTTACCAACGGCCTGCTGTTGAAAAAGGAACGGGCACGGGAGTTGCTCGACGCCGGCCTGGACTGGGTCTGTTTCTCCCTGGACGGCGCGGACAAGGACATGTACGAAAAGATAAGGCCGGGGTCCAGTTTTGAACTAGTCCGCGGCAACTTGGCCGGCCTGGCCGGCCTGCGCCGCCAAAGAATCCCCAAGATAATGATCAACTTTGTCATGATGCCGGCCAACTTCCATCAAATCGAAGAAATGGTCCGGCTGGCCGGCCGGCTAGGCGCCGACCAGGTCAATTTCAAGCAGTGCGCGGTCATCCGCGGGGAACATGGAAAAGGACTGGGACTTTTTCACCGTGAAGAGAGCAAAGAGACAAAACGTTACCGGAAGGAACTGGCCAAGGCCCGCGGCCTGGCCCGGAAAATGAAAATCGACACCACGGCTTTTTCCTTCCTGCCGGCCGAAAGACCGGTTTGCGAACAGGACCCCAGGGACGAAATGTTCGTCCGTCATGACGGCTGCGTGGCCCCTTGCATCAACCTGGCCATCGGCGGCGCCACCACTTTTCTGGGCCGGGAAGCGACCATGCCCACAGTGCATTACGGCCGCCTGCCCGACCGGGACCTTCAGGCCTTGTGGGAGAGTGAGGTCGGCCGGTCTTATCGCCGGGTTTTTCAGGACCGTCATAAGGCTTACCAAGAGACCTTTTACGGCGGACTGCTGAGCGATTCCCGCCGCACCCCGGAAAGACTCCTCGAGGAAGCGCTCAAGAGAATGCCGGCCGCGCCCGAAGGATGCTCGGTCTGCCATTACCTGTACGATATTTGAGCCGATCGGCGGAAATGACCGCCCGGCGGCGTGGACAGAATCCCGGCCCGGGTGATCGAGGCCAATTCGCTCGAACACCTGGCCTTCTCCGGCGGGAACCTGAACATGTTCGGCTTCTGACGTTCGGCGGCCGCCTTGGAACGCCAGGCCGCGGGCGTCAAGCCCTAGGTGACCGGAAAGCAATCACCCGGAAAAAACTTGCTCATTAAGGATTTCTATCTATAATATTGTATATAATAATTATTGTGGAGGATGAATAATCAGGACCTTTGAACCGGTAATGACCACTGATGCTCGCCGAATACTGTGGCCCCTGATTCTTTGTCTGTGCTTGGCCGGCTGCGGCCGCGATGCCCCGGAGGTCACGGTGGACTTCGGACAAACGGTCCCGGCCAGCAAACCCGAAAAGGCGGATGAAGGCGGCCAGGGATTGCGGGTGGCCGTGGCGGCCATGATTTCGCCCAAGGAAACCGAGATTTATTATCGCCAGTTGCTGGATTACGCCGGTCTTCGCCTGGGCCGGGAAATCCACCTGGTCCAAAGACGCACCTACGGCGAAATCAGCACCCTCCTGAGCCAGGGCCGGATAGACGCGGCCTTTGTTTGTTCAGGACCCTACGCCGTCAGCCGGGATCAATTGGAGATCGCCCTCCTGGCCGTGCCGGTGGTCCGCGGCAGCCAGATGTATCATTCCTACCTGATCGTCGGCCGGGACAGCCCCTATCAGTCCCTGAACGATCTCCGGGACAAGACCTTCGCCTTCACCGACCCGGACTCGAACACCGGCCGGCTGGTGCCTCTGGCCTGGCTCAAAGAAATAGGCGAGAGGCCGGAAACGTTCTTCCAGCAGACCATATTCACCTATAGCCACGACAATTCCATACTGGCCGTGGCCCGGGGACTCGTGGACGGAGCGGCGGTGGACAGTCTGATCTGGGAGTTCCTTCATCACCGGAACCCGGAACTCACCCGCCGCACCCGGGTCATCAAGAGGTCCGAACCTTTCGGCATGCCGCCGGTGGTGGCCTCGAACCGTCTGGCTCCCGAGTGGCGGGATAAATTCCAAGAAACGCTTTTAACGATGCACGAATCCCTCGCGGGCCGTAAGGTCCTCAACGGCCTGTTGGTGGATCGTTTTATCCAGGGCTCGGATACCCTTTACGACTCGATTCGCCGCTTGAAGGAACGTCTGAATGGTGGCTTTTAACCGTTTGCGGCATCGCCTCATGGCCGGAGTTCTGCTGGTGGTCCTGGCCAGCGCCTTTCTGATCTCCATCATCTTCTACCACCGCCACGAATCCAGCCTGCACGAGGCTCTCGCGGCCCAGGCCCAGAACCTGGCCCAGGCCACGGCCCTGCAAGCCGAAGAAAAAGTGCTGATCAACGACCTGGTGGCGCTCCAGAAAATGCTGGACCAACAAAGAAGCAGCCACCGCGAAGCGGCCTATCTCTTCGTGGTCCGGAACGACCGGGTGCTGGCCCATACCTTTGCCGAGGGCGTGCCCGCCGGACTCTTGAAGCTCCATGAACCTTCCTTGGGCAACCGGCCGAGCCTGCGCCGGATAAAAGACGCCACCGGCGAAGAATACCTCGACGTGGCCTGGCCGATATTCAACGAACGGGCCGGAATTCTCCGGCTGGGGGTTTCCGAAGCCCCCCTCCAGCGCCAGCTCAGGGACGTGCTGATCGAGGTGACCTTGACCGCCCTGGGGATTCTGCTGCTTTCCCTGATCGCGGTTCAATGGTTTGTCCGCCGCCTCACCCGGCCGCTCACCAACCTGGCCCAGGCCACCCAACTCCTCGACCAGGGGAAATGGGACGTGCGGGTGGAAGTCCAAGGCCGGGATGAAGTGGCCTTGCTGGCCGAGTCTTTCAACCAGATGGTCCGCCGCCTGGAAGAATATACCCGGAACCTGGAGCAAAAAACCCTGGAACTGACCCGGGCCAACCAGCAGACGGGCATGTTTTGCGAGATCGTGCAAAAAATCGGGGCGCTCCGCACCTTGGCCGACGTTGGCAGTTTCCTGGTGAAGCGGTTGCGCGCCATCGCCGAGGCCCACCGGTTGCTTCTACTGGTCCTCAACGTGGAACAGGAGGCTTTGTACCTGTTATCCGAGAATGGCGCCGTCATCGTTGATGACCCTGAACTGGTCAGAACCGCCGGCGCGGGGTTGAAGAACAGCGCGCCCATCTCCCTGGACGCCGAGCCGCTTCTGCCGTCGCCGCCGTTGCCCGAAGATCTTTTTTCGGCGGCTCGACACAACCTGGTAACCCTGGAGTTTGAAGGTCAGATCATCGGGGGCCTTCTTATCGCCTGTCCGGTGGACTGCCCTTGCGAAGACAAAGACCTGACCTTTATCCGCTTGATTCTCCAGCAAGCGGCCGGAGTCATCCGCCGGGCCGTGATCCACGAAGAAGAACTCAACGCCCTGCAACGCCGCTACAACCAAACCGCCGAGTTCATGGGCCTGGTCGGCAAGGACCCTAAAATGCACACCATATTCCGCCTGATTGAAGACGTGGCCCCCACCGATGCCACCGTCCTCATCCAAGGCGAAAGCGGCACGGGCAAGGAATTGGTGGCCCGGGCCATCCATCAGAAAAGCTACCGCCGCCACCAGCCTTTTGTGGTGATCAACTGCGCGGCCTATCCGGCCACGCTCTTGGAAAGCGAACTGTTCGGGCACGAAAAGGGGTCCTTTACCGGCGCCGTCCGACAGAAAATAGGTCGTTTTGAACAGGCCCAGGGCGGAACGGTATTTCTGGACGAAGTGGCGGAGATACCCCTCCCCGCTCAGGTCAAACTGCTCCGGGTCCTGCAGATCCAGGAGTTCGAACGCGTGGGCGGAGAAAAGACCATTCGCGTTGACGTCCGCCTCCTGGCCGCCAGCCATCGCGATCTCCGGCAGGCGGTCAAGGAAGGTCAATTCCGCGAAGACCTTTACTATCGCCTGAACGTCGTGCCGATCGCTCTGCCCCCCCTGCGGGAAAGACGCAATGATGTCCCCTTGCTGGCCAGAAGTTTCCTGAAACGCCTGGCCGAAGAACACGGCAAGAACATCAAGGATTTCAGTCAGGAAACAATGCGGATATTGCTGGATGCCGAGTGGCCGGGCAACGTGCGGGAGTTGGAAAACACCCTGGAACACGCCGTGGTCCTGGCCAAAGGCGATCTCATAGAAATACAGGACCTCCCGCCGGGGTTGAACCAACCATATGAACAATATCCTCGAACCATTTTAGACCATGAACGAAAATTGCTGAACGATACACTGGAAACTTGCGGGTGGAACAAGGTTGAAGCAGCCCGCCGGCTGGGCATCAGCCGCTCGACCCTTTATCAAAAGGTTAAGAAGTATAATCTCAGCCGTCCCACCACCCATTAAAACCTCTGCCCTTAATCCAGCCCAATACCAATCTCCATCTGATATGTCCTGATTTTGTACACAGTTAATTATCTGAATATTATTAATTAATTCATAATGGTTGTTTTACCTGGCCTGTTTCCGGTCATCGGCGGGCCGGTTCTGGCTCGGTATTGAACGCACTTCCCGCCGGCGGAAACCATAAGAGCCTCATGTTCAAACGCTGGAAATAACAATTAAAATAACCATTAACTTGGCCGAGGGGCTAGGGTCTCTGAGATACCGCCGGCCCACTGGTATGGTATTTGCCCTTAAAGTGCCCGGCAATTCAACCCCCTAAACTAAAAATGATCATGATTTACTGCGCCAATCCTACCGAAATCCAAGATATGGCCGGCCTCTTGACCGGTGCAGGTTTCAAGGTTGCCATCACGAGCCGGAAAGAGGAAATCTCGCTCAGACTGACAAAAGGGAAATGGCGGGCGGTCCTGGTGGACCTGGATGCTCCGGGTGTGAACAACCGGTTTTTGAAAACCCTTCATGACCGCCACCCGGGGTTATGCCTGATCGGATTTTCGCATCGAACCTACCATCCAGAGCTGGAAGAAGCATTCAGCCAATACCTTCAAGCCGGCTTGGTCCGTCCGGAAAACCCTGAAGAATTGTTGTATCTGGTCCGGCGTCTGGGATTTGCCGAGCCTGGCCGGGCCCGGCCTAAGAATGGAAACGAGGCCTAAAGAGTCCCCATGCCCGATCGTCTGACTAGGCTGTTCATCAGGGTCTTGATTAGGGCCGGCCCGCCCGCCGTCGGAATAGGTTGAAATGTTCCTTCAATTCCTGACTTTAAATTGAAAAGGCCATGAAGGAGGTGTCATGAGCAGATTTCTGGCGACCGAAGACCCGTTGATCCGAATGCAGCGGGACTTGAAGAGAGCCCTGGCCGGCGATCCGGCCAACGTCAAATGGATAATGGTGATAGATCGGGCCAAATGCGTAGGGTGCAATGCCTGCACCGTCGGCTGCGTGGCCGAAAACAAGCTGCCGCCGGGGGTGGTCTATCGCCCGGTCTTGAGCGAGGAAGTGGGCAAGTACCCCCACGTTCATCTGCGCTTCATGCCCCGACCGTGCATGCAGTGCCAGAACGCCCCATGCATCAACGTCTGCCCGGTCAAGGCCACGTACAAAGACGAGCAAGGCATAACCGTGGTGGACTACAACAAGTGCCTCGGCTGCCGATACTGTATCACCGCCTGTCCCTACGGCGCGCGAACTTTCGATTTCGCGGAATGGTACACCGACCAGACCCCTGAACTTTCTGGAAAGGTGTTAGGACGGGAGAAGGCAGCCCAGGGCTATGAGGTCAAACCCGCGGCCGAGTACGGGAAAAAATGGCCGGATCGCGGCGGCCGGAGGTCTCCGATCGGCAATGCGCGCAAATGCCATTTCTGTCATCATCGGCTGGTAGTGGGTCTGCTGCCCAACTGCGTGACCACTTGCATCAGCCGGGCCACCTATTTCGGCAACCGCCATGACCCGGAAGCCCTTGTGAGCGAGTTATTAGGCTCGATCCGTATAACCCGGCTCAAGGAAGAGTTCGGCACCCAACCCTCGGTCTACTACCTGATGTGAAGGAGGAAGTATGAAAGACAAAGTTGTCAAGGGGCTGCTGGCCCTCAGCATTTTGGGGATGCTGGTCGGCGCCTGGGGAATAATCGAAGCCCTCGGATATGGCCTGAACGCGACGGCCCTGGGTTCATACACCCCTTGGGGATTGGGCGTGATCCTGTATCTGTATTTTCTAGGCCTGTCCGCCGGCGGTTTTATGGTGACGATCATCGTCTATATCTTCGGCAAGAAACAATACGACGTTCTCTCCCCCCTGGCGGCCTGGCTGGTCATCGTCACCGAGGTCTGCGCCATCATACCCATCAACCTCGATCTCGGGCATTGGGAACGCACCTATCTGTTCATCCTGTCGCCCAATTTCCTCTCGCCTATGATGTGGATGTTCGTCTTTTTCGCCGCCCTCTTTCTGGTCTATCTTCTAAAGGCTTGGTATTACTATAAAAAAGACGAAGCGAAAATCCGCGTCCTGTCCATCATCAGCCTGCCGGTCGGTTTGTTTTTTTACGGTATAAACGGGTATTTGTTCGCTATCCTGACCGGCTACACCATCTGGAACAGTCCCCTCACCCCGGTCATGTTCATCGTGGCCGCCCTGTTGTCCGGCGGGGCCTTGATGACCTTTCTGACCTGGATTTTCTATCATGAGCGGGAGTTGGTGTACGGGCTGGGCCGATCGGTCTTCATTCTTCTTCTGACCTTTGTCGGACTGGAGGCCTTGAATATCCTGCTGGGTTACCGGGGCCACCGGGAGGAAGCGGCCGCGGCTTTGAACCACATGCTGTTCGGGTCCAATTGGGGGGTCTTCTGGTTTCTGCATCTCCTGGTCGGGACTTTGATCCCGATCTTTCTCCTGGCCAAGTACGGCCGCAACCATCAAGTGACGGCCTGGTCTTGCTTGATCATAGCCTTGGCTTTCATGACCGTCCGCATTGATTTCGTTCTGCCGGCCCAATACGTGGGCATGCTCAAAGGGCTGGACAAGGCTTTCATCCACGAAAGACTGCGCCTGTCTTACCATCCCAACCTGGGGGAGTGGCTGGTGGGAGTGTTCATCACTTCCCTGGGGCTTTTCAGCTTCCTGGTCGGGCCTAAAGTAGCCCCGAGCTTGTTCCCCCTGAAGGAGGAAAAACCATATGTCTGATCATGAGAAAAAGCACGGCCAAGCGGCGTTCGAGATGGATCGGCGGCGGTTTTTGAAATGTTCGGCCTTGCTCGGCGGCTCGGTGGCGGCGGCTCAGCTCGGCCTCACCCTCTGGGACGAGTTCGGCTCGCCCGCCCTGGCCGCCTGGCCCGACGCGGGGGCCTATACCCACCATCATCCGGAAGCGCAAATCTATTCGGTCTGCCAGCAGTGCAACACCAACTGCGGCATCAAGGTCAAGATGCAGGATGGACTGGTGGCCAAGATTGACGGCAACCCCTACAGCCCCTGGACCCTGACCCCTCATCTGGCCTATGACACACCCCTGACCGAAGCGGCCAAGGTGGAAGGGGCCATCTGCCCCAAGGGTCAGGCCGGGATTCAGGCCCTTTATGACCCTTTCCGGTTGGTGAAGGTTCTGAAGCGGGCCGGCAAACGGGGCGAGAACAAATGGAAGACCATACCTTACGATCAGGCCATTGCCGAGATCGTCAACGGCGGGGATTTGTTCGGGGAAGGAAAGGTCGAAGGTCTGAAGGACATACACCTTCTCACCGACCCGGCCGTGGCCGACGCCCTGGCCAGGGACGCGACCAAGGTCGCGGCCAAGGAAATGAAGATCGAGGAATTCAAGAACAAGCACCAGGCCGACCTGAAATACTTGATTGACCCGGACCACCCGGACTTGGGACCCAAGAACAACCAACTCTGTCTCAACTGGGGTCGGATGAAGGCCGGCCGGGAGCAGATGTATCGGCGGTTCGGCCAAAGTTTCGGCACGGTCAACGCCCACGGCCACACCACGGTCTGTCAGGGTTCGCTTTATTTCACCTGCAAAGCCATCAGCGATCAGTTTGTCGAGGGCACGTGGGGCGCCGGACAGAAATTCTACTGGCAAGGCGACATCGGCAATTCCGAATTCATCCTCTTCGTGGGGGCCAATCCCTTTGACACCAATTACGGCCCTCCGCACCGCACGCCCAAGGTGATGTCCGGCATTTCCGACGGCAGCTTGAAGATCGCGGTAATTGACCCCCGCCTTAGCAAGGTGGCGGCCAAGGCCTGGAAGTGGCTGCCGGTCAAGCCCAACGGCGTGGGCGCTGCGGCCCAGGCCCTGATTCATTGGATCATCGAAAACAAACGCTACGACGCCAGGTATCTTTCCAACGCCAACCTGGCCGCGGCCAAGGCGGACAAGGAGCCGACCTGGACCCAGACGGCCTGGCTGGTGAAGCTGGACCAGGAGGGGAAGCCCGGCCCCTTCCTGCGGGGCTCCGACTTGGGGCTGCCCGCGGAAACCAGGAAAAACAAGGTCGGCAAGGAATGGACTTTCGATCCCTTCCTTGTTTTCAAGAACGGCCAGTGTCTTCCCTTTGACCCGAACAGCGAATCCGAACCGGCCGAGGGCGAACTGCTGGTCAACACCGAGGTCAACGGGATCAAGGTCAAAAGCGTCTTCCAGGTTTACAAGGAAACCGCCGCCGCCCGGACCATGGCCCAGTGGGCGGATTTGGCCGGCCTCAAGGAAAGCGACCTGGTCGAGGTGGCCAGGGAATTCACCAGTCACGGCAAGAAAGCCGTGGCCGATATCCATCGCGGCGTCTCCCAGCACACTTCCGGCTTCTATAACGTCCTGGCCTGGATGTTCGTCAACATCCTCATCGGCAATCACGACTGGATGGGCGGCATGTGCAAGGTCTCGACCTATAACCTTGTGGGTGACCGAAAAGGACAGCCTTTTAACGTAACCAAAAACAGCGGCGTGATCAAACCCTTCGGGATTGACATCATCCGCGGCGGGAAGGTGTACGACAAAAGCACGCTCTTCACCGGCTTTCCGGCCAAGAGACCCTGGTATCCGTTCAGCTCGGACATTTACCAGGAAGTCATTCCCAGCCTCGGCGACGCCTATCCCTACCCGATCAAGGCCCTCCTCCTGTACATGGGTTCGCCGGTTTATGCCCTGCCGGCCGGCCACGAACTCATCAAGATACTATCCGATCCCAAGAAACTGCCTTTGTTCATCGTCTCGGACATAGTGGTCGGCGAGACGAGTCTTTACGCCGACTACATCTTCCCGGACATCACCTTCCTGGAACGATGGGAGTTCTCCGGCTCCCATCCCTCGGTCCCCTTTAAGGTCGCCCCTTTCCGCCAGCCGGCCTCGGCGCCCCTGACCGACACCGTGACCGTCTACGGCCAGCAGATTCCCTTATCTTTCGAAGCCCTGTTGTTGGGCTTGGCGGAAAAGCTCAAACTGCCTGGTTTCGGCGAAAACGCCTTCGGCCCGGGACTTCATTTCAAGAGGGACGAAGACCTGTACCTGCGGATGGCGGCCAATATCGCCTTCGGCGAAAAGGAAGACGGTTCGGATAAGGTCCCGGCGGCCAGCCGGCAGGAACAGGAAATCTTCGAAAAAGCCCGGCGTCATCTGCCGGCTACGATCTACGAGCTGAAACGTTGGAAGGAACTGGTGGGGCCCAACCTGTGGCCCCACGTGGTCTATGTTCTGAATCGAGGCGGCCGCTTCCAGGATTTTCCAAAGGCGTACAAAGACGACCAGTTGGCCAACAAATACGGGAAACTCCTGGGCATTTACCTGGAAAAGCAACTCAAGACCAAGAACTCCATGACCGGCAAACCTTATCTGCACTACGCCGACTTCCTGCCCAGCCCCTTGGACTGCACCGGCCGGCCCCTGGACGACGTAGCCCAGGGCTATGAATTCACCCTTTTGACCTATAAAACCATCACCCAAACCAAGAGCCGCACCAGCGGCAACTATTGGCTTCAGGCCATCTACCCCGAGAATTTCGTCGAGGTTTCGGCCTCGGACGCCCGGCGTCTCAACCTGAATGGCGGGACCCTGGTCAAGCTGGTGTCACCCTCCAACCAGTCCGGTACTTGGGAATTAGGGCCTCTCGGCTCCAAACCCATGATCGGCAAAGTCAGGGTCCTGGAAGGCCTCCGTCCCGGCTGCGTGGCCTTTTCCCTGGGTCACGGCCATTGGGGCTACGGCGTACATGGTTTGGAGATAGACGGCCAGACCCTGGCCGGCGATCCTCGACGCGGCGCCGGCATCCACGGCAACGCGGCCATGAGGGTGGACCCGGTGCTCAAGAACACCGGCCTGGTGGACCTGGTGGGCGGCAGCGCCGTCTTTTACCAAAGCCAGGTCAAGCTGGTCAAAGTCTGATCGCGGCCGTTTTCGCCGCTTGAGGCTTTCCGAAAAGATCGGCCCGCGGTCGTGGACCGCGGGCCGATTATTATTTCGGGACGAACGATTCGATCAAGCCTGGTTGTAAACCGCGTCCGCCGCGGCCAAAGCCCCGGGCTTGACCTGGAAGCCTTGAGCCTGGAGCAGGGTTTCCAGGGCCGACAGGAAGATGAAGACGTTGCGGCGGTTCGAGGAATAACCCATCAGGCCCACCCGCCAGATTTTACCGGCCAACGGCCCCAGACCTCCGCCGATCTCCAGTCCGTATTCGTTCAATAAAGCCCGGCGAATCTTCAGGTCGTCCACTCCTTCGGGAATACGAACCGCGTTGAGCATGGGCAGGCGTTCGGCTTCGGGCACCAGCATGGACAGGCCCATGGCCTCGAGGCCGGCCACCAGGGCCAGATGGTTGAGCTTGTGCCTCTTGAAGCGGGCCTCGAGGCCCTCCTCGGCTATCAGGCCCAGGGCTTCACGCAGGCCGTAGATCATGTTGATCGGCGCGGTGTGGTGATACTTCCTTTCCCCACCCCAGTAGCTGCGGACCATGTTCATGTCCAGATACCAGCTCACCACCGGGGTCTTCCTCTTTTCCATGGCCGACACGGACGCCGCGCTGAAGGAAATGGGCGCCAGACCCGGCGGGCAGGACAGGCATTTCTGGGTCCCGGAGTAGGCGGCGTCAATGCCGATTTTATCAATAGCCACGTCCAGGCCGCCCAACGAGGTGACCATGTCCACCAGGAACAGGGCCCCGCATTCCCGGGCCAGGGCCGCCAGATCCTCGAGCGGCTGGCGGGCGCCGGTAGAGGTTTCGGCGTGAACCACGGCTATCACCTTGGGTCGGCGGTCCTTGACCGCCCGCCGTACGGCCTCGGGATCGAGGGCCCGGCCCCATTCGCCGTCCACGCGGATGAGCTTTCCGCCCAGGCGGCCCACGATGTCCGACATGCGGGTGCCGAAGACGCCGTTGACCCCGACCACTATTTCGTCGCCGGGTTCGACCAGGTTGACGAAACAGGTTTCCATGCCCGCGCTGCCGGTGCCCGAAACCGGGATGGTCAGGGCGTTCTTGGTCTGAAAAAGAAACCTGAGCAACTCCTGGGTCTCGTCCATGATCGCCAGAAACTTGGGGTCCAGATGGCCGATGCAGGGAGCGGCCAGGGCCTGCAGAACCCGGGGCGGAACGTCGCTGGGCCCCGGACCCATCAGTATTCTTTGACCGGGATCGAGTTGTGGAAAAGACGGCGGATTGGCATTTGGCATTTTCAATTCACCTCTCCATGAAGATTTACCCCGGCGAAATCCTGGTTGTTCCAGGTACGCCGGACTATTAACGGAGTCTTAATCACCCGACAACGGCGTTACCGGCGGGTGCCTGGGGCTTCGGCCTTTCCATCGATTCACTATTACCAAGCCGGCTTTGGCCGCCGCTGACGGTAACAGCTTCTTGTTCATGAGGCCTTCCTGGGAGTACAACCCTTTACAAGCTAACTCTATCAGATTTTTACGAATATCGGTAGAAACCGTTCCTTGATTGCCAAGGCCGGCTTATTTTATCCGGCTTATGGCCTGCCGGCAAGGCAAAATGCGGTTCCAGATGACGGAAAAGAAAGAAAGCGCGGCGCCCGCCGTCATCGCGATAGCGCCACCAGGATTCGCCGTCGCCGGTCAGGTGGTGTTTCCTCTGCCGAACGGGCCTTCCAGCCAGGACGGGATGCCTCTGCCAGCAATTTCCTTTCTTTTCCGGCCGAAAGAAAAAGTCAGCCGCGGCCTTGGCGACGCAATGCGGCGTCGAGGTCGTCGGCTGGAAGGCCCTGATTAGACCAAATACTTCTCCAGCAACTCCCGATTCAGCACTTGGTCCGGCGCCAGCTCTTTGATCTCTCGTTCGTCTTTAGGCAGGGATTCAACATACCTGACCACGTCCCGAGGAGGTTGGCTGTAATCGAGGACTAAAACATCCTGCGTCCATGGCCTTCTATGTTTGCCCAGGAGTGGAGAGGCGTCCTTCAAGGCGACCAGGGTTCGGTCTTCCCTCCGTTTCAGAAAACGTCGCGGGGCCAGTTCCCGGCGCAGGACTAGGAGGTAATCTACCTCTGGGATGGCTATCGGGATTCCATCCGGCCAAACCGCGGCTGTCGCCACTTGCCCCTCGAGAAGAATAAACTTAACCCTTGGGAGAAACTTGGATGCACCAAGCTCGTTCTGAAGCGCCCGGCGGTTGGCGTTCCAAGACCAAGCCTTTATCAGCTTGGCGGTTGGCAGCGAATAGACCTCTCCTCCGTTCGGATGGACGCGCATAAACGCGAAACAGCCAAAATCGTTGCCATGGTTCCATCCGGTTTTCAACAGCTCGGGATCGTATTCGCCCTCACCCATGCCGTGCGCTTGCGGGTCGGATACGACCAGGTCGAAGGAACGCACCAAGGCAGTGACTTCCGGTTCCGCCTCCAGAATGAAATACGAGGGGCGGAAGTAGTTGATATTCAGAGATACGGGATACGTTTCTCCATCGTTCGCCTCTCGCTCCGGCCGCAGGTCGAAAACGAAATAGACTCCAGTGTCTTCGTTCCGATACCGGGCTTGCGTCAAGTTGACTTTATAATTGGGACGAGAAGAGAAGTAGTCCACGAATCCCTTAGGATCAACTAAACCGCTTCGCGGTTTAAAGAACAGGTCGTAGCTCACACTGCTTCCTCTGGTCGTCTAACGTCCAGGGTAACCGGCGAAACGTAAGCCGGCGGCGCGCCCGTGTTGCTTCGAACGCTGAGTTTCGTATCCGCGTTTGGTGGTTCCTGGCCTTGTCCAGCTATTCAATTAATAACTTTCTATCCGTTATCATATTGGACTTCCGTCCAAACTTATCGTTCGGGGGCGCCTAGCCCGGAATCTGGCGCCGCGCTCATATTAGAGCACGGACATCTGCCATATACCAACGTCGATATATCTCCCAAATTTGTAACCGACCTTCTTAAGCACGCCCACTTCTTCAAAGCCCATCTCCCTATGAAAGGCCAGGCTCCGCGGATTCGGCAACGCTATGATGCCGATCACCTCCCGCAATCCGCGACCCTTGGCCGACTCGATCAATTTGGCGTACAAGGCCCTTCCACATCCTCTTCCAACGCTCTCTTGGGCCAGGTAGATAGTCGATTCCACCGTATGATTGTATGCGGCTCTGGTTCGGAACGGTCCATAATAGGCGTAGCCGATGATTTCTTGATTCAATTCACAAACGAGCCAGTCATGTCGCACGATTTTTTCTTGAATCCTCTTCTTCATTTCCTGGGAGCCGACCATATCAGTTTCAAAAGTGATTATGGTATTGATAATGTACCAGTTATAGATCTTGGCAATTCGCTCCGCGTCTCCTGCCGTTGCCCGTCTAATATTCATATGTTCACCTTCGTCTCATGGCGGAATTCAGCAACTTCCATTCTTTTCCCAATGAAGCCTGACAATGATTATACACTTTGAATAAATCGGAGGACAATGAAAACACCATGAAATCCCCCTTTATCGCCAAAATCGGATACTATATCACGCCCGGTCAAGCCGTTTTCGGCGGCTATATCAACTGACGCTTGCATTCATCGCCGGCCTGGCTTAGACTTCGCCTGTTTTCCGGATGTTTTTCAGGGTATCCGAACAGCCCGGCCCGGCGGGCTTTAACCTCGAGGAGGCGTGGGATGATCAGCCTGGAACTCAAGGAGCGCCTGGCCGCCATCGTGGGCGCCGATTACGTCTTGACTTCGGATATGGAATTGACCCTGTACAGCTATGACGCCTACCTGGTGCAGGCCAAACCGGACGTGGTGGTCCTGCCCGGCGACGCCGATCAGGTCAGCCGGGTGGTGCGGCTGGCTTATGAAAACGGTCTGCCCGTGGTCGCGCGCGGCGCGGCCACCAGTCTGACCGGCGGACCGGTCCCGGTCAAGGGCGGCCTGGTCCTCCATTTCGGCCGCATGAACCGCATCCTGGAAATTGACGTCGAGAACCGGACCGCCACCGTGGAGCCGGGGGTGATAACCCTGCATCTCCAGAATGAAGTGGCCAAGACCGGACTCCAGTACGCCCCGGACCCGGCCAGCCAGAAGACCTCGACCCTGGGCGGCAACGTGGGCGAAAACGCGGGCGGACCCCATTGTCTCAAATACGGCGTCACCACCAACCACGTGCTGGGCCTCGAGGTGGTGCTTTATGACGGGAGCGCGATCCAGGTGGGCGGCACGGCGCCGGAGATGCCCGGCCTGGACCTGCCCGGCCTGCTGGTGGGCAGCGAAGGCACCCTGGGCATCGCCACCAAGATCATCCTCAAGCTCATCCTCCAGCCCGAGGCGATCAAGACGCTCCTGGCCGTCTTCGAAACCATCCGGGACGCCGGCAATACGGTCAGCGCCGTGATCGCCGACGGCATCATTCCGGCCACCCTCGAGATGATGGACAACCTGGTCATCCAGGCCGTGGAAGACAGTATGCGGGCCGGCTATCCTAGGGACGCCGGGGCCGTGCTCATCATCGAACTGGACGGGCTCCAGGACGGGTTTGACCGTCTGAGCCGGCGCATCATGGACATTTGCCGGGACAACAAGGTGCGGGAGGTCAGGGCGGCCAAGGACGAAGCCGAGCGAACGGCCCTCTGGGCCGGACGCAAGGGCGCCTTCGGCGCCATCAGCCGCCTCCGCCCCAATTATCTGGTCTGCGACGGCACCGTGCCTCGAACCAAATTGCCGGAAGTCCTGGATAAGGTGCTCAAACTGGGTCAGGAACACAACCTGCGGATCGGGAACGTGTTCCATGCCGGCGACGGCAACCTGCACCCCCTGATCCTCTTTGACCTGCGGGACAAAGGTGAACTCGAACGGGTGGAAAAGGTCGGCCGGGAAATACTGCGCCTCTGCGCCGAGGCGGGCGGCACCATCAGCGGCGAACACGGCATCGGCATGGAGAAACTGAAAGAGATGGCCTTTGTCTTCAGCCCGGACGATATCGAGTTCATGCGTAAAATCAAACGCGCCTGGGACCCTCTGGAAATACTGAATCCAGGCAAAGTGCTTCCTCCGGAAGAATAACCGGACCGGAAGACTAAAAAGACCCCGACCCGGCGGCGGCGCGGAACCGGACCTTCCGTCCCCTTTCACCGAATAGCCAGAAAGGAACAAACCATGAACCTGACGATTCTCCGACAAGCCTTTGACGAAAAACACATCTCCCTCGAACCCGAGGAAATACGCCGACACGCGCCGGACGGTTTGACCCCTGAAGCCATGGTTTACCCCGGCGCTCTGCCCGAGGCGGCCGAACTAGTCAAGCTGGCCAACCGGGAAAAGTTCAGCCTGGCGCCCCGGGGAGCCGGAGTCATGTCCTCGGTGGGCGGCAGGCTGAAAAGCGCCGACGTTATTTTATCTACTCGCCGGCTGGACAAAACCATTGACCTGGACCTGGCCAACCTCACCGTCACCGCCCAGGCCGGAGCGATCTTCGGAGACCTCCAGGACCTGCTGGCCGGCTCGGAAAACCGCTGCTTCTTCCCCCTGGACGGGCGCCTCAAGGAAACCGCGGACTATATCTGCTCGGACCGCGATTACATGGGCGCCTTCATTCCGGTTGATCCGCCCCTGGCCGAAAAGATCACCCTGGGCGAAATGCTGGCGGTCAGTCTGACCGGCCCCACCCGGCTGAGGAACCGGCTGCTGCGCGATCTGGTCCTGGGCGTACGCTTCATCGCCCCCACGGGCGAGATCATCGGCATGGGCGGCAAGACGGTCAAGAACGTGAGCGGTTACGACGCCTCCAAATTGATGATCGGGTCCCTGGGTTGTCTGGGGCTGATCGGCGAGGTGACCTTGCGGCTCCTGCCTTTGCCCGAATCCCAGGGCGGAATTATCGCTATCTTTTCCGGCCTCGAACCAGCCGGAAGATTCTGCGAGTCAATGCTCAAATCCAGGCTGCTGCCCACGGCCCTGGAACTCATGAACCAGCCGGCCTGGAGCGTTGCCGGACCGGACCGGCCCGAGATGCCTCGGGAAGGCTTCGCCGTGGCCCTGGGCCAGGCCGGTTTCGAAGAGGAAGTCCGGCGCGAGCGCGTGGAAATCCTGGCCCGGGCCGACCAGGCCGCGGCCCGGGATATTCTCGAGCTTGACGGCCGGGAAACCAGCGCCTTGTTCAAACGTCTCGGCGACACGCTCTTGTCCCGGGCCACGATCAAGTTAAAGGCCAACTATCGGTTCTCCGGCTACCTCGAGTTCATGGCCGAAGTCGAGCGCCGCCGGCAAGGTTGGCCTTGGGCGGCCTGCTGCTCGGCCGGCAACGGGGTGACGCATCTCTACCTTTCGGACCGGCCTGATTTGAAGGCCGGGACCGGATTCGGCCTGGCCCTGCGGGATAAAGCCCTGGCCTT
Organism: Thermodesulfobacteriota bacterium; assembly: GCA_040755515.1. Classification (GTDB taxonomy): domain Bacteria; phylum Desulfobacterota; class Desulfarculia; order Adiutricales; family JAGVGV01; genus JBFMAW01. The sequence continues at coordinate 180,258 of JBFMAW010000006.1, read as the reverse complement.
GAACGGGGCCTTGTTCGTCGAGGCCGCCCCGCCCGAATTCAAGGACCTTTTCGATCCCTGGGGTCCGCCGCGCGGCGATTTCGAGATCATGAAACGCCTTAAAAAAGAACTTGACCCGGCCGGAATTTTCAACCCCGGCCGATTCCCGGGAGGGCTCTAATTCATGAATGTAGCCAAACTGACCAAGCTCTATTATGAAGAAGTAGCCAAGTGCACCCGTTGCGGGTTCTGTCTGCCGGACTGCCCCACCTATCAGGTTAAAGGCATCGAGACCTACACGGCCCGAGGGCGGAACGCCATCACCCGGGCCGTCATCGAAAACAAGCTCGAGCTTACCCCGGACCTGGCCAAGGCGCTTTTCACTTGCCTGGGCTGCGGCGCCTGCACCGTGGCCTGTTTCCCGGCCATCAAGACCAAGGATACGGTCTGGGCCGACCGGGCCTTGATGGCCGAAGCCCAAATACACCCGGCCATAATGGATAAACTCGCCCAGACCCTGAACGAGTATTACAACATCAGCTCCGACGATCCCGAGGAGCGGGCCGAATGGACCGAACTGATGTCGGACGTGCCCGCTGGATTCCTGAACAAGGACCGGGCGGAGATCGTCTATTTCGTAGGGTGTGTGGCCTCTTTTTTTCCCCTGGCCCAGAGAATTCCGGCGGCCATGGTCACGGTCATGGATAAAGCCGGCCTGGACTTCACGGTCTTGGGTGGGGAAGAATGGTGCTGCGGGTTTCCCTTGATCGGAGCCGGTCGGCCCGAGGACGTGTCCAAGCTGAAGGAACACAACCTGGCCAAGGTCCAGAGCCTGGGCGCCCAGGAAATCGTCTTCGCCTGCCCTTCCTGTTTCCATACCTGGAAGCAGTTTTATGAGACCGAGATCAAGCTTTCCCACGCCAGTCAGCTTCTGGGCCGCCTGATCAAGGAAGGCCGGTTCAGTTTCAAGGACATCAACCTCACGGTCACTTATCACGACCCCTGCGATCTCGGCCGCAACTCCGGCGTCTTCGAGGAGCCACGTGAGGTGCTCCAGGCCATTCCGGGCGTTACGCTGGTGGAGATGGCCAAGAATAGGCGGCTCAGCGTCTGCTGTGGCGGCGGCGGCAACGTCGAGATGTTCGACCCGGCCCTTTCCGCGGCCGTGGCCCAGATGAAAATAGATCAGATCATGGCCACGGGCGCCCGGACCGTGGTGAGTTCCTGCCAGCAGTGCCTGCGCACCATCCAGACCCGGGCCACGCGCGCCGGGATCACTGACCTGAAAGTCCTGGACCTGGTCCAGTTGGCGGCCCTGGCCCTGGCGTGAAGACCGTAACCTTCAGCTTCGAATGGCCACAATGAACTGTAATTGGCCGAGCGAGAGGCCTTGTCGGAGGTGTTCGCCCTGATTATTACCATCATCCGCTCAATAAAGCTGAATGGTTATGCTCCGCTTGGTTAAAAGCTTGACAATCCGCCTCTTGATTCAATAAGGTCGGTCTTATTTCAAAAAACCCGGTTGGCTTTGAAGGGCGTCGTTCACCTGGGACTCCGCCGGTGAGGAGAGGCTCATGTGGGTGTTGTGGCCAAACGTGACTATTTTTCTTGGGGGTGGTGTGGTCCTGGCCACGCTGATTTTTATCATCTACGGTTTGATCAAGGGTTTCGACAACGTTTTTCCCGAGGAGAAGAAGTGATCTCCGGCCGGTGAACCGGAAGGCTGAACGACCGGAGATTGTTATTTATAGGCGCTTGGCCTGGCCGGGAGGCGCCGGCCCGATCCTGGTCCAGGACAGTGGCCGAAAAAGTGGGCCGCGACGCCCCCAGGATACTAACCTTTAAGCATTAAAAGGAGGATGGTATGAGGAAGAAAGGCAGCAAGTCAGAAGAAGCAACGTCGAAGGTTCGAAAAACTTCCCGCCGGGCCTTCCTGAAGACCGCCGCGGCGGCCGGGGCGGCGGCGGGCGCCTTGGGATTCCCCTACTTTGCCCGCGTGGCCTCCGCCGCACCCATCACGCTCAAAGTCCAGACCGCCTGGGACGCGGGCACGCTGGGCTTCACCAAATTCAAGGAATTCTGCGACGGCATGAAGGATATCAGCGACGGCAAGATTATCTTCGAAGGTTTTCCGGCCGGCGCCATCGTGGGCACCTTCGAGATGTTCGACGCGGTCAAGGCCGGAGTCTTCGACGCCATGCACTGCTTCGACGTTTACTGGCCGGGCAAGATACCAGTGGCCACCTTCCTGTCCTCTTACCCCTTCGGCATGGACCGTCCGGACCAGTGGGATACCTGGTACCGGGCCTTGGGCGGCCTGGAAATCGCCCGGGAGGCCTACGGGGAACATAACATGTGGTACATCGGCCCCATTCAGCACGACGACAACCTGATCCACTCCAAGGTCCCCATCCGTTCCTTCGAAGACTTCAAGGGCAAGAAACTACGCTATCCCGGCGGCATCATCGCCGACATCTACCGCGCCGCCGGCGTCTCCACCGTGCTTCTACCCGGGGGCGAAGTCTATCCCGCCCTCGAGAAAGGCGTGATTGACGGCGCCGATTACGTGGGCGCGGCCATAAACTACAACCTGGGCTTCGGCGAGATCGCCAAGTTTATCATCATGGGCCCTCCCTCCACTCCGTGCCTGCATCAACCGGTGGACCTGATGAGCCTGTGCATCAATATAACCAAATGGAAGGCCATTCCCAAGCCCCTCCAGATTCTGATCGAAGCCGCGACGTACAAGCATTCCTATGACCATTACACCGCCATCCAGGCCGCGGACATCGTGGCCTTCGACAAGTTCCAGAAAGAGCAAAAAGTGGAAGTGATCCGCCTCAAGGAGGAGGACATCGCCAAGTTCCGCAAATTCGCGCCGGAAATGTGGGTCAAATGGGCCTCCAAGCACCCCCTGGCCATGAAGGCTTTCAAGTCCCAATTCGAGTTCATGAAGTCGGTGAAAGTGGGTTACGTCACCGACAAGGATATGGTGGACAGCCAGGGCAAGAAGTTGGAATTCTAGTGCCATCAGGAGGAGAGTCCCACCGGACTCTCCTCCACCTCGCCCCGGCTCGACCATACGGGCATGACACGGGCGTCGCTCCCGGATAAGCGGGAGGGGCGCTCGTCCGTCTCGATCCGAGGGTCTTCAAGACGTTCAGGCAGGAAAGGACGACCGGATGCTTTCCAAGTTCATGACGGCCGTGGACAAAACCAACATATTCATCGGCAAGTTGAATGTGATACTGGTCCTGCTGGCTGTTTTCATTATCACTTTCGAAGTGGTGATGCGCTACGCCTTCGGCCTGCCCACCAACTGGGGCCATGAACTTATGACCGACCTTTTTGGAATGGTCTATATCCTTTCCGGCGGTTACGCCCACTACCACCGGGCCCACGTGCGCGTGGACGTGATCTACGCCACCCGCTCCCGCCGGACCCAGGCCATCCTGGACGTGATCTCTTCGGCCTTCTTCTTCCTGTTTATCGGGGTGATGCTCTACACCTTCTGGACATTTTACTGGAGTTCGCAAACCATGTCCGGAGGCGGGACCTTTTTCGGCTACCGTATTCCCGGCGAACTCTCCCTGACCGACTGGGCGCCGCCCTATTACCCCATCAAGCTCATGATGCCCCTGGGGGCTTTCATGCTTTTATTGCAAGGCGTGGTCTGGTTCATCCGTGACGTGAAAACCCTTATTGACCGGTAGGAAGAAGCCATCATGAGCATCGAGCTTATCACTATTCTGATGTTCGGTTCCCTCTTGCTCATCCTCGGCCTCGGCCTGCCCGTGGCCTTCGCCTGCGGGTCGGTGGGAGTGATCTTCACGGCCCTGCTGCAAGGACCGGCCGCCCTCAACTTGGTTCCCACCCGCATCTTCGGTCTGATGGTCCAGTATCTCCTGGCGGCCATACCCCTGTTTATCTTGATGGCCAATATCCTGGAGAAATCGGGCATCATCGAAGAAATATACGAGATGGTCTATCAATGGATGGGCGGCATCAAGGGCGGCGTGGCCACGGCCACCATCATGGCCTGCACCATGATGGCGGCCATGTGCGGGGTAATCGGCGCCAGCGAAGTGACCATGGGTCTTATCGCCCTGCCCCAGATGCTCAGGCGAAACTACAATAAGCACCTGGCCTGCGGCTCGATCCTGGCCGGCGGCACCCTGGGTATTCTCATACCACCCAGCGTCATGCTCATCGTTTACGGCCTGGTGGACAATTCCTCGATCGGCCGTCTCTACGCCGGGGCTTTTATGCCGGGATTCATGCTTTCGGCTTTCTACATCATCTACGTCACCATCCGCTGCTATATCAAACCAGAACTGGGCCCGCCGGTGCCGCCGGAGGAACGCGCGCCTTTGCCGGTCAGGCTGAAACTGCTCTACCGTCTCGTACCGGCCGCCATACTGATTTTTCTGGTCCTGGGCACCATCTTCACCGGTATCGCGGCTCCCACCGAGGCCGCCGGCGTGGGCGCCTTCGGCGCTTTCCTGCTCACTTTGTCCCAGCGTAAACTAACCTTCAAAGGCTTGATCCAAGCCACCGAAGGCACGATCAAGGCCTCGGCCATGGTGCTGTGGACCATGTTCGGCGCCAATGTCTTCGTGGGCCTTTACGTCATGGTCGGGGGAGCGAGATTCGTTTCGGATGCCCTGACCGGCTCCGGCCTGGGTCCCTGGGGCATCATCATCGTCATCAATATCATTCTGATCATTCTGGGCTTCTTCCTGGACTGGGTGGGCATCATCATGCTCTGCGTGCCCATCTTCGGACCGTTGATCAGGAAACTGGGATTCGATCCGATCTGGTTCGGGGTCCTGTTCGCCACCAATCTGCAGATATCCTTCCTGTCCCCTCCCTTCGGCTACGCCCTGTTCTATCTGAAGGCGGTGGCGCCACCGGAAATCACTACCTGGGACATATGGAAATCAGCCTTTAATTTTATGTTCATCCAGGTGCTAGGCGTGATAATGTGCATGGTCTTTCCGAACATCATCCTCTGGCTGCCCAGGCTTTTGATGAAGTGACGGAAACGCCGCGCCGACCGGTTAAGTAAAATTGCCCGGCAAAAAAACGCTCCCTCCAGGGTCTCCCGCGGCCAACGGTTCTAGACAGGCGGCCTACCAGGCGCCCCAGGCCTGGGTGGGAATATTCTACTTCCTATTGGCCGCCTGGACGGCGGTCTCGATCTGGCTCTTGAGCGACAGGGCCAGACAGGCCACCTGGGCCGAGGCCGGCCAGTGGGGCATGATCGCCTTTATCATCGGCTACACTTGGTATTTTTCGCTGCGTATTTCCTACCGGGCCGAGCTGAACCGGGCGGGAGGATTGATCTTAACCAGTTACAGAAGGAAAATCGTGGAGGACCTGACCTCGATATCTTTGATCGAAGGGCCGTATCTGGCCATCGGGTTCCTGCGCTTTAGGCTGGCCAGAGAAAAAGCCTATATGTTCTGCCGGGCCGGCGATCCGGAGCTACTCCGCTTTTTATGGGAAATAAAAGCCCTCAATCCCCACATCGAATTCAAATCTATCTCCCCTCGGCGCGGGTGATTTCTCTTATCCGACCGGCCATGCCAAGAGCTGAGACAGGTAACAATAAATCGAATAAGCGCAATTGTGAATTAGGGTCGCCCACCCTGGTCCTTGAGCAGGCCCTCGCGACGGAAATGCGGGCGGTACCGCTCGCCGTGTAGGGCCAGGACCGACTCGAGATAGTTCATGTTTCTGGTTATCGCTTCCTGATACAGGTCCTCGTCTATGTTCCAGCGGGCCCGGAAATGCGGTCTGGACCAACGATTGACTCCTTCCAGTTGATCGGCGAATCTCTTTTGGGTCATCTCATAAAAGGAGGTGGTTTTGAGCAGCAGGTCCATTTCGCTTTCGAATCCCGGCACGCCCGCTTCATCGAACTCGTGAAACAGAAAGACAAGCCTTTCCAGGTAAGTCCGGCCGGCCATCTGGCCCAGGAGATCGGCCGTGCCGACCATTTTGCCCAGAATTTCGTGATCCCTGGAAACAAAAATGACCTTGTCCAAACGCACATTGAGTCCGGTGCATTGGAGGCAGGCGGCGCAAAAATCAATCTCCGCCCCGGGCAGGTCCTTTTCGGAAAGATACCGACTCATGAACTGAATGCTGCGGTCCACGTGCACCAGGGTGTACTGGCCGCCCGTGCCTTCAGGTTCATCCATCTTTTGAATGTACCCGGTGTCATGGAACAAGGAGGTGATAAGGGCCAGTAAAACCTGGCGCTGACTGAAAACCCGGCCCTCGACCGAAGCGCCGTGCAGCAGCCTGGCCAGAGCCAGATAACAATCGAGGGTGTGGCCGAGATCGTGGAAACGGGTATTGCATTCCCTGTACCCGGGATATTTCCCGGCAAACAGGTTCAGAACGTCCTCAAACACTCGGCTCATGAAACCCAGGTCCGGCTGGACGAACATCATCTGGCAGAGACGCTCCACCTCGCGATAGACGTCCTCCGGCTGTTTGGTCACCAAGTCACTCAGTTTCACTGGTATCCTGGTTTCCGTTTGGATTTGCTTCTGCATTCCCGATCCTGTTCAATCAAGGCCGGCTGGTCTCAACTCGAGGTTCCATTGATATTCGCTGTAACAATTTGATACAATCGAAACGAAACAGTGCCCGTCAGTTTGAAACGCCGCTTGACCAGTCACGCTCCGGCGCGGTTTTCAGCTCCTATTTCGTGCCCCTGATCCCGAATAAATATTGGGTTATCAATTCGGCTTCCTGCTTGGAAATAGCGGCGTTTTTCTTGCCCATCATCCGCTTGACCGTGTCTTTCCAGCCGTCCAGGGTCTTGGTTTTGATCAAGGCCCTGTTCGTCTCATGGCACCTGGAACATTTCTCTTCAAAAAGGGCCTTGGGGTTCGGCTTTTGAGCGCCGCCCGGCGCGGCCCAGAATACGGTGACGGCCAGGATAACAACCAGGAGACCTAAACCGGTCAGGATACTTTTCATGGCCAACTCCTTCAGCTTGGAAGAGATGAGGGCCGCCGGTTAAATAAGGCTTTGCCCGCCGTCGGGAGGCGTTCTTCGCTAAAATCGGCTCAGTCTCGTTGCCTTATTACCCGGTCCAGATCATATTCTCAGAGGCGACCGGACAAGTCAATCGTTATTGCGGGCTCAAGCGTTCAGGGAAGAGATATTCCGCCCCGGCGTCATTTCCATTGCCAGGATGGGCGACCTTGATTATTATTTACCTATTAGCGTCCAATCCTAGCCAGGGAGGATTAAGCCGTGCCGATAGGAGAAACTAAAACTGCTTCGGCCCTGATTGATCTTCTGATTCACATCCCCATCTTCGATAACCTCGACCCCCAGGAACTGCGCCTCGCGGTGAAATATATGAACATGATCCAGGTCAAGGCCGGCGAGATCATCTTCAAGGAAGGCGACCGGGGAGATTATGTCTGTTTTGTCTCCGAAGGCGCCCTGGACGTGATCAAGACCAGTGAAGCCGGCCACAGTGTGGCCATATCTTCCCTGAGTAAAGGGCGGTCCATAGGCGAGATGTCCATACTGGACAATTATCCCCGCTCGGCCACGGTCCGGGCTAGAACCAATTCGACCCTGATAACGCTGTCGCGTCAGTCTTTCGAGACCATTGTGGACGAACATCCCCGCATAGGGGTCAAAATCCTTCAAGGCGTGGCTAGGCTGCTGAGCCTTTCCCTGCGCAAGACTTCGAGCCGTCTGGCGGATTACATGCTGCCTTTGGGTTAAGACCTAATCTCATTCCCGGTAGTCCGACCCGCCGGCTTCAGGTTGGATTGACCGACCAAGGACCAGACCCATGAAACTGGCCGTCATTTCCGACGTACACGGCAATCTGGAAGCGTTGAAACAGGTGCTGGCCGATATAGACCAGACCGGCGCCGATCTGACCGTCTGCCTGGGGGACAACGTGGGCTATGGCCCGGAACCAGAGGCCGTGATCAATCTGCTGCGGGAACACGAAATCCCCAGCGTGCTGGGCAACCATGAACTGGCCATAGCCCGGCCTGAATACCTGAGCTGGTTCAACGAACTGGCTCATCGCTCTTTGGTGCTGACCAGGAACTGCCTGTCCGAATCCGCCGTGGAATACTGCCGCGGCCTGCCGGTCAGGATGGCCTTGGCCGGAGGCCTGTTCGTCCATGGCTGCCCGCCGGATTCGCCTTTGATCTACTTGGCGGAGCTAAAGGAAGCCGAACTGAAGACCGTCTTCGAGAGCCTGGAGGTTCAAATCTGTTTTGTGGGCCACACGCACATCCTGGAACTCGTCGGCTATGACGGCCGGGAGGTGACCAGAAGTGGTCTCGCGACCGGCCTGATCAACCTGAACCCGGAGGGGAAATATCTGATCAACGCCGGGAGCGTGGGACAACCTCGGGAAAGGAATAAAAACGCGAAATACCTGCTTTGGGATACGGACCGCGCCACGATCGAGGCGAGATTCATTCCTTACGACGTGGCCAAGACCGCCAACAGGATCATCGAGTTGGGCTGGCCGGTCCAGCACGCCCAGCGTCTCTGGTAGACAGCCTTAAGTCAACCGCCGCCTCGAGGTCAGCAACCCTTGAACTTGGGTTTCCGCTTCTGCTGATGGGCGGTTATGGCTTCGAGACCGTCCTCGCAAATCAATATGGCCGCGTTTTTCTGGGCCACGTATTCCAGTCCGGCTTTGACGCCGTTTTCCCGTGTGAAACGCAGGGTATCCTTGACGCCCGTTACGGCCAGGGGCGAGCAGTCGGCGATCTCCCGGGCCAGTTCCTCGGCTTTCTGGTACAGCGCGGCCTGGTTTTCCAGGAGATGGGTGATAAAGCCTATTTTCAAGGCTTCCTCGGCGGAAAAATCCCGGCCGGTCAAAGCCAGTTCCCTGGCCCAGGGATCGCCCACGATATAGGGCAGCCGCTGAAGCGTCCCCAGGTCGGCCACCAAGGCCAGCCGGGTCTCGCGGACGGAGAAGAAGGCGTCCCGAGAGGCGACCCGGATATCGCAGGCGCAGGTCAGGTCCACGCCGCCGCCCACGCAGGCCCCATGTATGGCGGCGATGACCGGCTTGCGGCACTGTTCGACGATGGTCATGCCATGTTGAAACCGGACTATCTCCCGCCTCAGCCTCTCCCGGTAATCGGCGCTGGAAGACTCCAACAGTCCGGCCAAGGCGGCCAGTTCCATGCCGGCGCAAAAACTCAAACCCTCGCCCTTGATAACAACCACCCTGACTTCCGGATCGGCGTCGAGGCGGTCGAAGGTCTCGATGAAGCCTTGGAGCATCTCCAAGTTCATGGCGTTGCGTTTCTTGGGGCGGTTCAGTATCAGCCAGGCTATATGGCCTTCTTTTTCCACTCTCAAGACTTCGGACTCGCTCATGGGTTACCTCCCGGATTCATAATGTTGATCAACGGGCTTTTCACTTTGCATATCAGACCGGCCGGTCAGGGTCAATCACCAGGCGGAGAGGCCTGAGGACCTTTTCCAACCGGTTAGATAAAAAGGCTCTTGACAACCAGGTTATTCTTGGCTATATTGCCAAATAGGAAAGGATGGCGAGATGGACAAAAACGTCAAAGCCAAGTTCGAAGCCCGGGCCCGCATCATGAAGGCCATGGCCCACCCGTCCCGGCTGTTCATTCTGGACGAATTGTCCCGCGGCGAAAAATGCGTCCGCGAGTTGACCGCCATGATAGGCGCGGACGTGTCCACGGTCTCCAAACATCTCTCCCTTCTCCGGAACGCGGGTATCGTCGAGGCCGACAAGCGGGGGACGCAGATATACTACCGCCTGACCGCCCCTTGCGTGCTGAACTTCTTCAATTGCGTGGAAACGGTGCTGAAGGACAACGTGGCCAGCCAACTGCGGATGCTGGCCTAGTTTATTTTTTTTCCGTTGATCTTTGGCTAATTGACCAAATAACAGGTAAAGGTACCGCGGAATGAAAGAAAGATACAAACTTCTAATCCTCGCGGCCGTCTTCCTGGCCGCCTACTATGTCCCCTGGCCCAGCGAAATCGTGAGACGCTCCGGCCTGGAAGCCTTCCTGATGCTCCAGGAATACGCCCGGGAACATGTCCTGACCTGCCTGATACCGGCCTTCTTCATCGCCGGCGCCATCGCCACGTTCGTTTCCCAGGCTTCGGTCTTGAAATACTTCGGCGCCCAGGCCGGCAAGTTTCTCTCTTATTCCGTGGCCTCGGTCTCCGGCGCCGTCCTGGCCGTCTGTTCCTGCACCGTGCTGCCGCTTTTCGCCGGCATCTACACCCGCGGAGCCGGCATCGGTCCGGCCACGGTTTTCCTTTATTCCGGCCCGGCCATCAACGTCCTGGCCATCGTCCTGACGGCCAGAATCCTGGGCTGGCCGCTGGGTTTGGCCCGGGCCGCGGGCGCGATCGTTTTCGCCGTGGTCACCGGACTGCTCATGGCCGTGATCTTCCGTAAAGACGACGCCCAAAGAACCAACGGACGGACGTACCTGCCCGACGAGAACCGCAAGGAAAGGACTCTGGGCCAGGACGCCGTCTACTTGCTGACCATGGTCCTGATCCTGGTCTTCGCCGCCTTGGCCAAACCGGCCGCCGGAGAAACCGGCCTCTGGACCGCCCTTTACTCGGCCAAATGGTACATCACCGCCCTTTTGCTGGTCATTCTGGTCCTGATACTGAAATCCTGGTTCACCCGGGACGAGCGTCACGATTGGGTTCTGGCCACCTGGGACTTCATGAAGCAGATTCTCCCGTTGTTGGCCGGCGGCGTGCTGGCGGCGGGCTTTCTTCTGGGCCGGCCGGGATACGAGGCCCTCATCCCCGAACGCTATATTCACGGCCTGGTGGGCGGCAATTCCCTGGAGGCCAACTTCTTCGCCGCCGTGGCCGGAGCGCTGATGTATTTCGCCACTCTGACCGAAGTGCCCATCCTGCAAGGGCTGATCGGCGCGGGCATGGGCCAGGGACCGGCTCTGGCCCTGCTGCTGGCCGGTCCGGCCTTGTCCTTGCCCAACATGATCGTCCTGGGAGGAATAATGGGCTGGAAAAAGACCGCCACGTTCTGCGGAATCGTCGTTATCCTGGCCACCCTCACGGGTATGATGTATGGAGCCATCATTGATTGAGAACAAAAAAGGAGAGAAACATGGAGATCGAAGTGCTTGGTCCCGGTTGCGCCAGATGCAAGAAGACCGAGGAAATCGTCCAGGAAGCGATCAAGGAAGCGGGCGTGTCCGCCCGGGTGATCAAGGTGACCGACACCATGGAAATCGCCAGAGCGGGCGTCTTCGGCACGCCGGCGGTGATCGTGGACGGCCAGGTCAAGTCCGTGGGTAAAATACCCACCAAGAATGACGTATTGAGTTGGATAAAAAAATAACGGGGAGGAAAAATTACCATCCGGAGAGAGAGGTCTGTATGCTGCTCAAAACTTATCGGAAAGACATTTTCCGCGCCGAATGCAACCCGAGCTTCGAGTCCTTGCACTGCATCGCCCGCCTGGATGATGATGTCAGTCCGGCCCTGCCTTATCTCAACGCGGTCCTGGGCGGTTTCAGCTACGTCCAGGACCCGCCTTCGGTTACTTTTAAAATTCACGGCCGGCTGATCACCGTCCACGGAGATCGAATCGCGGTCAACGCCCTCAAGGACGAAGAAGAAGCGGATAAAATCCTGGAATGGCTCAAGCGGGAAATCAACGTTGCCTGGGAAAACCGGGAATCCATCACCCCCAGCTACGAGAGCGCGCCGCGGCCCCAGGCGATGGAAATCCTGAAGCTTCTGCCCCGGACCAACTGCCGGGCCTGCGGCCGGCCGACCTGCCTGGTTTTCGCCGCCCAGGCCGTCGAAGGCGTGACCGGCGCGGATGACTGCCCGCCTCTGGTCGAGGATAAAAGGGAGAAACTGCTAAAATACCTGGCCGGGTTTCGTTTCGACGACTGAGACCCCTTTTCGCGGAAACCGCGGGGAGACCGTGAAGGCCGACCGGACCTACGCTTGACGGAAGAGGCGGTTTCTGATATTTCGTTATTTGGCGAAATATGATGTATATTTGGAGTGGCTGAAAATGGCGGACGGACGCAAGACTAAAATCTTATTTCTTTGTACAGGTAATTCCTGCCGTAGCCAGATGGCGGAAGGATTCACCCGGGTCTTGAAAGGCGACCTGTTCGAACCCTTTTCCGCCAGCGTAGCCGCTAAAGGCCTGGACCCCCGGGCCGTCATGGCCATGGCCGAGGCGGGCCTAGACATTTCATCCCATCAATCCAAGGACCTTAACGAACTGACCAACAGAAATTTCGATTACGTGGTCACGATTTGCAATAAAGCCAAGGAATCCTGCCCGATCTTTCCCGGTAAGACCAAGTTGATTCACCAGGGCTTTGACGACCCGCCCGCACTGGCCTCCGGAGCCTCCAACGAAGAAGAGGCCATGACCCATTACCGAAGGGTAAGAGACGAAATACGCGCTTTTGTGGAACGCCTACCCGGGTCTTTGGCGGAACCGGACGGCGATCAGGCTGCATCCACGGCCGAAGCCATCAAGGGGTTCCTTCAGGGATTGAAATAGGCGGCGCCAGTATTTTTTTCCGCCGGTAACATGTCTTAATAACACGTCCTTTCTGATCGTCTTAACTTCATGTCTGTTCCCGGCCAGGTTCAGCCGAGTGACAGGAGGCTTTTCCCCCGGCGGCCTCCGGGTGACCGCCGGCGTTCAGACCGGCCTTTCCCAGGTGACCCGCATGCCATAAACGTGTACGCGCGGCCAGCCATATTGACCTTGACTTGGCCGGCGCGGGCATGTACATCACAAGGACTTCCTTCCGGGAATATTACCAGTAGCGGAGCGGTTTCATGGGACTCATCAAAGGCGCCGTCAACCTGACCCGATATTGGCTGGCGGAAAACCCGACCGAGATCGGCGACGATTATGTGGCGGAAAGGCTGCAAGGCAACGCCTTCCTGGACATCGAAGCCACGACCGAGGAGGAAGCCATCGGCTGGGTGGACGCCCTCAACCCCATGACCACCCGTTTCGAACCCCAGGATTTCAATTTCGGTCAGGTGATGATTTTCGGCCTGCGCCTGGACACGCGGCGCGTGTCCGGCAAAACCCTCAACCGGTACCTGGCCCTGGCCGAGATGCAGGCCAGACAGACCGGCGACAGACCGCTTTCGGTGGAACAACGCCGACAACTCAAGGTAAAAGTCCGCCTGGACCTTCTGGCCCGCACGCCCGTGTCCACGGACGTTCATGAAGTCTGCTGGTTCCCGGACCGGCGGGAAGTCTGGTTGACCGGCGCGGGAACCAAAGCCAGGGAAAAGTTCGAGGACCTGTGGCGCCGCACCTTCGGCCTGGGGTTGATCATGAAGATACCTTTCATTCTGGCCCGGGAGATGCTGCCGGCCGACCTGGACCCCAGGTCCCTGGAGGAGGCTTCACCATCGGCCCTGCTGGCGGGAGGCCGCCGTGAACCTGCTTGAGTTGAAACAGGAGAAACGTTTTCTGGGTCTCGAGTTTTTAACCTGGGTCTGGTACCAGAGCGAAATCAATTCAGGCCTGTTAAACGTACCGGGCCACGGACCGGTGGAGATATGGTTCGAGGACAAAATGGTGCTCGAGTCCGGCAGCGGGGACGCCCGGCAGACGGTCACCTGCCAGGGCCGGAACCTGGACCTGGTGGAAGCCCGCACCGCTTTGCGCGAAGGCAAGAAGGTCAGCCAGGCCAGACTGCGACTGGCTTATGAAAGCCGGGAATGGCGGGTCACGGTCAAGGCCGAAGGACTGGAACTGACGGGCATCAAGCCGCCCCCGACCTTGGACCCGTCCGAGGAGGAACCAGACGGCCTGATGGGCCGAATGCTGGAGCGGCTGGCCGGGCTGCGGGAGTTGACCGGGCTCCTGGACTGTCTTTTCAAGCAGTTCCTGGCCCTGCGCCTGACCGGCGATTGGAACGGCAAGGAACTCCCTCGCTTAAGAAAGTGGTTGAAGGAGCAATAAACCCATCGCCGTCCGGCCGGACCTTTTTTTTATTGCGCGGCGGGAGCGATAGGATAAAATAGCTCACCACGATTAACATTGCCGATACTGACCGACGGCGGAGGAAGACGGCGGGCTATGAGCCGAGGTGGCGCCAGTTGTCCTTGAAGACGATTCTGCGCGGGTTATGGGTCTGGCCGATCTTCGTGGCGGACACCCTGGTATTCGGTGTACTTTCTCTGATCGTGAGTATCTGGTCGGCCAAGGGCGCCCGTGGGTGCGGCCATGCCTGGGGCAAGTTCAATTTCCTGATTGGGGGGATCAGAACCAGAGTCGAAGGTCTGGAGAATCTGCCTCGAGACGGCGGGGGAGTGATCATCGCTTCGAACCACTGCTCGGCCAGTGACATCGGAGCCGTCTTTGTCGGATTGCCCCTGGACATCTGCTGGGTGACGAAAGATTCACTGCTGAAAATCCCGGTCTTCGGCTGGCATTTGAAACGGGTCCACATTCCGGTGACCCGGGGCAACACCGGCAGCGCTCAAAGACTCATCCAGGACGGGGTCCGTAAAATCCAGGACGGAGCCGCGGTGGTGATATTTCCGGAAGGCACGCGCAATCGGGGTCCGGAAAAACTGCTGCCCTTCAAGAAAGGCACGTTTCTGCTGGCTCAAGCCTCCGGCCGGCCCATTGTGCCCCTGGCCATCGTCGGATCGGCCAAGGTCTGGCCTCCCCAGGCCCTAGTGCCGAATAAAGGCGTCATCATCATGCGCCTGGGCCGCCCTATTGATCCCTCGAAATACAAGACGGAGGAAATTGGTTTGTTGGCCGAGGAAACGCGCCGGGCTATCGAGGCTATGCTGTCCGACTGATCCCAACCCGCGAAGGCGTTCCACTGGGGCATGGTTTAAAGGACGGACTTCTTACCAATACGTAATAATCACTCCCGGGGGATTATCTCTTTTTCCAGCGTTCTGTCTTTTTGAAGGCATGATCGGCGGTTTCCAAGAGATCCGACAAGCTGACCGGCTTGGTGAAATAGTCCTCGAAACCAGCCTCCCGGCAATCCGAAACCTCAAAAAGGGAAGCGTACCCCGTCACGGCGTAGGCGATCGCCAAGGGCCAGTCCCGGCGAATACGCCGGCATAGCTCCACGCCGTTCATGCCCGGCAGGTTGAGGTCAAGAAACAAAACCCAGGCCGGGTTCCGGTTCATGATATCGAGCGCTTCTTCGGCGCTTTCCGCGGTTTGCACGGAATATCCGGCTTTGGAAAAAGTCTCCTCGAATATCTCCCGAATCTCCTTTTCGTCATCCACCACCATTATCCTTTTCTCCTCCATAATCCGCTCCTTATCAGGCACGATATTTTATTCGCCCGCTATTATTCCTCGAAGGTTGAAGAACCATCAAGATCAACTATCTTACTCTTGCCATTCAGGTAATCCCTGGTCTTGTACTTGGTGATTTTCATCATCTTCCGCGTCAGTTCCCCAATCCTCTCGACGCCCTGCTTGATCTTTCGCAGCATGGCCTCTTTGGGATCGCCCGGCGGCAGACCCATCAGCAGCAACTCAGACCACCCGCCGACCGCCTGCAGAGGCTGGTTCAACTCGTGGCACACCGCCCCGGCCATTTCCAGCGCCCCCTGCAGTTTTTCCTTTTCACTCAGCCTGGCCTGGAGTTCCAAAATCCGGCGGCCTACGTTGACCCGGGCCATCAATTCCCTATTATCATAAGGCTTGGCGATGTGATCGTCCGCGCCGGCCTCGAGCCCGGCGACGATGTCCTCGAGTTCCCCTTTCGAGGTCAAAAGGATCAGGTAAAGCGGTTCCGCCCTCTCCTGGGCCCGAAGTCCGCGGCAAAGCTCAAGGCCGGTCAGACCGGGCATCATCCAGTCGATAATAGCCAGTTGCGGCGCTTCCCGTGTCTGCAATAAGTCCCAGGCCCGCCCTCCGTCCTCCGCGATCAACACTTCGTAATTTTGCTTTTCCAGAACCGACCGCAGCATCAGGCGCGAGGTCGGGTCATCTTCGGCGATCAGTATCTTCATCATAAGTTTTCCATCGTGGCCCGCCTTGATTAATCGAGCCGATCTTTTATCTAGAAATTATTACAGAACTGCTAGGAAAGGCAATAATTCGGATGAAAAAGAAATGGAATCCCCTGAAAATCCATAACCTGGCGAAGTATCATCAAATCTTGGGCCGCCCCCGACCAAACCTTGAGACTGGATGGATCTTCACCGCCGCCTTTATCCCTAGACGATGACCTCGAGGGCTTCGGGTCTGACTTCACCGTGAAAAGGCAGCACTCCTCCGGCTTCGCCGTCATACTGGAAGAAACCCGGTCCGCGGTTCGAAACCACGCGCAGACTTTGTTTCACCGGCCAGGCCGAATCGCAGGCCCGCTCGAGATCGCGCTGCCAGCCCAGGCGAACCAAGGACCGGATCAATCCAATCGGCCCTGATCCACGGAAAAGACAGGCTTGGAATCCCGGCCTGGGTGGCAGGCGGAAAAAGCGGGCGTAGTTGACCGTCTGGCTGAGCAGGACCTGGTAGTATCGTCCCGGTATCCGGCGGCCGTCAACCTCGACTTCCAGTTCAGGCCAGACCGGTTGAAACAGGGATGACCAGGCGGCGGAGACATAAGCCAGGTTCCGAATGGCGCCCCGGCGCCGGCCGGCGACTTTCTCGACCACGGCCGCGTCAAAGCCGAAGCCCAGGAAGGAGACGGCCACACGTCCGCCGAACTCGATCAAATCCAGGGTTTGTCTGCGGCCTCGAGCGATGATCCGGACCGCCGCCTCCAGGTCCAGGGGCAGATGGAAATGGCGGGCCAGGCAGTTGCTCAAACCCAAGGGCACCAGGCCGATGGGCCGCCTGAGTCCGGACTGGTATATCGCGGCGGCCGCTTCGTTGACCGTGCCGTCTCCTCCCACGGCGATCACGGCGGTCGAGCGTTCGATTCTGGACTGGATCAAACCCAGGGCCGCCCCGGGACCGGGCAGGACGATCACCTCGGCCTTTATACCGAGCCGGCTGAAAGCATCGGCCAGAGGTCCGGCCATCCGGCGGCCCAGACCTCGCCCGGAAATGGGGTTGATCAGGACCAGGTATTCTTGCCGGGCCGACACGACCGCTGTTTCTCTATTCGGCCAGCACCCTGGCCATTATCTTGTCGCTGAGGGAATAAGGGTCGGTTTTTCGGGAGATGAGTTCGTCCAGGTACTGTTCCAATTCACCGGTTTCGTCCAGCCTTTTCAGGATGACGTCCACCACGCCCTGTTTGACCAGGTCAATTATTTCCATTTTGGCCTTGAGCCGGGCCAGGCGCTGATAATAGTCGCTCCGGCCCTGATGGAGAAAGGCCCGATGGCCGGCGGCCGCCGCCCACAGTTCGGCTACTCCTTCCTGCTTAAGGCCCACGGCCTTGAGCACGGGCGGCGTCCAATCCTTGGTTCCCAGGTCGCTCACCCGGCCCAGTTCGATCATGGACTGGAGGTCCTGGACGGTCCTTTCCGCGCCTTCCCGATCGGCCTTGTTCACCACGAAGATGTCGCCGACTTCGAGGATGCCCGCCTTGATGGCCTGGATATCGTCACCCAGGCCCGGGGCGACCACTATGACCGTGGTGTCCGCGGTGCGGGCGATGTCCACTTCGTCCTGGCCCACGCCCACGGTCTCGACGATGATCACGTCCTTGCCGCTGGCGTCCAGGATCATGATCGCTCCCCGGGTCGAGCGGGACAGGCCGCCGAAATGCCCGCGGGTGGCCATGGAACGAATAAACACGCCTTCATCCGTGCTGTGGCGCTGCATCCTGACGCGATCGCCCAGGATGGCTCCGCCGGTGAAAGGGCTGCTGGGGTCCACGGCCAAGACGCCCACGGTCAAGCCCAGGCCCCGGACGTGGCGCACCAGGCCGTCCACCAGGGTGCTCTTGCCCACGCCCGGCGAACCGGTCACTCCCAGCACGTAGGCCCGGCCGGTGAAGGGGAACAGTTGCTTGAGGTCCGCGACGGCCGAAGGCGCGCCGTCGTCAAAATCACGAATCAGCCTGGCCACGGCCCGGACGTCGCCCTGCCTGACCAGGTTCACGATGTCGGAGTCCCGGCCCGGTCCATTGGCGCCGTTTTGACCTTGCCCCGGATTCATCGCAGGAGATTCCTGGCGATGACCAGGCGCTGTATCTCGGAAGTGCCTTCGTACAGGGTGGTGATCCGCGCGTCCCGGGCGTAGCGTTCCACCGGGAAATCCTTGGTATAGCCGTACCCGCCCAGTATCTGGATCGCCCGGTAGCAGGCCCGGTTGGCCGCCTCCGAAGCATACAGTTTGGCCATCGAGGCCTCCTGGGTGTACGGCTTCTTGTTCTCCTTGAGCCAGGCGGCCCGCAGCAGCAGCATTCTGGCCGCCTCGAGCTCCATGCCCGCGTCGGCGATCATCCACTGGATGGCCTGGAATTCGGAAATGGGCCGGCCGAACTGCCAGCGTTCCCGGGCGTAGTTCACGGAGAAATCCATGGCCGCCAGGCCGATACCCAGGGCCAGCGAGCCTATGCCCAGTCGGCCGCCGTCCAGTTCCATCAAGGCAATCCGGTACCCGTCGTGGAGCCGGCCCAGGAGCTGATTCCTGGGCACCCGGCAGTCTTCGAAAAGAAGCTGGTTGGTGGACGACCCGCGCTGGCCCATCTTGTCTTCATCCTTGCCGACGGTAAACCCCGGAGCCCCCGGTTCGACCAAAAAGGCGGATATGCCCCGGCCCTTGGCCGCGGCCTGGTCCGTGACCGCCCAGATGACGAAGACCCCTGAATACTCGGCCGAGGTGATAAAAATCTTGGTTCCGTCGAGGATAAAGGAATCGGCGTCTTCCACGGCCTGGGTTCTTATCGCCGCCGCGTCCGAACCGGCCTGGGGTTCGGTCAGCCCAAAGGCCCCGGCCGGGTATTGGCCGCCGGCGATTTGGGGAATGTATTTCCTTTTTTGTTCTTCGGTGCCGAACTCGAGGATGATCTCGGCCACCATGTTGGTCACCGACATGGTCACGGCCGTCGAGGCGCAGGCCCGGCCGATTTCGGTCATGGCCAGGCTGTAGGCCACGGCGCCGGTGTTGGAACCGCCGTACTCCTCCGGGATGTTCATGGCCATCAGGCCCAGATCGGCCATCTTCTTCAGGTTGGCCTTCAGGATGGTTCTATCCTTGGTCGCGTCCAGCCGGGCCGCGGCCGGCGCCAGTTCGGTCCGGCCGAAATCGGCGGCCATTTGCTGAATCATCCGCTGTTCGTCGGTCAGTTCGAAACGCATGGGGATATCCTTATCGCCCGGCGCCGGCCGGGAGGTTTCAGTCTCTTACCTCCGGCGTACTGTCTCTGTTCGGACGGCGGCCGCGGGGCCGGCCGGCCGAATTATGCCTACTTGCCTTTAATCAGGTTCCGGGCGATCACCAGGCGCATGATCTCGTTGGTGCCCTCGTATATCTGGCAGATCTTGGCGTCGCGCATGTGGCGTTCCATGGGATATTCCCGGATGTACCCGTAGCCGCCTAGTACCTGCACGCCCTCGACCGCGGCCCTCATGGCCGCGTCCGAAGCGAAACACTTGGCCATGGCCGCTTCCTTTTCGTACGGCAGGTGGTGGTCTTCGTGAAAGGCCGCGCGCAGGGTCAAAAGCTCGGCCGCGTCCAGTTCCATGGCTATGTCGGCCAGTTTCCACTGTATGGCCTGGAATTCGGCGATGGGTTTGCCGAACTGCTCCCTCTCCTTGGCGTAATTCACCGCCTCCTCGAGCACGGCCCGGCCGATGCCCAAGGCCTGTGAGGCGATGCCTATTCGGCCGCCGTCCAGGGTGGTGAGCATCTGTCTGAAGCCTTGGCCCGGCTGGCCCAGCAGGGCGTCACCCGGCACCCGCGCGTCCTCGAAGACCAACTCGGCCGTGCCGCTGGCGGCTATGCCCATTTTTTCCTCGACCTTGCCCAGGGAAAAGCCGGGCGTCTCCTTGAGATTGACCACGAAGGTGGAAATGCCTTTGTAGCCGGCCCCTTTCTCGGTTATCGCGGCCAGGACGCAGTAATCGGCCACGTTGCCGTTGGTGATGAACTTCTTTTCCCCGTTCAGTATCCAGCCGTCGCCGTCCCTGACCGCGGTGGTGCGCATGGCCGCCGGGTCCGAACCGGCCCCGGCCTCGGTCAGGCCGTAACAGCCCAGGCTGTCGCCCGAGGCCACGGGATTGAGGTACTTGAGCTTCTGCTCGTGGGTGGCGTAGGCCATGACCGGGAAGCAGTAGAGCGAATTGTTGACGCTCATGATCACGCCGCAGGAGGCGCAGGCCTTGGAAATCTCGATCATGGCCAGGACGTAGGACACGTTGTCCATGCCGCCGCCGCCGTACTCCTCGGGTACGGCCATGCCCAGGAGCTTGAGTTCAGCCATCGGCCTGACTATCTCCGCCGGATGGCGGTGGGTCTTATCCAGTTCGGCCGCGACCGGCCTGATTTTCTCCTCGGCGAACCGCCGGGCCATGTCCCGGACCATCTGTTGTTCTTCGGTCAAAGAAAAATCCATATGCTCTCCTTGATCGCTCAATATATGACTGAATCATTTGAGCGGGGGATAAACCCCCGCCCCTACGTTTTATCTACGACGTAACAAACAGTCTGTCGGGGCGGGGTTTGTCCCCCCTAATTAAGTATTGTGTCCCCACAATTCTCACTTGGTCAGGGTGCCTTGGAAGTTGGGCTTGCGTTTTTCCGCAAAGGCGGTCAGGCCTTCCTGGGCGTCCAGGCTGCTGCGCAGGGTGCCGAAGGTTTCCACCTCGAGGGCCAGGGCCGTGCGCAGTTCCACCTGCCAGCCGCGGTCGATGACCTGCTTGACGGCCCGGAGCGAGGCCCGGCCTTTGGCCACCAGGTTCTGGGCCGTTTTCATGACTTCATCCATCAGGCTTTCCGCCGGCACGACCTTGTTGACCAGGCCGATGACCCTGGCCTGTTCGGCGGAGATCATGTCGCCGGTCATGCAAAGCTCCTTGGCCATGTTCTTGCCCACCAGCCGAGGCAGGCGTTGCGTGCCGCCGAAACCGGGGATGATGCCCAGGTTAATCTCCGGTTGGCCGAACTTGGCTTTTTCCGAGGCGTAGATGAAATCGCAGCCCATGGCTATTTCGCATCCGCCGCCCAGGCAGAAGCCGTTGACGGCGGCGATGACCGGCTGGGGCAGTCCTTCCAGCTTGAGTATGGCTTCCTGGCCCAGGGCCGAGAAATGCCTGCCTTCCATGGGCTTCTGTTCCATCATGACCTTGATGTCCGCGCCGGCGACGAAGGCCCGGCCCGCGCCGGTCAGGATCACCACGGCGATGTTATCGTCGGCCTTGATCTTGTCCAGGATGTCCGAAAATTCCTGGATGACGCCCGGATTGATGGCGTTGAGCGCGTCGGGGCGATTGAAGGTCACCAGGGCGATCTTGTCTTTGACTTCGAAAAGCATGTACTGGTACGACATAATCCCTCCTTGGCTTGAACAATAACCTGCGGACGATTACAGGCGCTCCACGATCATGGCGAAACCCTGGCCGCCGCCGATGCAGAGGGTGGCCAGGCCGTAACGGGAGGCTCGTTTCTTCATTTCGTAGAGCAGGGTGATCAGGATACGCGCGCCGCTGGCGCCGATGGGATGCCCCAGGGCCACGGCCCCGCCGTTGACGTTGACCTTGGCCAAGTCCCAACCGAAGTGGCGGTTCACGGCCACGGCCTGGGCGGCGAAAGCTTCGTTGGCCTCGATCAAGTCCAGGTCGGCCACTTTCAGGCCGGCCTTGCCCAAGGCCCTTTCCGTGGCCGGTATGGGGCCGGTGCCCATCAGGGCCGGGTCCACGCCGCCGGCCGCGTAGGAGACGACGCGGGCCAGGGGGGCGATTCCCCTAACTTTGGCCTTTTCCGCGGACATGACCACCAGGGCCGCCCCGCCGTCGTTGATGCCCGAGGCGTTGCCGGCGGTGACCGTGCCGTCTTTCTTGAAGGCGGGCGGCAGTTTGGCCAGGGCCTCGAGGGTCGTGCCGAAACGCGGGTGTTCGTCCGTGTCCACCACCAGCGGGTCTTTCTTTTTCTGGGGGATAACCACCGGCGCGATCTCGTCCTTGAACCGACCGGCCTTGATGGCCGCTTCGGCCTTCTGCTGGCTGCTCGAGGCTAATTCGTCCTGATCCCGGCGGGTGATACCGAACTTTTCGGCCACGTTTTCGGCCGTCAGGCCCATATGGTAGCGGTTGAAAATGTCGGTCAGTCCGTCGAAGACCATGCCGTCAACCATTTCCGCGTCGCCCATGCGGGCGCCCCATCGGGCTTTCATCAGGTAATAGGGCGCCTGGGTCATGTTTTCGATGCCGCCGGCCACCACGATTTCCGCGTCGCCGGCGTTGATGGCCTGGGCCGCCATGGCCACGGACTTGAGGCCGGAGGCGCAGACCTTGTTTATGGTGGTCGCCACGCTGGTGACCGGACAGCCGCCGTTCAAGGCCACCTGCCGGGCCGGGTTCTGGCCCTGGCCGGCCTGGAGCACGTTGCCCAGAATGACTTCGTCCACTTCCTCGGCCTTGACGCCGGCCCGGTCCAAGGCCGCCTTCATGGCCGTCACGCCCAGTTCTACGGCCGATACGTTCAGAAATCCGCCGCCGAAACGGCCTACCGCCGTACGGGCCGCGCCGGCTATCACGATATCTTTCATGCCAACCTCCTCGCCAATAATCATCTGATTCTCAAGATGGTATTTTTAGTCTCATCGCTCGACTATCAGGGCTACGGCTTCGCCGCCGCCCAAACAAAGCGAAGCCAGACCGCGTTTGCCTCCGCGCCTGGCCAGGGCGTAAAGCAGGGTCACCAGGACCCGGGCCCCGGAGGCGCCTATGGGATGCCCGATGGCCACCGCCCCGCCGTGGACGTTGACCCGGCCCGGATCGAGGTCCAGTTCCCGAATTACCGCCACGGTGGAAGAGGAAAAGGCCTCGTTGATCTCGAACAGGTCAATGTCGGCCACGGTCAGGCCGGCTTTTTTCAAGACCTTGGGCACGGCCAGGAGGGGCGCCATCAGCACGTACTTCGGGTCCAGACCGTCCGCGGCCTGGGCGCCCACCCTGGCCAGGACATCGAGGCCGTTCCCGGCGGCGTATTCGTCTGAAGTCAGGACCACGGCCGCGGCGCCGTCGGATATCTTCGAGGCGTTGCCGGCCGTCACGGTGCCGTCTTTCTGGAAGGCCGGGCCAAGTCGGGAAAGGGCCTCCAGGCTGGTCTCGCGCACGACCTCGTCCTTGTTGAACGGAACGGTCTCACCCTTTTTCCTGGGCAACGGCAGCGGCGCGATCTCGTCGTCGAATAAGCCTTCCGCCTGGGCCTGGAGGGCCCGCTGATACGACTGGAAAGCGAAGGCGTCCTGGTCCGCGCGGGTCACCCCGTACTTCTCGGCGCAGAGTTCGGCCGACATGCCCATGTGGAAATCGTTGACATGATCCCAGAGCCCGTCATGAATCATGCCGTCCACGGCCTGGGACGAGCCCATGCGGTAACCGGTCCGGGCGTTGAAAAGGTAGTAGGGCGACAGGTTCATGTTCTCCAGCCCGCCGGCCACGATCACTTCCGCGTCGCCGCACTCGATGGCCTGGGCGGCCAGCATGACGGCCTTGAGGCCGGAGCCGCAGACCTTGTTCACGGTCAGCGCGCCGGTGGAATATGGCAGCCCGGCCTTGAGCATGGCCTGCCGGGCCGGGTTCTGGCCCAGGCCGGCCGGCAGGACGTTGCCCATGATGACTTCGTCCACCTTCTCCTTGTCCAGGCCGGCCCGCTTGAGGGCTTCGGTGATGACGAACGATCCGAGGTCAGTGGCGGATACGCCGGCCAGGGCTCCGGCGAAAGCTCCTATGGCCGTACGGACGGCGCCGACGATGACCGGCTGAGACATGAACAACCTCCGGGGGCGGCTGAATGAAGAAATTTTTCACATAGAGCTATGTAGCCGCAACGCCGGGGGTTGTCAAACCTTTTTGCTTGGGGCAGCGGGGCTCAGGGCCGTGACCGCCCGACCAGGAGACCCTGGGAGAAGATGGACCGCTTCAGGTTTAAGCAATGAACGTGTATAATGATTCTTAGTCGACGCTTTAGCAGAAATCAAGCCCATATCTGACTCGGAACCTGGTAAGTATCTTGAAGACAAAAACGAGGGGTTGAAATTATGAATGTTGAAATTGCCGATTTTATTGAGCGGGCCGTAGCGACTCTGAAAGCCGCCGGGGCCAAGGAAATCTATTTGTTCGGCTCCATGGCCGATGGAGAGGCCAGCGACGTTTCGGATGTTGACTTGGCCGTTTCCGGGTTGCCTCCGGAAAGGTTCTACCAGGCCATGAGCGAGGCGGCCGAGGTATTGCAGCGCCCTTTGGACCTGGTGGATTTGGACGAGGACAACCTCTTTACCTGCTACCTGAAGAAGAAAGGCAAGCTCCGGCGTGTGGGCTGAACTCCAAGAGGAAGTCGAACTGGAACTGGCTCAAATATGGCGCCAGCTTAACTTGGTGGCTGAATTGAGGCAAAAGGTCAGGCAGACCCCACCAAACCATGTTGAAATCATGGCCCTGGCCGCGTTTTTACACGCCTTCTACAACGGTGTGGAAAACCTTTTTAAACGCGTGGCAAAAAGGCTGGACCCGGGATCGCCTCGAGGTGAGGTTTGGCATAGCCAGCTTCTTCAATTAATGGCGCAACCAAGCGATAAAAGGCCAGCCATCATTTCCGAGACGCTGCGAGATAAGCTTCGCCCTTATATGACCTTCCGGCATGTTTTCCGGCACGCTTATTCCTATGAACTTCAATGGACTAAAATGGCTCCCTTGATCCTGGACATCGAACTAGTCTTTCAAGAATTGGCAAGCGAAACCCAGGCGTTTCTTGCAACCTTGATAGGCACGGAACAGCGTTAAAACCAACTCACGACCTCATCGCCTACCGTCAAACGAAACTGGTTGCCCCCATCAAACATAAAAAAGCAGTTCGCCTAGCGCCGGTGACAAGCCACCAGGCGTCCGGAGGAAACCTCCTTGAGTTCCGGCGTTTCCCGGCGGCAAATCTCGATCCTTTCCGGACAACGGGTATGAAAGCGGCAGCCCGGCGGCGGGTCCAGGGGACTGGGCACGTCCCCGATCAGGGGCGAGGCGGCTTTCCTGGCCCAGGGCTTGGGCAGGGGAATGGAATTGAGCAGGGCCTGGGTATAGGGGTGATGCTCGGCCCGGCCGAAATCCAGGCGGGGAATGATCTCCACCAACCGGCCCAGGTACATGACCGCGACGCGGTCGGAAACGTGGCGGACCAGGGACAGATCGTGGGCGATGAAGACATAGGTCAGATTGAATTTGGCCTGCAATTCCTTGAGCAGATTGATCACCTGGGCCTGGATGGAAACATCCAGGGCCGACACCGGTTCGTCGGCCACCACCAGTTCCGGCCCCAGGGCCAAGGCCCGGGCGATACCCACCCGCTGTCTCTGCCCGCCGGAGAATTCATGGGGATAACGACGATAATGCTCCGGCAGCAGTCCCACTTCGGCCATTAATTCGAGAACCCTGGCCTGGCGCTGTTCCTGGTCCCCCCGGCGGTGAATTATCAAGGGTTCCTCGATGATGCTCCCCACGTTGTGGCGGGGATTGAGCGACGAATACGGGTCCTGGAAGATTATCTGGACCCGGCGGCGGAAGGTCTTCTTTTCCGGGCCGTTCATTTTCCTGATATCCCGGTCGTCGAAAAAAATGCGCCCCCCGGTCGGTCTTTCCAGGTCCAGGATCAGTCGACCCAGAGTGGTCTTGCCGCAGCCGGATTCACCCACCAACCCCAGGCACTCGCCGCGGCCGACCTCGAAGCCGACGCCGTCCACGGCCTTCAGCAGTCTGGTCTCGCTGGAAAAGAAACCGGTCTTGACCGGGTAATGCTTTTTGACGTCTTCGAGCTTGAGCCAGGTCACGTCTGGTCCAGGTATTTCAGGCAGCGGGCCAGTCGCCCGGCGCCCAAGTCGTAGAGTTCCGGTTCCATTTCCGCGCACAGATCAAAGGCTTCGGGGCAGCGGTCCCGAAACTTGCAGCCCGAGGGCAGGGCCAGCAAAGAGGGAACCAGTCCCTCGATGGCCTCGAGATTGTCCCGCACGGGCTCGGTGGGTCCTGGGGGCAGGCTGCGCAACAGACCCACGGTATAAGGATGGGCGGGCCGTGAAAAAAGTTCATTCACCCCGGCCGACTCGACTATCCGGCCGGCGTACATGACCGCCACCTGATCGGCCATTTCGGCCACCACGCCCAGGTTGTGGGTTATCAGGAGAATGGCCGTCCCTATCTCCCGTCGCAATTGATTCATCAAGGTCAGTATCTGGGCCTGGATGGTCACGTCCAAGGCCGTGGTGGGCTCGTCGGCGATCATCAACCGGGGACGGCAAGCCAGGGCCATGGCGATCATAACCCTTTGCCGCATACCGCCGCTGAGCTGATGGGGATACTCCCGCACCCGGCGTTCCGGGGAAGGGATACCCACCTGCCGCAACATCTCTTCGGCCTTTTTCAGGGATTCCCCCCGCCCCTGGTTCTGGTGGAGGCGGAAAACCTCGGCTATCTGTTCGCCCACGGTAAAGACGGGATTGAGCGAAGTCATGGGCTCTTGAAAGATCATGGAAATCCGGTTGCCCCGCAGCCGGCGCATCTCTTCGTCGTCCAATTCGAGGAGGTCCCGGTCTTGAAAGACTATCCGGCCCGAGGCTATGCGTCCAGGAGGATTAGGCACCAGCCTCATGATGGACAGGGCGGTCACGCTCTTCCCGCAACCTGATTCCCCCACCAACCCCAAGGTCCGGCCTTCCTCCAGATCGAAAGACACCCCGTCCACGGCCTTTATCCGGCCTTCGTGGAGGTCGAAGACAGTGGCCAGGTTTTCGACTTTCAGCAGGGGCAAGGCTCACTCCGATGATATGACTCGGAGGGCATTTTATGAAACCAGGCCCCAAGAAACAACGTAATAATGGCCGGCGGAAGCGCGGCGAGTGGAAAGATTGATTCAGCCCGGTTAGACTTATACCGATAAGAACGAATAAAGGCCCAAGAGTCCGGCGGTCTGGAGCGAGGCCCCGGCCCTCCGGACGGATCAGTAACGGGAGGCTGACATAACCGGCATGAAGGTCTTGCTGTTGAGTCTGATGCTTTCAGGTTTGATGAGCGCCGGCGAAATAAGCACGGCCCTGACCAACAGCGCCCAAAAGGGGGCCTCTCCGCAAACCCTCTGGAACTTCGGCCTGGAATTGTACTGCCGCGAAGTCTTTCCGACCAGGGAAACAGCGGCTGGACTGGCCCAGGGCTACGCCTCGGCCAAGGGAATCAACGAGGCTCAAAACGCGATTTTGAAACAAGCCGAAGCCTTCTGGTCCAAACAACGGAACTACTTCGACTCGAACCTTCTGCCGGCCGCGACCTATCCTGATCGGACCAGGTTTCCGTCACGCGCCTTGGTCCGAGGCTTCCGGTCGCCTCCCCTGCCCTTGTTCCGGGCCCCCCGGTTTGACCGTCAGTAGTTTTTCCAGAGGTATCTGGAAGCCAGCAAAAACACCGCCCAACCCAGCATGGTCCAAATGATCATAATGACCGCGGCGGCCGCCCAATTCTTCGGTTTCTCCCTCCCGGCCTCGGCCCGGGCTTTCCGCCGGCATTCTTCCAACACGTCGGCCGGCATCATCCGGATAACCAGGGCCACGCCCAGGGGAATCAGGACCAGATCGTCCAGATAGCCGAGAACCGGAACAAAATCCGGGATAAGGTCAATGGGTGAAAGCCAGTATCCTATAATCACCGCGATAGCCAGCTTGGTCCACCAGGGAACCCTGGGGTCGCGATAGGCCAGATAGAGGGCGTGACATTCATTTTTCAGTCTTCCGGCCAGGGACTTTAGTCTTTCGAAAGCGTTCATGTTCATGCCTTCAGTCAGTATCCAGTTTGGTGCGCGACGGACCGGCCGGACCGCGCTCGGGTCGGAAATGTCTGAACACGGTCCGCAGATTGGACTCCAGTTCATGGCTTATTCGACCGGGTGGAGTAAAGATCGTCACCAGGTCCAGGCCCGTCTCGTCCATCCGGGCCATGGTTTCGGCGAGACGGGTGTATTTATCCGCTTCGCCGCCAGGCTCCACGGCCAGGACTTCATGGCACATTTCTCCCAGATTGGTCCGGTAGATCACTTCAGCCGAGACCAGCCTGGTTTGGCCGGGAGCTTCCTCCATATTTAAAACCAGGACCTTGGGACCCATCGGCCGGGCCAGGAGGCTGCCGGCCCTTTCAAAGGAAAAGTCCCGCGGTGGAAAGGTCTGGCTGAGCAAATCCAGAAGGGCCAACAGGACGCCCATCTTCACGGCGCTCGGGCCCGGACGCAACCGGATTCTTAGGTTGGGGCTCCACAGACGGTTATGGATAAGCCAGGCCGCCACCCGGCTGATCCGGTCCGCGGAATAAACATAGTCGCTTTCACTCCGGAGTGAAGAATAGAGCCGCCAGGAGCCATAAGCCTGGGCCAGATTGAAATCGCCTGGCAGGCCTAGGCGATGAAATTCCGAAGGCAGGTCTTCCACCTTGATCGCATGATCGGCGAAGCGGGCCATGATCTCGGCGTTAAGAATGGCCAGGCTTTTGTCCTGGATCATGACCTGATCCCTAAAATCGGCCCTCAATTTGGCGGCTATGCGGGAATAAAGCTCCAGAAGCAGGGCCTTGATCTTTTCACCCAAAGCCAGTTTGCGGCGGTCGGGCCATCTGGAGTAATTGAAAAGGTCCTCGACTTTATCAGGCTTCCAACCCCATTCCCGGCTCAGTTCCGACATGATTCTGGCCTTTGGTCCGTCCGGCGCCGGCCTGATCGGATCGAAGGGGTGATGCATCTTGTACCAAGCCGAAATCCTGATCAATTCCAAATCGTCCCGGGCGAAAGCCAGCACCCGGCGTATGGTTGATAGATACGGGTCTACAGGGAGTTGGTCCGGCGTGGCGTTAATCACCGCTTCCTTGACCTGGTCACAAAGCAGCGGGGTCTGGAAACGACTTTCCACCTGCTCCAGGATGATCATCATCTTCAGGACCGCCTTGAAAGGGTCTTTCAGGGCTTTATGGGCCTGCCACATGGCCGCGCCCAGATACTCCTTGGGTCCAGGCCGTTCCGGGAAGCCTAAATCCACGAAATCGGGAGCATGGAAACCCGCGGTTTCAAACTGCTCCACGGCTTCGGTCAACCGGTCATAGTCGCCCTTTTCCGTACCTAGGGGGACTATCCACCACAACGGCATTCTTCCGGCCACGTGCAACAAGGTGCGGTAGAATTCCTCCTTCAACAGCAGGGGCATCACGTCGCCCGAACTGTCTTCATCCAGGCCGCCCAGCACGTTGTTTCTGATTTCGTCCAGGGTCATAAGGAAGAAATGAACGTCCACGCCGTGTTCGTGCTTGGCCCACTCGGCCACCAGAGCCAGTTTGTTTTTCAGGAAATCCAGGTCGGCCCTCGAGAGGGTCGACTGATCCACGCAGACCCAGTAATCCAGGTCAGAGGACTGGGTATGGCCTATCGAGCCGGTGCTGCCTATAAGCAGCAAGGCTTGGATGGCCGGCCGGCGCACCAAGATTTCTCTAATGCTTCTATCTGGATAGGTCTCACGAAAGATGCGGGCGAAGCCTGACCGCTCGAAGCCATAAAGGCCCAGGGCCGGCCGGTCGTTTTGGAGGTACCCCTTGGTCTCGGGCCGATTGACCTGGAGGAGATAGGGCACGTTCTGGAAAACGGTCCGGAAGCCGGGAGTGGCGTAGCGGAGCATCTCCATGGTCCGCCAGATATTGTTCAGTATAAAGGCTTTGTGGTGCTGGACGAACTTGCGGATCAGGGTTTTTCGTTCAGACTGAGTGTATGGAATCAACCGCTCACTCCACCCCGCCGGCCGGAACATACGGCCGCAAAACCAAGTCGCCGCCGGCCAACCGCGCCTCGGGCACGAGATTCAGCCTGTCCAGGCGCAGGCACCAAGCCAGGTCGCGCCACTGGCCCAGTTGTCGCAGACGATCGGCGCCCGAACCTTTCAGCATGCCCCTGGCCACGGCGTTATAATCGGGCCGGCGGTCCAGGATCAAATCCGCCAGAAAGGCGGCCGCCAGGTCGTCCTCCGAGGCCGGCTGGCGGGCATTCGATCCGATGGCCACCAGGGTTACCAAGTCAGGTTGCAACGTTCGGATAATATCCGCCGCGGCCCGGGCATTGATCAGCGTGGCCATTAAAAGCAATTCGGCTCGAGGCGCGGCGGCGGCCAGGCCGTAAGTGCCGGCCGAAGTGGACAAAATCACGGGTCGTCCGCCCGTTTCCAGGGCGAAAGCCTCGGTGGGAGAGTTATTGATATCAAAATCGTCCGGTTTTATCCCGTCTCTTTCCCCAACCAGCAGCCAGTCCGGGTGAAGGTTTTTCAATGCTCTGGCTTCCTCCAGTTCGGCCACTGGTCTGATGAAAGGAGCGCCGCGGTCCAGCAGTACTGCCGAGGTATTTCCGGAGCGGAAAACATCCACAATCACCACCACGCCTTCGGCCTGTTCGGCCCCGGCCAGGCACTGTCTTATTTCAATTTTCATTGCCGCACTTCCTTATGCGGCCAACACCGGCTTCAATTCGGCGGGCGTTGACCGCCCTAGGGGATTTTGATGAATTTCTTAAGGATTTCCCTGAATGGTTTTCACAACCAGGTAACTAATTGTGAATATTAAGAGGCCGGTACTTATTAGTGGAGCTTGAAGTGGCGCCGGCTGGTCACTATATTGATAACATATATATTTTATTATAAAAATATATTGACCCCCATCAATTCTTGTCGCCGCCCCAGCTTGAGCCGCCGGATCAAGCCTGGAGCCGGCCTCAAATTATCAACAGGTTATCCACAAAGGCGATTTGTTCATCGGATTGTTACCAACTCCTGGCTTCAGCATATAACATCCGGCGGCCTTAGGCATAGAAATAAAAAGGTCTGAAGAAATCGCTTGACATGGGGCCCCCGACTATTTATTGTTTTAGCAATTGCTTAATCAAACCAGGGAGGGCCTGGATGGGTTTCGGCCAAGCGGAAATGTTCAAGATTCTCGGAGTCGAGACCCGCATTAAGATCATCGAGTTACTGAAGCAGAAAGGACCCCTGGGCGTGAATGAACTTTCCGAAGCCCTGGGGGTAACTCCCTCGGCCGTCTCGCAGCATCTTAAGATTCTCAGGCATGCCGGGCTGGTGCGCAGTGAACGCAAAGGCTACTGGATACCGTATGAGATAAACCCGGAGGCCTTGGAGCAGTGCCAGGAGCTTATCTCCCAGGTATGCACCTGCGGATGCAAGGGTCCAGGGCAGCTCCGCCAGGCGGAGTTGGATCAAGCCGAGGACAAGCTTGATCTTCTCCGGCGCTGGGAGCGGGAATTGGAGAAAGAGATTAATGAGGTTAGAACCCGGATCGCGGAGTTGGAGCAGGAGAGGTAGCCGATTTTTTTGGCAATTATGTTAGTAATTGCTTAATTTCTTAAAAATATTCCGACGCCTAAATGCCCAGATGTGGCCCCTGAAAGATGGACCGAGAGGCGACCGAACAAACCAGGCGGGTCGGCGGAAGTCAAGATTACGGCCGCAATCAGGTAGTTATACAGCTTGTACCCCAGGCCGGAGGCCTGGCCCCATTTCAAGACATATGAACGGCTCAGACCGGATATCGTCCGAAAAAGCATCAAGGCTTTGAGCCGCTCGTAGGAAAGGAGGTGAAAAACATGTCCGAAGAGAAAGAGTTGACTAGGTTCAACCAGGAACAGAGTGGGTGCGGGTGCGGGTGCTTCGCTTCCCCGGAGAAGAAGACCCAGACGGCGGAAGCGGAACCTGAAAAACCACAAGACCCGAAGAATTAACCGTTAAACGACCTGGCTGGGGCGAAGGAGTTGACGGCTCCTTCACCCCGGCCGCTTTATGAATCGTCGGCCATCCATTTATCGGACAGCCTGGTTCTCGATTCTGAAGGGCGGAGCGGACCAATCGTCGCTGGTTTCCGCCCAACGGATAAAACCAATGACCAGGGAAATCAGCGAAAATACTGTCACCTGGGATAGTTTATGCTGGGCCGCGTTATCTTCTTGTTGAAAGCCAGGCCCCTTGGGCCGCTGTTTATTTGCGTGGACCTTGTCGCCGCCAGGTTTTGAGCGTATAAGAGTTCAATGATCCTCGCCTTGGCCGCCAGAGTCCGCGGCCTGGAAGAAGCCGGTCAGTGCCTGATCCTGGGTTTCAAGACCATGGAAATCACGCTGCCCTGCCCCGCCGGCCAGGCCGAAGAAGACCGTTACCGGGAACTGGCTTTGCATCACGGCCTGTCCTATCTGGCCCATGGACCGGAAGAGGGCGATCCGCGGGACCTCGAACACCTCGAAAAAGAATATTTACCCCGGGTCGAACGGGCCGTTCAAGCCGCGGCCGGACTGGGCTGTCTGGGGCTGACCATTCACTTTTGGCTCGAACCTCGCTGGCTCAAACCAGAGGTTATTGATAGAAAAATAAAGCTCTTGTCTGAAGCGGCCTCCTGGGGCCGACGCTGGGGCGTGCCGGTCAACCTGGAAAACTTGAGCGAATCCTGGGCCGCCCTGGAACCGGTTATGTCAAGTATTCCCGACCTGGGCTTGACCCTGGACCTGGGGCACGCCCAATTGCTGCGGAAAGAAAATGCCTCGCTGGACATCATCGAGCACTTCTTCGACCGGATCAGGCATATCCATCTGCATGACAACCAGGGCGGCGATTCCCCTCGAGACGACCTGCATCTGCCGCCCGGCCAGGGAGCGGTGCCCTTCCAGGCCATTTTCACCGAGTTGAAAAAAAGAGGCTATCGGGGGACGGCCACCTTGGAACTCAAACCCTCCCAATTGGTCGAAGCCAGGGACTGGGTGGCGAAGGTCTGGGCCGGAAGCTGAAGGCGAATATTGCCTCTTCCGAGACCTCGGTCTGATTCAGAGGCCCAGGGGCTGATAGAACCTTTCTTCCACCCGCCGCACCACCCAGTCCGGCCGTTCCTGGACCGAAGAGGCCAAGGAAACCATTTCCCGGGCCATTTCCTGGGCTTTCCGCCTGCCCTCACATCTGGCCGCCTCGATCACGGACCAGTCGCCTTCCCTTATTAACAAATTATAAGCCTTCACGATCTCCGGGAAGAGCCTGGCCGTCAGGCTGCTCAGGTCGGCCAGGTAGATGGCCAGAGAGGCCCGGCGCCGGGAATCAATGATGAATTTCAGGCGTCCGATTTCGCTGGTATCGGCCAGGAAATCCTTCAAGGTCCTGGCCATCAGTTCGAGCCGACTATGCGGAAAGGCGCCGATCAAGGCCCGCCATACGTCCCGGGGAAAAGCCTGATCGCCGGCTTCGCCTATTTCGTGCCAGACAAAGGCTTCGACTTCGGAGTCCAGAAGTTTTTCGAACCTGGGTGTCCAGTTAAAAGACGGTCCGACCATCCGCTCTCTTTCCAGGCCGTATTCGTAAAGAGCCAGGTCCACGGCCTGGCGGCGGGGTCCGCCGGCGTGCAAAATCAGGTCCCAGAGATAGGCGGCCAGAGGCCGGCGCCGGGCCACGATTCTTCCGCCCAGGTTTTGAGCTGGAGTGGTGAAAAGGTCGCGGACCAGTTCATGGCCCAGGTATATGACCTTGAAGCCGCCCTGTTGCCGGTGATTGATCACTTCGGCCAGGAAGAAACTTGGTTTCAGAAAGGCGGCGTAACCCGAACCATAGCTCAAGCCCCATGGTTCGATATCCTGGTTGATGGTTTCGGAGTCAAAGGCGTCTATTTCGCCGCCTCGCCACCGCAACTGCGCGATCTCCTCGTCCGCCGCTTCATCCCAGACCCTTTCCCGCTCCTCGATCCAGGCCAGGACTTCAGGCGAATCAACCTCGGCCCAAGGCGGCAGATCGCGGTCCCATTTAAAATAGTCCCGCATCCGCAGCAGCAGGCTGCACAGGGAAAACGAGCCGGCGAATCTGGCGTCGGAGCGGTGGCAGTTGGCCGCGATCTGCCGCCTCAAGGGCTCGATTTCGGAAATCAACCCCTCGTCCACCCGTTTCTCCTTTCAAATCGATCTTAATTCAGGGAAACAAATCAGGCAAGGGCGAGGGTAACAAAGGCTGATTTTGACGCTGGCGAAAAAAGCGGCCGCGGCCGGCGTCTCGAGGTCGGCCGGCCTAGGACTTCCTCGAACCCAGATTGGTAATCTCGACCCGCCGGTTTACGCCATCGGCCGGATTGTTCTTGTCCAAAGGTTCGGATTTGCCCTTGCCTCTGGCCTCCAGCCGATCCGAAGCCAGACCGAAATGGGTGTGGAGATGCCGCAGCACGGCCCTGGCCCGCCTTTCCGACAGGTCTTGGTTATATTCGGTCGAACCTACGCTGTCGGTGTGTCCCTCGATCAGAAAACGCGAGCCGGTGAGCTGGGGCGAGGTCATGGCCGCGCCCACTTCATTCAGGGTGGACCGGGCTTCACTGGTCAGGACGTCGGAATTGAATTCAAAGTTGATTCGCAGCACGATTTTGCCGAGCGCGGGCGAACCGGTGATCGTTTTCGCCCCAGGACCGGCGGCGCTCAAGGCGGCCAGGATTTCCTCCCGCCCCAAGCTCCAGCCGGCCGCGGCCGGACCGGATTCACCCAGACCCTTGCCGCCAAAAACACCGGGCGACATTCTGGGCTTGAAGGTCCAGACCGGCAGGGGATATTCATCGGCCGGCGACTGCCTTATTTCGAAGGCGCCGCTGCCGTCGGCATCCACGAGTTCATAGTCCAGTGGTCCGGTCCTGGAGCGGCCCACCACCAAGCTGAAGACGTTGCCCAGGTGGCTGTAACGGAAGACCCGGCCGCCGTCGCCGGTATAAAATTTCTCCAGCCTCGTTTCCGCTCCCGGCACGCTTTTATCGAAATCGATCATCTCGTCGGCGTATTTCTCGGCGCCGTATAATTGAGGAATATCCCAACCTTGAGGATGGAATTCATACGCCGGGGCAGACCAGGGCGGCACGGACGCCAGGACCGTGAGAAACAAACCCAAGATGAATGCCTGAACCGCCCAGGCTTTCCATCTCATGGCTATGTCCCCTCCCTCCGTCCTGGATTGACGCCGGTGGATAGTTTCGTAAAAAGCCAGGTCGGAGCGCGTGGCCGTGCGCCCTTGCCTTTCGAGACCTGGAATTGTCGGCCGGCGACGCGCTTACCCCATCGTAGCGGGGCCTGATGACCGGCATCTTACCTTTCCGTCACCCTTACTTATCGGAATAAGAAGCGATTTTGTTTAGAAACTTCGGCGAGCGGGTCTTTTATCAAGTTGACGGAGCGAAAGCGTTCCAGCCGGCGCGGGTATGGCCGGGTCCCGGCGAGGGACAGCCCCGGCCCCTTCAGCGGCCTCGATCCGGATCGGAAGACGACCCGAGGATAACAATACCATTCCCAGGCTGATAAAACCGGCGTCAACTGATGCCGGTGATGACCAGTTCCTGGATGCCTTTGGGCGTTCTGACCCTGACTTCGTCGCCTTCTTCCTTGCCGATCAGGGCCTGGCCCAAAGGAGCGGCCACGGAAAGACGTCCTTTTTCCGGTGCGGATTCATAGGGGCCGACCAGCAGATAAGTCTTGGTCTCTCCGGTGTTCTGATTCTCGACCGTCACCGTGGCCCCGAACTGAGCCTTGGAGTAGGGTCCACCGGGGGTTATTATTTCGCACTGCCCCAACTGACTCTGGAGTTCGTTGATCCGTCCCTCGATAAAGCCCTGTCTTTCCTTGGCCGCGTGAAACTCGGCGTTTTCCGACAGATCGCCGTGGGATCGCGCCTCCTCGATGGCCTTGACGTTGGCCGGCCTCTCGACCTCGATCAGGCGCTCCAGTTCCCTTTTCAAGTGCTCATAGCCAGCCCGGGTAATGGGCACCGTCTTCATATCCTGTTCCTCCAAAAAAAGACCGCCGGACCATGGAGCCGGCGGATTTTTAAAGGTCATTATAGCTCCGCGTCTCGGGTTTGTAAAGCTTCAACCGCCGGCTCGGGAAAACCCCGCGGCCAGGGCCTTTTCGTTTTCCTGAAGGGACTTCTCGTTCCGGCTCAATCCCCGCAAAGCGGCGCGTACGGCTTCGGGCGAGGCGAACAGATGGCCGCGGCCCAGGGCGAAGCCCAGCAGCACCAGGTTCTCGGCCTGCCGCCGGCCGACCTCGAGTTCAGCCACCCTCCCGGCGTCCAGGTTTTCATAATCGCCCCGGTTCGGGGTATTGACCACCACCTTGGTTTTCGGTCCGATGAGTTGGGGGTGGACTTCGAGGTTTTCCTCGGCCAGGAACAGAACCAGGTCAGCCTGTCCGGCCCGGATCAGGGGGCTCGAGTAAGGCCCCACCTTGAGGTGGGAAACCACGGCCCCGCCCCGCACGGCCATGCCGTGGTTCTCGGAGGACAGGACCTCCAGGCCCAGGTTCAAGGCCGCTTCAGCCAGCAGCCTGGTGACCAAGAGCACGCCCTGACCGCCCAATCCGCTTATGGCCATCTTCTGGTTCATTCAAAACTCCTCGACCGCCCCCGCCGGACAGACATGGAGGCAGACCCCGCAGCCGGCGCATAAATGCTCTTGAATAATCACCCGTCCGTCCTTTTCCTGGACCCAGGCCGGACAACCGAAGTCGTCCTGGCAGATACCGCAGCCGGTGCAGTCTTCGGTGATCCGAAACCGGCGCTTATTTTCGGTGGAAACTTGGCGGCGGTCCATGAGGCAAGGCCGGCGGCTGATGACCACCGCCGGTCCCCGTCCCTGGCCGGCGTAGGCGGCGGCTTCCTGAAGCAGGCTTTTGAAGGCCTCATAATCCCACGGGTCGCCGACCCCGAGGAACTCGACTCCGCAGCCTCGGATGGCTTCCTCGAGAGCCAGGGGCCGTCCGCGTTGACGGGAATCGAATCCGGGCAAGGCCGGCGTGGGTTGATGTCCGGTCATGGCCGTGGTGCCGTTGTCCAGGACCAGCAGAACGAAGGAAGCGCCGTGGGTGACGGCGTTGATCAAGGGCGGCAGTCCGGCGTGGAAAAAGGTCGAGTCGCCGATGGTGGCGCCTATGTTTTGTTTCCGGCCCTGGGCTTGAAAGGTGTGGGCCAGACCCGCGGCTAGGCCGATAGACGCGCCCATGCACAGGCAGGTGTCCACCGCGCCCATGTTCATCCCCAGGGTGTAACAGCCGATGTCGCTGGGGTAGAGGCCGTCCGGCATGACCTCCTTGAGGGCGTAAAAGGAAGCTCGATGGCCGCAGCCGGCGCAGAGAGTGGGCCGGCGTCCAGGAGCGGCTCGAGGCGGTCCGGCCGGCGGGGCCAGGCCGGCGAAGCGGCGCAGCCCAGCGTAAACCACGTCCGGGGTCATTTCACCCGCTTCCGGCCAGAAACCGGTCCTCCGTCCGGTCAGGTCCCGGCCCACCAGACCGGCCATCTGCATTTCCATGACCGGCGCGGTTTCTTCCAGTATCAGCACCCGTTCGTAAGGCGCCAGGGTCCTGGCCAGGGCCTCGATGTTCAAAGGGTAAGGCATAAGGACTTGGAACAG
Source organism: Thermodesulfobacteriota bacterium (assembly GCA_040755515.1). Classification (GTDB taxonomy): domain Bacteria; phylum Desulfobacterota; class Desulfarculia; order Adiutricales; family JAGVGV01; genus JBFMAW01. Next base: position 142,680 of record JBFMAW010000006.1, on the reverse strand, counting down.
GGCCAGCCCGGCCTCGAGTTCCGGGTCTTCGGCCAGCGCTTCGGCGGCGTGGGCCAGGACCACGCCCGAGGCCACCACGGCCGCGCTTTTGCCCTGAGCCTGGTTTATCGGCCTGGGTTCAGCCAGGTCTGACCGGGCCATGCGGGCCAGCTTTTCGTTCAACTGCTGGTGCAGGATCAACCTGAAGCGGGGCGTGGCGGCCCAACGGCCGGGATCGCGGTCGAACCTGGCTTCAAACAGGCGCGCCTGGAGCGGCCGGCAGTCCATGTTCTGGCGGGCGTGGCAAACCCGGGTGGTGGGCCGGATCATGACCGGCACCTCGAACTCTTCGGACAAGGCAAAAGCCGGGCCGATCAGGTCCTTGGCCTCGCGCGGCGAAGACGGGTCCAGGACGGGCGCCTTGGCCAGCATAGCCATCAGCCGGCTGTCTTGCTCGGTCTGGGAACTGTGCGGTCCGGGATCGTCGGCCGAGATGACCAGGAAGCCGCCCTTGACCCCGATATAGGCCGAACTGAGAAACGGGTCGGCGGCCACGTTCAGCCCGACCTGCTTCATGCTCACCGCGGCCCGGCCGCCGCAGTAGGCGTGGGCCAGAGCCGTTTCGTAAGCCACCTTTTCGTTGATGGACCACTCCGCGTGGATGGAATAATCTTCCTCCCGGGCCAGGGCTTGCAGGGCGGTCATGATCTCCGAGGCCGGTGTGCCGGGATAGGAAGCGGCCATGGAGCAGCCGTTTTCCAGCAACCCCCTGGCCAGGGCTTCGTTGCCCATCAGAATACGTTGATTGTTTTCAGGCAAATACATTTCCTCCCCGGCCAGGGTCGTTCGATAAAACCATTACTCCGAGGCAATAGTCGAACGCGGGAAATTATCAGGAGGGCCGATAAAGCCCTCCAGACTCAGCCTGGACATATTTAACTGATCGCGGCCTTCTTTTAACAAAGGCCCTGTCCGCCTGTCAAGCCTTCGAACGGCGCTTGGTTGGAGACGAAGGCCATATTACCTGTAAATCCCGGCGGATTGCTTCTCGAGGCGGCAATGGTTCCTGCCTGACCTACGAAAATAGTATTAATAAATAAGGTCTATAAACCATACTGTCTACCTATTTACATCCCTTTATTTTTTGTTTAACCTGATCCTCAAAATATGACGACAGCCTGATTTCAATCAGGCCGTCGAGGTTCGTGGAAGCAAAACATATTGCAGCAGGAAGGGCGTAAGGACCGCCCCACTTAGCGCGGAGGGCAATAAAATGAAAAAGATCGCCGTACTGTTAGGTTGGCTTTTAGTCCTGCCCTTGATCCTGACCGGGCCGGTCCAGGCCTCGACCTTGACTTTTTACATCAACACTCCCTTTCCTGACAATCCCGACCCGGATGGCCCGGCGCCCTGGCTGACCGCGCTGTTCGAAGATCAGCCGGACGGCAAGGTTCAGCTTACCTTGAGCGCCAATCTTTCGGCCTCTGACTTTGTCAGCAACTGGTATTTCAACGTTGACCCTTCTTTTCAGGGCTCATTGTCGTTTCAATACCTCGGCGGCGGGACCGACCCGGCCACCATTTACAGCAATCCGAACCCATCGCCTGATAAGGATACCAACCTCAAAGCGGATGGAGACGGATATTTTGACTTCAAGTTTACGTTTCCGACCAGCGAAGACAGCCGGTTTGAAGGCACGGAGTCTTATCAGTATCTGATATCCTCGGACATCCAGCTTTATGCCTCCTTCTTCAACTTCCCCAGCGCTCCCGGCGGCGGCAACGGTATATGGCACACCGCCGCTCATATTCAGGGCATCTCCGGCGGACTGAGTGCCTGGGTGGGAGACGGCCCGCAGGTGCCTATACCCGGTGCCATCTGGCTCCTGGGTTCCGGCCTGCTAGGCTTGGCGGCTTTGAGGCGCAGACAGAGCAACTGAAACCCACAACAATCCTCCCTCCTTTCCTCCCGACAGGGGCGTCCCGCGAGACACGGGACGCCCCGGCTCGTTTTACCTGCTTGCGCCTGATCAGGAGAGGACTGCTTTTCTTACCAACTGACCCCACCGGCGTTTATCATGGCGCCGACAAGCAAAAACAGGCAGAAGGCCATCACGGTCAGCCCAAAGCCATAATAGAGCACCCGCAGCGGCATCGAGGCGCCATTGACCAGAATCCGGGTCAACTCTCCGGATTGTTCCAAACGCTCCATCCAGGCCGGACGTTCATAGCGGGCCAGGTCCAGGCTGACGCTGCCTTCGAACATGGCCGTATCCATTGGAAAATTATGGCGCCGGCCGTGGGCGACGAAGAAGTGAATGATGAAGACGTGCCCCATGGCCAGAATGGCTTCGATGCGGTGGACCCAAAAGGCCGGGTTGATGATCCAGCCGGGCATTAACCGGCTGGTGATCACCGGGTCGTAAAGGATCAGACCGCTCCCGCCGATAATGACCATGCCCCAGAACACGGCCCAGTAGTCGAATTTCTCCCAATAGGTCCACCGGTCAATCCGGGGCGGCCGGCCCAGACCCAAGAGCCAGAGTGTGTGTCTGACGAATTGACCCAGATCGGCCGGACGGGGAAGAATCGAATCCGGACTGAAGATCACGGCCGGGAATTCGGACCATTTGAACCTGACCAGGATATACACCGCGTGAACGACGAAGATGATGATAAGTACGATCCCCACGGTCTTATGGATGTTCAGGGCTTGGTCATGCCCGCCGAAGAAAGCGGTCAAGCCCCGGCCCCAGGCCGTTTCCACGTACATGCGGGCCAGGCCGGTGGCGGCCTGACAGACGAAACACAACAGCAACCCCAAGTGAAACAAGCGTTGGGCCAAGGAAAAACGCCTGAGCTTCGATGCACTCATGCCGTGACCCCTTTCCGGGCCAGGAGTTCCCTGACGGCCCATAGGAGGGTGTGCGGCAGGAAGACCAGGAAGGTGCCCACGGCCAGGACGATCATGAACCAGAAAACATAGAACAAAGCCGGGAAGGTCGTCAGGGTGGAACCGGCGCCCGGAACGGGTTCATGGACCACGTAGCTGGCGAACGAAGCGCCGGCGCCTTCGTGGCACTTGGCGCAGACATAGGCGTGCCGCCGGATGGGGTTCATAAGGGAATAGTAATGCTGGAGGCTGGCCATGGGTTCGCCGCCGTGGCATTGCCGGCAGGTCAGGTTGGCCCGAACCACGTGGGAATTGCTCCTCGCTTCCTTGACATGACAGGCCACGCAGGTTTTAAGTTCATAGTACTTGACGTTCAGATGTGAATCGGACAGGCGGGTGCGGACCCGGACCTGGGCCGCCCCGGGCCCAAAGGCCAGTATGCCCCGGCGCAGTTCCGGGACTTGGATATACTGCCGGGCCCGCTCCGGACGAACCTCATAATCTTCATACTGGCCAGTGCTCATTTCGTAGCCGCGGTAGCGGTAGATGTCCGAGGTAACCTCCAGAGCCCAGGCCAGGGGCGGGCCCACGGCCAGGCCAACACCCAGCAGCCCGAAGGCCATCCAGAACAGCCTCGATCGCCGCCCCTTTTTATCGGCCTCCCCGTTCATCGGTTTCAGGCTAAGGTTTGGCGGCATGGACAGGTCCTTGCGGTTTGGGCAGTTGGGACAGGGCATCGAAACGTTTCTGCAGTTCGGCCAGGTCTTCGGTCTTGTGCCGGTGGCAGGTCTGGCAGGAGTTGGGCACGTCCTTGTTCTTCAAGGTCTCCTTGGGCAGCAGAACGATAAAAGCGTGGCTATGCAAGTCTCCGGATTCGGCGCTGGACACTATCCTCGGCATGTGGCAGCCAATGCAGTTGGAAAAGGAATGGATGGAATGGGCCAGGTTGTTGTTGATCAAGGTATGGCAGCTCAGACACTGCTGGGAGCCGGACCCTTTGGTTTGGGCGCGGTTGGCCGGCACTCCCAACTGGTGGACATAATGGCAGGAGGCACAGGTCACCCCTTCGTCCTGGTGTTTGGACTGCACCCAATCAATGTATTGTTGGTGATGCCCCTTGGACAATTCGATGGGATACATGTTGCCCTTGGCTCCGCCGGCGTAGGAGATCGAAACGTAATAAGCCGACAGGGCCTTGCCGGGCAGGTAACCCACCGGCCATTCCGCCTGGTCATGCTTGGTGGCCTTGCCCCGGTTGTGACACGATCCGCAAATCTGGACGGCGATGCCGGGCGTCAGTTTGGAGGGATTGACGATGGTCATTCTCTTGTCGAAAACGGCGGTCTTGGGCAAGGCGACATGATGGGAACCCGGGCCGTGGCAGGCTTCGCAAGCCACCGCGGGCTCGGAAAAATTTTTCTTGGCCAGGTCCACGCCGGTGGCGTGGCAACCGCCGCAGCCCAGCAACCAGGAGTTCTTGTCCCAGGTGTCTTCGTGGTAATTGACCCAGCGGCCGGTGTCCAGGTTGTACTGAATCGGGCTGATGAAGAGTTCGCCGTTCTTTTCCACCAAGTAGCGCTGTTTCCACTGGCTGCCGATGGTGTACTTGATCTCTTCGATCTTGGGCACGTACACCTTGTCCGCCGGCACTTTCAGTTTAGCGCTCAGTTTGGCCAGGTCCGCCCGTATCTTCTTCTCGTCCAATTCCACCACCACGGCGTCGCGGTTCTTCTGGGCGTCCTGAAGCATGCGGCTGTGCAAGGTCATCTTCCAGGAATCGTAATGTTCGAGGTGACACATCTTGCAGGTTTCCGAACCCATGTAGGTCTTGGGCTGGGCGGTGATGGCCTTGACGTCCACCGGCTGTTCCCGGCCGCAGGCCCCCAAGGTCAAAGTCAAGACCAATAGACCAAGTGCATACCCTAGATGATCTCTCCTCATTTAATTATCCCTCCCTGCAGCGCCTTGACGTAAACAGGCCAAGCGAGCTTCTTTCTCAAAGCCGATCCCGCGAATTGCCAAGCCGGCCCCGGGAAGCTTCCACAGTAACCGGGCGATCTGTTTTATTGACTTGGGCCGGGACCGCAACGATCCTGGCTCACGACTAGCCGCCGCCTCCAGCCGGGCTAATAATCCCGGTGGATGGCCGGCCTGATTCCAGGATAAAAACTGAAGCACTCGACCGCGGACCGGACCCTTGACCGGGTCCGGTCTTGTCCACGTTCAGACATAGGGATAAGATTCATTGGTCAGTGATAATAACTCGAGGATAAGGCTTGGAATTTTTTAATAACGGGTTTAGGGCGCCGGCCTTGGATTCAGGTCCGCACCTCAGGGTTGCCTCTAGAATAAACTGGTCCGCATTTAACTCTACGTACGTAACTTTATAACCGAGAAACCAAGGCTTGGCAAGCCCCCAAAATGAATTTTCATCACTTTTTTTTAAAATAAGAAGTGGCCGGGCGGGCTGACAATGGGCGGAGCCATTAACCGAATCGGCGCCGCGGTCATCTCTCCCGCTTGCGGGTTATTCCGGCCGGGCGGTTTTAAGGAACCAGAGCAGCAGGGTACTGAAGGTGGTCAGGAGACCGAAGAGGATAAAGCCATGAGCGAAGCGGCCGGAATCCCCGAATACGCCGATCAGGGTGGGCATGGCGCCGCTGCCCAGAAGCATGGCCACGGGCATGAGCAGGGCCACGATGAGGTTGCGCTGGCTGGGCGGAACGATACCCGCCAGGATGGCGAAACCGGGCGGGAAAAAGGCCACGGACAGGATTGACTGCAGAAAGATCATGACCCAGACCCAATGACCCGGAACCAGACCTATTAAAGCGGTGGCCAGGCCGCAGGTGGAAATGATAATGGCTAAAACGGGCGCGGGGCCGTAACGGTCATTGGCCCACCCGGCCAGGAACGGGGTGAACATGGCGGCCACGCGGCTGGCGGCCAGCACGGAGTTGGTCATGGTCTGGCTGAATCCGCGCACCGATTGCAGGTAGAGCGGCAGCATGGAATAGACGCCCACGTTCATGCCCACCATAAGCACGTACAGACCGAGCATGATCCAGAAAGTTTTTTGGGTCAGAACGAATCTGACGTTCTTCAAGTTCGGGGCTTCACCCCGGTATTCCCCGGTTCCCGGACCAACGGCATAAGCCAGCCCCATCACCAGCATGGCGCCGGCCACCGGCCACAGAACGCCCCGCCAGGAACAATCGGCCAGCAAGGCTTCCACCAGGAGCGGGCCGACCACGAAGCCCAAGGAAGGCGAGACTTCATGAAAGGAGAAGGCCTTGCCCCAGTGGCGCGGTTCGAGGCGCCAGGTCAGACTGGCTATGGCCGAAGGCAGATACAAACCCGCGGACGCGCCGACGGTTATCAGGATCAACCGGAGCATCAGCAGGGAGGGCGCGAGGGTGGCCGCGGCCAGGGCCAGGGACACGGCCAGACTACTGAGCACCACCGTCCATTTGTGGGTGATCCTGGAAGAAAACACGCCGGACATGAACAACCCGATACCATATCCGAAACTCATCATCAGGAAAAGCGAGCCCGAGGCGGCGTGGAGAATGCCCAGGTCCTTTTCGATGGCCGGCAGAAGCGGCCCCCAGATGAAGCGGGCCAGGAAGTTGAAAAAGAAAATGGCCGTCAGGAACAGAATAAGGTGGAGCCGGCGGCGGAAAGGCTCCGAGGCCGAAACCGGGACGGCGGTCATGGGGATGCCAACATCGAGGCGTATTCCTCTTCCGTCCCAGGGGCCTCAGGAAGCCATCCAGCCGCCGTCCAGGTAAATGACCCGTCCGGTGAGGTAATCCGAGGCGGCCGAGGCCAGATAGACTATGGTTCCGGCGATATCGTCCGGCGTGCCCATTCGGCCTAAGGGTATGCGGGCCTCGATATTCGGCCGCCGACGGTCGTCGCTCCAAACCGGCGCGGTCAGGTCCGTGGCGAAAAAGCCCGGGGCGATGGCGTTGACGCGGATGCGGTGCGGGGCCAACTCGACGGCCAGACCCTTGGTCAGGGCATAGACGCCGCCCTTGGAGACGCCGTACGCGGTGAGGTTCCTTATACCTATTTCGCAGGACAGAGAGGCCATGTTGATGATCTTGCCTCCCCGGCCTTGAGCGATCATCCTCCGGGCCGCGTGCTGGCTGAGGAAATAGGCGGCCCGGGCGTTTACGGCCACGACCCGGTCAAATTCATCGGGCGCGATCTCGAGAAACGGCTTGCGTACGGTGGTGGCGGCGTTATTGACCAGGACGTCCAGGCGGCCCAGACCGGCCACGGTCCGCCGCACCAGTTCCGCCGGCTCCTCGATTCTCGACAGGTCCGCCGGCAGGGCCAGAACCCGGCGACCGGTCTCTTCGGCCAAGGCCGCGGCGGTTTCGGACAGGGTTTCGGACAGGATATCCACCAGGGCCAGGTCCGAGCCGGCCTGGGCCAGGGCCCGGGCCATGCCTTGGCCCAGACCGCGGGCCGAACCGGTCACCAGGCTCACCTGGCCCTCGAGTGAAAACAAATCCAGGGAAGAGCGCAAGCTCACCCTCCTTTTTTTTCTATAAGAGACAGAAGGCCCAGGGTTGCCAGGGTCTCTGGCCTGGGCCGGCCGGTTTCCTGGTCCCAGCCCATTCCATCATAGTAGGCCCGGCGCATTTCTTCCCACCGGCTCATGATGTCCCGGCCTTGGGCCGGGCCGTCGGCCGGCGTCGAGCCATACCGGGCCGAAGGTTTTTCCCGCCTGACGTCCAGGCCGTGGTCCAGGTTGAAAACCCGCAACAGGTTCACGATCCGCCGGCCGATGGTTTGGGCCAGCCTCAGGTCGGCCGGTTGACCGGTGGCCGCCGCAAAGGCTTCCACGGTTTCCTCGGGCGCGTTGTTGGTGCAGAAACGACAGAGCCCCAGGGTGTCCTCGAACTGCCGCCAGCCGTTGATCCGGCCGTTGGTCCGCGCCACGGCCAGGTGATCGAAGGCGTTCTCGAGCGGCGGGGCCAGCTTGTCCGGGTAGCGCGGTCCGAAAGTGGCCTCGATGGTGCCGGTGTTGCTGACGCAGGTGTCGAAAAGCTCCATCCATCTGGCCCGGTGGTCGTGTCCTCGCGGCGAGGCGCCTTTTTCCGTGTACACGGCCAGGTCCCGGGCCGGGCCGCCCATCTTTTGCGCGGCCCGGCTGACCCCCTCGGCCAGCAGATCGCCCAGTCCCTCCCGGTCCGCGATCAGGCGGATGAGACGCTCGACCCCCTCCGGTCGGCCCCAACCCAACTTGAGACCGTCCAAGTCAGCCTCGCTCAGAATTCCGGCTTCTTGACCATTGATCAGCCAGGAAACAGTCCAGCCCGTTTCCGTGCCGTTGAGCCCCAACTGGTTGACCAGGTCGCCCAAGTACATCACCGCGCCCGGGTCGATGATCCCTAGATTGGAACCCAGGGCGGCCAGGAGTTCATATTCCGGTTCCTTGACCTGAAGACCTTGGTATGGCCCCTCGGTGACGGTCATGATCCGATTGTGGGCGATGGGGCATTGAAAACAGGTCTTGGGTTTGTTGGGAAACGTGGACCTCAAGTAACGGCCGTCCAGCTTTTCCGCTTCGGGAAAGATATTGGTGGTCAGGTTCCGGACCGGCAGAATGCCCTGTTTGACCGCGGGTAGAACCAGGCCGGCCGTGCCGTATTTCTTGAAATCACCGTTCATGTAGTCCACGGCCTTGGCCCGCATCCGGGCCGCGACTTCGTTCAGCTTTTCCTCGTCGGCCAGGGGAAACCGCCCGGCGCCCCGGGCCACGACCAGGGCCTTGACCTTTTTCGAACCCAGGACCGCGCCCAGGCCGTTGTGTCCGAATACGTGGCCGCCGTCGCCGATCAGGACGGCGAACCGGACCAGGTTTTCTCCGGCCGGCCCGATGGCGTACACGCTGGACTTGAGGCCGGGCAGGCCATGTTCCTGTTTCAAGCCGTCTTCGGTTTCTTGAGTGGTCCGGCCCCAGAGAAGGGTCGCATCCTTGAGTTCCGGCCGGCCGTCGCGGATCAGGAGATAGACCGGCGTTTCGGCCGCTCCTTCGAAGATCACGCCGTCCAGGCCCTGGGTTTTCAGAAAGGCGCCCAGATAACCGTTGGCCTGGGTCGAGCCGGCCAGTTCCGTGGAGGCGCTCACCGCCACGCCGCAACAACCTCCGGAGCCAGGCGCTTTGGTGCCGGTTAGAGGGCCGGTGAATAAAAACATCTTGTTATCCGGAGACAGGGCGGTTACGCCCGGGCCAACCTCTTGCCAGAGATAGTACGCCCCCAGCCCCGCGCCGCCCGAAAACAACTCGGCCGCTTTTTCTTCCAGCGGTTCGATATCGAGCGTCCTCCGGGTCAGGTTCACCCGCAGCACCCGGCCACAGTAACCTCCCCAGGCCATGGACCGACTTATTCCCTTTCCTCTCCGACGCCGCCGCCGGCCGGATCGAGCGGGCCAATCCCGCCCAATGCGCCTCACTATACGGTATTAACCTCCGGCCGCCAGGGGTCCGGTCTAGTACTGATATATATCCAGTATATCCCAGTACCCGTCCGTGGGCACGGCCACGTCCCGGTCCATGATTACGTCCAGGAGGACCGGTCTATCCGAATCGAGGGCCTTCTTCAAAGCCGGCCGCAAATCGCCCGGTTTTTCGATCCGGAGGCCCTCGATATCAAAGGCCCGGGCCACGGCGGCGAAATCGGGATTATAGTCCTGGTCGGTGTCCCGGCAGTAGAAGCGCGTGCCGATGTTGCGGCCGTAGGCCGTGTTTTGCAGGCCGTAAATGGTGCCGAAGGCCTTGTTGTTCATCACCAGCCAGACGGCGGCGATGTTGCGTTCCCTGGCCGTGGCCAGGACGCCCAGGACCGAACTCATGGCCCCGTCGCCGATCAGGGTGATGGCCTTGCGGTCCGGCCGGCCCAGCTTGGCGCCCAGCACGGCCGCCGGGCCGAAACCCATGGTGGCCAGTCCGGACGGCGGGAAATGGGTCATGGGCTCGTAGACCGGGAACTGCTGGGCCAGGCCGTTCTTGTTCCAACCCACGTCGGTGACCACGATGCCGTCGGGCGGCAACAGGTCCCGCACCTCGGCCAGAATGCGCTCCGGCCTGATGGGCACCGCCTCCGAGGTGTTATGAACGCTGATTTCCCGGCGCCAGGACTCCATTTTCCCGATGATGCCCTTCAACCGTTCATCTTCCTTCCAGTCATAACCTTTCTTCAGTTCGCGCACCTCGGCCAGCAGGTCCTCGAGCACCGCCCCGGCGTCGCCCAAAAGGCCGATCTCGACCGGATAATTCTTGCCGATCTCCTGGGGGTCGAGGTCCACCTGGATAAGTTTGGCCGGCGGAACGGCGAAAGTGTACTTGGGAATCCAGGAGGAGCTCGAGGCTTCGGCGAAGCGGGTGGCCACGGCCAGGATCACGTCGGCCTCCCTGATCAAACGGTTGGCCGTGGGCGTGCCCCAGAAACCGGACATGCCCACGCACAGGGGGTGGCCGTCGCTCAAGACGCCTTTGCCCATCAGGGAATAGGCCACCGGCGCGCCCAGGGTCTCGGCCAAGGGTCCGACCGGTCCCCAGCCCTCGGACAGGATCACGCCGCCGCCCACGTAGATCAACGGCCGCCGGGCCTGGGCCAGCATCCGGGCCGCCCGCTCGATTTCCTTGACGTCGCCCCGAATCCGCCTGCCGCCGGCTTTCCTTTTGCTCATTTCCGGAATCTGAACTTCGGCCCGGCGGGAAAAGAAATCCATGGGCACGTCCACCAGCACCGGACCGGGGCGGCCGGTGGTGGCGATGGCGAAAGCCCGGGCCAGGATGTCGGGCAAGGCTTCCACCCGATGGACGCGCCAGGCCCTTTTGACGAAAGGCTTGTACATTTCGAACTGGGTGGCGTCCCCGTGCATCTTGAATTCCTGGTGGGCGTCCCGGCCGAAGTGCTGGCTGGGGATGTCGCCGGAGATGACCACCATGGCCGACGAATCCAGGGCCGCGTTGGCCACGCCCGTGGCGGCGTTGGTGAGGCCGGGTCCCAGATGGCACATCACCACGCCGGGCTTGTGACAGGCCCGGAAATACCCGTCGGCCGCGTGGGCGGCCAACTGCTCGTGCCGGAAAGACACGAACTCGAGGGACGATTCAGGCAGCGCGTCCATCAGGCCTATGACCGTATGCCCGCACAGGCCGAAGATGTATTCCACGCCCGCCGCTTCCAGACATTTAACTGCAATCTGTCCGCCGGTCAGCATTCGCTTTCTCCTGTTTTGGCCCGACCAGGCGATGAATCCCCTTGGCCGGAATAATCAAGGCCGGACGAAACCTCTCCGTCCGGCCAAGCTCATGGTCGGATCGGCCTACCTTGTGGGCAGTTGCCCCGGAGGGGCATAGGCCCACAGTAAAATGAGCGGCTCCTCGCCGTCGTTGTAGTGGACGTGCTCGACCCCGTCGGGAATGAACATCATGTCCATTTCCTGGAAACGCATTTCCTTGCCGTGGGTCACGTCAATGGCCACCCCTCCGCCCCGCACGGCCAGGTTGATCTCCTCGGAACCGGGATGGGAATGGGGGGCGCATCTTTCGCCCGGTTCGAAAATGGTCAGGCCGGCCACGATGTTCTTGGCCCCGAGTTGTTCCTGATCCACGGCCCGGAAGACCTTGCGCCTGAGGCCGTCTTCCTCCAGGCCCAGCCAGATTTGCTTGGCCTCCTTGAAGGTGCGGATGATTTTGATCTCCATATCCTCCTCCTCGCTGGATTGAGTATTTATTACATTAGACCGCGGCAGCCCGAAACAAACGTCAGGGACGAGTCCTGGTCAACCTGATCCGCCGGCGGTTGTTATTGAATCAATTCCACCGCGGCCCGGAGTCCCAGCAGGTAGCTGTTGACCCCGAAGCCGGTGATCTGGCCCTTGGCTAGGGGCGCGATGACCGAATAGTGCCGGAACTCCTCGCGGGCGTGCACGTGGGACATGTGGACCTCGACGACGGGCGCCCTGAGAATGGCCAGGGCATCTCTTATAGCGAAGCTGTAGTGGGTCCAGGCCCCGGCGTTGATCACCACCGCGTCCACACCGGCCTCGTGGGCCTGGTGGATTTTTTCCACTATCGCGCCTTCGTGGTTGGTCTGAAAGCATTCCACTTCGCAGTCCAACTCGGCGGCCAGGTTTTTCAAGGCGGCGTCTATTTCGGCCAGGGTGGCCGTGCCGTATTGGGAGGGGTCGCGCTTGCCGAACATGTTCAGGTTGACGCCGTGCAGGACCAGTATCTTTTTCATGGCTTCTCCTCAGTGAAAGTATCGAATCAGGCGGTCTTCCGTCTCTGGAACAGGCCCATCAGCCGGGGCCAGAGCGGCGACTGGGAAAGCACCATCAGCAGCACGGACAACATCAGGACCAGGGTGATCGGGTGGGAAACCAGGTCCCAGAGGAACAGGTCGAAGTTGTTGCGGACGGTGATGACGGCCCGGCGGTAGCTGACGTCCATCAAGGGTCCCAGGATGACCCCCAGGATGATCGGCCCCACCTGGAATCCGTACTTCTTGAGGATATAGCCGAAGATGCCAAAACCCAGCATCCAGTATACTTCCACGACGCTGTTGTTGATGGCGTAGGTGCCCACCACCGAAAGCAGCACTATGATGGGGATCAGCAGCCCCTTGGGCAGTTCGACCATCTTGGCGAAAACTCTGATGCCGGTCAGGCCGAAGATAAGCAGGAAGATGTTGGCCAGGATCATGTTGCCCACGCTGAACCAGAACAGGTGGGGAGTTTCGATCATCAACATGGGGCCTGGTTTGAGGCCGTGGATGAACAAGGCGCCGATGATGACCGCCGTGACCGCGTCGCCGGGTATGCCCAGGGTCAGCATGGGGATATAAGCCCCGCCGATGGCCGCGTTGTTGGCCGTTTCCGGGGCGATGAGCCCTTCGTACGCGCCTTGGCCGAAAGGCCGGGTGGGCTTCTTCACCGTGCGCTTGGCGTGATCGTAGGCCATGAGCGAGGCGATGTCGCCGCCGGTGCCGGGCAGGGCGCCGATAAAGACGCCGATGCCCGTGCAGCGTAATATCAGGGAGATATGTTTTTTGAGCAGGGCCAGCGAAGGGATGATCTTGGAGACGTCCTGCTTCACCGGTTGAACGTCCAGATCGCGAATCTGGTACAGGGCCTCGGAAACGCCGAAGAGGCCGATCATGGCCGCAACGTAGTGGATGCCGCCCAGCAAGGTGACCGTGCCGAAGGTGAAGCGTCCCTCGGCGGTCATGGGGTCCATGCCCACCAGGCCGATGATCACGCCCAAAGCGCCGCAAAAGACGCCTTTGGCTAACGATTCACCGGACAGGCTGCCCACCAGCAGGATGCCCATGATGGCCAGCAGCAGGTAATCCCTGGGCGCGAACTTGAGGGAAAATTCGGAGATGATCGGCGCGGCCGCGGCCAGGACCGCGGTGCCCAGCAGGCCGCCTATGACCGAGGCCACGGTGGACAGGCCGATGGCCCGCCCGGCTTCTCCGATTTCGGCCAGGGGGTACCCGTCGAAGGTGGTGGCGATGGCCGCCGGCGCGCCGGGGATGTTCAGGAGAATGGCCGAGCGCGATCCGCCGTACACCCCGCCGCAGTACACCCCCACCATCAAGGCCAGGGCGTTGTTGACGTCCCAGGAGAAAGTGAAGGAAATGAGTATGGAGACGGCCATGGTCACGGACAGACCCGGAATGGCGCCCACGTATATGCCGGCAAAGGTGCCGGCCGCGGTCAGCAGCATCAGGCTCGGGTTCAGCCAGGCCATGAAGAAGTATTCAAGAGATTGAGGCATCCGACTCCTCCCTCAGGGCAGCATGACGCGGAATATGGTCTGAAAGACCAGGTAAATGGCCGCCAGGGCAATGGCCGAGGCGATCAGGGCCTTTTTCCAGCCGGCGCCTTTCAGGAGGAGAGTGGACAGGAACAAGAAAAAGTATGAACTGGGCAGAAAAGTCAGTGGCACCAGCACTAACATGTAGGCCACGATCACGCCGATGTAGAGCAGGAGATGCGGTCGGAAAACGTCCCGGCAGGCCGCGGTTATTTCCTTCCCCAGGCCGAGGGTTTCCTGGCGCTCCCGGCGTCTCGAATGGAGAAGCAGGAGGGCCACGGACAAGGTCATGATGGCCCCGACGAACAGGGGGTAAGAGCCGGGTCCGCTCAGGCTGGTGAATCCGGATATCCGGTAGGCCTGGTACAGGACGAACAGACTCAAGGCCATCAGGAACCAAAGGAAGGGGACTTCCCCGATTCGTAGTTTGCGTTCATCGGACATGAACAGCCTCGTCTATCGGCCGGGCCGAAGCCCGTTTCATATCGGCCGAAACGGCCCGTAAGCAGAACTTTCAATGTCTTCGGCGGGACAAGCCCGCCGAAGACCCAGGTGCTTACCGAATTACGGTTTGGGGATGCCCAAATCCGCCGGCGAAACCTTGGCCGCGCCCGCGTCCTGGAGGGCCCAGGCGGTGACGGACTGCCAGCGCTTCAGGAACTTGTCCGCTTCATCTCCGGACATGTTCATCATGACGGCGCCGAAGTCTTTGATGAAGTCCACGAACTTCTGTTCCGCGGCGCCTTTCTTGAAGGCCTCGACCAGCTTCTTCTTGGCCGCGTCTGGCACGTCCCGCTTCACCCAGATGCCGTAGAACGGACCCCAGGGCAGGTATTTTTTGAAGTCGGGAATATCCTTGGTGACGAGGGGGTAATTCTCCAGGCCTGGAATCGGCGCCTCGGAGACGATGGCCAGCACCTTCACCCGGTTGGCCCGGATGTGTTCCCGGCCGGCGGTCAGACCCACGGGCATGAAGTCCACGTGGCCGCCCTGGAGCGCGGTCATGCCCGGACCTTCGCCGTCGAAGGGAACCGCGTTGACGTTGAACTTGGTGACGGTCTTGAGCAGCGAACCGATGACGTGGGGCAGGCCGCCGGGGCCGGTCGAGCCCATGTTGATCTGGCCCGGACGCTTGGCCGCGTCATCCACCAGGTCCTTCATCGTCTTCCAGGGCGAGTTGTTGTTGGTCACGATCACGGCCACGCCTCGGGCCAGGATGTTCACCGGATAGAAGTCCTTGTAATCCAGTTCGGACAGCTTGAGCACCCGATAGAGTTGGGGGTTTTCCGCGCCGTAGAGGAGCGTGTACCCGTCGGAAGGCTGGGTGGAGACGTACTGGGTGGCGATGGCGCCCGTGCCGCCCGTCTTGTTCACCAGGATGATCTGCTTGCCCAGATGCTTTTCCACGAGCGGCGTCACGGCCCGGGCCACGTTGTCCGTGGCGCCGCCGGCGCCCCACATGATGAAGCCGTTCAGGTCCTTCTCCGGGAAACCGGCCGCCTGGACCAGGGCAAAGGTCATCAACACCAAAGCCGCCGCGAGAACTAGTACCTTCTTCATGTTCCCTCCTTTTCTATAAAGGCCGGCCCTGGCCCACTGGGGGCGGCCGGCTGTTTTTTACGGTCTGGTCGGGATCGGCCCCGGCCTCGGGGCTCCTGGTTCGGGCCGGCGGCCGGAAACCGGGACGATTTTTTCGAGGTCCGCGCCGGCCGGGCCAACAAAACGCTTGCCTTTTCCGCCGATCAAGTATATTCTACCTGTAAGAATAGTTTTCTGCTGAAAAGAATACATGCCTCTCCAGCGGTTGTCAACCGGTTTTTTCGGCGCGAGCGGAAAAAAGGAGAAAAGCCCATGAAAGCAGCCGTTTTGACCCAACCCGGACGCATCGAAATCAAGGAGGTCCCCCGGCCCGAACCCGGACCGGGCGAAGTGCTCATCCGGGTCCACCTGGCCGGCGTGTGCGGCTCGGACTACTCCGTCTATCGGGGCAAGATGCCGGTCCCCCTGCCCGTGATCCCCGGCCATGAATCGGTCGGGATCGTCGAAAGCCTGGGTCCGGGCGTAACCGGCCTGGCTCGAGGCCGGCGCGTGACCTTGAACCCCAACGTGGCCTGCGGCAATTGCGGCCTCTGCCGCTCCGGCCGGCGCAACATCTGTTCGTCCAAGATCCGGCTGGGCCTCGACGCGGACGGCGTCTTCGCCGAATACGTCAAGGTTCCGGCCGGGTACGTCTGGCCCGTCCCGGAAGGCATTCCGGATGAAATCGCGGCCCTGACCGAACCCCTGGCCGTGGCCCGGCACGCCCTTAATTTCGCGGCCCCGGGGCCGGAAGACCAGGTGCTGATCTACGGCGCCGGCGTCATCGGTTTGATGACCCTCTTGCTGGCCGCGGACAAAAGGGCCGGCCTCAGCGCCTTTGATTTAATGGATTCGCACCTCAAACTGGCCGAGGAACTGGGCGCCCAGGAGGTTTTCAGCGACTTCGACCGATTGGCCCGCCGGGCCGTCGGTTTCGACCTCATCTTCGAAACCAGCGGCGCTCCCGACGCCCTGGCCCGGGCCGTCCAATTGGCCGCCCCCGGCGGCCGGATAGTCCTGTTGGGCCTGCCCGGCCAGGAACATCCCGTCTTCACCACCCCCATCGTGCGCAAGGAACTGACCATCATGGGCTCGATGATTTATACGGACGAATTCCCGGTGGTGCTGGACTACTTGAGTTCCGGCCCGGCCAAACTGCCGTCCTTGATCACCGGCGTGACGCCGCTGGAAGAGATCGGCCGGGTTTTGGACGACTTCGCCGCGCCCGATCGGATCAAGATACTGATCAAAATCTGAGGGAGCGGTCAGGACGACCCCGGCAGACGTCCAAGGGCCGGCGAAGCCGAAGCTCGCAACATTAAAGGTGAACGGTGCACCAGCCATGAAACTGCGCAAGAACAATCGCGACCAGGGTCCCAAGGAAGCCGACCGCCAGGTGGACACGGTGGCCCGGGCCATCGAGATACTCAACTGCTTCACCGTCGAGCGCCCGGAGTTATCTTTAAAGGAACTCAGCGAGATGACCGGCTTGTATAAAAGCCGGATTCTGAGGCTCTGCGGCACCCTGGTGGCCCACCGGTATCTGACCCGCCTGCCCGGCGCCTCGGGTTACGGCCTGGGGTCGCGGCTCCTGGTTCTGGGCAAGATTTACGAACGGACCAACACCCTGGCCTCGCTGGCCCGGCCGATCCTGCGCGACCTGGCCCGGAACACGGGCGAATCGGCCTCCCTCTTCGTGATCGAAGGGCTCAAACGCCTCTGCCTGGCCCGGGAAGAAGGTCCGTCGGCCATCCGCTATTCCATTCTGGAAGGCCAGACCTTGGAGCTTTACGCCGGCGCCGGCGGCAAGGTCCTCCTGGCCTACAGCCCCAAGGAAATGGTGGATCAGGTTCTGAGCCGGATCGATCTGAAGAAATTAACGGATGCCACCATCACCGACCGGGACCGGTTGGAAAAGACCTTTGCCACTATCCGCCGCCAGGGTTACGGAGAGAGCCTGGGGGAACGGTTGGCCGAAGCCGCGGCCCTGGCCGCGCCGGTCTTTGACCATACGGGCAAAGTCCACGCCGTCTTGACCCTGGCCGGCCCGATCCAGCGTTTTTCGGCCAAGCGCCGCCGCGCGATGACGGATGAGTTGAAAGCGGCGGCGCATAAATTATCGGTCCAGCTAGGTTATCAGACCGATTGACCGGCGCCCTTCGAGACCAGGCACCTCCTTTCAACGAAAGCCGAACAGGCGGGGAATGAACAGGACTATGGCCGGCCAGTACGTGACTATGCCCAGGGCGGCTACTTCCACCAATATGAAAGGCACGGCGGCGCGGATCAGTTTGGTCAGATTGACGTTGCCCACCGAGCAGGCCACGAAGAGACAGAGTCCCAGCGGCGGCGTGATCAGCCCGATCATCAGGTTCATGACCACCACCATGCCGAAGTGAAGGGGGTCCAGGCCGGCCTTCATGGCCACGGGCAGGAGGATGGGCACCATGATCACCAGGGCCGCGATCCCTTCCAGGAAGCAGCCGGTTATCAGCAGAATGATGTTGATAATCAAAAGCAGGACGTAGGGATCGCTGGACCAGGAAGTCATGACCCGGGCCACGTTCTGGGGTATCTGCTGCGTGCCCAGAATCCAGGCGAAGATATTGGCGCAGGCCATGACCATCAGGATGGTCGAGGTCATGACCATGGACCGGAAAAAAATCTGGGGCAGGTCCCGCGCCTTCAGGGTCCGCAGGACGAAAATACCCACGGCGAAGGCGTAGGCCACGGCCACGGCGGCCGCTTCCGTGGCCGTGAACATGCCGCTGAGAATGCCGCCCATGATGATGAAGGGCATGAACATGGGTATGAGGGCTTGATAGAAGCTGGCCGCCAGTTCCTTGAGCGGCGGCCAGGGCCTTTTGGCCCCGTAATCGCGTTGCCGGGATATGACGTACGCCACGGCCATCAGGCCCAACCCGATCAAAACCCCGGGCACCACGCCGGCCAGGAGCAGTCCGCCGACCGAGACCGAACCTACCATGGCGTAAATGACCACCGGGATGCTGGGCGGAATGATCGGGCCGATGACCGCGGCGGCGGCGACCACGGCGGCGGCGAAGGTCTTGTCATAGCCCTCGTCTTCCATGGCCGGAATGAGAATCGAACCCAGGGCCGCCGCGTCGGCCACGGCCGAGCCGGATATGCCGGCGAAGAACATGCTGGCCACGACGTTGACGTGGGCCAGGCCGCCGCGGATGCCGCCCACTAGGGCGGTGGCGAAGCGGATGATGCGTTGGGTGATGCCGGCGCTGTTCATCAGTTCTCCGGCCAGGATGAAGAACGGCACGGCCATGAGGGGAAAGGAATCCATGCCGGTGAACATGCGCTGGGGTATCAGGTGCAAGGGCACGTCGCCCAGGGCCAGCAGGACCGCCAGGCTGGTCAGGGCCAGGCAGAAGGCCACCGGGATGCCCAGGGCCAGGGTGACGAAGAAGGTTACGGCCAGCAGCAGCGTCATGGCGGCCCTACCTCCCCGGCCCGCCCGGACCGGTCGCCGGGCAGGCGCCTGTTTCGAGCGGCGGCCGGCCTAGTTCCTGGATGAACAGGGCCAGGGCCTGGAGAAAGATAAGGCCGGCCCCGACCGGCACGGCCAGGTAAGGCCAGGTCATGGGCAGACCCATGGCCGGAGATTCCTGATCGCCGAGCATCAGGCTGAAACGAAAGCCGTGATAGACGATCAGGGCCATCAGGCCGATCACTACCAGATGGACGAAGAGCTTCAAGTATCTGCGGGCCGAGGGCGGCAGCAGGTCCAGGAAGGCGGTGAGGCCCACGTGGCTGCCCCGGGCGTAGGCCTCGGCCGCGGCCAGACAGACCCCCCAGACCATCAGGTACCGGGCCAGTTCCTCGGACCAGGCCAGGGGTAGGGCCAGGACGTAGCGGAAGACGACCTGGGCCAGGACCAACAAGAACATGGCCCCACCCAGGGTGGAGACGACCACGACCAGCCCGGGGCGCAGCCAGCGCGAGATCAATGGTTCAGCGACCATATCCTTTCACCGCCTATCGAGCCGCGGGAGGCCGGCCCCCGCGGCCGGTGAAGGTTATTTCAGGGCGGCTTCGGCCGCGGCGGCGGCCTTCATCACCTTGTCGATCCACTGGGGGTCAATCTGGGTCTTCATCCAGTCAATGACCGGGCCCTGGGTCTTGTCTTTGAACGCCTTTTTTTCGGCCGGCGTGGGCGAATAAACGGTCATGCCCATGGATTTCAGTTTCGAGATGCCCATGGCCGAATTGAGCTGTTGAATGGACCGGCCGCAGTTGCCGGCGATTATGGCCGCCTGTTTGAAAACCGTCTGCTGGTCCGGGGTCAGCTCCTGAAAGACCTTGTCGTTGATCAGCAGAAAATCCGCGCCGTAGCTGTGTCCGTCCAGGGTCAGATGCTTCTGCACCTCGTTCAACTTGGCCTGGAGGATCACGGCGACCGGATTCTCCTGTCCGTCCACCACGCCCTGCTGCAGCGCGGTGTACACCTCGGGCCAGGCGATAGGCGTGGGGGCCGCGCCCAGGGCCTTGACCATGTTCACGTAGATGGGGGTTTCCATGACCCGGATTTTCATACCGGCCAGGTCGGCGGGCGACTTGACCTGTTTCTTGGAATTGGTGAAGTTCCGGAAACCGGTCTCGCCGTAGGCCAGGACCCTCAGGCCGGTGGTCTTGAGGAGTTCGGCGGCCATTTCCTGGCCGAATTGGCCGTCCAGGACTTTCCAGGCCACCGCCCCCGAGGAGAAGAGGTAGGGGATGTCCAGGACCATGGCCGGCTTGAAGTACCCGGCGATGGCGCCCGAGACCATGCACATCTGCAAGGTGCCCGTCTTGGCCGATTCGATCAGTTCTCGTTCGCCGCCGAGCTGGCCGGCCGGGAAGAGTTGAATTTCGAGGGCGCCCGAGGTCTCGGCCTCGACGATGTCCTTGAAAGCCCGGACCGCGGCGCCTTTCTTCGAGATGAAGACGTCTTCGGGGTCAACATGGGCCAGTTTGATGGTCTTGGGCGCGGCCAGGACCGGCCCGGACAGGGCCAGCGCGACCACGACCAGGACCAACCCCGCCAAACCTGTCAGGCGAAAAAACCGGTGCGATAACATATCTGCCTCCTTTGGGTTGATAAATCAGGCGTCTGGATCAGGCGCCTTTGTTTTTCCCCGGTTGCGGCCCCGGAATGATTCAAGCGGCCGGTCCGGCCATGCCGGCCGGTCGGACCCGCCTAGCGTCGGGGTCTAGAGGCAACATTTTATGTTGCTTTTTTCCGCTCCCTATTGTATTCTACTAAACAGAACAGGCTTTCGCTGAGAAGAATACCAGCGGCCGGCGGAGATGTCAACGGTTTTTTCTCCCCCGAGCCAGAGCCTGACGGGAGCAACGCCCATGACGGCCGAACCAACCTCCCCGGCGGTGATCATCGAGGATGAAACCCTGCGCGACGGACTCCAGGCCGAGAGCCGCCTTTTCAGCCTCGAGGAGAAGCTCGCTCTTTTCCATCTGCTCCAAGGCGCCGGCTTCAAGCGGATACAGGTGGGGTCCTTCGTCCACCCCAAGGTCGTGCCCCAGATGGCCGGGATCGAAGAACTGCTCCGGGCCATCGGCCCCCGGGAGGACCTGACCCTGTCCGCCCTGATCCTCAACGACAAAGGGCTCGAAAGGGCCCTGGCCACGGGCGTGAAGCACGTGAGCATGTCGGTTTCGGCCAGCGACACCCACAGCCGCAAGAACGCCCGCCGGCCCGCCGCCGAGGCCCTGGCCTCGATGACCGGCCTGATCGCCCAGGCCCGCCGCCAGGGCCTGTCCGTGCGCGCCGGAGTCCAGTGCGCCTTCGGCTGCGTGTACGAGGGCCGGGTGCCCGAAGAGACCGTGCTCCAAACCGCGGCCGACCTGATCGAAGCCGGGGCCGGGGAAATAAACCTGGCCGACACCACGGGCATGGCCACGCCCCGGGCCGTCCGGCGACTGGCCGCCGAAACGAGGCGCCGCTGGCCCGAGGTGACCCTGTCGCTGCACCTCCACGACACCCGGGGTCTGGGCCTGATGAACATGATGGCCGGTTTCGAGTCCGGCGCCGTCATCTTCGACGCCTGCGCCGGCGGACTGGGCGGCTGCCCCTTCGTGAAAGGCGCGGCCGGCAACGTGCCCACCGAGGACGCCATCAACATGTTCGAAGCCCAGGGCGTGCCCACCGGCCTGGACATCAGGGCGGTCTGCCGGGCGGTCGAGGAGTTGGAAAGGCTGCTGAACCGACCTCTGCCCGGCCGCATGACCCGGGTGTTGAAAGGCCTGGATCAAATCCGCCGCGAGGCCTGACGCGGACCTCCCGGCTTTAGGACAATCAAACGGAGGAAAGAAAAGTGGACAAAAGCAAGAACCTGCCTCTGGAAGGCGTCACCGTGTTGGAACTGGGACATACCGTGATGGGTCCGACCTGCGGCCTGATCCTGGCCGACCTGGGCGCCCGGGTGATAAAGGTCGAACGCGCCCCGGAAGGCGACGAGACCAGGACCTTGACCGGCTTCGGCTCCGGGTTCTTTCCTTTCCTCAACCGCAACAAGGTCAGCGTCGCCGTTGACCTGAAAAGCGATAAAGGACGCCAAGTGGTGTACCGGTTGGTGGAAAAGGCCGACGTCCTGATCGAAAACTTCGGCCCGGGCACGGTGGAGAGGTTGGGGCTGGGCTACGAGCGGTGTTCGCGGATCAACCCCGGCCTCATCTTCTGCTCCCTCAAGGGCTTCCTGCCCGGACCGTACGAAAAGAGGCCGGCCCTGGACGAAGTCGTCCAGATGATGGGCGGTCTGGCGTACATGACCGGCCCCACGGGCCGGCCCTTGCGGGCCGGCGCCTCGGTGGTGGACATCCTGGGCGGTTGCTTCGGCGCGATCGGCATCCTGACCGCCCTACACCAGAGAAAAGAGACCGGCCGGGGCCAATTGGTCCAGGCTTCGCTGTATGAATCCGTGGCTTTTCTGGTCGGCCAGCACATGGCCGTGGCCGCGGTCACGGGTCAGGCCCCGCCGCCCATGCCCGAACGCGGCCGGACCTGGTCGGTCTATGATCTTTTTCAGACCGCCGACGGGCAGCAGGTTTTTCTCGGGGTGACCAGCGACCGGCACTGGAAGAGAATGGCGGAGGTTTTCGGTTTCAATGACCTGATCCAGGATGAACGCCTGACCACCAACGGCGGCCGGGTGGCGGAAAGAGACTGGTTCCTACCCGAGCTTCAGAATAGGATAAGTCTGTTGACCAAGCAGGAGGTCATCGCCCTGGCGGAGAAGGCCAATATACCTTTCGCGCCGGTGGCCAGACCCGAAGACCTGTTCGAGGACCCGCACCTCAATGAGGCCGGCGGGCTGGTCGAGACCCTTCTGCCCCACGGCCGCAAGGCCAAGCTGCCCAAACTGCCCCTCCGGCTGAGCGAGGCCGACCTGGAACTGCGCCTCGATCCG
The DNA here is from genome assembly GCA_040755515.1 of Thermodesulfobacteriota bacterium. Lineage (GTDB taxonomy): Bacteria > Desulfobacterota > Desulfarculia > Adiutricales > JAGVGV01 > JBFMAW01. Next base: position 119,949 of record JBFMAW010000006.1, on the reverse strand, counting down.
CCCCGGGTGGGCCAAGGCTCCCGGGAGCTTCTGTTATCCGTGGGCTTCAGCGGACCGGAGATAGACGAACTGCTGGCCCAGGGCACTCTGGCCATGAACGATAAATAAACCAGACCGTTTGAGGCCCCTACCCGCCCGGCCCGGCCGGCCAGGCCGTCATGAAGGCCTTGGCTGGGCGGAGCGATTGCTACTTGCCACCCTTTGTAGGGCGCACGACGTGCGCCCTCCCGCTACCCGGTGAACCAACCTCTGGTAACAGCCCTGCCCGCGCCCGGGGATAAACCCCAGTCCATCCCGTCCATCTCTTCAGCCCAGCCCCCGGCCGGGGTTGACGGTGGGCCGGCGGTCTGTTATTTTGGTAAGTACCAATAACTAAAGCCAGATAGGCCGCCAATAGCGGCCCGATCCGGCTGGAGGCTGACCGAAACGGCCATGGATTCAGATCATTGCCTCGACCTCTTCCTCGACCACCTGCGGGTGGAACGCGGCCTGGCGGCCAACACCATCGAGGCCTATGGCCGGGACGCGCGCCGGTTCCTGGACTTTCTGGCGGCGAGATCGTCGGCCCTCGAGTCCTGCGGCCGATCCACGGTCATGGCCTACCTGCTCGAGCTGAGCCGGGCCGGCGTGGGACCACGCAGCCGGGCCAGGGCCCTCTCGGCCGTGAAAGGCCTGTACTCGTTTTTAATCAAGGAAGGCCTGGCCAAGGAGAATCCGGCCGGCGACGTCGAGGCCCCCGGCCGGCCGCTGCACCTGCCCGAGGTCTTGTCCCTCGAGGAAGTCGACGCCCTGCTGGCCGCGCCGGAAGTGAAAGACGCCGGCGGGCTGCGGGACAAGGCCATGCTGGAAATGATCTACGCCGCCGGCCTCAGGGTCTCGGAATTGACCGGCCTGCAGCTCGGCCAGGTCAACCTGGAGGCCGGGTACTTGAGAACCATGGGCAAGGGATCGAAGGAGCGCTTGGTGCCTTTGGGCGATGAAGCCCGGGACTGGACCGGGCGATATCTGCGGGAAGCCAGAGGCCGGCTGCTCAAGGGCCGGACCAGCCCGTACCTGTTCCTGAACCGTCGGGGCGCCAGGCTTTCCCGCCAGTACTTTTGGCGCCGGGTCGGGCATTACGCCCGGCTGGCGGGGATCAAAAAGGACATCCACCCGCATACGCTGAGGCATTCCTTTGCCACCCATCTCTTGAACCGCGGCGCCGATCTGCGTTCGGTCCAGATGATGCTGGGCCACGCCGACATCTCGACCACCGAAATCTACACCCATGTCACCCGGACCCGGTTGAAGGCCATTCACCAAGAGTACCATCCCCGTGGCTGAGAACCCGAGCGCGGCGGCCGACCAGATGGTCTGGCCGGAGATAAGCCCTCTGACCGACGGCCGCCTGACTATCATCACCACCCACGTTAACGCCGACTTCGACGCCGTGGCCTCGATGATAGCCGCGGGCAAGCTGTATCCCGGGGCGGTCATGGTCTTTCCCGGTTCACAGGAGAAGAACCTCAGGAACTTCTTCATCCAGTCCATGATCTATCTGTTCAACGTGGCCAGGGTCAAGGACATTGACCTGGCCAAGGTCGGCCGGCTGGTGCTGGTGGACACCCGCCAGGCCGAACGGATCGGCGCGCTGGCTCGGGTCCTGGAGAACCGGGACCTGAGCATCCATGTGTACGACCACCATCCCGACGGGCCGGACGACATCCGGGGCGAAGTGGAGATCATGGCCCTCGTGGGCGCCAACGCCACCATCATGACCGAAATCCTGACGGAAAAGGGCCTCGGGCTGAGCCCGGAGGAAGCCACGGTCCTGATCCTGGGCATATACGAGGACACGGGGTCGTTCGTCTTCCGTTCGACCACGCCCCGGGACTACCGCGCCGCGGCCCGCCTGCTGGAATACGGGGCCGATCTGAACGTGGTGGGCGGCATGATCAGCCGCGAACTGACCGCCGATCAGGTGGCCCTGCTCTACGAACTGATCAATTCGGCCCAGACCCACAACGTCAACGGCTATGACATCGTCATCGCCCAGACCACCACCGAACATTACGTGGACGATCTGGCGGTCCTGGTCCATAAGATGATGGACATGCAGAACGTTTCGGTCATGTTCGCCCTGGCCAACATGGAAGGCCGGACCTACGTGGTGGCCCGCAGCCGGCTGCCCCAGGTCAACGTGGCCGAAATCGCGCAGGAACTGGGCGGCGGCGGGCATCCTTCGGCCGCGGCGGCCACGGTCAGGGACCTGACCCTGCCCCAGATCACCTCCAAACTGCTCCTGACCCTGGCCTTCCATTTGGGTCCGGTCCGCACGGCCCGGGACATCATGTCCCATCCGGTTATATCGGTCGCCCCGGAAAGCAGCATGAGCGAGGCCAGCGAATTGTTGATCCGTTACAATATCAACGTCCTGGTGGTGCTCGACCCTGACGGAGCGGTCCTGGGCTACGTTTCCCGCCAGAACGTTTCCAAGGCTCTCTACCACGGCCTGCCTTCCTATCCGGTCAGCGAATTCATGACCACCGAGTTCGGCACGGTGGGACCGGAGGCCACCTTCGACGAAATCCAGGCCTTGATCGTGGAACAGAAGCAAAGGGTCCTCCCCGTGATCGAGAACGGCCGGGCCGTGGGCGTCATCACCCGGACCGACCTCCTGCACATACTGACCAGCGAAACCAAGGCGCCGTCTTCCCTAGTGGAAGACAGCGCCGCGCCGCGGACCGGCCGGACCAAGAAGGTGGTCAGCCTGATGCGGGAACGGCTGCCCCGCAAGATCGTGGACCTGCTGGCCGACCTGGGCCGGACCGCCGGCCGCCTGTCCTTCGGGGCGTACGTGGTCGGCGGCTTTATCCGAGACCTGTTTCTGCGCCAGGAGAACCTGGACATCGACGTGGTCATAGAAGGGGACGCCATACGCTTCGCCGAATTGTACGCCCAGGAGCATCCCGGACTGAGGGTGCGGGCCCACCATAAGTTCAAGACCGCGGTCCTGATCTTTCCCGACGGCTTCAAGCTGGACCTGACCACGGCCCGGGTCGAATATTATGAACACCCGGCGGCCTTGCCCATCGTCCAAGGCGGTTCCCTGCACCTGGACCTTTTCCGCCGGGATTTCACCATCAACACCCTGGCCGTTTCCCTGCTGGAAAAGGATTTCGGCACCCTGATCGATTATTTCCGGGGACTGAAAGATTTAAAAGAAGGCTATATCCGGGCTTTGCACAACCTCAGTTTCGTGGAAGACCCCACCCGGGTCTTCCGGGCCATCAGGTTCGAACAGCGCTTCGGTTTCAAGATCGGCAAGCACACGGCCAACCTCATCCAGAACGCGGTCAAGCACGACTTTTTCCTCAAGCTGTCCGGCAAGCGCCTGGCCGGTGAAATCCGGCAGATGCTTCAAGAAGACGACCCCGGACCCGCCGTGGCGCGCATGTCCGAATTCGACCTGCTGAAATTCATCCACCCGGCCGTGGTTTTCGACCGGCGCCGGGCCGATCTTTTCCGCCGCATCAAGCGGGTCGAGGATTGGTTCCACCTTACCTTCGCCGACGAAAAGTACTACCCCTGGATACTCTTTTTGCAGGCGCTGCTGACCGATCTCAGCCGCCAGGAAATGAGCGATCTGGGCCGGCGCTTGAGCCTGACCAAAAAGGAAAAACAGATACTCATCGAGGAACGGCCCTCGGGGGAAAGGGCCCTGGCCTGGTTGACCAGAAAACCCGACCCCAAACCGAGCGAGGTCTACCTGCGCCTGACTCATCTGACCTTGGAAACGATCCTGTTCATGATGGCCAAGTCTCCCCATGACGATCTGACCCGGGTGCTGGCCGGTTATCTGACCCGCTATAAAAATATCCGGCCGGCCTTGACCGGCGACGACCTGATCAAGCTGGGGCTGGCGCCCGGCCCGAGATTCAAGAAGATTCTGACGGCCCTGCTCGAAGCCCGCCTCAACGGCGAAATAAGCAGTCGAAAAGAGGAAGTTGAATTCGTCCGGCGGAACTACCCTACTCCACCGGCGATATGACGATCATAAGGAGAACGGATGGGATATCTCGATGAAATCGTCCGGCAGATCGCGGTGCTGGCCGTGCCGATCCTGCTGGCCGTGACCTGCCACGAAGTGGCCCACGGCTGGGCCGCCGACAAGCTGGGCGACGACACGGCCAGACGAGCCGGACGCCTGACCCTCAACCCGATCAAACACCTGGACCTGGTGGGCACCCTGGCCTTCCTCGTCACCCGGATGGTGGGCTGGGCCAAACCCGTGCCGGTTAATCCCCGCAACTTCCGCCGCCCCAGGCAGGACATGATGTGGGTGGCCGCGGCCGGCCCGCTGGCCAACCTGATCCTGGCCGCCTTCTTCGCCGTCGTTTTTCGGCTCCTGGTCGCCGGCCCCTTCCTGCCCCATTATTTTCTGGAGCCCCTGCTCGGAATCACCGCCGCGGGAGTGATGATCAACGTGGGCCTGGCCATATTCAACCTCGTGCCCGTGCCGCCCCTGGACGGATCGGCCATTCTGTCCGGCTTTCTGCCTCCGGCCCTGGCCCGGAGATACGAAGAGCTGAGCCCCTATGGCTTCATAATTCTTTTACTCTTGATCTTCTCCGGACTGGTGGATATGATCATCGCTCCCGTGATCAGCTTCCTGGTCCGACTGCTCATGGGCATCTGAGACGACGGAAAAGAAATCTAACCCGGTAGCCGAAACCCTCGTGAGCCTCACCGTAAAACTGGAGATTTACGAAGGCCCGTTGGACCTTCTGCTCCATCTCATCCGCAAGAACGAGGTGGACATCTACGACATCCCCATCGCCCTGATAACTTCCCAATACCTCGAATATATCGATCTGATGGAGTCGTTGCACCTCGAGGTGGCCGGCGAATTCCTCCTGATGGCCGCCACCCTGACCCAGATCAAATCCAAGATGCTGCTGCCGTCCCTGGACGAGGAAGGCGCCGAGGCCGGCGAAGAGGAAGACCCGCGCATGGCCATCGTCCGACCTCTGCTCGAACACATGAAAATCAAGGACGCGGCCGAATCCCTCGAGCGGCGGTTGATCCTGGACCGGGACGTCTTCGCCCGCGAGCCTGATTCGAGCTTGTTGGGCCTGGAACCCGAAGACGAGGACCTTATCGAGGCCAGCCTGTTCGATCTGATTGACGCCTTCAAGCGCCTGGTCACCCGCTTCGAGGAACGGGCCGGCCTGGAAATCATGGTCGAAACCAAGACCATCCAGCAAAGGATCGAAGAAATCCTGATCAGGCTGGTCCAAAGGCGGGAGGTCGCCTTCCTCGAGGTCTGCGCCGGAGACCGGACCAAGGGCGAGTTCATCCTGACTTTTCTGGCCGTGCTCGAGCTGGCGCGGGTGGGCCGGCTGAGGCTGTTTCAGCACCTGGTGACCAGGGAGATCACCCTCTTCTACGTGGAGAAGCCGTGGTACGTCAACTCCACCGGCACGCTGGAAGAAGTGGAACCGGTTGACCTGGATGGGCCGTCGGCGGAGGGGACGGCCGAACTTCCGGACGACCCTGGCGGGGAACCCGAGCCATGACGGGCTATCGGCGCTTCCGTCAGCGGGCCAAAGCGATCGAGCCAGACGGAAACCGGACCGGGGCGGCGGGCGCGCCCGGCCATGCGCCCCTGCCCGTCCTTTTACGAGGTCATCAGCCATGAGCCTGAGCTTGAAGGCCATCATCGAAGGGCTTCTGTTCGTGGCCGAAACGCCTCTGGACCTCCGCAAAATCGCCCTGGTGACCGAAGGCGTTTCCGATGAGCGCCTCCAGAAAACGCTGGACGAACTGGAAGCCGAATATGAGGAGATGGACCGGGCTTTTATTTTGAAAAAAGTGGCCGGAGGATACCAGTTCCGGACCCGGCCCGAGATATCCCCCTACATCCTGCGTCTGAAGAAGAAATCGCCCTCCCGTTTGTCCCGGGCCGCCATCGAGACCCTGGCGGTGGTGGCCTACCGCCAGCCGATCTTGAAGGCCGAAATCGAAAAGATACGCGGCGTGGACGTGGGCGGTATTTTGAAAACGCTCATGGAAAAAGGATTGGTCCGCGTGGCCGGCCGCAAGGAACTGCCGGGCCGGCCTTTGATCTACGGCACCACCAAAAGGTTCCTCGAGACCTTTGACCTGCCCAATCTCGAGGCCTTGCCGTCCATAGAAGAGATGCAGTCGCTGGGGCACGATGAAGAAGCCAGATTGTTCTGATTAGGGATGGAACCTGATCCCATGAGCGCCGATGGATAGACTTCTTTTCGATCCGGCCCCGGAAGCGCCGCCGGTCGCCGCCCAAGACGGCGGCGTCCATTGCTTTCTGATGGAATTCGATCCCGGCCGGACCGCGACCGCGACGGAAACCCTGGACCTGGGAGACCGCCGGGTCACCCGGTACTTGAACGAATTTTGGACCGCCCGGCAGAGGCAGGCCTCCTCGCTCCAGGAAATATCGTACCGGGCCTGCTTCAAACCGCAACTGCCGCGCTTCTTCATCAACCTGATGACCGGGGAGGACGATCCGGTCTATGATCCTTTCAGCGGCCGCGGCACCACGGTCATTGAAGCGGCCCTGCTCGGACGGAGGTTCATCGCCAACGACGCCAATCCCTTGAGCCGGATTCTGACCGCGCCCCGCCTCTTTCCGCCCCGGCTTTCCGAAATCGAAGCCAGGCTGGCCCAGGTCCCGTTCATAGACAAAAAAGCCGATCAGGACCTGTCCATGTTCTTCCACCCCAGGACCGAAGCGGAAATCGTTTCCCTAAAGGACTACCTGATCGAAAGACAGGCCGCGGGCGACGAAGACGAACTGGACCGATGGATGCGCCTGGTGGCCACCAATCGGTTGACCGGACATTCCCGGGGTTTCTTTTCCGTGTACACCCTGCCGCCCAACCAGGCGGTCTCACCGGAAAGACAGAAGAAGATCAACGCCCGGCTGGGTCAGGAACCCGAGTACCGCGACGTCAGGAAGATCATCCTGAAAAAGACCCGGAGCCTGTTGAAAGACCTGACCCCGGCTGACCGGGAAAGCCTGGCCCGGGCCGGCCGCACCGGGGTGTTCCTGACCAACGACGCCTCGGCCACCCCGGAGATTCCTTCGAACTCGGTCCAGCTTATCGTGACCTCGCCGCCCTTCCTGAACGTGGTCCAGTACACCCAGGACAACTGGCTCCGCTGCTGGTTCAACAACCTGGACTCCGAGGCCATCGCCGATAGAATCACCTGTTCGAGTTCTCTTAAGGACTGGACGGCGGTCATGGCCCGGGCCTTCCAGGAGTTCCACCGGGTGATACGTCCGGGCGGCTGGGTGGCCTTCGAAGTCGGGGAAATACAAGGCGGAAGACTGAGCCTGGACGAGCAGGTGATTCCCCTGGGCCAGGCCGCGGGCTTCAGTTGCCGGGGCGTGGTGGTCAATTGTCAAACCTTCACCAAGACCTCGAACATCTGGGGCGTCAACAACAACCAGCGCGGCACCAACACCAACCGCATCGTTCTGTTCGAAAAATAGCGCCGATCCGATTCGATTACCTCAATCTTCCTCGATAAAGCAAAAATCGCACAGTTCCGCGCCTTCCATGATGGTCTTGGTCCGGGTGAGTCTGATCTTGGGGTTGAATCCTTCGAGCAGGCCGTAATCCCGGTTGCAGGAGAGAAGAACGCCGAAGTCCGCCAGGCCGTGTTCCCGGTACATCTCGGCGTACCGACACCGGGTGACATTAATGATAAAGGACTTCTCAGACGCGGCCACGGTTTCCATCTCCAGGGCGCCCTCCTGGGCGAAGAGCGAAAAAACCCGCTGGAAATGGGCTAAGGTCTTGCCGCCGGCCGAGGCGGCCAGCTTGCGGCCGCTCTCCCGGGCCAGGGCCATGATGACCTGCCCGGCCTTGTCCAAGGCCTTGTCCCGGCCCAGTTCCTCGATATAAGCCTTGATCAACGGCGCGGCCATCAAGGCCTCGACTTCCCGCCTCAAGATGATCGGTAGTTGACCGATGTCAGGCATGTTCTCCTCCTCCACCGCTTTGGTTTGAGTGATCCGCTCGATTTCTTCGTCAGCTCGAGGCGGCCCTCTGCCGCTCAGCCTCGGGTTCAGTCTTCACGGATTGTATTTCTCCCCCATGGGCGATGTGCGCCAGGGTCTCTTTTTCAGACCCAACCAGATGAGCAACCGATCCTGGTCCGGCTCGATCATCAACAGCCTGGTCCCGGTTATTTCTTCCTCGTCGGGCGGCAGGGTCTCGGGGGCGGAAGGCGGCGGCGGCCGGCGGCCCTCGCGCCAAGTTTCGTAAAGCTGCCGGGTAAGTTCTTCCCGGGCCGCGGCCTGGGCCAGGCTGAAACGGAGGCCGGAGGCCCTGGCTTCCGGGAAATTGGGGAAATACACGTCCGTGCCGCCGTACTCGTTGGGTACGAACACCGCCGGATAAGGGACTATGGTTCTCAACACCTTGGCCGGGTCCAGCTTGCGGCCCATTGGCACGCCACCTCTTCAATCCCTGGCTCAGGCCAGGCTGACTTGGCCGTAGTTCACCGAAGAATCACCAGGCGGCCTGGAAGTCTCTAGCTTGCGCTTTGAAGCGACTCCTTATATTATCGCCCCTCCGGAACGTCCCGGCCGGCAATCTGGTACGCCGCCAGGGCTGATATGACGAGCCCGAAAGACAAATTACAAAAATGAGCGATTTATTCCAAGATTATTCTCCGATGGCCGATCAGGCCCTCGACCGCCTGAACGCGGCGGGCTGGATTCCACTCGGTATTTCCGACAAGGACCGGATTAACGGCCTGCTGGGCCGGGATGGATCGGAAACATCGGAGATGAACTTCACCAACCTCTTCATGTGGCGGCATCATTATCGGCCGATGTGGAGGGAGTATCGAAACTCCCTGATCGTTTTCTGCGCGCCGGAAGCCGAGGTCCCTTTTGCCCTGCCGCCGGCCGGACCGGGCGACCAGGCCCAAGCCGTGGCTTATATCTTCAGGACCATGAAGGAACTGGACCTGGTTCCCCGCATCCACCGGGCCGGCCGGAGCCTGATTCAGGACTTGAACGAAAAAATAGAAACAAAGATCGAACCAGACCCTGACCAGGACGACTACGTCTATCTGACGGCCGACCTGATTTCGCTTTCCGGACGCAGACTGCATCAGAAAAAGAACCACCTGAACCATTTTCTGAAAAACTACAGTTTCGAGGTCAAGCCCCTGGACGTGGAAGCCGTGGAATGCGTCCTGGACATGCAGGCCGCCTGGTGTCAAGTCAGAAAATGCCAGGACGACCCCAGACTGCTGGGCGAAGACCGGGCCATTTACGAAGCGCTTAAACACTTTGAATATTTGGACTATCAGGGCCTGGTCATTGCCCTGGACTCTCAGATCGAGGCCTTTGCCTTGGGGGAAAGACTAAACCCCGAGACGGCCGTGATCCACATCGAAAAGGCCAATCCCGAAGTAAGGGGACTTTACGCGGCCATAAACCAGCTTTCCTGCCAGCGGATATGGCCGGAATACAAATACATCAACCGTGAGCAGGATTTGGGTCTGGCGGGCCTGCGCCAGGCCAAGCGTTCCTACCAGCCTCACCATATGGTGCAAAAATTCACCATTCTGCCCGGCTGACCAATCAATATCGATAAAGTTGCCGGTGCATGGTTTGGCCTTGGATTCCGCGCCTGCCCGGTCGGAGTCGAAACCGTTTCGCCGGAAAGCGTTGAAACCATCACCGTAATCCGATAAAATGCCCTACAGGAGTCGAAGACGATCATGGACGAGAAATTATGGCCCAGACCCGGCGATCTGGAAGAGGGGCTGCCGGGCCAGGTGGAAAACGGGCCTCAACCGGGCCTGCCCTTGAGATTGGGCCTGCCGGTGGACCGGCCGCCCCAGGAAGCTCTGGCCTGGCTGAAAGACCACGGTCGAAGTCAACGGGTGCGCCAGAGGGCCACCGAGGCCCTGGCCAGGTTGGAAAAAGCCCTGGATCAGCCGGGAGGAGAACCGAAGATAAACAAGAGCGTTGTTCGAACCCTAACCGGTTCAAAACCAGGGTCCGGCTGGGCCAAGGAAGCCAAAGACATGGAGATGAAAGCCCCAGTCCGGACTTTTGACGTCCATGACTGGAAGGAGGCCGGGAAACACCAATAGATGTTCCGGGCTCAATTCCTGAGCCGGCCTGGCACCGCTCCGGGCTGGTTATTTCGTTTGGTTGGGGCTCTTGGGAACAAAATAGCGAGGGTCGCAACCGGGACAGGGAATGGTGTAGCCATACGGATAAGGCTGACCGCCCGGACATGGCGCCTGGCAGCCGGGCTGATAGGTTTCGACGGTGATATTGCCGTGGGTGGTTATGGTAGTTTGCTGGGAATACTCCGACTGAACGGGCGTTTGTATCTTGAGCCGAACGCCGCCGCGCATCTTGGGACCGGTACTTCCGGCGGATGGACTTTCGGCCCCGGCCGGAAGGGCTAGCAGGAAAGACAGCACCAGGATGAAGATCAATCTGGTCATTACTCCCTCCCGGCGGTTATAAGTAGAAGAGGCATGAAAAAGTCCTTTCAAGATATTATGTTCTCCCTGACCGGAGCCTGTCAATGGGTCCTGATATTTCTCCTGGCGGCCGAACCGGCCCAGGCCGCGGATATTTCCGGCCGGACCATCCTGACCGGACACCAGGCCATCATCAAGACTTATGCCCTGGACCACAACCTGCCCAGTTCCCTGATCAAGGCCATGATCAAGACCGAATCGGATTTCAACCCCCTGGCCGTGTCACCTAAAGGCGCCAAGGGCCTGATGCAGCTCATGCCCGAAGTCTGCCTGCGGTACGGCGTGAAAGACCCCTTCAACGCCGAACAGAACATCAAGGCCGGCACGGCCTATTTCCGGGAACTGCTGGACCGGTTCAAGAACCTCACCCTGGCGCTGGCCGCTTACAACGGCGGCCCGGAGCCCGTGGAAAGATACGGCGGCGTGCCGCCCTTCGACGAGACCCAGGAATACATCCGGCAAGTCTATTACCACTACAATCGTTTCCGCCGGGAAATGGACCGTCACGCCCCCGTCATTCAACCGGCTTGGCCTCCGGGGACCAAAGGCCTGAACCAAAGGTTTGGCGGCCAGAAACAGGGGCAGCCTCCGGGTTGATCTGGTAACCTTTCCGGGGCTGAAACCAAAAAAGACCATGTTCCGGAAAGGCCGTTGAACAGGCCCATAAAGGAATGATCGTCTGGCGGAGACCCGGAGCAGACAGGAGTAATAAGCTCATGGCAAGAACGATTCGACTTGTACTGGTCATCGGCCTCGTGGCTTTCAGCGGCGGCTGCTTTGTCTCGGAACAGGACTATCAGAAACTGGCCGCCGAGAGGGAGGACCTGCTGAGAGAGCTGACCGAGGCCAAGGAAGAGAACACCATCCTTAACCAGTCCATACTGGAAATATACAAAGAGAGGGATTCACTGCTGAAACAGGTGGAGGACTGCCGGGGCAAACTCAAGGACAGGCTGGCGGAAAGACCGGACAAGCCCGACAAACCGGCCGGCCAGACCCAACCGGATAAGCCTCACCCGACCGGCGCGGCCCGCTATTACGAAGTCAAGCCGGGAGACACCCTGTCCGCGATAGCCCAACAGACCGGGGTTTCCATTCAGACCATCCGGAGCCTCAATACCATCAACGGCGACATAGTCTGGATAGGCCAGAAGCTGCGTCTTGAATAACTTACAGTTTTATACAAATAATTGTTTGATTATTCATCCAGCGGTTTAAATTTTATACAACACAACCTTAGAACAGATCGAAATCATTTCGCCGAATCCAACTTTTCACCGCAATATGGGCAATACTTGGCTCCATTAGGTGCATTTTTCAGACATTTAGTACATTTTACTGTTTCGGTAGACGGCTGGACCTGCTGGCGATAGCCCTCCCTGAAGGACTCGACCACGTCCTTGATGTTTTGAGCCGCCTTGGCCAGGCGGGGGTCCTGCTGGCCTGCCCGGCCGATTTTAAGGGCCGCGTCTTTGAATTTATCCATCCAGCCGGCCATGATCACCTTCCTGAGCGATATTAATCTCTAATCCAGCCGCCGGTCAAGCCGACTCTTCCCGCCCGACCGCGGAGGTCAACTTGCAATATTCCAGGCCGGGCACTATCTTCAAGTAACGGCGTCCCATCAAACTGACGCCGTGAGCGAGGCCGGCATGGACGATCGAGAAAAACCAAGGGAAATTGACCCGGCTCAGGGACAAAAGATGGAGACCAATCCAACGGACGTCACCCTGACCTCGAACGGCCCAGGTTCATCGAATCTTTCAGTTTCTTCACACCTCTCCGGTCCGGACCAGAAGGCCACCCTGGCCCTAGGCGGCCTGACCTGCGCCGCCTGCGTCCGCAGGGTCGAACAATCCTTGAACGGACTGCCCGGGGTATCCAAGGCCGCGGTCAACCTGGCCACGGAAAAAGCCGTGGTGGAATTTAATCCAGGCTTGACATCGCTGAACGATCTGAAAGCCGCCATTGTCGAAGCCGGGTATGAGGTCCGCGAGTCCGCCTCGGCCGCGATCAATGTCTCGGTGGGCGGGATGACCTGCGCCGCCTGCGTCCGGCGGGTGGAAAAAGCCCTGTCCGAACTTCCGGGCGTGGCCAGGACCGGGGTGAACCTGGCCACGGAAAAGGCCAGCGTCGCTTACGATCCCAACCTGGTGGGCATCGAGGCCATAAAAAGGGCCATCGAGGAGGCCGGTTACGAGTTTCGGGGAATCGAGTCCGAAGCTTTAAGGGACGTGGAACGGGAAGCCCGGCAGCGGGAGTACAACTCGCTCAAGCGCCGCTTCATCGTCTCGGCCGTTCTTACGGCCTTGATCATGATCGGCTCCATGCCTCATCTGATCCCTGCTCTCCGCGACCTGCCGGCGCCGGTCGTTTTTATCCTGCTCCTGATCCTGACCACGCCGGTCATGTTCTGGGCCGGCGGTCCGTTTTTCCTCAATGCCTACAAAGCGGCCCGGCATTGGACCACGGACATGAACACCCTGGTCTCCCTGGGCACTTTGTCCGCCTATATCTATTCCCTGGCGGCCACCTTTTATCCCCGGGTCTTTACCGGCGCGGGCCTGGAAGTTCACGTTTACTATGACTCGGCCGCGGCGATCATCACTTTGATCGTCCTCGGCAAGATGCTGGAAGCCCGGGCCAAGGGCCGAACCAGCGAGGCCATCAAGAAGCTCATGGGCCTCAAACCCAAGACCGCCCGGGTGATAAAAGAAGGCCGCGAAACGGATCTGCAGATCGAGTTGGTCCAGAGCGGCGACTTGATCTTGGTGCGGCCGGGTGAAAAGGTGCCGGTGGACGGGGTGGTGGTGGAAGGACGGTCGGCCGTGGACGAATCCATGCTGACCGGCGAGTCCCTGCCGATGGCCAAAGGGCCAGGCGATGAAGTGATCGGGGCCACTTTAAACAAAACCGGCTCCTTCACCTTCCGGGCCACCAAGGTCGGGGCCGAATCGGCCCTGGCCCGGATCATAAAACTGGTCGAAGACGCCCAGGGCTCCAAGGCGCCCATCCAGCGCCTGGCCGACCAGGTGGCCGCGGTCTTCGTGCCCGTGGTCATCGTCGTGGCCGTGGTGACCTTCATGGTCTGGTATTTCTTCGGTCCGCGGCCCAGCCTGACCTTCGCTTTCCTCAGCTTCGTCTCGGTGATGATCATTGCCTGTCCCTGCGCCATGGGCCTGGCCACGCCCACCGGCATCATGGTCGGCACCGGCAAGGGCGCCGAATACGGGGTGCTGATCAAAGGCGGGGAGTCTCTGGAAACCGCCCACAAGGTCACGGCGGTGATCTTTGACAAGACCGGAACCCTGACCCTGGGCCAGCCGAGGGTTACGGACGTGATGGCCTGGGACGGACCTAGCGAGAATGAAATCCTGGCTTTAGCCGCCGCGGTGGAAAAAGGTTCGGAACATCCCCTAGGCGAGGCCGTGGTCAGGGCGGCCGAGGATCAGGGTCTCGAGCTGGCCAAGGCCGAGGACTTTCTGGCCGTGCCCGGCTTGGGCGTCGAAGCCGGGCTGAACGGCCGGAGGGTGCTCCTGGGCAACGCCAAGCTCCTGATCGAGCGGGGCGTGGACCTGGCTCGGGCGGAAACTCGATCGGCTGAACTGGCCGCCCAGGGCAAGACCGCCATGTTCGTGGCCCTCGACGGCCGGCTGGTCGGCCTGGTGGCCGTGGCCGACACTTTGAAGGATAACTCGGCCCAGGTCGTTTCCGAACTGAAGGCCATGGGTTTAAAGGTCATTCTCCTGACCGGCGACAACCGGGCCGCGGCCGAGGCCATCGGCCGCCAGATAGGCGCGGATCAGGTTCTGGCCGAGGTTCTGCCCGGCGACAAGGCCGAGCAGGTCAGGAAGCTTCAAGCCCAAGGCCGGGTGGTGGCCATGGTCGGCGACGGCATCAACGACGCTCCGGCCATGGCCGCGGCCGACGTGGGCGTGGCTATCGGCACCGGCACGGACGTGGCCATGGAGGCCAGCGACATCACTCTGATCCGGGACGACCTTAGAGGAGTCATCACCGCCATCAAGCTTTCCCGCCGCACCATGCGCACCATCAAGACGAACCTGTTCTGGGCCTTCATCTACAACGTCATCGGCATACCCATAGCCGCCGGCGTGCTCTACCCGTTTTTCGGAATTCTCCTCAGTCCGATCATAGCTTCGGCGGCCATGGCCATGAGCAGCGTCTCGGTGGTGTCCAATTCGTTGCGGCTGAAAAACTTCAAGGCCGATTGAAAGATATCGAGGCGTAATTGTCAATTCCCGACCTATAGCGCGCCAGCCGCGAGGGACTCAGAGTCATCACGCCGTCCGCGTCCAACAAGGCGAAGTCTCCTTGGACCAGGATGAAACAGCCACGGATACAATGACTTCTGTATTGTTCTTCGGCCGCGGCCAACCCGGCGGTCAGCGCCTCTTGGCGACTAGAAGGAGACAGACGCCCCACGGTTACGGTCACCAGGGTGTCGCCTAAATCGGAAGAAGAGTCCAGGTCCCTGGCCCTGGCCCGGCGAACCGCTCCGACCCGGACAGTGGTCTTCCCGGCGATATGAGTGGCGGCGGCGTCGGCCAGGCCGGCGTTTTCGCCCCAGACCGTGACCAGGTCGGCCACTCCGGGCGAAAAGCTGCGTCCGGACCAGCCGCTGGAGGCCACCCCGCCCAACCCCGATCCGGCTTGAAGGCGCAGCCGGCCGAGCAACTCTTTTTGACCGGGAGCTTTCAGGCCGACCATGACCTGTTCTTTACGTCGGAGCCGAACGGCGATATCACCGCCGTTATTGACGATAACCCGGTCCGCGCCCAGGCCGGCGGCCGTTTCGGCCACCTGGTCCGCCACCGCGCCGGCCACCGCGGCCAGCGGCGTCAGTTCCGCCGAGGAAGCCCGAGCCGCCTCGAAGGCCCGGGCCACCACTACCGGGAGAGGGCCGGTCGGCGAGATTTCACCCACCTTGATTTTCAGGAAGTTTTGGAAATCGGCCAGCACCTTCAAGACGGACAAGGACGATCGCGCCGCCTGAGCCGCCATGACCGGACGGGCCCGGCCCTTGTCCCAAACGGCGATGGTCAAGGTCATCGGCCCCCAGTCCACGAGCACCAGGTCCGGGGACAGAACACGGACCGGCCCGGTGAATCCGGCCGAGTCCATCACTCAGTCCACCTGCACCGGTTCCAAGGTGGAAAACGGCCGCACGGCCTCGACGTGGCCACCCATGGCCTCGTAGTCGTCCAGACGCATGGTGTATTCAATCGGGGCCACGGTAGCCGGCGTGGGCACCCAGGTGAAGGCCCCGACCTGAACCTGCTCGACGTCCACGTAGAAAGTTATCCCGCCTCCAGGCAAGACAAAGACCGGCGCTCCACCGCAGGTCAACACGGCCTGGCGCCGGTGGACGGCCCTGGTCAAGCGCAAAGGGTATTTGACCACCCCCGCCCGAGCCGATCCTCCCACGCCGCCCACATACAGGGCCGAAACGACGGATTCCTGGCAAGTCTCGGCTATGGCCCGCACGGCCTCGGCGGCCGCCGGCGTGATCTCGATGGGGTCGAACCGGCCGGATTCGTTCAAGCGAAACATTGCGGCCGCTTGGCCGGTGGTTTCGGTGATCAACAGGGTCAATCCGGGTTTGCTCCGGGTCAGGTCCACCCCGGCGATCACGTCCAGGGGGTTCTTGATATCCGTCCCACCCCACCCGTCGCCGTGGCGGCCGAAGTAACGTCCGGGGGTGGATAAGGTGAAAGCGAGATTCAGTCCCGACGGCCGGCGACCGAGGAAGCGTCCGGCGGTGTGATGGGTGAAAAGTGAAGTGATATGGGAATCAAGAACGATGATTTCATCCGCGGCCCGGTCGAAGAATTTGGCGAACAATCCGGCCGTGGCCGAACCGCAGCCGACGCGCATTCTGGCGACCCTTTCGCCGTTGACCACCGGCGGTCGCCCCACTTGAACCTCGAGACGGGCGCCGTCCTTGACCGAGAGTTCGACCGCCTCCCGGTTGGCCAAGGCCGCCACCACCCTGGCCGCGGCGAAGCCTGATTTGCCAGTCAAACGATTGACCCCGCCCAGGGCCAGAATCTTGGAGCCATATTCCTCGGTCTCGACCATGCCCACCACGCGGCCGTCGAAGCGGACCGGACTGCCTTCCGTTCCCACCGGCAGGTCGGTGTCAATTTTGAGCTTGAGGCCGGAATAGGACAAGGGCACCTCGGTCACTACGGTCACCACGTCCACGTCGTCGCGACGGTCGGTGACGATATAGGGCGCGGGCACGTAGTCCGGATAGGTGCCGCCGGCGCCGATGCCGGTTATCAGCGGGCTCTTGATGGCCGGCTCGGGTTCGGGCCGCAAGGTCGAGGCCACTTCTTTATACGGCAACAGCGGCCGGGTGCGGATCAATCGGCCCCGGTGATTGCGGTAACGACGACAGGCCCCGGTCAGATCTTCACCGATCTGGCAGCCGATCGGACACGAGCCGCAGGTTATCGCCCCAGGCTGGGACACCATGATTTCCATCACCGCCTGGCGGGGGCAGACCTTGAAGCAGGTACGGCATTCCACGCAGCCGCGGGTGATGACCGCCTTCTGATCGGTGATCTCGATGGCCCCCAAGGGGCAGTCCCGGGCGCAGAGACCACAGCCGTTGCATCTTTCCAGGTCAATCCGCATTTTTTCCTCCCGTCAGCGCTTCCTTGACCCGCTCCAGGCTGAGCGGCAAATGCCGGAGCGGGTGCCCCACGGCCTGGCTCACCCCGGCGGCGATGGCCGGAGCGGTGGGGATCAAGGCTGGTTCTCCCACGCCCTTGGCTCCATAAGGGCCGGTCTCCTCCGGCTCCTCGACGATTATCGGCTCGATCTCGGGCAGGTCCATGATAGTGGGCAAGTGATAATTTTCGAAATTTTCGTGCCGGCCCGGGACGAACTCCTCCATGAGGGCCATGCCCAGACCCATCATCACTCCACCGCAAATCTGTCCCTGGACGGCTTTTTTATTGATGGCCTGGCCCACGTCGTGAGCCGAGACCACCCGCCTGACCTGAACTTCTCCGGAACAGGAGTCCACTTCCACCCAGGCCGCCTGGGCCGCGAAGGAGTACGTGGCGTACGGCACGCCCTGGCCGGTTTCCGGATCCAGGCTGGCCGTGGCCGGATCGAATTCTCCGCCGGCTTTGGGCGCCAGGCCGCGCTCGACGAGACGCTCGGCCACGCGCTCGACCGGAAGTCCGCGACCGGGCGATCCTTTGACCCTGACCTCCCCGGCCCGCATTTCCAGGTCGCCCCGGCCGATCTCCAGGATTTCCCCGGCCTGGGACAGGATCATCTCCTCCAGCGCCGCGGCGGCCCGGACGACCGCGTTGCCGGAAATATAGGTCTGGCGGCTGGCGGAAGTGGCCCCGGCGTTGGTGGTCAGGTCCGTATCGCCGCGCACCAACCTGATCCTTTCGGGATCGAGTCCGAGCCTGACGGCGGCCAGTTGCCGCAGCACCGTGTCCGAACCCTGCCCTATCTCGGCGGCGCCGGTATACAGCCTTATTTCCCCCTCCGGCGTCCACTCCACCTGGGCCGTGGCCGGGTTAGGCTGGCCCGTGTTGCCGACGCCATAGAACATGGCTCCCAGACCGATCCCGGCGGTCCGGCCCGGCCGGCTTTTCAGTTCATCCCGCCATTGATCATATCTGGGTTTGATCTTTTCCAGGCACTGGACCAGGCCGACGCTCCCGGTCAAGACCTGGCCGGTGGCCGTGGACCGGCCGGGACGCAGGGCGTTGATCAGGCGGATTTCCAGGCGATCGAGCCCCAGGCGGTCGGCCAGGGCGTCCATCTGGCCTTCATGGGCCAGGGCCACCTGGGGGACTCCGAAGCCGCGCATGGCCCCGGTCCAGGGATTATTGGTGTAAACCAGCCGGCAGTTGACCGCGACGTGGGGAACGAAATAAGGCCCGGTGGCGTGCACCGCGGCCCGCAGGGCCACGGCCAGGCCATAGGAAGCGAAAGCACCGTTGTCCGCCACCAGGTCGGCCTTGAGGGCCGTCAAGCGCCCCTGGGCATCGGCGCCGGTTATATATTTCATCAGGAGAGGATGACGTTTCCCGGTCCCGAGGAAGGATTCTTCGCGGGTGTAGACCATGCGGACGGGCCGTTGGAGGAGCCAGGCGGCCAGGCCCAGGTAGGGCTGGACCGAGACGTCCAACTTGCCGCCGAATCCGCCGCCGGTCTCGGCCTGGATGACCCGAACCAGACTCTTTTCGATTCCCAGGAACCTGGCCACATCGTCTCGATCATAGTGGGGGTTCTGGGTGCAGGCCTTGATGACGAGACGGCCGTCCTCGAGCCAGGCCCGGCCGCCTTCCGTCTCCAGGGCCGCGTGTTCGATGAAACTGGTCGAGTATTCGGCCTCGTGAATCACGGCTGATCCGGCCAGGGCCGAATCGGCGTCACCCTTGATGATTTTCCGTTGAGTCAGGAGGTTGTCGGTCCGGGAGTCGGGATGAACCAGCGGCGCACCTTCAGCCAGAGCCTTCCTCGGATCGAAGACGCCGGCCAGACTGGACAGCCGCGGTTTCACCAACGCGGCGGCCGCACGGGCCGCGGCCTCTGATTGGGCGGCCACCAGGGCCACGGCCTGGCCCACGTGGCGAATGTATGTTTCGGCCAGAAATTCCTGATCCTTGGTGCCGGGAATGATGCCAAGACGGTTTACGCCGGGGATGTCCGCCGCGGTGAAAATCCGGACCACTCCCGGCACCCGCGCGGCCACCGCCGTGTCAATGGCCTCGATTCGGGCCGGCGCCTGCCCGGACCGGACGCACAGCAAATGAAGGTCTCCCTTCTCGCCTAGGTCGGCGCCGAAGACCGTTCGGCCGCGGGCCTTGTCTTCCGATCCGATTCTGATGGGGCTTGTGCCAAGGCTCATGTCTAACCTCCCACCTTTCTCCAGGACATTTCCAGTGTTCGGGCCACGACCCGGGCCACGGCCGGAACCTTATACGGCGCCGAAGACCGCCAACCGCAAACCTGAAGGAATTGATCGGCCGCCTTCAAGCCCGCTGCCTGCCAGAGAGCCGCGCCGGGCGACCCGCGGGCAATCATCTCTTCAACTTCCCGCAGCCGTCGCGGCGAAGGAAAACAGGCGCCCAGGACCACCCGAGGGTCGCGAAGCTCCCGGTCCAGGCAGACCGCGACGTTCATCCGGGCGATGACCACGGCCCGCCGGCGTCCGACTTTGACAAAGACCTGACCGGCGCCGGCCGCCGGCGGCTCGAGTTCGAAACCCAGGATGAGTTCCTCCTGTCCCAGCGTGGTTTGATTCGGCCCGGTCACCAGTTCTTCCAGGTTCACCCGCCGCCGTCCTGAGGGCGAAGCGATCTCGGCCTTGGCCCCCAGGGCGACCAAAGCCGTGAGTCCGTCGGCCGCCGGAGAGGCGTTGGCCACGTTGCCCCCCAGGGTGGCCAAGCACCGGACCTGGGCGGAACCGACCGTGGCCGCGGCTTGGGCCAAGACCGGGAGGGCCTCGGCCAGGGCGGAATCCGTTTCCAGGCGGTGGAAAGTCACGGCCGCCCCCAAGTAGGGCTTCCTAGCGGCCGGTTCATAACGGTTCAGTTCCGGTATTCCAGTTATGTCCACCAATACCTTGGGCAAGCCTGATCCGGCCAACTTTAGTTTTCGCAGATGGACCATCAAATCCGTGCCCCCGGCGACCAGGCGGGCCTCCTCGCTCCCCAGGTTCCCGAAAACCTGATCCAGGGTTTCTGCCGCCACATATTCCGACGCCATCAGTCACCCCTCATCCTGGCCGCGGCGAGCTGGACCGCGATCAATATGTCTTGGTAGCCGGTGCAGCGGCAGAGATTGCCGGCCAAGGCGGTTTTGATCTCACTTACGGAGGGAGTCAGCGTGAGCCTCAACAGACCGGCCGCGGCCATGATCAGGCCGGGGGTGCAATAACCGCACTGGATGGCCCCTGACTCGATGAAAGCCTGTTGCAGGGGATGAAGGACTTCGCCGGCGGCCAGGCCTTCGATGGTGGTTACCTCGCGGTCCTTGGCTTTCCAAGCCAGGGTCAGGCAGGCATTGACCGGTTCACCGTCCAACAGGACCGTACAAGCCCCGCACTCCCCCACCCCGCAACCTTCCTTGGTGCCTAAAAGGCCGAAATGCTGGCGGAGGAGATGCAGCAAGGGCAGGTGCCCCGGGACATCGGCCGCCGTTTGTCTTCGACCGTTGAGGGTGAAATCCAAGTCCATGATGGTTCTCCTTTGATTCTCCTGAGAGCCGCCGGTTCCCTGGAGAGTCGGTCTGAAATCGAATCTTATAAAATTTTGACTTGACAGCCGCAATATTAGCTGATATCTAATTTCTTAATATATAATTAATGTCTATTGTCGTCAATCCTTTTCTGAGGAGAAAGATGGCCAAAGCAGGGAAGATGGGTCAGATGATCAGCGACTGGCGCAAGCAGAAATATCTAACTCTACAGCAACTCGCTGATTCTACTAATTTATCAGCGGCCTATATCTCCCAGATCGAACACGGCAAGGTCTCCCCCTCCATCGCCACCCTCAGAAAACTGGCCAGCGCCCTAGGCCGCCGCACCGTGGACTTCTTCATCGACGAACTGATTGACGACCCCGTGGTCCTGCCCGAAAAAGAATGGACTAACGTAGTCTTACCCGGCTGGAACGCCCATGTCCGCCAGTTGGTCAGGATTGTCGGCAATAAACAAATGCAGCCCTTTTATACGGTCATTCAACCCGGCGGCGGCAGTCGGAAAGCCTATTCCCACCCAGGAGAAGAGTTCGGACTGGTGCTGGAAGGGGAACTCTGCCTGACCGTGGCCGAAAAGACCTTCCAGGTCGCTCCCCTCTCGTCTTTCTATTATTCGTCCCTGCTCCCCCATTCCTGGACCAACGAAGGCACCGACATCTGCCGCGTGGTCTGGGTGGTCAACCCGCCGTCCTGGTAAGGAGGTCGTATATGTCCCAGCCAGTGATAATCAAAAACGTCGGTCTGATGCTCTCCGGCGACTTCGACCGACCGGTTCTCGATTCCGATTCCCTGATCATCGAAGACGGGAAGATCGCCGCCCACGGCCGCGGACTCGATGTTCCCGAAAAGGCCGCGGTGATAGACGCCCGCGGCTGCGCCCTCTGCCCCGGTCTCATTGATTCCCACTGCCACGTGGTCCTGGGAGACTACACCCCGCGCCAACAAACGCAGAACTTCCTCGAGTCCCTGCTTCACGGCGGGGTCACCACGGCCGTTTCCGCGGGCGAAGTACACTTGCCGGGCCGGCCCAAGGACCGGGCCGGGGTCAAGGCCCTGGCCGTCCTGGCGGCCAAGTCCTGGGCCATTTACCGGCCGGGTGGCCTGAAAGTCCTGGGCGGCGCCGTGATCCTGGAAAAAGGCCTGACCGAAGCCGATTTCGAGGAGATGGCCCGGGAAGGGGTCAAGGTGGTCGGGGAAATCGGACTGGGTTCGGTCAAGGACCCCGAGGAAGCGGCGGTCATGTGCCGCTGGGCTCGGAAATATGGAATGAAGGTCATGATGCACTCGGGCGGGACCTCGATTCCCGGTTCTTCGGTCGTGGGCTTTGACCAGATTTCGAAGGTCCGGCCGGACATCATTTCCCACATCAACGGCGGCCCGACGGCCATGAGCCTGGACGAGGCCAAGCTGGTCGTGGACCGGACGGACTCCGCCGTGGAGATCGTCCAGTGCGGCAACGTCAAGCGCGCCGCCCAGGTGGTCGAATACCTCCAGGAGCGGGGACAAGCTCATCGCCTGATCCTGGGCAACGACGCCCCTTCCGGCACGGGCGTAGTCCCCCTGGGCCTTCTCAGAAACATCTCCTGGCTGGCCTCTTTGGGCGGTTTGGACCCGGCCTTGGCCGTCTGCGCCGCCACCGGCAACACGGCCGGAGTCTTCGGCCTCGATCGCGGCCGCATCGCTCCGGGACTGGAAGCCGACCTGATCTTCCTGGATGCCCCGCTGGGGTCGGCCGGCCAGGACGTCTTGTCGGCCCTGGCCGAAGGAGACACCCCCGGCGTTTCCATCGTCATGATCGACGGCCGGGTGGTGGTCACCTCCAGCCGGAACACCCCGCCGCCGCTACGCCGGGCGGTGGCGGTTTGATCTCTGGATCAGGCCCCGGTTCATCCCGAAAAGGAGAAAGATATGGATATACGCAAGCTGGTAACCATCGTGGAAGAGACCGTAAGAGAAATGGACCGGGTGGTCAATCCGCCGACCCGCAAGGCGGCGGCCATCGCCGTGATCAAGAACCCTTGCGCCGGCCGCTACGTGGAGGACCTGGCCGAATTGATGGACGCGGGAGCCCGGTTGGGCGGACTACTCGGCCGGCGTTGCCTCGAGGCCCTGAAAATAGGGCCGGAACAAGCGGAAAGCTACGGCAAGGCCTGTCTGGTGGGCCTCGACGGCGAAATGGAACACGCCGCGGCCCTCCTGCATCCCAAGCTGGGCCAACCCTTCCGTGAAGCCCTGGGGCGGGGTCTGGCCCTCATACCTTCGGTCAAGAAGCGCGGCCCGGCCGGCTCGACCTTGGACGTACCTTTGAATCACAAGGACGCGGCCTTCATCCGCTCCCATTTCGACGGCATGACGGTCTCCGTGGAAGACGCACCCGGGCCGGATGAATTGATGGTGGTCCTGGTGGTCACCGACTCGGGACGCCCCCTGCCCCGGGTAGGCGGCCTGACCAAGGAAAACGCCAAATTCGAAGACGGGCTTCGTTAGCCGAACCAGATACCCCTCAGCCGAGAAGGCAGGAGAAAAGAAATGGCCATTAAACCTGAAGTCAAGAAACATTACGGTTTTCTGAAACTACTTATTGACGGTGAATGGGTGGCAAGCAAGTCAACCCAAATCAACGAAACAGTCAATCCGGCCACCGAGGAAGTCATCGCCGAATTCCCGACCGCCACCAGGGAGGAAGCCCGGGCCGCGGTGGAAGCGGCCCAGCGGGGCTTCGAGGCCATGAAGAGGATTCCCTTGCGGGAACGGGCCAAAATGCTCTTCGACCTGCGCCAGAAGTTCGAGGACCATTTCGATGAACTGAGCCGGGTTCTGACCCAGGATCACGGCCGGACCTTGGAGGAGTCCGAGAGCACGGTCCGCCGGGTCATCGAGAACATCGAATCGGCTTGTTCCGCCGCCTATGGCTTAGTCGCCAGGAACGAACATCTGGACGAGTTGGCCAAGGGCATCGACATGTGGCTGACCTGGGAGCCGGTGGGAGCTTTTCTCATCGTTACCCCAGGGAACATTCCCATGCACGCCTGGTCTTCCTTCGTGCCGTACGCCCTGGCCGCCGGCTGCTCGGTGGTGGTCAGTCCCAGCCGGCAAGACCCGGTGGCGGCCGAATACGTCAACCGGGTGGCCCAGGAAGTCGGCTGGCCCAAGGGCGCGATCAACCTGATCCACGGCGGCCGGGAGATCAACAAATACATCCTGGCCCAACCGGAGATTCAAGGCCTGGGCTTTATCGGCTCGACCGAGGCCGGCTGGGACTTGTTTAAATTGTGCGGGCAGTTGGGCAAGAATTCCTCCATCAACGGCAACGGCAAGAACACGGTGGTGATCATGCCGGACGCCGACCTCAAGACTATCGTTCCGTTTGTGCGGCAGGGTTGCTTCGGCCTGACCGGGCAGAGGTGCCTGGGGTCCGACAACGTGGTGGTCATCGGCGATATCTACCTGGAGTTCAAAGAATTATTCACGGCCGAGGCCAGGAGGATGAAACTGGGCTACGGCCTGGACACGGCCACCGATATGGGCCCTTACTGCACCCGTTCGGGTCGGGACAAAGTCGCCGCCTGGGTGGACCGGGCCCTGGCTGAAGGCGCAACCATGGTTCATGACGGGCGCGTCCCGCCGGCCGGATTGTCCAAAGGCTATTTCATGGGACCGACGATTCTCGAGAATTTAAACCCTGACATGAACGTGGCCAAAGTCGAGGCCTTCGGCGCGGTGGCCGGTTTGATCAGGGCGGGCAGCATGGACGAGGTCATCGAGTGGATCAACACCAAGACCGATCTGGGGCATTCGGCCTGCATTATGACCTCGAGCGGGCAGCAGGCCCGGAAATTCGCCCGGGAAGTCAACGTGGGCAACGTGGGAATCAACGTGGGCGTGCCTCAACCCTATTCCTTCTTCCCCTTGGGTTCCAAGAGGAAGTCCTTTATGGGCGGAGCCAAGAGCCGGATGGCCTCGATGAGGCTGTTCCTGGATGAAAAGACGGTCACGGCGCGTTGGGTGTAGTCATTCAAATTTTTTCCGGGCCCCCAAAGTAAGGAGACCAACCATGATCGGCTCCTATTTTTCCTTCTATTCCAGCGAGCAGGTTCAGCCCCTCCGGGACAAGGTCCTCGACTTTTTGGAAAATCACGGAATGAAGCTGGATGAGCATCCTGAAATGATCAGACTATTGGCCGAGGCCGGAGCCAAGGTGGACCAGGTTCACCATTTGGTCCGCTTCCCGAAGCCCCTGGTCGAAAAATGCCTGGAACAGGCGCCTAGGGAATTCATCCTGGGCGCTCGCGGCCAGGAAAAAACCCTGCCGCTGCCCAGGCCGGACGGGACGTTCTACGGCCGGACCGTCACCGGCGCCCACGGCTGGATCGAGCCTGAGACCGGCGCTTATCGGAAGGTAACCTCGAGTGATTTGGTCCAGTGGACCAGGTTGGTCAACCACCTGGATGAAATCAGCTTCATGCCCTTTCTTTTCGCCAATGACGTCCCCACGGCCACGGCGGATATTTACGGTCTGGCCACGGTGCTGACCCACACGGACAAACACGTCTGGGTTCAACCTTACAGCACCGGCAGCGTGGAGTATTTATTGGAACTGGCCGCCACCGTGGCCGGCGGAGAGAAGGAACTACGCGCCAACCCCTTGGTCAGCATGATTGCCTGCAGTCTGACCCCGCGCAGTTTCAAATACATGGACCTGGAGATCATTCTGCGGTCGGCCCGCGCCGGCGTCGCCATCCAGGCCTGTTCCCTGCCTGGTGCGGGGGGGACGGCCCCGGCCACCTTGCCCGGCGTCATTCTGCTGGCGGTGGCGGAGATACTGGCCATGCTGGTCATGGCTCAAGCGGCGGCCCCGGGAACTCCGGTGATCGCCTGCCCGATCATCTTCTCCACCGACATGAGGACGGGCCGCAGCCTTCAATCCAGCGTCGAGGCCATCGCCGCCGCTTCGGGCGCCGTCCAGTTCATCAAGGCCGCCTTCAATCTGCCGACCCACAATTACGGCTCCGGTTCGGACGCGCCCAATCCGGGAGCCGAATGCCTGGCCCAACGGGTCATGCTCGGCACTTTGATGGCCTTATCCGGGTCCGACATTCTTGGCGGCGCCGGGCAGCTTGAAGTGGCCACGGCGGTCAGCCCTCTCGTTCTCATCGCCGACAACGAGATAATGGCCCTGCTCAGGCGCCTCCGCCGAGGCTTCATCCTGGACGACGACCAACTGGCCCTGGACGTCATGGCCGAAACCCCTCCGGGACAACATTTCCTAACTTCCCTGCACACCCTCAAGCATTGCCGGGACGCTTTCCCGCCCCGATTATTCCTCGGCTTGTCCAGGGAGGCCTGGCGGAAGGCGGGAGAGCAGGACCTGCTGGAACGCGCCCTGGTCAGATACCGGGACTGGGCGGTCCAAGACAACCCCAGCCAACTCGGCGATGATCTGGCCAAGGAGTTGAAGAACATCTGCCAGGCGGCGGACTTGAAACTGGCCGGTTGAGAACCGATCGGCCGATCGGGGAAAAAACCAAGTCAATTACAGGGAGTGATCAGAAATCCATGAAACCCGCTTCGATCTCGGACATGGTCCGCCACCATCTGGAACAGGAGATATTCAACGGCCATATCGCCCCTGGCAGTCAGATCAAGGAAGAGGTAATTGCCTTGGACCTGGCCATCAGCCGCCCGCCCATCCGCGAGGCCTTCAAGCTCCTCGAGGCCGAAGGCCTGGTGGTGAGGAAACCCAACCGGGGCGTTTTTGTGGTCGAGATAAGACAACGTGACGCCTGGGAGATTTATACCCTGAAAGCCGAACTCTACCAATTATCCATTGATTTGTCTTTTGACCAATTGACGGCCATGGATTTGAGCCGGATGGGGGCCTTGGTTCAGGCCATGGTGGCATGCGCCGGGACGATTCCCCCCAATATCGTGGCTTATCAGGAATTGAACGCCGCGTTTCACGACGTGCACGTGGACGCGGCCGGCCACCGGCGCCTGAAAAAAATGATTTGGACGCTGCACAACCAGATTCGTTACTACAGCAGCCAATCCCTCAGAAACCCTGACCACCTGGAGAGGTCCTGCCGGTACCACCGCCAGATTTGGGAGGCTTTTCAGGCCGGGGATAAAGCCACGGCCGTCAAGCTGACCCGGGATCACGTGATGGCCGGTTTCAGCAGGCTGCGCGAGATGACTTCCAAAGAATAACAACCGCGGCCCAGCCCAGGCCTGGAGGAATGAAAAATGGCGATTATGGATATTTACAAATGCATCCTCGAGCTGAACATCGAACCGATAGCCGATCTGGTCCGGAAGGAACTGGAGGCGGGCCGGCCGGCCTCGACGATTCTTCAGGAAGGCATGATCGCGGCCTTGGATGAAGTGGGAAACCGTTTTGCCGCGGGCGAGATGTTCGTTCCGGAAATGCTCTTTGCGGCCAAGGTCTTCAACACGGGTTTGGACGTTCTCAAACCCCGGTTGGCCGCCAGCGACGCCAAGCCCGCCGGGACCGTGGTGATCGGAACGGTCAAGGGCGACTTGCATGACATCGGCAAGAACCTGGTGGCCATGATGTTGGAGGGAGGTGGTTTCAGGGTCATTGATTTAGGCGTGGACATTGATACGGAAAAATTTATTAAGGCGGTAAAGGAAAATCAGGCTCAAATCCTGGCGCTCTCCGCGTTGCTGACCACGACCATGCCGGCCATGAAATCCACCATCTTGGATTGCCGGCAAAAGGGTCTGAAGATGAAGTTCATGGTCGGAGGCGCGCCGGTCAGTCAAGGCTATGCCGAGGAAATCGGAGCCGATGGCTACGCGGCGGACGCGCCCGGCGCCGTTCAACTGGCCCGTCAACTGTTAAAGGTTTGAGTCAACCCAGGGTTCGGCTTCTAAAGGCCCGGCGCTAAAGGGTTCGCGGTAACATTCATTTCACTATTTTTTTCCTGACGCATGACTTCACCCCGGCCGGCTGTCACCGCTTAAGACCTTTTAGGGCCGGAGGGCCGGGCGCAAATTGCTTCGAAAAAGCCTTGGACCAAGGGTTTCATGGGAGCTTTTCCGGGCTCAGGGCTAATTCAAGATTGAAATTACTTGACCGGATCACCGGCAGGGGAGGTTTTGACGAGACCAAGCCGGCGGACTTGGTAACAACTTCGAGTAAGGAGGGAAAGAGATGAAACGAGCGAGTTTATGGAGCGTAATGTTGTTGACCGTTTTTTTAACCGCGTACTTGTCACCCGCTTTGTCCGAGGCGGCCGATCCCAAGGTTTATGAACTCAAATTTGCCTGGAACGACATTTGGGGGCCTAAGTTCAGGACTTCCCAGGTCTACCGGCCCTGCGGCGAAATGCAGCGTCTGGTCTGGGAACGCTCCGGCGGCCGTCTCAAGATCAACGTCACTTCGCGCATGTTCCCCACCGACCAGCTCCTTCAAGCCGTGGCCACCGGCCGGGTGGACATGGCCGACGTGGCCATGCCCTGGGAGTCGGGCACTTATCCGCTGTGGAACTGGGGTGACATCCCGGGCATCGTGGACGAAGATCCGGTCAAGGGCTTGGCCGAGGAACTGGCGGTCTACGAAGACCCCAAGGTTATGGAAGTCTATGACCGGACCATGAAGAAGATCAACCTGAAGTTCTGGTTCATAACTCAGTGGGACCCGGCCAACGGCATCTGGAGCAACAAGGAAATCAAAGCCCTGGACAGCTTGAAAGGGATGAAGGTCCGGGTGGGCGGATACCTGCCGACCGAGGGAATCAAGGCCATGGGCGGCAGCCCGGTGACCATCGCCGGTTCCGAACTGGCGCCGGCCATGATGGGCGGCACCATTGACGGCGTGCTGACCAGCTTGGGCTACGGTTATTCCATCGGTCTGGCCAAGGTTTCCAAATACTTCACCCTGACGCCCCTGGCGCCCACCTGGTCCGCGGTGACGGTCATCAACCGCCAGAAGTTCGATTCCCTGCCCCCGGACCTGCAAAAGGTGCTGATCGAGGCCGGCCAGGAGATTCAGCGCATGGTTTCTTTGTCCACAACGGCCGAGTACGTCATGAGCATAGATACGGTTGATTTGAGCGGCGTCAAGCGGTCGGCGCTGCCCGCGGAAGAACAGAAAAAGGCTCTGGAAGCCTGCAAGGTCGTGGAAAAGGCCTGGCTGGACAAAGCCGGCGAAGACGGGAAGGACCTGCTGCCCCGGATCAAAGCCGCCGTGCAAAAATACAGGAGCTTCAAATGCAAATAGGTCTTCCTTGGCCCCAGGTCCAGGGTTCCAGCCGATCCTGACCGGGCTTTAATGGATGAGCGAACCGGCGGCCCGACCTGGCCGGGCCGCCGGACAAGCAGATTTGCTCAGGAGGTGCCTGATGCGGGTGTTTATCAGGCTGATCGAAACAATAACCGAATTTATCAGTGGCCGGCTGCAAGCCTGGCTACTCTTCGTCATGATGGTTCTGGTCCTGGTGGATGTTACTTCCCGTTACGCCATCCATGATCCCTTGTCCATCGCCGAGGAATTCGGGGGTTATTTGTTGGTGGCCATTACCTGTCTGGGGTTGGCTTATGCCTGGAAGGAAAAAAGCCACGTCCGGGTTGATTTCTTGATCGGCACTCTACCCCTGAAAATCCGGCGCCGACTCAGATTGGTCACCATGATCCTGGCTTTTGTCTTTTCGGGTTTCATAGTTTACGCCGCCTTTGAGCTGGAGAGATACACCTTCATGTTCGGGACCCGGAGCGGCACCTGGGTCCGCACCCCGATCGCCTGGCCGCAAATGACCATTATCATCGGTGCGGTGCTGCTGTTTCTTCAATTGGTCGTGGAAATAATCAAGCAGATCACCAAGCTGAACGCCCCGGACGAGGAAGGTGAATAATGGGCCCGGAAGTGATTGCCATCGTTCTCATCGCGGGGATGTTGATTCTGCTGCTGATGGGCCTAGAGGTCGGCTGGGCCGTGGGGATCATCGGCCTGATCGGACTGATCTGGTGCGTCGGCCAACCGGTGAATCAGGTCGCCTACACCATGTGGAGTTCGCTGAATTCCTTCACCCTGACCGCCATGCCCCTGTTCATATTGATGGGCGCGGTTCTGGGCAATACCGGCGTCAACGAATACCTCTTCACGGCCGTGGATAAATGGGTGGGACATTTTCCCGGAGGTCTGGTCATCTCGGTCCTGGCCGGCAACGCTGTTTTCGCGGCCATGTCCGGATCCACCATGGCCGCCACGGCCACTTTCGGCAAGGTCGCCTATCCCGTCATGGAAAAACGGGGGTATGATCCAAGTTTCGCCCTGGGCTCGATCGCCGCGGGCAGCGTCCTGGCGCCCATAATTCCGCCCAGCATCCTGCTGATTCTCTACGGCGCCTGGCAGGGGCTTTCCGTGGTTGATCTTCTGGCGGCCGGCGTTATCCCAGGGTTCATACTGACCGCGCTTTACCTGACCACCGCCGTGGTCATCGTGAAAATCAAGCCCGGGCTCACCCCGTCGCCGGTGAAGTATTCCTGGTCCGAACGGAGCCGGGCGCTGCTTGGAATTCTGCCTTTTGTCCTGTTGATCGGGGGCGTGTTGGGCTCGGTTTTCGGCGGGTTGATGACTCCCACCGAAGCTGGCGGTCTAGGGGCCGCGCTGAGCATTGTCCTGGCTCTTTTCTATCGCCGACTGACGTTCGGCTTATTGCGGCAGAGCCTTCTGGATACGGTCAAGGTCACTTCCTTCTCTTTATTCATCATGGCCATGTCCACCCTCATGTCCCACGTTTTCAACTCGGCTGGAATCATTCCCCTGGTCAAGGAATTCGTCCTGGGATTGCACGTGGGCAAGTACACCATCCTGGCCGGCTTCTTCGTAATGTATCTTATCATGGGCTGCTTCTTCGATTCCTGGTCCATGCTCTTTCTCACCTTCCCCTTTGTCATGCCCGTCATGATCGCCCTGGGATTCAATCCCATCTGGTGGGGCGTGGTCTACGTCATGGCGGCCGAACAGGGCACCATCACCCCGCCATTCGGCCTGAGCCTTTTCGTGCTGCGGAGCGTTATACCGCGGCATTCAATAAGCACTATCGTGAAAGGCGCTCTACCTTATCTTATCCCGATCTACATCAATATCCTTTTGCTTATTTTGTTCCCGCAACTGACCCTCTGGCTGCCCGGAATCCTTGGCGGCAAGTAAAGGAGGCATGAGATATGGCCAAGTGGATCATCGAGCCGAAAGGGCTGCCCCGAACCATGGGGCCTTACTCGCAGATCGTGGAAGGCCAAGGTTCCCGGCTGGTTTTCATTTCCGGTCAAGTACCGGTGGATGCGTCGGGAAACCTG
Organism: Thermodesulfobacteriota bacterium; assembly: GCA_040755515.1. Lineage (GTDB taxonomy): Bacteria > Desulfobacterota > Desulfarculia > Adiutricales > JAGVGV01 > JBFMAW01. The sequence goes on along the minus strand of JBFMAW010000006.1, from coordinate 88,821 downwards.
GTCGGGCCGGGCGATCTGGAGTCCCAGACCAGGCAAGTCCTTAAGAATCTTAAAACGGCTGTCGAAGCAGCCGGAGGTCGGGTCGGCGACATCTGTAAAATAACCATATTTCTGGTCAAGTATGACGAGGCGGCCTACCGGACCGTGGCCCAGGCGAGGAAAGAGTTCTTTGAAGGAGAATATCCGGCCAGCACCCTGGTCCAAGTCGTCAGGCTGGCTTCACCCGATTGGCTTATCGAGATCGAGGCGTACGCCGTTATATGAATTAATCGGCCACCGAAGTTAATATGTAGATTTTAGCAGCCGAACCACTCGACCAGTCGGATCATATCGGCCGGAACCGGCGGCCGGTCCACTTGTCCGGCCGCCGGCACCCACCACACGCCGGTTTCTTTGAGGCCGGCCATCATTTCCTCCCAGGTCTCCCCTTGAGAACAACCTCCAGGCCGGGTCGAGCCTTAATATTCAGCCACATTCCCTTGACAAGGAATAGCCGGAAAGTAATATGATATATAGTTTACGTGCAAGGGCGTCAATTATACCTGAATCCGCCCCAAGCAAAGCCGATTTAATATAACATTCATCGGCAGTCATGGAGATATAAAGCCCGATGGCCAATACCAGTGATTTTTATAAAAGATTTGTCGTTTCCTGTTACAGCCGCAGTTCCCTCAGGATACTGAGCCGGGAGGATTTCAAGAAGGCGGCCCGCTTTTCCATCAAGCCGGACGAAATCGAGAACATCTGGCCGGCCTTGGATGAGTTGGTGGCCGACGGCGCCATCGAGTACCTGCCGGCGACCGAATCCTACCGGATCAAGCGGTTCAACGTGGGTTGAAAGGAAAAGCGAAGGCCGCGGCGCGGGAACGATCCATGGGCCGCCGGCCTGAGACCAGGCGGGATTTTCCGGGCCGTCCGAACCCGTTGCGGAGCCTGGGGATGTTGCTTTTCATTTCGGCCAGAAGCCCCGCCACATCTTCCACATCACCGACGTGTCCTGGGCGCCGAACCCCTGGACCTGGGCCAGTTCGTTCAGGAACTGGACCGTGGCCGCCAGCAACAGGGGCGCCTTGTTCTGCCTGGCCATCTCGACGGCCAGGCGGACGTCCTTGGCGAGCAGGTTCACCGAAAAAGTCGGCCGGTCATAGTTTTCGGCGGCGATATTCCGGCCCAGTTCGAGAAACAGGTTGCTGACCGTACCGGCCTGGCTGGCGGAAATCGTTTCATAGAGCAGCCGGGGCGGCACGTTCAGGTGTTCGGACAAGGCCATCATCTCGGCGGTCATGGCGTTGATGGCGCCGAACATGAGCTGATTGAGCAGTTTGATGGTGTGGCCGGCCCCGGATGCGCCCACCGGCAGTATTTTGGCGGCGAAGAGAGACAAGACCGGCCGGCACTTTTCCAGGTCTTCCGGGCGGCCGCCCACCGGCAAGGCCCATTTCCCCACGCCGGCCGGCCGACCCAGCACCGGCGCGTCGAGATACCCCACGCCTTTTTCCCCGGCCAGGGCGGCCAACCGCCTGGTCGTTTCAGGATCAATGGTGCTGTGGTCCACGATGACGGTCCCGCCGCCGGCCCCTTGCAGCAGGCCTTGCCCGCCGGCCACGACTTCCTCCACTTCACCGGGCCCGGGCAGAAACATGAGAATAATTTCGGCCGCGGCGGCCGCCTCGGCCGGGGTTTCAACCACCCCGGCGCCCAGGTTCCGGGCCTCGACCCTGGCCCTGGACGCCGGATCGTAGACCAGCAGAGGATAACCGGCCTCGACTATCTTCCCGGCCGCGGCCAGACCCATGACGCCGGCCCCCATCAGACCTATTTTTTCCATCTTCTCTCTCCGGTTTAGGTCGTTAGAAAATGGTCAATCCAGATTCTTGGTCGAACAGGTGCAGATGTTCCGATCTGATCCGAAACTCGGTCATGTCCCCGGGTCGGCAAGTGACGTAAGGATCGAGTCGGGCCACGATCACGTCTTCACCGCAACGGACGTGCACTATCTTTTCCGATCCCACCGGCTCGACCACCCAGACCGAGCCTTTAAAAGTCGAGCCCGGCTCGACCTGCCGGCCGCCGGCCGCGTCATCAATATGCTCGGGTCTCAACCCCAGGACCGCCCGCCGGCCCAGGTAAGCTTCGGCCTTGGCCGCCTTGTCCCGCGGCAGTTTGAACTCGGCGTTTGCGGTGCTGGCCCGGAATTCACCCTTTTCGCCCATGATCTCACAGTCGAGGAAGTTCATGGCCGGCGCCCCGATGAAGCCGGCCACGAACATGTTCACCGGGTGGTCGTAGACGTGCTGCGGGCTGTCCGCCTGCTGCATAACCCCGTCTTTCAGAACCACGATCCGGTCGCCCATGGTCATGGCCTCGAGTTGATCGTGGGTGACATATATGGTCGTGGTCTTCAGGCGCTGGTGCAGGTCCAGTAGTTCGGCCCGCATGGCTATCCTCAGCTTGGCGTCCAGGTTGGACAAGGGTTCGTCAAAGAGGAAGACCCGGGGGTTTCTGACTATGGCCCTTCCCAAGGCCACCCTTTGTCTCTGGCCGCCGGAAAGCTGCCTGGGCTTGCGTTCGAGAAGATGTTCCAGGCCCAGCAGCCGGGCCGCGCCCCTGACCTTGTCCTTGATCTGATTTTGGGACACTCGACGCATTTCCAGGCAGAAACTCATGTTCTGATACACGGTCATCTGGGGATAAAGCGCGTAGTTCTGAAAGACCATGGCCACGTCCCGGGCGCTGGGATGAACGTCATTTACCAGCCGGTCGCCGATGTAAATCTCACCCGAACTAATTTCTTCCAGGCCGGCGGCCAGACGCAGGAGAGTGCTTTTACCGCAGCCCGACGGGCCGACCAGAACGATGAATTCACCGTCGGCTATGTCCAGGAAGAAGTCCCGCACGGCCTTCACTTGTCCGAAGGTTTTACCGACCGCCTTGAATCTTACCTCGGCCATTCCTTACTCCTCGAGGCAGCTCATCATTTCAGGTGAAGATGGACGGCCACGCCACCAGAAAAGCATTCCGGCGTGCACAGAACCCTGGGGTTCGAGCCGACGATCTTCCTGGCCCCGTCCAGGGCCTGGTCAAAGGTCTTCACCGGAATGAAACCCAGGCCCCGGGCGTAGCGCGGCTCCTCGGGGCCGACGATGAAGACGGCCGAGGTCCGCTTCACGGCTACGGCGCCGCCGCTGATCATGGACATGGCGTGGTAAGGATGGTACTTGTAATAGTTGGAATACTGGAACCGCCATTCCGGGTCAATGGCAATGGCCAGGGCTTCATTGGAAGCCAGAAACTCCTCGGCTGAACAGTATTTCTGCAGGGCGTCATAGGTTTGTTGGTAGGAAGGGAACCAGTTGGCGTTGAACCAGCCGTCGCAGATCGAGGCGGCCACGATCACCCCCCCTTCCCGAAAAGCGCCCCAACAGCGGGACATCTGACCGCCGATGGCCAGGCTCATCAGGATGGGATTGGTGCCCATGCCCGGACCGTAATGGAAGTTGCGCGGCAGGCCCAGGACCAGGATATCGGCCGGCTCGGTCATGTCCAGATATACGTTGGTGCGCCGGTCGGCCAGAGGCCAGGTGGCTTTCTCCACCTCTTCTATGGCCCCGCCCTTGACGTCCAGAACCTGGGATTTCTGACCCAGCACCGCGTCCACGGCGAAAAATTTCCGGCCCATGCCCTGCTCGATGGCCTGGCCTATGGATTTGAACTGACGCCGCATGTACTGGTCTGTGGAAGCGCCCAGCCAGTCGTCCCGGTGCATGGTGGCGGGATTATGGTGGCTGGCCGTCGAGCGCCAACCCACCAGGCCGGTGACCACCATCTTATAACCACCGGAATACCCGCCGTAAGGATTGCCGGCGCAATGGCCGAGGACGATGGGCAGGTCCGCCTCGGCGATCAAGCGGTTGCATTGAACCACGCTGCCCATGGCGTCGCGGCCGTAATCCCGGAGGTCCGGCGCTTCGGCGTCGTGATTCACGATCCGGTCCGGATAAAACCGGTCCACGATCTCCCGGCCCAGATACCAGTACCATTCCTCGAGGGTGTTTTGTCTATGGAGCCCCATGGCGCAGAGCAAGGTGATATTTTCCAACTTGGCCCCGCCGGCCAGCAGTTCTTCGATTATCAGCGGCAGGCTGACCCGGCGATGGGCCGAGGGGTGAACCCCGCCTTTTACCCGGTCCGGGAAGGCGATAACGATCTTTTTGTCCGGACCGGCCAGTTCGCGCAAGGGCGGCAATCCAAGCGGCCGCCGCAACGCCTGTCGGGTGGCTTCCACCTGTCCGCCCACCGCCGCGGGATCGGTATAGGTGTGACCATATCGGACCACCACGGCCGTATCGGGCAGTTCGACCCGCATTTGGCCGTCGCCATAATCCAACAATACTTCCTGCATTCTTGCTCTCCTTCGGTCAATCCCAGGCGGTGGCTGTTTCCTGATCAAGCCGCCTTCGCGCCGGCGATCCGGGCGGAGACAACGGCCAGGTGTTCCTCGACCGCCTTTTCGATGCTGTATTCCGGCCGCCAGCCTAGCTGCTCCCGGGCCGGAGTATCGTCGTACACGGCCGGATACGGGGACATCCGCCGGCCCGCCTGGCCGTAAAGGACCTTGGCTCCAGGCTTCAGCTCGAGCGCCAGGGTCAAGACCTCCCGGATGGAATGAACCCCGCCGGCGATGTTGTAGATTCTTTGCGGAGCCTCTTCGGCCTCGTGCAGTATCAGCAACGCCCGGACCGCGTCCTTGACGTAGAGCCAGTCGCCGATTTCGTCCGGGTTGGGGACCTCCACGGTTTCGCCGCGGGCTACCGCGTCCAGAAGCAGGGATGAATAAAGGGCGGTGATGCCCGTGGTCCGTCCCGGACCGAAGACCCAGGTAAAACGCACGGCCCGGCCGTCCAAGCCTTTGGCCCGGGCGTACCAGCGCAGCAGATGCTCGCAGGCCAGCTTGGTCTGGCCGTAAATATTGGCCGGATTCTTGGGCGCGTCGTCCCGGACCGGTTCGGGAACGTCCTGGCCGAACACGGCGATGGAACTGGCCAGGGTGAAACGCCGGACCTTTAACTCGGCCGCCGCGTCCAACAAGGCCAAGGTCGAACCGAAGTTAATCTTAAAGCCCAACGCCGGATTCTCGTCGCAAGGCCCGGCCAAGACCGAGCCCAGGTGAAAGACATCCGTGGGCCGGTGGATCATCATGGTCCGATAAAGGTCTTCGGCCGAGGCCAAGTCCCCGCGCACATAAGCCAGCCCGTCTTTCATACCGGCCAGGGCGGCCGGCTCGCGGGCGATGTCCAAAGCGATGACTTCGGCTCCTTTTTCCAGAAGAGCGGCGGCCAAGTTGGAGCCTATGAACCCACCCGCCCCGGTAATCAATACTTTCATGGTTCGATCCTCTGTTCGTATCTTTATGGACGATCTTCAGCGTCCCTGCTGGCGCTTCAGAAACTCCTCGCGGACAATCCGGTCAATCACCGCCCGTACCTTTATGAACTCCGGCGTGGTCTTGATTTCGGCCTGGCGGGGATACGGCAGATCGACCGGGAGTACCTCCCTTACCCGTCCCGGCCGGGTGGCCATGACCACGATCCGGCTGGACAGGAAAATAGCCTCCTCCACGCCGTGGGTGATGAAGACCACGGTCTTCTTTTCCTTCTCCCAGATGTCCAGCAGCGACTCCTGCATGAACTGGCGGGTCTGGGCGTCCAGGGCGCCGAAAGGTTCGTCCATGAGCAGCACGGCCGGATTGACCGCGTAGGCCCGGGCGATGGCCACGCGCTGCTTCATGCCGCCGGACAATTCCTTGGGGTAGGCCTCGGTGAATTCGCGCAGGCCGACCAGGTCAATGAAATAGTCGACCAGACGGACACGCTCCTCGGCCGGTCTCCGGTTGGCCGCCAGGTTCAGTCCGAACTCGACGTTCTCCCGCACGTTGAGCCAGGGAAAAACCGCGTACTGTTGAAAAACGACGCAACGGTCCGGTCCCGGCCCCTTGATGACCCTGTCGTCGAGAAAAATCCGGCCCTCGGTCGGTTCGAGAAAACCGGCGATAATATTCATCAGCGTGGTCTTGCCGCAGCCCGAAGGTCCAATGACCGATATGAACTCGCCTGGTTCCACCTTGAGGTTGATCCCGTTCAAGGCCTGGACGGCGCCGGCCAGACCGGTGTAGACCAGGCTGACGTTTTCGATGTTAATGCCTTTCATGGTTCGGCTCTCAACTCAGTTTTTCCTGCCAGGCCGTCATCTTCCTTTCGACGAGACGGACCAGTCCGTCCATGATCAGGGATATGGCGCCGATCAGGACGATGCCCAGGACCAGGGGCGGCATCTGGAAGAAATTCTGGGCTTCCACCATCATGGCGCCTATGCCCTTCTGGGCGGCGATGAGTTCCGCGGCCACCAGGGTGGCCCAGCAGACCCCCAGGGAGACCCGGCAGGCGGTTATTATGTTGGGAATAAGCTGCGGCAGGATGACCCGGCGAAACATCTCCCGGTTAGTGGCGCCCAGGGACCGGGCCACCCGGACATAGATCGGTTCCAAACCCACCAGGGCCTGATAGATGACCACCAGGGCCGGAAAGAAAGAAGCATAGGTCAACACGACTATCTTGCTGGTCTCCCCGATGCCGAAGAAGATGATCATCATGGGTATGAGGGCGATGGGCGGCAGGGCCCGGAAGAAGTTGATGATCGGGTCCAGGAGCAGCCTGACCGCCTTGAACCAGCCGATCAGGAAACCCAACACCACGGCCATGACGATACCCAGGGAGAAACCGGTCATGACCCGGACAAAGCTGGAGTATATATGGGCCTGCAGGGTGCCGTCCTTGAGCAGGGCCAGGGAGGCCGAGAAGACCGACGCGATCGAAGGAAACAGCTTGGGGTTGACCAGGTTGACGGCCCGGGCCGTCTCCCAGAAGACCGCCACCAGGACGAACGAGGCCACCAGGTATCCCGTTTTTTCCAGGGTCTCGCGGCGGCGTTTCCGGGTCAACCTTTCGTTCGTGGCCTGATCAATTTCTTTATCGGTCATGGCGCTTTCACCAGCCGGAATGAACGGGGAGGAGCGGCCGCCCCTCCCCGTCAGACAGGGTTATTTGATCACCTCGAGATAGAGGCTGGTATCGAAGAACCCCTTGGGGTCAACCCACTTGCTGATGGAACCGATCTCGACGAAGACTTGGGTCACCTGACCGATCCACTTGGCCGCCGTGCCGTCCTGATAAAGTTTGACCCAGTCCTTGGAGGTCTCGCATTTCTCGCTCTTCCAGGCGGTTTCGATGTCCGAGAAGGGGATGTTGGAGTAGGCCTTGGAATGAATCAGCTTCAAGGACTCGTCGGTTTTAGCCATCAGTTCGTCATTGGCCTTGGCCCAGGCCTTGATTATCTTCTTGAGGACGTCCTTCTTGGTCTCATGATACTTGTTGGCCGCCACCCAGCCGCCCATTATGGCCGACTTCGGGTAGAATTCCTTGGCCGAGCTGATCAGCTTGGCGCCCTGGACCTTGTCGCGAATCTGCACGTCGAACGGAACCCAGGTGCAGACCACGGGCACGGCCCCGGAGATGAAAGCCGCGACCGCCCCGGCCATGTCCATGCTGACCAGTTCGATGTCCTTGTTGGAGTCCAGGTTGCTGGCCTTCAAGGCGTTGTGCAGGAACACGTGGGCCGTGGTGCCTTTGACCGTGGCCACCTTTTTTCCCTTCACGTCCTTGATGGAGTTCACGCCGGCTTCCGGACGGGCGAACAGCTTGGCCGTATCGTACTCGATATCGTTGAGCAGAAAGACCTTGCCCACGCCCTGGGTAGGGAAGTTGGAAATGACCGCGCCCATGATGGCCACGTCCACGCTGCCGCCGCTGAGAGCCTGCATCAAGGGGATGCCGGAAGTAAACAGCAACGGCTCCATTTCCAGGCCTTGTTCCTGGAAATAACCCTTGTGCACGCCGATCCAGAATTGGCCGTCCACGGCCAGGGTGTGCAGGTAACCGACTTTGACCTTCTCCGCGGCCAGAGCCCCGGGCGCCAGCCAGGCCGCGATGGCCAGGACCACAACCAACCATTTCAAAACCTTCATCGCTCTTCTCCTTTCAAGAGGTCTGTTTTTGACTTGAATTTTTATTCCGTCCTTTCTCGACATGAGCCCCGGACAATGAGGTCCGTGGCCAAAGTGTATCTGCGCTGGGTGGTTTCCCGGCTGGTTATCAGGTCCAGCAGGACCTTGACCGCCAACTGGCCCATCTCGTAGGCCGGGACCCGGATGGTGGTCAGCGGGGGATGGCAGTAGGCGGCGAAATCAATGTCGTCGAAGCCGGCCAAGGATATGTCCTGGGGCACGCGCAGGCCCTGCTCCCGTATGCCGGCCAGGGCGCCCATGGCCAGCACGTCGCTGGCGGCGAAGATGGCCGTGGGCCGGGGATCGAGGTCGAGGAGCCGGAGCATGGCTTCCTTGCCTTCGATCAGGCTGTAATCCTTGCCGATCACCAGGGCGGGGTCATAAACCAGGCCGCGCTCCTCGAGGGCCGCCCGGTAGCCGTCGTGTCGCTGCTTGACCCGGACCACGCGGTCGTAAGGACCGCAGATCAGACCGATCCGGGTATGTTTCAGGCTCAACAGGTAGCTGGTCACCTGATAGGCCGCCTTGAAATTATCGAAACCCACGAAGTTGAGATTCTCTTCCTTGATCGTCTCCCAGGTGATCACGCAGGGGATGCCTCGATCGGCCAGGTCGGATATCATCGGCCTAATCTGGGGCGAAAGGCCCGTCAGGATGACGCCGGCCACCCGCCGTTGAACCAGGTGGCGGAGCAGGTCGGCCTCGATCTCCGGATCGTAGTTGGTGTTGCCGATGATGACCGTATAGCCCAGTTGATGGGCCTTTTCCTGGATGCCGTGGGTCGAGCTGGCGAAGATCGAGGCCTTGATGGTGGGGATGATCAGGCCCAGCACCGAGGTCATTTTGCGGGACAGGTCCCCGGCCACGGCGTCATAGACGTAGCCGTTGGTCTCCATGATGCGCTTGATCCTGGCCCGGGTTTCCGGGTGAACCAGGTGCGGTTCGCGTATGGCCCGGGAGACCGTGGCCTTCGAGACCCCGGCCAGGACGGCTATGTCTTTCATGGTAAGTCGTTGGGGCACGGCGCGATACCTTCCTGAAGCGTTCTATTCCAGAACTTCCTTGAGCACGTTACCCTCCGCGTTCCGGGGCATGGGCGTAGCCAGGAGATGGGCCAGGGTCGGCGCCAGGTCAACGACGTTCATCGGGATGTCCCGCCTCAGGGCCGGAACCCCGGGGCCGGCCAGAACCAGGGCCGCATGCATGGCCTTTATGGCCGGCAAAGACAGGTGAACGCCGGTGAAGTTGCGATGCAGGGCGGCCGGTTCAAAGCCTTCCGGATTGGGGATCAGCCGCCGGGTTCCGTCGCGGTATCTCACCGCGGCCGGATAGACGAACGGATTGGCCATATACTGGGGACGCAAGGCGAACAGGACGTCGCCGATCCGATTATAGCCCTGTCGTTCAAACACGCCCAGCGTGGCCGCCTCTTCCTTGCGTATGGCCAGAGTGACCACCCTGCCGCCGGTGATCGGATCGCGCAGGGACATCAGCGCGTCAATGATCTCCTCCTGAACCCGGCCGTAATCGTCCGGTTCCACGATGCCGTGGGGGTCCCGGCCTTTGAGGTTGACGAAGATGTGGGCGTGGCACGGTTCGAGCGGAAAACACTTGGTCCTGGCCCAGTCAATCTTCATGGCGCCGGTGGCATAGTCCAGATCAAAGGCCAGCAGCCCGGCTTTAGCCAGATGGAACTTGAGATAAGGATTCTGCTCGATGCTGGAAAAACCATGATCCGAAACCAGGCAGATAACGGTCCGGCTTTGATCGACTTCGGCCAAAATGCGGCCCAGACGTTCGTCCACCTCGGCGTAGACCCCGCGGATGGCGGCCAGGATCCTGGGCGCTTCCGCCGGATCGTAGTAACTCGACTCCGGGTCAAGGCCGCCATAAAGCACGTGCTGGACGTGGTCCACCGTCCCCACCCAACTGAAGGCCAGGTCCCAGTCAATCCGCTTGAGGCCGTAGATGGTGGCCTTGGCCCACCATTCGTTATGGGTGGTGAGTTGGTCCAGGTAGAAATCGAGGTCCACCCACCCGTCCATGTAGGCCCAGGGGTCGTCCACCTCGAGGTATGGCCCGGCCGCGGCCAGGAGTTCGGAGGTGAGTTCGGCCGGGACGGTCAAGGTTCCGGCCGTGTTGATGGCGCTCTGGTACAACCGGAAATCGTCCGGACCGTCGAGCTTGACCAGGTGGAAATAGAAGCGGCCTTGCTGTCTTTCCCCCGAGGCCGTGAGGAAGGTTTCGGTCAGCCAGGGGCCGCGCTGGCCGGGTCTGAGGTCGGCCACGGCCTTGGCCGCGTCCTTGGCGGGCGAAACGATAACCCGGCCCGTCCCGGCCGGCGGCACGTCCAGGAGCAGAACGTGGTAGCGCCGGCCCTGGGCGTAAGTCGGGGGCACGTCCATCGCGCATTCCCAGGCTTGCCCCTTGTAAGGCGGCAGGTTGACCCAACCCGCGGCCGGTTCGAGGTTGACTTTAACCGCCCGGCCCGGCACTTGATTGCAGCGTTCCTGGAAGGTGGAGATGACCGCCGATGAGGCTATGTCCCAGAGCGGCATGTAGAAATATCTGAAAGGCGGGTTGAGCGACGCCGCGAGTTGGATGCCGTTTTCCAGGCCCAGCGGATACGTGACCGGCCAGTTGACCAGAACGATCTTGCGGCCCGCCCGTCCGGCCGCCTCCCACAAGGTCTCGGCCTTGAGCATGCGGCGATCGAACGAGGTGTGCCACTTGTCCAGGGGTTCGCCAGGCTCATGAACCATGAGGCTGGGGATGGCCGCCGTGCCCGGGCCGGCCCCGGTGGTTATGGCGCCCCAGGCCGCCGCCGTGAGCGGCGGGAAGGTGGTGATCACCCGGGAAAACAGACCTCGATCGAGGAGCCGCTTGGTTTCCGGCATGGCCCCTTCGGCGGCGAAGCGCAGGATAAGGTCCGGCAAGGCGGCATCAATACCGAGCATCAGCAGTTTATTCTTGGATTCAATCATTATCTTGACCTTTCCTCAGGCAAACTCTCCCGGCGGTCTGACCCGATCTAACCTTTGGCCGCCCCCATGGTCAGTCCTTTGATGATGTGGCGCTGGGCGAAAAGGGCCACGATAATCACCGGGGCCATGATGGTTACGCCCGTGGCCGTGAACGGACCCCACAGACTCTCTTCCGTGGTCAGAAAACCGAAGATGGCCACGGGTACGGTCTTGGTCCGTCCGCCGGTCAGAACCACGGCGTAGAGAAATTCGTTCCAGGATTCGATGAAGGCGAATATGGCCGTCACGCCCACACCGCCCCAGGAGGTGGGCAGGACCACCCGCCGAAAGGTGGTCCAGGGCGAAGCGCCGTCAATGGCGGCGGATTCTTCCAGCGAGCGCGGCAGGTCTTGAAAATAGGTGATCATCAGCCAGATGCTGAAGGGCACGGTCAAGGTCAGGTGAATGATCACCAGACCGGTATAGGTATCCAGCAGCCCGGCCCGGTTCAAGAGAAAGAAGTAGGGAATGATAAGGCCTATGGGCGGCGCCATCTGGGTCAGCAAGACCAGGAAGGAAAGCTGATCGCGGAACCGGAAGGTGACGCGGGCAAAGGCGTATCCGGCCGGCACGGCCAGGATCAAGGTCAGCAGGGTCGCCGCCGTGGCCACGATCAGACTGTTGATCAGGCTGTCGGTGATGTCGCTGGTGCGGATAAAGGCTTCAATATAATGTTCGATAGTCGGGCTGAAGATGATCTTGGGCGGCAGGGTGAAGATGTCGGTTCTGGGCTTGAGAGAAGTGACGATCACCCAGATAACCGGAAAGGCCCAGATCAGAATCATGACCAGGAAGAGCGCCGACCGGATGAGCGATCCGGTGGCCTTGAGCCAGCGTTGCTTTTTCTTCCCCGAGTCCATGCTCCCGCCCCGTCAGCCCGCGTCGGATCGTTTGAGCCGGAAAAAGACCAGGGAAACGATCGCCGTGATACAAAGAAGGAGGGTGCCCAGGGCCGCGCCGTAGCCCAGGTCCAGGGAGTTGAAGGAGACCCGATAGGCATAGAGATTCAGAATCTCGGTGGCCGTACCCGGACCGCCGCCCGTGGCCGAAAAGATGGCGGCAAAGGCCCTCAGGGCCACCATGGTGCGGATGATGACGACGATGATCACCGAAGGCCAGATCAAAGGCAGCGTCACGTAACGGAAACGCTGCCAGGCCTTGGGGGCGTCGAGCATGGCCGCCTCGAGCGGTTCGGGCGGCAGGGAGTTCAAGCTGGCCAGGAAGACCAGAAAGGCGAACGGGGTCCACTGCCAGGTGTGGATCATGATGACCGAAAACAAGGCCCAGGCCGGATTGACCAACCAGGGCCGGGAGCCCAAGCCGGCCAGGATGGCCAGGTAGTCCAGGATGCCGTATTCAGGAGTCAGGATAAGCGTCCGCCAGGCCAGGCCGACCACCACCGGCGCCAGGATCATGGGCAAGAGGACGCTGATCCGCATCAGGGCCTCGCCCCTGAAACCGCGGAAGAAGGCCAGGGCCAGGGCCAGGCCGATGACGACCTGAAGCAAGACCGAGGAACCGGTGTAGATGACCGTTACCCAGACCGCGTGCCAGAATCGATTGTCGCGGGTTATTTCCAAGTAATTCCCCGGCCCCACCCAGGCCGTTCCGGATGGAAAAGTCAGATCAATCCGGAAGGTGCTCATTAGAAAAAGCGACAGGAGCGGGATAGTAGTGACCAGGGCCAGAAAAATGGTGCCGGGGGCGACCATGGCGTAGCCGAAGCGCCGGCGTTGAATTTGAAAGTCCGATTTGCGGTCCTTTTTTACTGGCACTTGGCGCTCCGGCCGGGCGGAGAGGCCCGCGGCCCTCTCCGCCGGTTCCCGGTTTACGGCTTCATAACTTTGGCTATCTGGGCGTTGGCTTCGTCCAGGGCCGCTTTAGGCGTGCTCTGCTTGACCAAGGCCGATTGGATGGCCACGGCCATGAATTCACCTATCTTCGGCCACTGCGGCACCCTCGGCCGCCAGTCGGCGTCGGTGTCTTCCTTCATGGAAGTCAAGACCACGTCGGCATAGTCGGGGGTAAATTGGATCAATTTACGATATTCCGGGTCGCTCCAGACGGAGATGCGGGTGACGCCGGTCCTGATCACCGCGTCCGCGGTCTCCTTGACCACGGCCGAAGAAATCTGGGTGGGCCGGGAAGCCAGCCACTGGAGGTACAGCCAGGTGGCGATCTTCTTTTTTTTGGTCAGGGCCGAGTTGATGGACATGCTCCAGTTCCAGATGCTGGTCACCCTCTTGCCCGACGGACCCTTGGGCCAGCGCTGGTAACCGATCTTGCCGGCCACGCTCGATTTCTTGGGGTCCTCGATGATGGAAGCCGTGGAATTGGCGTCGATGTATTGGGCCACGTTTCCTCCGGCAAAGGCTTCCATGATCTCGGGCCAGTTCCAGTTCTCCACGCCGGCCGGGCCATAATTCTGGAGAATATCACAGTAGAACTCGAGGGACTTGACGCCGGCCTCGGAGTTGACCGCGGGCTCACCCTTGGCGTCGAACCACTGGCCGCCCCAGGACATGAAAAGAGAAGGCCAGATATACATGTTCTGGCCCGCGCCCCGGAAGCCGCGCAAAGCCGCGCCGGCGATCTTGCCGTCAACCTTGTGGGCTTTCTGGGCCGTTTCCTTGAACTCGGCCAGGGTCTGGGGCGGTTTCAGACCCAGTTTTTCGTAAAGGTCGCGGCGATAGATATGGATGGTGGCTTCGCCCTCGACCGGCAGGCCGTAGAGCTTGCCCTTCACGGAATCGGCGGCCCGCCACAAGGGTATTATGTCTTCCAGGTTGAACCACTGCTTGTCCGTCAATTTGGGGTCGCCGAGGTATTCGTCCAGAGGGTCAATCCATTTGTTGGCTTCGTACAGGGAAAGAAACATCGGATCGCCGGTGTGGGTGACGTAGTTGCCGGTCTTGGCGCCCAGGTCGAGGACCGCCTTTTCCCTCATCTCCCGGGGTGGTATCACTTCGAATTCCACCAGGACGCCGGTGAGTTCGGTGAAGGCGGGGGTGACCGCCCTGAATTTGTTGAAGTAGTGGGCCGGAGTGACCAAGACTTTGATCTTCTCGCCTTCCACCTGCCTCCAGTTTATTTTGGCTTGGAGATATTGGGCGTGTTTATCCTGGGCCAGGGCCTGACGGATGATTCCGGGCGCGGCCGGCGCGGCCAGGGCCACGGCGCCGATCTTGGCTGAAGTCTTCAGGAACTCTCGACGATTCAACTTGGACATGCGGCACCTCCCTTTCCCTCCTCGGATGTCCGGGGAGAGTTGGTTTAATGTGTCGGCCGGCCTGAGAACCTGCCCGGTCCCCTGGTGATTCCGGCTGAAACTTGGGGTGATTGATACGCTGGCGAAAATAGCGGCGAATCCAAAGCTGCTTCATCGGGCCGGGATATCCGGACGATTTCCGAGCCGCATATCATCGCGCACCTTCCTGAGCCCTTTTCTGTAACCGGTTACATAGCAGCATAAACCGAGAACCTTGTCAAGTTTTTATTTATAACATATTTGATTTACATTAATTTATAGTAATATACGTGATCAGTTCATCGGCGGGCCGATCGTCGCTCGACTAATAGTCAATCTGATTTATGATACCGGTATCAAAAGCCGAGGCGGCTAAGCCCCCTTGTTTTCAGCTAGCCTTGAAACGCGGAATATCAGGACGGACGTCGGGTCGGGAAGACAACTACTGCTTCCGCCGGGAGATTTCCTCCTGGCGGAGTTCCCGGCGGAGCAGCTTGCCCACCTTGGATTTGGGCAGCATGTCCCTGAACTCGATGTACTGGGGGACCTTGTAGCTGGTCAAACGGCCCCGGCAGAAGGTGATCAGATCGTAGCCGGTCACGCCCCGGATGTCCTTTTTCAGGACCACGAAGGCCTTGATCCTTTCGCCCACCTTCTCGTCCGGGAGGCCGATCACGCAGGAGGCCATCACCGCGGGGTGATCCAGCAGCACGCTCTCGATCTCCGAGGCCGAGACCCGGTAGCCCTTGTGTTTGATGGCGTCCACGGTCCGATCCACGAAGTAGAGGTACTTTTCCTCATCCATTCGCACGATGTCCGCGGTGCGATAGAAGACCCGGCCGTCCAGTTCCACGAAGGCCTTGGCCGTCTCTTCGGGCTTGTTCCAGTATGATCCGACCATGGGCTCGGAGTGGACCAGGAGTTCACCCGGCTCGCCCTCGGGCACGGGTTTCAGGTCAACCGGGTCAACGAGGCGTATTTCCTTGCTGGCCAGGACCCGGCCCATGCTGCCCGGAGGGATATCGAGGCCCGGAGGACTCATGGATACGCCGCCCACGGTTTCGCTGGCCCCGTACCCGATGTAGATGGGCCGGCCGAACCTGGTCCGCCAGCGCTCTTGCACTTCCATCGGCATCACGTCGCCGCCGGAAAAGCAGTAGACCAGCGAGTTGAGATCGTATTGGTCCAGGCGGTCGTGTTCCAGGATCATGTGGTAGAGGGTGGGTACGCCGATAAGCGTCTTGACCTTTTCCCTCTGGACCGCGTCCAGCATGGCGTCAATGTTCACCCGGGGCTGCAGGATGATGGTTCCGCCGTGGAGCAGGACGGTGCCCAGGAAGGTGGCCTGCCCCAGAATGTGAAACAAGGGGGCCGACCCCAGAATCACGTTCTCTTCCAAGGGGAACAAGGGCCGGCAGACCGAAATCTGCTCGTGGGAGCAATTCAGCACGAGTCGGTGGGTGATGGGGACTCCCTTGGGATGCTTGGTCGTCCCACCGGTGTAGATGATCTCGGCCGTCCGGTCGGGGGCGACGGCCACGGCCGCGGGCCGCTCCGAAGCTTCGACCAGAAACCGGGGCAGCCGCCAGGTGAAGTCGTTGCGGGCCACCTTCCCCTTGGGCACCTTGTCGAAGAGCCAGCCAAAGACCCTCTTGGCGGCCGGCAGGAGGTCGGACATGTTGGCCACGATCACTTTCTTGACCTTGGTCCGCTCCATGACCCTGGCGACATAGCCGTAGTTGCGATCCGTCGAGACGATGACTTCGGCCTGGGTGTCGTTGGCCACGTATTCCAGATCGAGGGGGGTGTAGATCGGCGTGATCGGAATCGTCACGGCCCCGGTCTTCATAGCCCCCAGCCAGGCGATCAACCAGTGGATGGAATTGGGCAGGTACAGAACGATCCGGCTCGATTCCCCTATTCCCCAGCGCTGGAGGCCGGCGGCGAAACGGTCCGACAGTCGGCTGATATGGCCATAGCTGAACCTGGTCCCGAGGTAGACCACCGCGGTCTTGTCCGGCCGGCGGGCGGCCACTCGTTCGAAGGTTTCGCCGATGTTGGTGATTTCGACCACGTTGTCCATTCTTGATAACCTCGTAAAAAGTCGTAAAACGACTTTTCACTCGGCGGGAGAGGGCTGCCCCTCTCCCGCCACTTGAAGTAAATTCAAGTGGTCCCACCCTCACCCCAGTCCCGCTGGAAGCGGGACTGATGACGGACTTTTTACAAGTCCGTCATTCTCGTCATCCTTGATCTCAGCCTCGAGGTTCCCGGCCGGGTCCGCCCCCGCGACGGGCCCGGCGGCCCGGTTCTTCCTTTCAGACGCCGAAGTACGCGGACTTTATTTCCGGATTCTCCATCAGTTCCGGTCCGGGTCCGGTCAGGGTCAGCATGCCGTTCTCGATGACATAGGTGAAATCCAGCATGGGCAGAAGCGGTCGGGCAAACTGTTCGGCGATGACCAGGGTCACCCCGGTCTGCCGTCGGACGTCCTTGATGGCCGTGACCAGTTGCTTCTGCATGGCCGGGCTCAGGCCCAAGAGCGGCTCGTCGAGCAGGAGCAGTTTGGGCCCCACCATCATGGCCATGGCGATGGCCAGCATCTGCTGTTCGCCGCCGGAGAGGAACCCGGCCTTCTTGCCCTTATAGCGGGCCAGATTGGGAAAGAGAGCGAAGGCCAGGTCCAGACCGCGCCGCAATTCGGGCCGGCTGCGCAGATAGGCCGAGATTTTCAGGTTTTCCACGACGGTGCTGTCCGGAAAGATGGGGTGCCGCTCCCGGCAGAGCACGATGCCCCTTTCGGCCCGGGCATGGGGCGGGACCAGGCTGATGTCCTGACCCTCGAAGAACACCCGGCCCATTACGGTGATCCGTTCGCCGCCCCGACGCTTCTCCTTGATCTGGATGTCCAGGATCAGACCCGAGATGGTGTTCATCAAGGTGGTCTTGCCCGCGCTGTTCGAGCCGATGATCCCCACGATCCGCCCGGCCTGGACTTCCATGGAAAAGTCGTTCAGCCCCAGGGCGTTCTCGTAAAAGACCATGAGGTTTTTGACTTCCAGCACGGCTAGTCCTCCGCTTCCGAGCCCAGGTAGGCCGACTTGACCGCGGGATTCTCCATGACCTCCCGGGGCGGACCTTCGGCGATCTTGCGACCGAAATTGAGGACAATGACCTTGTGGGCGATCCGGAACAGTTCCCGCAGGCGGTGCTCGACCATGACCAGGGTCGCGCCTTCGGCCACGATCTTCTCGATCACCGGAACCAGGCTGGCCACCTCGGCCAGGGAGAGGCCGGAGAAGAGTTCGTCCAGGACGTACAGGTCGGGCCGGAGGGCCATGCACTTGGCCAGTTCCAGCCGTTTGAGATAGCCGTGGGGCAGGGAACTGGCCGCTTGGGTGATGACCGCGGCGTCTCTTTCGAAACCCACCTCCTCGAGCAGGTCCTTGGCCACGGACTCCCGGTCGCCGTACCGGCCGCCGATCAGACGCTTCACCCTAGGGCTCTGGAGCGGAACCACCAGGTTCTTGAAAGCCGAAAGCTCATAGAACGGCTTGACCATCTGGAAGGACCGGGCCACGCCCAGTTCGGCCACCTTGTACGGCGGCAGGCCCGTGATTTCCCGTCCCTGGTAGATCACCCGGCCTTCATCCGGTTTGACGAATCCGGTCAGGAGGTTCACCAAGGTGGTCTTGCCCGAGCCGTTGGGTCCGATTACGCCCAGGACCTGGTTGGCTTCGAGATCGAACGAGACCTGGTCGAGGGCCTTGACGCCCCCGAAGGAACGGGACAGCCCCGAGACCGAAAGAATGTTCCGGCCGCTCATCGTTCCACCTCGGTCCAGCGCTCGAACTGGGAGTATTTACGGCTCAGGTAATGGAAGACGCCCTCGGGCAGCCCCACGGTGAAGACCACCAGCAGGACGGCGTAGATGATCGTCCTCAAACCGCCCAGTCCCCGCAGGAGTTCGGACAGCGGCACCAGGATGAAGGAGCCCAGCAGAGGACCGGCCAGGGTGCCCATGCCGCCCACCGCCGCCGCGGCGATGGGCATGATGGAATAATCCAGGGCCAGGACCGGCATGCCCACGAACTGGTAGGCGTGGGTCATGAAGGCCCCGGCCAAGGCGCCGACGCTTCCGGCCAGGAACAAGGCCTGGGTCTTGTACCAATAAATGTTCAGTCCGCCGGACATGACCGAGCGGTCGTTGTCCCGGATGCCCTTGAGGATCAGGCCGTAGTCCGAGGTCATGAGGCGGCGGAAACCGAAAAGGGCCCCCAGGGCCACGATCATGGCCGCCCAGAACTCGATCCCGCCGGACGGGAAGGCCCGAAGACCGCTCAGGCCCTCGGTGCCCCCGAAAATCTTGGTGGCCTCGACGATCCGTTCGAGCATCAAGGGCAGGATCAGTGTGACCATGGCGAAATAGATGCCCCGGAGTCGGAGGACCGGCAAGAGGGCCAGGGTGCACAGGGCTCCGCCGCCCAGAGTGGCCGCGGGAATGGTCAGCCCGGGGCCGAGGCCGCAGTAATGGTCGAGAGCCCCGGCGATGTACGCGCCTACGCCGAAAAAAAGGGCCTGCCCCAGGGAGACCATGCCCGTCGAGGCCAGCACGTCCCAGCTCATGGCCAGCAGGGCGAACATGGCGGCCGAGACCAGGACCCGCTGCCAGTACACCGGCGCGATCAGCCCGGCCGACAATAAAAGCAGCACGGGCAGGACGCGGGGGACCGTCAGATAGGCCATTTCGCGCCAGGAGTTCAGGGCGTAGATGTCGTCGCCGCGGACCTTGATGCCGCGGTCCACGCGCTCCAATCGGCGGCTCACGAGGCATCTCCAGGTGGTCTTCTTTGGACCGGGATGAGATTGGCGTCCACTAGATGCGTTCCTCCAACTCTTTCTGATGCCCGAACAGGCCGGACGGCTTCACGGTCAGGACCAGCAGAATGGCCACCAGGCTGACGATCATCATCCAGTGGGTTTCGAGATAGGTGGCGGTGAGAATCTGGGCGTAGCCGATGACGAAGCTGGCGGCCACGACGCCCAGGGTGCTCCCCAGGCCGCCCACGATGCAGACGGCCAGGGCATTGGTCAGAACGTTGTACCCCTCGCTCACCGAGATGGTGCCCAACGGCAGGACGACCAGCGCGGCCAAAGCCGCGTACGCCCCGCCGAAGGCCATGGAAAGAGCGGCCACCCGGTCGGTGTTTATGCCTAAGGTCAGGGCCGTGCGTTCATCCTGGGCAATGCCCCGGAAAGCCAGGCCCGTCTTGGTGTGTCGGGTGAAAAACCAGAGGAAGGCCGACAGGAGGAAACCCGCGGCTACTATGACCAGGCGCTGGGCGTCCACGTCGGTCTCGCCGATCTGGACGGTGGCGTCTATCAGGACCGGCAGGGTGTACTCGAAGCCCACGAAGCCTAAGTAGCGGAAAAGTTCCAGCATTGCCAGGCCGCAGCCGACGGTGGCGATGACTTCGCTGACCACCAGACCTCGGACCCGGAGCAGGATGACGCGGTAGATCAAGGCCGCCATCCCGGCGGTCAGGGCCACGGTCAGCGCCGCGGCGGCCCAAAAGGGCAGTCCCAGGTGGTGCAGCAGGAGATAGGCCCCGAAACCCGCGGCCACATACAGGGCGCCGTGGGCGAAATTGGCCACCCCGCTGATACCGAAGGTGATGTTGAAACCCAGGGCCACCACCACCAGGATGACGCTGTTGATGAACCCGTAGATCAAGGTCATTTCCAGCATGAGTCGGACTCCCCCGGCCGGCCGGGCCGGCCGCCGTCCTCGATAAAGGCCCGGCGGGTCCCCAACCTGACGGCCGCCGGGGACCCGGCCGTGACCTGAACCTCTCGAGATTATTTGGCCGGTTTCATCCAGGCCGGCAAAACGATCTTGCCCTCGGCCACGGACTCGGGGTAGACCACCACCCGCCGGCCTTTTTCATCCCATTGGAAGAAGCAGCCCAGGGCTTCCTTGGATGGATCGTCGCCGAAGACGGCCTGGTGGCCCTTGCTGAACTTGACCCGGCCGATGACCGTCTCGGCGTCGGTCTGTTCCAGCGCGGCTACGATGGCGTCCGGGTCCAGGCTGCCGGCTTTTTCCATGGCCGCCTTGAACAGGTAGACCGAGGCGTAGGCGGGCGCCGGACCATGACCGGATTCGATCGGCGCCTTGAAACGGGCCTGGTACGCTTCGTAGAAAACCTGGGCCGGTTTATATTTGGTCACGGGCACGTTGCCGATCTCGAAAACCGCGTTCAGGGCCCCGCCGATCTTGCCCTCGAAGGTTTTCCAGGCCGAGGGGCCGCTCAAGGGCGATATGAAACCGGCCATCAGGGCGGGCACGCGCATGGATTTCCACTGTTTGACCAGGATGCCGGACTCAGGCATGTCGAAGACAGGCAGGATGACCTCGGCTTTTTCCGTTTTGGCCTTCATCAAGGCCGGGGCGAAGTCGCTGGCCCCGACCGGGAAGGTGGCCTCGCCCACGATTTCCCAGCCCATCTTGGCATAGACACCTTTCATGATGTCCGTAGTGGCCCGGGCCCAGGCCACGTCCTGGTTCATGATGAAGACCTTTTTAAAACCGAACTCCTTGTTCAGGAATTTCATGGCCCCGGCTATGTAGCCGACCAGGTACTTGGCGTTCAGGCAATTCCGGAAGACGTATTTGTACTTCGGGTCCTTCTCGATCATCTCCTCGGATTTGGGGACCATGGCGATGGAGCCGATCATGGGTACTTTATGCTTGGCCAGCATGTCCATGCCGGCCAGAAGGGCCTCGGAGCGGAAGGGGCCGACGACCAGGGCCTGGGGTTTCTTTTCCAGGATGAGTTTCTCGATGCCCAGCAGAGCCTCGGGCACCGGGACACCAGGGGCCGCGTCCCGAATGTCAATGGCCTCGACCTTGAACTTCATCGCCTTGCCGCCGACGGTGGCCCCGCCTTTGTCGTTGATCTCGGCAATGGCCATCTCGACCGCCTTCATGGCCTCCTTGCCTTCGAGAAACGTCAGGGACGTCGGCACGCCCAGCACGATCTCGTCGGCCGCCAGGACAGGCGCCGAAACCCAAAAGGCCTGAACCAACAAAAACACGGTGAGGATCGCCCCAAACGCTTTTCTGCTCATCGCCCTACCCTCCTTGAGGTTGGTGGTTTTACCTCGGCCCCGAAGATTCCCGGACCCGCGCCGCCCGCGAAAAGACCAAGCCCGGGCCGGTTCATCCGAGGTGATTCTTCGATTTTTGGATTCGGAATAATTATAGCAATAAATAGTCCAAATCGAAACCGTACCGGTATCATGTTGAATATGCACATAAAAATTATTTAGATGAGGAATACGCCCGGGACCGGATGTTACCAAAGGTTACACCTGCCTCTGGCCAGACCTAAGCCTTCGGCGGACCTGCTGTAAAATTATCTTTATTATCTGTAGATTAAGTCAGGTGTTACCTTTGGTAACACAAGAAGGTGGATTGTGTTGGACGGTAACAGCAGCCGGGCCTTACTTTACCGACGGCACGAAGGGCGGCAGTTCCAGCTCTCCTTCGGCCACGGCTTGGGGGAAGACGATCCGCCGTTCGCCGCTCCCCGTCCACTGGACCAGGCAGGCCAGGGCTTCCTGGCCTGGGTCCGAGCCGAAGACGGCCTGGTGGCCCTTATGGAACCGGATTCGGCCCATGGTTCCCAGGCGGTCGGTCTGTTCCAGGGCGGTCACGAGGCGGTCCGGATCAAGGGAACCGGCCCGGGTCGCGGCCTCGGCCAGGAGATGGACCCCTTCGTACGAGGGCGCCGGACCGTGGCCTGTTTCGATCTCCCGCCCGAAACGACGCCGATAGGCCTCGTAGAAGGCCGTGGCCGGGGGGTGACGCCGGCTGGGGAGGTTGCCCAGTTCAAAGACCATGCTCAAGGCGCGGGCTATCCGCCGGTCGAACTTTTCCCAGGCCGAGGGACCGGTCATGGGGGAGATGAAACCGGCCAGAATAGCCGGGACCTGCATCTGGTTCCACTGCTCCACCAAACGGCCGCTGTGGGGGTCGTCGAAGACGCAGAGGATCACCTGGGCCTTTTCGGTCCTGGCCCGGGCCAGGCCGGCGGTAAAATCCGCGGTGGCCGAGGGGTAATTCTCCTGCCCCAGGACCTTCCAGCCTTGGCGATTGAAGTAGAGCCTCATGGTCATCGAGGCGGTGGAACGGGCCCAGGCCACGTCCTGGTTCATGATGTACACCCGGCCGAAACCGAACTTCTCCCGCAGAAAGTCCAGGCTGTGGATCAGGTACCCCACCAGGTATTTGGCGTCCAGGCCGGCCCGGAAGACGAAGCGGTGCCGGGGGTCTTTGAGCACCTTGAGTTCGGTGGCCGGAGACATGGCGATGGTGCCGATCAGCGGCCGGCGGTGGGCGGCGATCACGTCCAGCCCGGCCAGAAGCACTTCGGAGCGAAACGGCCCCACCAATAAGGCCTGGGGCTTTTTCTCCCGCAGGAAGGTCTCCAAGCCGGCCACGGCCGCCCCGGGATCGACCCCGGGCAGACCGTCCCGCAGGTCGGTCTCGACCACTTCGATCTTCATCCGTTGGCCGCCCACCCGGACCCCTCCCCGGGCATTGATTTCTTCGGCCGCCAGGATCACCGCGTCGCGGCTTTCTGAACCTTCCGCCAGGGTCAAGGAAGTGGGTACGCCGATGACGATCCGGTCCGCGGCCCAGGCCGCGACGGTCGGAAGCCAGCAGGCCAGCAGGGCCGCCAGGGCCAGCCCTTTCCAATGGCCCAAGCCCCCTGATTTGCCGGTGAGGGGCGTCACCGACGGTTCCGGCCCGCGTTGTCCGGGGGGACGGCGATTTTATAGCGCTCCATCTTCTGGTACAAAGCCTTGCGGGAAATGCCCAGGCGTTTGGCGGCCAGGCTCTTGTTACCCCCGCCTTTTTCCAGGGCGGCCCGAATCAGTTCGAGTTCCATGCCCTGCAAAGTCAACCCCGTCTCGGTCAGTTCGGCCAGGAGGCCGGCTTTGGTCGAAGGCGCCGGGCGGTTCTCGGATTGGACGATCTTGTCCGGCAGGTCCACCGGCTCCAAACGGCTTTTCCTGGACAGTATCACCGCCCGGGCCAGGCAGTTCTCCATTTCGCGCACATTGCCCGGCCAGGAATAATCGGTCAGGACCTTCAGGGCTTCAGGCTCGACGCCTTCCACGGCCTTGCCGTAGCGCCGGGAGAAGTGCCGGACGAAATGGTTGACCAGAAGGGGCACGTCTTCGCGGCGTTCCCTCAAGGGCGGCACGTTCAGGGTGATGACGTCTATCCGGTACAGCAGGTCGTTGAGAAACCGGCCGGCCCGGATGGCTTCCTGGAGGTCGATGTTGGTGGCCGCGATCAGCCGGACGTCCACCTTGCGGGATTGACCGCCGCCCACCGGCTGGAAGGTCATATCCTGAAGAAACCGCAGGAGTTTGCTCTGCAGGGCCAGGCTCATGTGCCCGATCTCGTCCAGGAAAAGAGTGCCGCCGTCGGCCATTTCCAGGCGCCCCTTCCGGTCGGCCGCGGCGCCGGTGAAAGCGCCCTTGAGGTATCCGAACAGCTCGGCCTCGAGCAGGCTCTCGGTCAGGGCCGCGCAGTTGATGCAGACCAGTTCGCCCAGAAGGCGACGGCTTTCCCGGTGCAGGGCCCTGGCCAGCAACTCCTTGCCCGTGCCCGTCTCCCCTTGGATCAGGACCGAGGCGTCGGTCGGACCCACGAGACGCACCAGATCGAAGAGCGCCCGCATAGGCCGGCTCTGCCCGATCATCTCGTGGAAGGTCCCCCCGTTCTCGATCTCGCCCCGCAGGAGGGACAATTCCAGCGCCATCTCCCGTTCGCGTATGGCCTTGTCCAGGATGATGATCAGTTCTTCGTAGTCCAGGGGTTTGATCAGATAGTCGGTCACCCCTTCCTTGAGGGCCTCGACGGCCGAACGGACCGTGCCGTACCCGGTCATTATCACGAACGGCGGGGCCGCGGCCTCGACGTTCATCCGGCGGAAAAGGTCCAGCCCGTTCAGGCCCGGCATCTTCAGATCGGCCAGGACCACGTCCAGTTTCCGTCCCGATTTGAATACCTCCAGGGCCTCGATCCCGCCGCCGGCCGTGATCACCTCGTAGCCTTCGTCCCGGAGAATGGCCACCAGGCCCTTGAGCGTGCCGATGCGGTCGTCCGCCACCAGGATGGTCCTCATGTCCGTCTCCCTCCCTCTTTGCCCTCGTCGCCCTGAAGCGGCAGATCAACGCACACCGTGGTGCCCTGCCCCGGCCGGCTTTGCACGCGCAGATCGCCGCCGTGGCTCTCGACGATGCCCAGACTTAACGGCAGACCCAGGCCGGTGCCGGTCTCCTTGGTCGTGAAAAACGGGTCGAAGATGTTCGGTTGGTGCTCGGCGGCGATACCCTCGCCGCTGTCGTGAACGATCAGCCGCAACAGGCCCGGCCGGCCCGGCCCCCGGTCCCCGGCCAGCCAGGTGGTGGATATGGTGACGGCGCCGCCCCCGGGCATGGCCTCCAGGGCGTTGATCAGCAGGTTGAGCAGGACCTGCTCCATCTGGTGTCCGTCCAGACTGGCCAGGGGCAAATCAGGGTCCAGATGGTGGATGAAGCGCACTCCCAGTTCCCGGGCCCGTTCCTCGAAAAGACCCTGAACCGAAAGCACCAGTTGGTTGATATCCACCGGCGCCAGCCGGGGCGGCGACTGCTTGGCGAAGTAAAGGAACTCGGTCACGAAACGGTTGAGCCGGTCGATCTCTTCCGAAACCAGCGCGGTGTATTCGTCGATGAGCGGGTCCTGGGCCCGCCGGCGTCGCAGGTGGACTATGGCCGCCTTCATGGCGTTGAGCGGGTTGCGTATCTCGTGGGCCACGCCGGCGGAAAGCCGGCCTAGGGAAGCCAGTTTTTCCGTGCGCACCAGTTCGCTCTGGATGCGGGACAGGTTCCGGACCATGCGGTTGAAGGCGTGGGTCAACTCGCCCAACTCGTCGCCGGATCGGACCGGTATCTCGTGGGTCAGGTCCCCGGAGGCGATGCGGTGGGTGGCGTTGACCAGCCGGCGGACCGGCCGCAGGAGGTGGTAAGACAGGACGCTGACGCCGGTCAGGGTCAGGATCATGGTCAGGGCCACCACCTGGATGACCGTACTCCGCACGGCCTCGGCTTCTTTGTGCAGTTCCTTGGCCGGGATGGTTACGGCCAGGGACCAGTTCATGGCCTGAATGGGCACGAAGGCCGCGACTTTCTCCACTTCCTCGAAGACGTAACGTTGCCAGCCTCTGGCCCCGCCGCGCATGGCCTGGACGAGGCCTTGAAGGCCGGGCTCCTTGGCCGTGGCCAGACTCAACCGGTAGGGTTCGTAATGGGGATGAAAGATGTTACGGCCCTCACTGTCCAACAGGAAGGCGTAACCCCGCTCTCCCACCTTGATGGCCTGGATGATTCCGATGATCTTTTCGAAGTCCAGATCGATAAGAACCACCCCGGCCAGTTCGTCAAAACCGCTGAAAAAGGGTTTGGCCAGGTGGATCACCGCTCTGGAAGGAGAGTGCGTCCGGGTGACCAGGGACATGTGCCAGCCCTGCCGGCCGAGTGTCTTGGCCTCCTGGAAGAAAGTCTCTTCGCCGCGGTCCCGTAACGCCTCGTCCGGATCGCCGGCCTTGATCAATTCCCGGCCGGCCGCATCGAGACAGACGATCCGGGAGTAATAGGGCGTCCGGGAGATAAAGTCCTGGAAGATACGGGCGATGTTCTCGCGGTTGAAGTCGGCCTCGGCCTCGAGGCGGAAGGAACGGGTCAGGTGATAATCATCGAGGATAGGCATGCGGCTCAAGGTTTCCAAGTCCACCTGGCCGGTGCGGAGCATGTCGTTGATGCGTCTGGCCGTGGCCTCGATCTGGAGCATCAACTCCTGGTGCACCAGCCTATTGACCCGTTCGGCCGAGGCCTGGACCGCCACGTAACCCACCACGACGATGGGCACGCTGACCAGCGGCAGGAAGACCGCCAGAATCTTGGTGGCGATCGAGGCCCTCAGACGCACGTCACCGCTTCCCCTCTAGCCTGTTCTCACCTTGTTTCTCATTTCTTTTCCGTCAGGCGGCGGCGGACCTCGCGTTTGAGAACCTTGCCCGCCGCGCTCCTGGGCAGATCGTCCACCACGACGTATTCCTTGGGCACCTTGTAGCCGGACAAACGTTCTCTCAGGAAAGCTCGTATGGTTTGAGGAACGATAACGGTCCCAGGCCGGGGCACGATCACCGCCGCCACCCGTTCGCCGTATTCGGCGTCGGGCAGGCCGACCACGGTGCATTCGGCCACCTCGGGATGTTGATGCAGATACTCCTCGATCTCACGGGGGTAGACGTTCTCCCCGCCGGTGATGATCATATCCTTGATCCGGTCCACGATATACAAGTAGCCCGCTTCGTCCATCATCCCCACGTCTCCCGAGCGGAACCAGGAACCATGGAAGGCGGACAGGGTCTCCTCGGGCCGGCCGAGATAGCCCTTCATGACGTTCGGTCCCTTGATGGTGATCTCGCCTTGCCGGCCTGGTTCGAGGACTTGGCCCCCCATGTCCCGGATGCTCACTTCCACGGTGCCGACCGGAGTGCCCACCGATCCGACCACGTGGCGATAATAATGGTTGAAAGTCACCATGGCGGCGCTCTCGGTCAGGCCGTAGGACTCATGGATGGCCAGGCCGGTTTTTTCCTTCCACTGATTCACCACCTCGCGGGCCATGTTGGCGGCGGCCGAGAAGCAGTAGCGCACGCTTCGGAATCTTTCCGCCAGAGCGGGCCGATCCAGCAGCCGGATATAGATCGTGGGGACGGCGAAGAACTTGGTCACCTGGAACTCGCGAATTACGCCCAGAACGTCATCCAGGTCGAACCCGGGCCGGAGGATCAGGGTGCCGGCGGTGAGAAACGTGGCCAGCATGATGTGCACCTGGCCGAAAACGTGATGGAGCGGCAGGAAGCATAAGGCTCGGTCGGTTTCGGTCGAGCGTTCGTAGCGGGCCACGTGGTGGGCCGAGACCAACAGGTTCTGATGGGTCAGCAGCACGCCCTTGGCCGTGCCGGTTGTGCCTCCGGTGTACAGAATGGCGGCCACATCGTCCCTATCCCGATAAACGGCCCGGAAATTCATTGAAGTGAACCCGGCAAAAGCCTCGCTCCTTTCCAGATCAGAGGGGGTGAACAGGCCTCGAAATCCGGCCCGGCCACTCTCCTCGAGCAAATTAGCCTTCTTGTCTTCGGTGGTGAAGACCACGGCCGGCTGGCAATCGGCCGCCAACCGCTTCAGTTCATCACCGGTGGCTCCATGGAATAGAGTGGCCACCCGGCAGCCGGCTTTGAGGGCGCCGAAATAGAAGGCCAGCCAGTCGCTCGAGCCCGGCAGACAAATAGCCGCCACATCCCCAGGTCCGAGGCCCAGTCGGGACAGAGCCGCGGCCATCCGCCCGGCCTTGGCCTCGAGTTCGCCATATCGGACCTGACGCCCGCCTTCGATCACGGCTGTCCGATCCGGAAAGTATTCGGCCCCTGCTTCCAGAATGCAGGCTACATTCATGCCCCGATCCTCCGCGTTCTTTCCTCCGGCTGAATGAAGCTACAATATAGCCATATACGGACTCCAAGTCAATGCCAAGTGGCGGGATATACTTCCCTTGGACTGAACGAGCCCGCGGGCTTTCGGTCTCGACCATAACTTGGCCCAAGACCAATACCAGGGGGAAGTGAAAACGCTGTTCCTTTCGCCTGAATCGGAATTATTTCTGGATTTCGAATCAATTCCCTTGCCCAGCCGCCGGTATTATTCTAATATAGTAAAGTAGTTTCTATTTTAATGATGGCTTTGTTCGCTTCATTCGGAGCGTTTAAGGTCATGAGTGTTATCTCAACAGATCACGGTAGAAATAAATATTTCATGGTTAAGGACCAAAAAAAATCAATTCGAGAGGAAAGCCGGCACGTAAATACGGTGCTACGTGTCTTGGAAATATTCGAATGCTTCAAGTTGAAACAATTGGAGTTGTCCCTGACCGAACTCAGCGGGATGACCGGAATGCAGAAGAGCCGGCTTCTGCGGCTCTGCGGCACGCTGGTATTCAAAGGGTATTTGAGTCGAGACCAGAATTCTCGTAAATACAGCTTGGGTCCTCGACTTATGGTCCTCGGCCGGATTTATGAAAGCGCCAACACTCTTTCGAACATCGCCCAACCGATCATAAAAGAACTGGCTGGGCAAACCAATGAAACGGTTTCGCTGTTCATAGTTCTGGGAGCGAAGCGTCTCTGCCTGGCCAAGGAAGATGGGGATCATCCCATACGATTCGTTAACGTGGCCGGTGATATCCTGGACCTGCACCGGGGGGTCGGTGGAAAGGTCCTGCTTGCTTACATGGCCGAAGCCGAGCGCAAGAAAATACTCGGGACCATTCTAGCCGACCCGGAAACCAGCCTCGAGGCTTCGAATATCGCCGCCTTCCGCGCCGAACTTAGGGAAATCCGCGCAAAAGGTCACGTCCAGGGTTTCGGCGACGTTATCGAGGGCGTCGCCGCGATCGCCGCGCCGGTCTTCGACCATAGCGGCGCGTGCCGCGCTTCGATAGCCGTCGTTGGACCGATCCAGCGTTTCACGCCCGACCGTTGCTCGGTGCTCCTGCGCCGCCTGCTGGAGGCCACGGCCCGCCTGTCCTCCCAACTAGGCTTCGACCCCGAGGGAGCCCGACCGCCGGAATAGGGCCGAGCCTCCCCTCCTCGCCGCTCTAACTCAGACTCCAAGAATCAGGCCGCCCCTCAGGCGCCGTCGCTGACCGCCGCCAGGCGAGTCAGCGACCGGATGTCGCTCATGGTCTCGAGGCGGAATATCGCCCCTATCAGTTCGTCCGCCGCATCCGGGGCAAGCACCTTCCGGGTGAACCGTCTGAACTTCTGGACCAGTTCATCGTCGGACATGCGGGTCTCCGCGAACCAGGGGTCGCCTTTGGCGTATTCCTTATGGCCGTAATAGCTCCGGCCGTCATGAGTGAATACCTCGAGGGTGGTGACAATCTTCTTGACCGGCCTGGGCTCGTTGCCCACCTCGTCGTAGACCGCCTTGAATACCTCCGGATCGCTCACCATCCGGACCTTTTTGGCGAAAGCCTTGATCCGAGGATCGTTGATTTTTTTCGGGTCGTGCCAGTCCGGGCCGGGTTCGACGCCATAGGCGGCCATGGCGAACCCCAGGGGAAAGCAGAACGAGAATTGCATGCTGCTCTTGATTTCATCAATCGGCCAGTGGTCGAAATGTCCCACCGAACGGGGATGCAGCTTATAGACGATTTCCTTGATGTCGTCGGGCTCGAGGCCATGCCGGGCCGTCAAGTCGTAGAATATATCCAGGCCGGGCTGGGGAATCCGGTTGATGGGATAGGGCTTGTAGGAAGCCTCCATCACCCACCAGTGCCGGCCCAGGTCTTTGGTCATTTCCTCGGGAAAGGTCGGATCGATGCCGGTCAACCGGAAGAAGCCGTAATCACCATCCAGGATGGCGTGGCCGCCGGTGAAGCCCCGGTCGGCCAGCAGCGCTCCCAGCATGCCGACCAGCGCGTTCTGGCCCATGACCGTGTATTTGGTCATGGGGAAGAACTCCGTATACCCCTTGATGGCCACGGTGGCGTTGATCGGGGCGTTCACGCCGGCGATGCCGAAGGCGTTGGCCATCTTTTCGGGAGAAAAGCCCAACACTTTTCCGGTCGCCGCCGCCGAACCGAAGACATGCCAAGCGAAATCGGTATTCCGGGTGTTCGCCAGGTGGAAGTCGGTCGGACCGCCGGCGATCATCTCGGCCCGCGGCATGGCCACGCCGACCCGCGAGGCTACGTCATAACCGAGGGCCACCGCCCCGATCAACGATTTCCCGGCGGCGCCGACGCGCTCGGCGGCGGCGATAGCCGGCGGAACGATGCTCCCGCAGACATGGGTGAAATTGATCAGAGTTTCATCGGCGTCCATGCTGTTAGTCAATTCGGCGTTGGCGAAGGCCGCCGCCAGGCACGACGATCGGGCTTTCGTTCCCCAGATGACCGCTTCACCGCCGGCGCCCCCGATGGTTTGCGCCACCTCGACGGCGATGGTCCCCAATTGAGTTTGGGTGCCGCCGATGGCGCAGCCCAAGGTATCGAGGATCAAACGCTTCGTCTCGTGAACGACCTCGTCCGGAAGGTCCTCGTAACGGGTCTTGACCGCAAAGTCCACCAATGTATTCGTGATGCCTGATTCTTTTACCATGTCTTTTCTCCCGTGACCGTTGATTCTCTATTCGTGGTATTGGGACAGCCGCGTGAAGCCGGCTTCCAGGTCGGCGATAAGGTCTTCCACCGCTTCAAGGCCGACTTGCACCCGTAACAAAGCCCCTTGTTCGTGCCAACGACCGATCGAGCGACGCGTGCCCTCCCCGGTCGGGATCAGGAGGCTTTCGTATCCGCCCCACGAATAACCCAGGCCGAATAACTCGAATCCATCGAACATGGAGGCCAGGGCCGCCTCGGGGCGGGGCTTCAGCA
Source organism: Thermodesulfobacteriota bacterium (assembly GCA_040755515.1). Lineage (GTDB taxonomy): Bacteria > Desulfobacterota > Desulfarculia > Adiutricales > JAGVGV01 > JBFMAW01. Next base: position 57,868 of record JBFMAW010000006.1, on the reverse strand, counting down.
GCACGCCGAACAGCCCCGTCGCGCCGGTGAAATCACGTTTCCAGTACTCGTGGCCTGGACAGCCGGGCAAAGCCGGATGCAGAACCCGCGCCACCTCGGGACGGGCTTCAAACCACCTCGCCAGGGCCAGGGCCGCCTGCTGCTGATACCGCAGGCGCACCGCCAGGGTTCGCAAGCCCCGCAGGGCGAGGTAGCAATCATCGGGCGCGGCGCACTGGCCAAACAGCCTGGCCGTTTTCTCGACCTCCGGCCAGGCTTCCTCGGTCGCCGTCACCGCGCCCATCATCACGTCGGAATGGCCGCTGATATATTTGGTGATGGCCTGAACCGACAGGTCCACCCCCTGGGTGAACGGTTTGAAATAAAGCGGGGAAGCCCAGGTATTGTCCATGACCACTTTGACGCCCGACGGTTTCAGCGCCGCCGCGATGGCCGGAACGTCCTGAACCTCGAACGTGTTCGAGCCCGGAGATTCTACGTAAACCAGGCGGGTGTTCGGCCGCAAACACTCACTGATGCCCGCGCCGATCAGCGGATCGTAATAGTCGTGCTCGATGTTGAAGCGAGGGAAATACGTGTCGCAGAAATTCCGGGTCGGCCCGTAGACGCTGTCGGCGATCAGGGCGTGATCGCCGGCCTGGACCACCGCCAGAATGGCCGCCGCCACCGCGGCCTGTCCCGAGGGAAAAAGTTTGGCGCGAAATCCGCCGTCCAGACCGGTCAGGGCGTCTTCCAGGGCGAACTGGGTCGGCGTGCCGTGAAGACCATAATTGACGTTCCGTCCCGGCCTCTGGTCCTTGGTCTTCAAGGCCTGCCAAGTGGGGAACAGAACCGTCGAAGCGTGGTACACGGGAGGGTTGACGATTCCATGGTTGTGTTTGGAGTCGCGCCCGAGGGTGACGAGTCTGGTCTGATCTTTCATGATTACTCTCTTCCGCCTGGCTTTCCGGCCTTTTTTCAATGCCGCAATATTTGATTGAGAAATCGTTTGGTTCTTTCCGAACAAGGATGGCTGAAGAAGACCTCGGGACGGTTTTCCTCCACGATTTCACCTTCGTCCATGAACACCACCCGGTCGGCCACCGTCTTGGCGAAGCCCATTTCATGAGTCACGCACAGCATGGTCATCCCATCGCGGGCCAGTTCGATCATGACGTCAAGCACCTCCTTGATCATCTCCGGATCGAGGGCCGAGGTGGGCTCGTCGAAGAGCATGACTTTGGGGTTCATGCACAGACCGCGGGCGATGGCTACGCGCTGCTGCTGCCCGCCGGAGAGTTGGCCGGGATACTTGCCGGCCTGTTCGGGTATCTTGACCCTCTCCAGGTAGTTCATGGCGATCCGGACGGCTTCGCGCTTGGGCGTCTTTCTGACCCAAATGGGCGCCAACGTGCAATTCTGAAGCACGGTGAGATGGGGAAACAGGTTGAAGCTCTGGAACACCATGCCGACCTCGCCGCGTATTTCATCGATGTTCTTCAGGTTGTCGGTCAGGTGGATGCCGTCTATGATGATGTCGCCCCGTTGATGCCTTTCGATTCGATTGAGGCAGCGGATGAGGGTCGACTTTCCCGATCCCGAAGGGCCGCAGATGACGATCTTCTCCCCTTCCCTCACCTCGAGATTGATGTCCTTGAGAGCCTGAAACTGGCCGTACCATTTGTTGACATGGGCCATGACGATCAGTGGCGCCGAAGGCCGAGGCGAAGGCTCCCGGCGAAGTGAATTCTTTCCGCTGTTCATACGACCTCCGGCGACGACTTCGAACCTCTAGCGATCGGTCCTCAGCTTTCTTTCCAGACGCTGGCTGTAGGACGACATGGCGAAACAGAAAAGGAAATAGCCCAAGCCCACGAATAAATATCCCTCGAGAGTATGGCCGATCCATTCGGGATTGGTTGAAATCGCCTGGGCCGCGCCCAGGAAATCGAACATGCCGATTATCAGCACCAGCGAGGTGTCCTTGAATATCCCGATGAAGTTGTTGACCAGCCCGGGAATGACTATCTTGAGGGCCTGGGGCAGGATGATGAAGCCCATGGTCTTCCAGTAGCCCAGGCCCAGGGAATTGGCCGCCTCATACTGGCCCCGGGGAATGGCCTGGAGACCTCCGCGGATGACCTCCGCGTTGTACGCGGCCGAAAAAAGGATCACCCCGATGATGGCCCGGAGAAGCTTGCTGAAGTTGACGCCTTCGGGCATGAATAGGGGAAACATGACCGAGGCCATGAACAGCACGGTGATCAGGGGAACGCTTCGCCAGAGTTCGATAAAGGCCACGCAGGCCGATTTGACCAGCGGCAGTTGGGATCGCCGGCCGAGAGCCAGTAGGATGCCGAGGGGCAGCGAGCCGACGATACCGGTGATCGCGATCACCAAAGTGAGGAACAGTCCACCCCAAAGGCGGGTTTCCACCACGGGAAGGTTGAATACGCCGCCGTAAAAAAGAGTCACGGCGATGATCGGATAAACCAGGAAAAAGAATACCCCGAGCCAGGTCTTCACTCGGGCCGACGGGACTCGCGCCAGCAGCGCGGTCACCACGGCCGCCAGAAGGCCGAAGGCGGCGACCACCCGCCACGCTTCCTCCTGGGGATAGGTGAACAGCAAGAAATTATTGAACCAGACCCGGAGGTAAACCCAGCAAGCCCCGTCCGGGCGGCAATCCGACGATTGGCCTCCCGACCACACGGCCTCGAAAACCGCCCATTTCAGGAAAAGAGGGAGAAATTTATAAGCGAGGAACAGGATCACGGCGGTTATCAAAACGTTGTACCAGGTGGAAAAAAGATTCGCCTTGATCCAGTGGAAAGGACCGGCCGAGGCTCGGGGTGCGGATACAGCCGAACGCTTTCCCGGATTTAACGTCTTATGATCCGCGGACACGGCTCACCGCTCCTTGATCGCCGTGATCTTGTTGTACCAGTTCATCAATCCGGAAATGGTCAGGCTCGAAACCAGATAAACGCCCATGGTCATGGCGATCACTTCCACCGCCAATCCGGTCTGCAACAGGACGGTTCCGGCAAAGACCAGAACCAAGTCCGGATAGCCGATGGCCGCCGCCAGCGAGGAATCCTTGACCGTGGTGAGATACATGCTGGCCAGCGGCGGAATGATAACCCGCAGAGCCTGGGGAATGACCACCAGGCGGAGCGACAGGCCGGGCCGAAGACCAAGGCTGGTGGCGGCCTCCAACTGGCCCTTGTTGACGGAGAGAATCCCGGCACGAACGATCTCGGCGATGAAAGCGCCGATATACAGAGACAAGGCCACGCACAAGGCGACGAATTCGGGCGAGAGGGTCATGCCCCCCCAGAAGTTGAATCCTTTGAGAACCGGGTGTTCGAAATGAAGCGGTTCATTCATAAGAATGAAGGCGATGGACGGCAACCCCAAGAGCAGTGCGGCACAGGTCCAGATCACCGGAAAAGTCTTTCCCGTCCGGTCCTGCCTGCGGCGAGACAGCCTTACGGCGGCGAAGGAAAGGATGACGGCGGTCAGCAAGGAGGCGATCACCACCTCAAAGCCGTTCTCCGGCACGGGTTTGGGGAATATCAAGCCCCGATTGCAAAGGTGGATGGAGCCAAACAAGTCAAGGCTTTGCCGGGGGCCGGGCAAAGGCTTCAACACGGCGAAATACCAGAAGAAAACTTGCAGAAGCAGCGGGACATTGCGGGTCGCTTCCACGTACAGCCAAGTCAATTTGGCCAGAAGCCAGTTGCTGGACAGCCGCGCCACGCCGGCCAGGAAGCCGATGATGGTCGAAAATATTATGGCCCAGGCGGAAACGAAAAAAGTGTTCAGGACGGCCACCAGAAAAGCTCGAGCGTAGGAACTGGCCGAGGTGTATTCAATGAGCGTCTCGCTGATATCGAAGCTGGCGACGTGGCTGAGGAACCCGAATCCCGAGGAGATTCCCTGCTTGGCCAGGTTGGCCAGTGTGTTTTGTACAAGAAAGGCGCCGAAAGCAACGAGGCCGGTCATCAGTAGAGCTTGATACACCACGGCCAGAAACCGGGGGTTATTCCAAAAACGATCTCTGCTTTCAGAGCGTTGAGCCATCTTTAAAAAACACTTCCCTCTGGATCGGCCTGACGCTTTCCATTGGACCTGACGACCTGATCAGCGGCGCCTTGAATGGCTGGGGCGGCCCCCGTGACCACTTTTATTGGGGCAGGCACGGAGGCCTGCCCCTATCCTGACCTTCCGAGACGCAAACAGTATCACCGTAGCGTATTAATAAAGCCATTCATCCATTCTAGAAAATCGGCGCGGCGCGCCGGTCATCCCGCTTATCGAAGGGGCGGCGCGTATATCAAACCGCCTTTCAGCCAGAGCGCGTTGAGGCCGCGCTCCATCTTGAAAGGCGTCTGGGGGCCGAAATTCTTGTTGAAGATTTCGCCGTAATTGCCGACCTGCTTGATAATTCTATAGGCCCAGTCTTTGGACAGGCCGGTTCCCGGCCCGAGATCGCCTTCAAGGCCGAGGATACGCCGGACGTTGGGATCGCTCGAGGTGGCCTTTATCTGATCTATGTTGGTCGAGGTGATTCCCCGTTCCTCGGCGTCGATCATGGCGAAAAGGGTCCATTTGACGATGTCGAACCATTGGTCGTCGCCGTGCCGGACCACCGGTCCCAGGGGTTCCTTGGAAATGACATCGGGGAGAAGAACGAACAGTTCCGGATTTTTCATTTTCAGGCGCTGGGCGGCCAGACCGGACCGATCGCCGCAGTAGGCGTCGCAACGTCCCGATTCAAAAGCGGTTACGATGGCGTCCACGCTTTCGAAGGTGGCCGCCTTGTACTCGATTTTGTGGGCGCGAAAGAAATCGGCCATGTCAACTTCATTGCTGGTCCCGGTATTGACGCAGACGGTGGCTCCCTTGAGTTCGAGGGCGTTCTTGAGGCCCAGGTCCTTTTTCACCATGAAACCCGTGCCGTCGTAGAAAATGACGCCGACGAAATTCAAGCCCAGTGAAGTATCCCGCTGCATGCTCCAGGTCGTGTTGCGGGAGAGCAGGTCCACTTCGCCGGACTGGAGGGCCGTAAAACGCTCCTTCCCGGACAGGGGAGTGAACCGAACCTTGTCTTTGTCACCCAACACCGCCGCGGCGACAGCGCGGGCGAAATCCACGTCCAGACCCGACCAGTTACCCGTTTTATCCGGGAAAGAAAAGCCGGGCAGCCCGACGTTCACGCCGGCCTTGACAAACCCCCGCTCCTTGATTTGCTCCAGGGTGCCGGCGGAGGCGGTCCAACAAGTGAACGCCACTGCCAGGGCCAGCGTCATGGAAACAACCAATTTCTTCATTTTTCTTTCTTTCATGGTTTTCCTCCCTTTGTTTTGATGGCCATTGAAAATTGACCCGACGCTTCGGTCATCGTGAGCGGACGACTCTGGTCGGACTTTTCCGGCGCCTTCACCTGCACTGTTCTATTATAGTGAAGTTTGTTCTATTATTACTATGGCCCGGCTGCCCGTGTCAAGTTATTTCAACGGATTTCACCGCCCGGCCAACGATTCCGGACCGGCCAATACCAAGATCAATCTCCCCTGACGGGGAAAGAAACCAACTCTAACCGTCGGGGAGAACAGATCGCGGTCTAGGGAGGCGCGTTTCAGCGAATTTCGTCAATAACAGGAGCGGTGACTCAAATTGAAAGAGCCGGTGTCTTGCCACGCTATTCAATGAGAATTTTTGACTTTGATTTTTTGTACGACATCCGACCAAGCCGATCCTTCTCGCGTGCGGCCCGGTAGGGTACCCATCAAGCCGGCAGGGGACTCCAGCGACCGCTCCCCCCCGCCGGGCTGGCACTATGAACCGGAGCGAGTATAATAAAGGATCATGATTTAGGGTCTTGACACTTCCCTACCCTAATCCGATATGATTTACTTTGAAAAGAGGTGATCCGCCGTGATCTTTAACGTTCTTCTCAAACGGGAGTCAGACCTTTTCGTGGCCCATTACCTGGAATTGGACATCGTGGCCACGGCCCCGACCGCCCAGGAAGCCGAGAGCGACGTCATAGATTTGATCTGCGCCCAGGTGGGCTATGCCTTCGCCCATGAAAACCTGGAACATCTCTATCACCCGGCGCCGGCCGAAGCTTGGCGCGAGTTTTTCGAATAGCCGGCTTGAACCCCTTTTCGCCCGAGACCGATACCAGACCACGCCCGGCCCCCCACAAGGGACGAACCAGACCCATTTTCTGGCAGGCCATTATGACCGGACAGGAGAAAGCCTGACTTTGAGCCTTATTGTTGAGCGATGGCCGGGGCGGGAGCGAACAAGGCCAAGAGGCCGATCTGGGGTCTGGAGGTTGGAAATATGGTTGGAAATCGGTTTCCGAGGGTAATAAAAAAGGACCCAAGCCGTGGCTTAAGTCCTTGATTTTATTTTGGTGGAGATGAGGGGGCTCGAACCCCTGACCTCCGGCATGCGAGGCCGGCGCTCTCCCGGTTGAGCTACATCCCCATACCAAGGCCCATATATAGCCTCTTGAACCTAAAGTCAAGTCCGACCATTATAATCAGGTTACGGTGGTCCGAGGCCTTGAATGATCCTTCAAGGTTCCAAGCCCTTGAATATCTATATCAACCTATCAGACACTCACTCCGGATTCAGGTCCAGGCCGGAAACAACTCGGGCGGAAAGAGTCAAAACCGGCTTGGTTATTGAATTTGTCGCCCGCCGACCATTGATCGCGGGCGCTCAAACCAGGGGCAGGCCCGGGCCTCGATCTCTCGGTCACGGCCATTCCGGCCCGCCGGCGTTTTCGATCTACCGCCCGTCCTACCTATTGGCTCCCGAGAAATTATGTCCTTTCTTTAAATTATGTATCAACGGCCATTCCGTGAATGGCTTTATTTCAGTCCCTTTTCGTTAAAAAAAGGACCGTACTTCTTGTCATCGCCGGCGATGTGGCCGGACAGCCAGTCTTTCAGGAAATTCATCACCTCGACGGTCAAGCTCAGACTGCCCTTATCGAAACCAGCCTTGAATTCGGAAACCTTTTTCACGAATTCCTTGTGCTTGGCCTTGTGAATATCCGCCTGGGGGTATTTGAACTGGTCAAAGTATTTTTCTTCCGTGGTAAAGTGGGTCTTGGTGTAGTTGACCAATTCATTGATGATAGGACCCAGGACATTCTTCCCTCTTCCTTGTTTCATGGCTTCGTGAATCTCATTGATCATGGCCACGAGTTTCTGATGCTGCTGGTCAATCTCGGCAACCTTGACGCTTAAATTGCCGCTCCAATCAATCAAGGCCATTATACTCTCTCCTTTTGTCTGGTGAATTAACCGCGGGGCAGGGATCAGGCCGCCCTTTGGTTTTACCCGTTAACTTCCAATATCCATCTTCACCCGAGATCGCGCCGGCGGCCGACGGCGGCCATAACCACTGAAGGCGATTCGCTCTTGATCTTTCAGACAACCTTTGGCCACCGCCGGCCGAGAACGAACAGGACGGGGATGGAACCCGCAATTGTCAAGACGACCAGCGGTCCGGTCCAGACCAAGGTGAACACCCTGATGAAACCTGTCTGAATACCATCCTGGAGCAACAGAATCGAGGCAGGCAAGTTGAGGAGCAAGGCGGTGCTGGTTCCCGGGGCATAGCGGCGCATGATCAACGTGGCCAGCACATGGGGAAACAGGACGTTCAGAAGCATGGCCAAGGCATAGCCGGCTATCAAGTAAGCACCTGGACTTTCTTGGCCGCCGACCATGGCGAGATAAGCCGCCAGATAGGCGAAAGCGGTCAGGACCGCCACGGCAAAACGAAACCCCCGCGCCCCGACCGGATGATGCCAGGGTCCGGCGGAGCGCGACCAGGCGGGCAGCCAGAGCGCCTCTTCCAGATTGTGGATCGTGACCGCCAGGGCAAACAGCCACGAGAGCAAAACGAAATTCGTCAAGTTCTGACTCTCTTAACCTTAAGCTAAAGCATATAGCCCGGTTCGGGAGATCGTCAAGAGCGAATTCCCCGGCGCTTCTGATTCCAGGAGCCCTGTTCCGATCAGAGACGGATCGCCTTGGAGGGGTGTTATTTGAGGCAAAAGTTTGATTTTACTTGACGGGTCTCGCTCGACTGTCTTATTGTCCTTGGCCGATATGGACTGCTTTTTTTGCCATAAAACACTGACTCCGGAGGGCAAAGTCTCCTTCCGGGAACTCTGCCCGTATTGCGGAATGGATGTGCACGTCTGCCGCAACTGCGGTCACTATGATCCGGGCCGGGCCAACAACTGCCGCGAACCCCAGGCGGAAAAGGTGCGCGACGTGGAAGCGCGCAACACTTGTGAATACTTTATCCCGGCCGGCTCATCCTCCGGTCCCATGGACGAAGCAGCCAAGGCCAAGACGGCCCTGGAACAACTATTCAGGAAGAAATAAAAAATGACACCCCAGAAGATAACCCGCAAAGAACTGCTCAAGACTCCGGATGAATTCCTAACTTTTTCCGAAAAGGCTTACCTCTATATCCAGGAACACAGCCGTCAGTTCACCACCGGCCTTTTGATAGTGGCGACCGTTATTCTTGTGGCCCTGGGCGCCAAATGGTACTTCGATTACTCCGCCAGCCAGGCTTTGACGGCTTACAACCAAGCCCTGGCCAATTACGGCCCCAACCCCCAGCAGGCCGAAGCCACGATCAAGGCCCTGGAAACCTTCACCAAGGATTATGCCGGCAGTGCGCCGGCCAGGTACGCCCTGCTGGACTTGGGGGAAATATACTTCCGCGCCGGACAACTGCCCCAGGCCGAAAACGCTTATCAGCAGTTTATCGGCGGCTTGCGCAAAGAAGAAGAACATCTAAAACCCCTGGTCCTGGACAACCTGGCCGTCATTCAGGAAGCCCAGGGCAAATTGAACCAGGCCGCGGCCACCTGGGAACAGGTCATCGCCCAATCCAATGATGCCGTCAAGCCCGACGCCTATCTCGGCCTGGGCCGGGTCTACCTGGCCCTGGGCAAACCCCAGGAAGCCCAGAAAACATACGAGGCTTTGATCGCTTTTGCGCCCAACTCACCTCAGGCCGCCCAGGCCATGGCTAAATTGAGCGGTGGCGACAAATAAAGAAAATAATTGTATTTCAAGACGGTCAAAGCAGCTCCTATAATTTTTACCACGGCTTAGATCAGTCGGCGCCCAATTTATACTTATTTTCGCTTGACACTCCCTCTGAACCGCAGTAGGTTTCAGCTAAATTGTAACTATAAAATAGTCACCTTTCGGACTGAATCTACAATCAAGCCTAAAGGGGCCGGACCAGACCGAACGGGTGGTTTTAATCTTCAACTGAATGATAGATAACCTAATTTTAATAGAGGAGGCGTGAGGATGTCGGAATACTGGGACGAAAAATTCGAGACCATGGACCAGGAGCAAAGACGGGTGTTTCAGTTGGCCAAACTCCAGGAAACGCTCCAATGGGTCTACGAGAAAGTCCCGTTTTATAAAAGGGTCTTTGACGAGAAAGGTATAAAACCGAAGGACTGCGCGAAGCTCGAAGACCTGAGTCTCTTCCCGTTTACGGTGAAAAACGATCTGCGGGACAATTACCCCTTCGGTCTTTGCGCGGTGCCCCTGGATGAAGTCGTCCGCATCCACGCCTCGTCCGGAACCACGGGCAAGCCTATAACCGGCCCTTATACCTTTCAGGACTTGGACGACTGGAGCGAATGCATGGCCCGGACCCTGTGGGCCCAAGGTGTCCGGAAGAACGATATTTTCCAGAACGCCTACGGGTACGGACTGTTCACCGGCGGCCTCGGCTTTCACCAGGGCGCGCTGAAAATAGGCTGCGCCGTGGTGCCGACTTCGTCCGGCCTGACCGAGCGCCAGCTCATGCTGATGAAGGACTTCGGCGCCACGGTCCTGGGCAGCACCCCGACGTATGCCCTGACCATGGCCGAACGGGCCGAAAAGATGGGCATGGACATCAGACCCTGGCCCATGCGGGTGGGTAGTTTCGGGGCCGAACCCTGGACCGTGGCCATACGCAAGGAGATCGAGGAACGGATGAACATCAAGGCCCATGAAGCCTATGGGTTGACCGAGATGATGGGCCCGGGCGTGGCCTTTTCCTGCCCCGAGTACAACCTCCACATCAACGAGGACCACGTATACCCGGAGATAATTGACCCGGTGACCGAAGAGCCGCTGCCGGAAGGGAAACAGGGCGAATTGATCTTCACCGCCCTGCGGCGCCGGGCCATGCCCCTGATTCGTTATCGAACCAAGGACATCACCACCCTGCACCGAACCAAATGCGCCTGCGGCCGGACCCTGGTGATCCTGGAAAAGATCACCGGCCGATACGACGACATGCTCATCATTTCCGGGGTCAACGTCTTCCCTTCCCAGATCGAGGCCTGCATCATGGACGTACCGGACATGGAACCCCATTACCTGATTCGGGTCTTCAAAAAAGGTTATCTGGACGCCCTGTCCGTGGAGGCCGAGTGCAAGGAAGAGGCCTACGGCCAGGGCCGGGAATATCTGGACGGCCTGGCCAAGCGGGTCTCGGAACGCATAATGCAGGTCATCGGCATCAATGTCCCGGTGACCATCGCGCCCTTCAATTCCATCGCCCGCAGCGAAGGCAAGGCCAAGCGGGTCATTGACGAGCGCCCGCGCTGAGGCCGATTTCCGGGGCCGGCCTGAAGACGCAAGGACCGATCAGGCCGACCTGAATTTCATCTTCACTGACGTCAACGAGGTGACACATGCATCCCATCCTGTCGTCCAACGCCGGCGAAAAACAGCTCCTCCTGGGCAACCTGGCCATAGTCCGCGGCGCCCTCGAGGCCGGCGTGGCTTTCGTGACCTGTTATCCCGGCACCCCCTCCTCCGAAGTGCCGGACACTTTTTTTGACTTGGCCCCCGAGACCGACATCTACTTCGAATACAGCACCAACGAGAAGGTGGCCCTCGAGGTGGGCGCCGGAGCCGCGGCGGCCGGGGTGAGGACCCTGGTGACCATGAAGCACGTGGGCGTGAACGTGGCCGCCGACCCCTTGATGACCCTGGCCTACGTGGGCACCGAAGGCGGCCTGGTCATCCTGTCGGCCGACGACCCCATGCTCTTCTCCAGCCAGAACGAACAGGACAACCGTTTCTACGGCAAGCTTTCCGGCCTGCCCATCCTCGAACCGTCCTCGGCCGGCGAAGCCAAGGAAATGACCAAGTCCGCCTTTGACCTGTCCGAGGAACTGAAGCTGCCGGTCATTCTGCGGACCACCACCCGGATAAACCATTCCCGCGGTCTGGTCTCCTTCGGCCCTCTCCGGGACAGAGTGACCAAAGGCAAGTTCACCAAGAACCCGTTCAAAAAGGTGACCGTGCCGGCCGTGTCACGGGTCTTGCACAAGGAACTCCTGGAAAAATACGAAAAGGCGCTCGCCCGGGCCAACGCCTCGGACTACAACTTTGTCCAGGGCCGCGGAGGGCTGGGCGTGATCACCAACGGCGTAAGTTATGCTTACGTCCTGGACGCCATCAACGACCTTAAGCTCCAGGACAGGGTGGCCATCCTTCGATTGGGCTTCTCCCACCCCTTCCCCAAGAAACTGGTCCAGGACTTCCTCAAAGACAAGGAAAAGGTCCTGGTGGTGGAAGAGTTGGAGCCGTACATGGAGATCGAAGTCAAGGCCGCGGCCCAGGAAATCGGCCTGACTTTGCCTGTCGCCGGCAAGTCGGACCAGCTCTTCTCCCGCCTGTTCGAATTCGATCCGGGCCTGGTGCGGGCCAGGATAGCGGCTTATTTCGGACTGAGCTACCAGGCGCCCCGGCCGATCAAGACCGACGACCTGGCCCAGGTGCCTGGCCGGCCGCCCAATCTCTGCCCCGGCTGCCCTCACCGCTCCACTTTCTATTCGGTCAAGAAGGTCTGCGGCCAGGATACCATCTATCCGACGGACATCGGCTGCTATACCCTGGGCGTGCTGCCGCCGCTTTCCGCGGCCGACTATCTCCTGTGCATGGGCAGTTCGATTACCACGGCCTGCGGCCTCTCCCGGGCCACCGGCCGGAAAGCCGCGGCCTTCATAGGCGATTCCACCTTCTTCCACGGCGGCATGACCGGCCTGGCGGACGCGGTCCATAACCGGCACAACGTGCTGCTGATCATACTGGACAACGGCACCACGGCCATGACCGGCCAGCAGGTTCATCCCGGAGTGGACGCTTCGCCCTTCGGCCGGGACCTGAAGCGAATCAAGATCGAGGAAGTGGTCCGGGGTTTGGGTGTGGAGGACGTGCAGACCGTGGCCCCGCGCAACCTGAAGAAGACCCAGGAGGCGGTGGAGGCGGCCATGAAGCGGACCGGCGTCTCGGTCATCATATCCGAGGAATATTGTCCGCTGTACGCCCGCCGCATCGGGGTCCTGCCTAAAAGGCCCGTGTATCAGGTGGATCAATCGTTGTGCCGCAACCACCGCGACTGCCTGAACTACCTGGCCTGCCCGGCCTTCTATCTGGAAGGGGACAAAGTCAGAATAAATCCCGACTTGTGCAACGGCTGCGCGGTCTGCGGGCAGGTCTGTCCCGAACACGCCATCCGGCCGGCGAAAAAAGGAGAATGAAGAATGGCCACGCGCATACATATCATCGGAGTCGGCGGGCAGGGCACCATCCTGGCCACCAGCCTCATCGGTCAAGCGGCGCTGCTGGCCGGGATCAACGTGAACGTCAGCGAAGTCCACGGCATGGCCCGCCGGGGCGGCGTGGTCGAATCGGCCGTGACCATGGGCGACCTCATGAGCCCCATCATCTCCGACGGCGAAGCCGATATTCTACTGGGTTTCGAGCCTTCCGAGACCCTCAGGGCCGCGGCCAAATGCTCATCGGACAGCACCATCGTCACCAACGACCATCCCCTGCCCCCCTTTACCGTGGCCATCGGCAAGGGCGTGTACCCCGACGTGGACAAGAGCCTCGCTTTGCTCCGTTCGCGGGTCAAGAAACTGGTGGCCGTTAACGCCGACGCCCTGGCCCATCAGGCCGGATCGGTCCTGACCATGAACGTGGTCATGCTGGGCGTCATGGCCAAGCACACCGAACTGCCCGTTACGGCCGGCCATCTGAAACAGGCCATCCGGGAAAACACCAAGGACAAGTTCCTGGACATGAACATGAAGGCCTTTGACCTCGGTTACAATACTTGATAAAATGTTTCTCCGTCCGGGAGACCAAGTCCCGAACGGGGAGACATGGAATCATGGGCGAGAAAACCCGCCTTTCCACGTTCAGACTGCTGCTGTTACTGATCCTGCTGGCCGTGTCCGGAGTGGCCGCGGCTTATTTTCTCTACTTTCAGCCGGCCTCGCTGGAACCCACTCGACCGGAAACGCCGGCCCGGAGGCCGGCAACCCAACCCTTGGCCGTCAACCCCAAACTCAAGGGCCAGATTGCGGCCGCCGAACTGCCGAAGGCTCAAGAAAGCAAAACCGGCGCCGCCGCTTCTTCAAGCGAGCCGGTTGTTGCTCCCGTCGAAAAGCCGGCGCCGGCCAAAGCGGATGAATCGAAGGAGCCGGCCGCCGAAACAGCCCAGCCCGGCGCCGCCGCGACCCAATCCACCGCTGAAAGCAAACCGGCCGCGGCACCCGAAATCAAATCCGAAGAAATAAAACCTCCGGCCGCGACCACTTCCGAACCTCCGACCGCCGCCACTTCCGAACCGCCGGCCACCACCGCGGCTCCACCGACCGCCCCGGCACCGGAAGAAAAGCCCCAGGAAAAAAAACCGACCGAAACCGCCAAAACAACCCCGCCCAAGCCTCAGCCCAAGCCGGCCAAGGAAGCGATCGCGGGCCAGCCTGATTTTTCCAACCCGGCCAGGCTTTGGGTGGTGAATATCCTTTCCACGCAGGACTCCAACCAGGTGCGTCAGATAATGGACGCCCTGGTCAAGTCGCCCTATCGGGTCTATGCCTATCAGACCGAGATAAAGGGTCAGAACTGGTATCGCCTCCGGGTCGGCTTTTTCAACACCCGCCAGGAGGCCGAACAGGTTGGCCGCGGACTGGCCAAGCAACTGCGCCTGGCCCAGCCCTGGATAGTCAGGCCCGGCCCCGAAGAAGTGGCCAAGCACAAACATTGAACCGGCCGCGAGGCCAACTTCGGATTTAGATATTCCGAGACCTGTTATAGGCGTTATAGCGGCTCTTCGCCAACGGTCTCCGCTTCTCTTTCCAACAGAGCCCGCTTGCGCTCGAGGCCCCATTTGTAACCGCCTAGACCGCCGTTGCGCCGGATGACGCGATGGCAGGGCACCGCCACGGCGATCGGGTTGGAGGCGCAGGCGCGGGCCACCGCCCGGACGGCTTTGGGTCGGCCGATCCGCGCGGCCACCTCGGTGTAACTACTGGTCGAACCAGGCGGTATCTGCCGGAGGGCCTTCCAGACCCGTTGCTGAAAAGCCGTGCCTTGAATGTCCAAGGGTAGATCCAATCCCCGGGCAGGCGTTTCGATGAACTCCGTCACTTTCGACACCCAAGCGACAAAACCTGCGTCATCTTCATCTAATTCAGCCCGCGGGAAACGCGTTCGGAGCCTTTCGACCAGCGGCGCCGGCGAGTCGCTGAATTCGATGGCGCAAAGGCCGTGGTCCGTCGCCGCCACCAACACCTTTCCCAAGAAAGAATCGGCCACGGCGAAACGTATTCTAAGGCCGGCGGCGCCCTTTTTATATTTGCCGGCCGTCATGCCTAAGATCTCCATCGTCTTTTCGTAAAAACGGCTGCTCGAGTTGAAACCGGCCTCATAAATGGCTTGGGTTACGGACGCCTCCGGCGCCAGGCCTTTCTTTATTCGATTCATACGCAGTGTGGCCGAGTATTCCTTGGGGGTGACGCCTAGTACTTTCTTGAACAGCCGGTGCAAGTGGGATGGGCTCAAGCCGACGGCCGCGGCCAGGTCTTCAAGAACCGGGGGTTCGGTTGCTTCTTCCATCAACCGACAGGCGTCCCCAACCAATGCCATTCCATAATCGCCGGCGGAAGGAGACTTGGGCGAACAGCGCCGGCAAGGCCTATACCCCGCTCCTTCAGCTTCCGAAAAGCTGGTAAAAAAAACAACGTTTTTACGATTGGGCAAACGCGCGGAACATGTCGGGCGGCAGTAGACGCCGGTCGTCTTTACGCCGTAAAAGAAGACGCCCTCGGCTCGTCGGTCGCGTTTCTCGACGGCCGTCCATCGTTCCGCATCGGAGTTGAAAGCCATTTCGAGCCGATCCTTCCTGGTCGTTTCCCGCCAAGTCCTGCTCAAATATCCCTACCCTGAAAATAATCCGGCGTCGCTTGTTTCCCGTCAGTCCGGCCAGGAAAAAGCCTGCGCCGGAAATCCAAAATACGCCCGTCAATAGCGGCCAAGCCCGCTCCGATCAACACCAGGCCGAGGAAGTGGCGTGGTTCAAGCCTCTCGCCCAATATAAAGTGACCCAGTAGAATTGCGCTCACGGGAATCAAAAGGGTTACCAATAGCAAGTTGGTCGCCCCGGCGGCCGCCAGTATACGGAAATATATGATATAGGCTATGGCCGTGCAAAACAAGGCCAACCCCAGGACCGATCCCCAGGTTACGGGACTGAGTGGAAGAAATATCCAAGGCTTGTCCACAATGAAGGCGATGGGCAGCATCATTAGCGCCGTACCGGTTAACTGGCCGGCGGCGGTGACCAAGGGCGGGATGCCTTTGAACCGCCGTCCGAATATGGCGGCCAAGGCATAGGAAAAGGCCGCCGCCAGGACCGCCAGTTGAGCCATCGCATTCAGCCCCAAACCTCCGAGCGCGTGTGGTTCGACCATAACGATGACCCCGATCAGGCCGAGCAGGAGGCCGCTCAGGCGAGGGATGGTGATTTTTTCGTCTTGGGTAAGAAAATGGGCCAGCACAACAGTCCATAGCGGCGTGGTGGCGTTGAGTATGGAAGCGAGGCCGCTGGGAATCTGGGTCTGACTCCAAAAAATCAGACTGAACGGGATCAGATTGTTGAGAACTCCCATGGCCAAGAAGGAGCCCAAAATCCTTGGGTCCCGTGGGAAACGATCCCCTTTCAATACTACGATGAGGTGAAGTATCATTGCCGCCAGGCCGACCCGCCCGAGCACAAGAGAGAAGGGCGGCAATTCCGCTATGGCCAGCTTGCCAAAGAAGAACGAGCCTCCCCAAAGCGCGGACAGCGTAAGAAGGAGCAGCCATTCGAACGGCCCCATGGTCTTGTTTACAACGTTTGACATAACGCCCTCCTGGTTGAACATTAGGCCTGATTATGTCGAGGGCGGGTGCGGCCGGCTATCCGTTTCTTATCACCTAATTCAAACAGCCTCCGGCCCTAGGTACGCCGGTCGAGGAATGGGGTTGGCCAGGCCTTCCGTGGACTCGAGGGCGAGAGGTTCTGGTCGACGGACAAGGGCGGTCCGGTGGTCGCAAGATATCTATTTCGGGTTGATTCTCGCGGCGCCGCCGGATTACGCGCCACCGTAACCGGAAGTTCAGATTCCTGGACGAGGACAAGAAAGACAGGGGACGGATCAGGTGGATCGGCCTTGATAGGGGTCGTTCGGGTGAAGACGCTGAGAATACTCTCGGACCGGCCCAGAACCTAGAGGCTGATCACCGCGCTGGCGCAGGCTATGTTAATGAGTTCCGCGGCCGTGGCCAGCCGGGCGCCGGAAATAAGATCGGCTTCACCGATCCGGCGGGCGCGGGCGCAGGGCGTGCAGGCCAGAATCGGCACCTCGAAGTCCTGCAGGTATTTGATCAAGTCATCGGCGATATCGCCGGTGGCTGATCTGAGATTGTCGGCCAGACCTTTCTTGGCCAGGTAAACCCCGTCGTCCAGCAGAAACAAGACCGTCTTCTTTCCTTCTTTGTGGGCCATGGTGGTCAGATGCAAGGCCCGGCAGGCCCGGTTGGGATTGTCGGTTCCACAGGAAAGGGTGATTAAAACGCTGTCCGTGTATTTGTCCGTCATCCGCCAATCCTCCTCGATCCGTCGTCAGAATGGTTTGAACCAACGTAACCGCTAGTAATGTGCTGGACAGGGGCTCGACATGGGGCGCACTTTTACCACCAGGCGGTCTTCGGCTCGATCGGTCGAGCCAACAAACTCTTGATCGGCGCCGGACCAGCCGCGCCGGCGCCATTCAGCCCGGCTGGTTGGCCAGACGCAGGCCGGCTCTAAACCACCGAGATTTCCTGGAGCCATTTCATGGCCTCGGCATAGGCCGGCGGCAGGGATTCCTCTTTGATCTGCAATTGGGCCGCCATTTCCGACAGGGCGGACCAGGCGCCCTTCTCGAAAGCCAGAACCAGATCCAGGATCAGGCGCAGGCGATTGGGCCGGCCGAGCAAGGCGTCCTTGATATCGTCCGCCAGGGGAATATCAGCCAGGATTTCTTCCATGGGCCGGTCCACCATGGCGTCCAGAAGCGAGAACAAACCCAGCAGAAACAAATCGGCGGAGCGCTGGGCCAGGCCGGCCGCGCCGGCCACGGACTCGGCCAATTTAGCCCTCAGCAGGGACGTAACCACCAATTCGGCCGGCTTGTCCGTGGCCAACCCGGAGAGGGTCAGAAGGGAAGCCCAGTTCCTGACCTCCTTTTCACCAAGCAAGGTCAAGGCTTGCAGGATGGAAGCCACCTTGCGGCGCAAGCCGAAAGCGGCGGCGTTGATGAATTTGAGCAGCTTCAGAGATATCGAAACCTCGGCTTCGATGGTTTTGGCCAGCATCTTGAAGTCAATGTCCGGCCGGTTTATCTCCCTGAGCAACCGAAGCAATTGAAGCTTGAAAACCGGAATGGCCTTGCGGGAGATGATAACCGGCCGGCTGAAAAAATACCCCTGAAAATAGATGTAGCCCAGAGCCAAGGCCCGCTCGAAATCCCCCCGCGTCTCGACCTTTTCAGCCAGCAGCTTGATCCCTTTCGGGAGGAGGGTCTTGGCCAGTTTCTTGACTTCCTCTTCCGGAGAATGAAGAAAGTCAACCTTGACGATGTCGGTCAGTTCCAGCAGCGGTTTATAAGACGGCGCGTAGACGAAATCATCCAGCGCCAGTTCATAACCATTGGCCTTCAATCGGCGGCAGGCCTCAATCACTTCGCTGTCCGGTTCGACCGTTTCCAGAATCTCCACCACCGCGAAACGTTTGGGCAGGGACAGGGCATATTCCTTGACCAGCAGGCCCCGGGTGAAGTTAATGAAGGCCTTGGCCCCGCCGGTCACCTCTTCCAGGCCGAACAACAGGAAACTGTCGGTTATCACCCGGCTGGAAGCTTCATCGCCGTCGGCGTGGGCGAAAAAATTATCCAGGCCGGACCGAAACAACAGCTCATAAGCATAAACTTTTTGCTTCCGGTCGAATATCGGCTGTCTGGCCACAAAGTGCTGTATCGGACTCGATTCATCTGACGCCGTTTTCATCCCGCCCCACCCCTCGGCCGGATTTAGACCATTGAGTTGAATATAATCTCTTATTCACGGTTTTGGCAATCTCCTGTAACAAAAAATTGAATTTTATCTCTCACTCACGGTTTTGGTAATTTCCTGAAACATAAAATTAACCTTTGAGATCTATTCTCAACACAAATTATTTGCAGGCTGATACCAGATATAGTATAATACAGCCGATCAAGCACGATATCTTCGGTAATAAGAGTAACATAGATGGAGGTGAGCGATGAAGCCAGCCGATTACACCAAGGGGTGGCACGACCTGGGCCAAGGAGTTTACGCCTACCTTCAGCCGGATGGTTCCTGGGGTTTGAGCAACGCCGGCCTGGTGGCGGTCGGAGAGCAAGCCTTGTTGGTGGATACACTGTACGACCTGACCCTGACCGGAGAAATGCTGTCCTCCCTGAAAGCCAGACTGCCCCGGACCGTCATCAATGTCCTGGTCAACACCCACTCCAACGGCGATCACACCTTCGGCAATCAACTGGTGGCCGGCGCGGAGATCGTCGCCTCCCGGGCCTGCGCCCAGGAATTCAACGCGGTTTCTCCGGCGCTGATGATGGACCTGCTTAAGGCCGCGCCCCAATTAGGCGAACTGGGCGTCTACTTCGCCCGTTGCTTCAGCCGCTTCAACTTTGAAGGCATCAACCTGACCCCGCCCACGCGCACCTTTGAAGGAAGATTGGAAATCAAGATCGGCGGCCGGGACATCGAACTCATCCAGGTGGGGCCCTGCCACACCCAGGGCGACGTGATGGTGCATGTTCCCTCGGCCGGAACGATCTTTGCCGGCGATATAATCTTCAACGGCGGCACGCCCATAATGTGGGTCGGCCCCACGGCCAACTGGTTGAAGGCCCTGGACCTGATCCTGGAGTTGAAACCCGAACATATTGTTTCCGGCCACGGCCCGCTAATAGGACTCGATGGAGTTCGGGCCGTCAAAGACTATTTCGATTATCTTTACGGCGAGGCCAGGAAGAGATTCGAGGCCGGGACGCCGGTCTTCGAAGCGGCCCAGGAGCTGTTTAAGAAGCCTTTCTCCGGCTGGGGGGAGCCGGAGCGGGTGGCTATAAACGTCAATACCCTTTACCGGGAGTTCTCGGGGGACGTGAATCCGGCCAACCCGATCGAGCTTTTCGGCCAGATGGCCAAGCTTGTTCCGGCCGCCACTTGAACCTGATAAGGAGTTGAACCCAAAATGCCCAAGACTTTTGTCCTGGATACCAATATTCTTCTGCATACGCCGGAAGCCTTGTTCGTATTCGAAGACAACCAGGTGGTCATACCCCTGGCCGTCATCGAAGAGATTGACGACCAGAAAAGGCGGCAGGACGAAATCGGCCGCAACGCCAGGGAAGTGTCTCGCCTCTTGGACGATCTCAGGACCAAAGGCGACCTTTCCCAGGGAGTGCCTCTGCCCGGAGGCGGCAAGGTCAGGATAGAGGTCAATCATTCGAATTTCGATCGGCTTCCGGAAAACCTGGACGTGCTGGACTCGGGCAAGCCGGATAACAGAATCCTGGCCGTGGCCCTGAACCTGGCCCGCCAAAACAACAACGGCCGCGTGATCCTGGTCTCCAAGGACCTCAACCTCAGGGTCAAGGCCGACGTCCTGGGGTTGAACGCCGAGGACTTGATCAACGACAAGGTGGATTTCCGGAGCCTCTACTCGGGCCAGATGGAATTGACCGTGGAGCGGTCGCAACTGGACGCTTTTTACCGGGACAAGAAACTGCCGCTGCCGGATGACCATCCGGTCCTGCCCAACCAATTCGTGGTTTTCAAGAACCCGGCCAGCCCTTCCGTGTCCGGTCTGGCCCGCCGTTCCGGCCGGGAACTGACGCCCTTGTCCAGTCAGCCGGCGTCGGACTGTTTCGGACTCCGGCCCCGCAACAAGGAGCAGCATTTTGCCCTGGACTTACTGGTTGATGAAGACGTCAAGATCGTAACCCTGGCCGGCAGCGCCGGCACGGGCAAGACTTTGATGGCGCTGGCCGCCGGCTTGGAATTAGTGCTCGAAAAAAACGCCTACGACAAACTGCTGGTGACCAGACCCATCATCCCCCTGGACGGACAGGACCTGGGATTCCTGCCCGGAGATAAGCTGGAAAAGATCAGGCCCTGGATGCAACCCATCTTTGACAACCTCGAGTATCTGTTCCGAGCCTGCCAACCCCAGAATTCCGGTCCCATCAAGGACGCGCGGCGGCGGACCCACAATGGCGACGGCGTCCTGGGCATCGAAGACTATCTGTCCTTTGTCGGCCGCATTGAACTCGAGGCCCTTTCCTATATCCGCGGCCGGAGCATCGCCCGGCAGTACATACTGGTGGACGAGGCCCAGAACTGCACGGCCCATGCGATCAAGAGCCTGCTGACCCGGGTGGGCGAAGGTTCCAAGATCGTTTTCACCGGCGACGTCGAACAGATAGATCACCCTTACCTGGATTCGGCCAGCAACGGCCTGACCATTCTGATCGAGAAGATAAAGGAATCCGACCTCAGCGGCCACGTGACCCTGTTGAAGGGCGAACGCAGCGCCGTGGCCGAGTTGGGCGCCAAGCTGCTTTAGGTTAGAGCCCTCGATCAAGTGAGCCCCAGGCGGCCCCCTGGCCTCTCCAATCAGGTCCGGGGATCCGCCGGGCGGTTTTTTATGAGTACGGGCGCGCGGCCGTGTGCTATTATTTATTATCAAATCAATATGATATCTTTACCACCCATTGCGAATCCACCTGAAATCAGTATAATATAATTAAATCCGTCGTCGGCCGTGTCGGTGGCATAAAGGAGCATTTACCGCCGATTGAATCCAAATTCGCCGACCGTGTCTGTCCTAATGGGGCCAGGGGCCTCTGTTCTCGATCACCACCACCGGCTGAGTCGGTTATTGGAAAGGTTAACCATTTGTTCGGGTAATAAATACGGCGAGGGGGAAAAATGGCTTACACGGGAAATGACAATCTCCAGTCGCACCTGGCCACCATCAAGGAGGTCCGGCGAAGATTCGAAAACGCTTCCCAGGGCGTTTCGCGGATGATCTTGGAAGGCGGGGTGGAAAAGGTCGTGGTCAACGGCAAGACCACTTATGATTTCAAGATTTTCCGGACGGGCGATAAACACATCATCGGTATGTACGAGGAACTCAACAGTTTTGTCTCGTACATCAAGGACGCGGCCGAGGGTGGTTCCTCCAAGGAGATGGCCTTTGTCCTGGTGGGCGAACCCGGAAACGGCAAGACTTTCCTGGTGGACTTTCTCTGCGCCAAGTACCGCTCCTTCCTATTCCAGGAGAAGAATCGGAAGTACACCTTCCGTTTTGTCAATATGGACCGGATTCCCGGTTACGGCCGGATCAAGGTCATCGAGTCCCAGACTTACGAAGACCCCATGATCCTGGCCATGAATCTCTTCGAGGACCCGGAGAAGAACAAGGAGTACCTGGCCAGCCGATTCGGCTTCACTGACCGGGAAATCGAGACCTTTTATCGCAACTACCGACCCCTGGGGGCTTGCAGCGGCTATATCTGGAATGACATCCGCGATACGGTGGGCGGACAGATGGAGGACTGGCTGGAGTTCATCGAAATCCTGCCCGTGCCGCTGACGGAAAGCCTGGGCACGGTCACGGGTAAGTATCCAGCCAAGGACAAGATCACCTCTTCGGCCGTGGACCTTCTGGGCGAGGAGTCCATCCAACGCCTGCTGCATATCACCGACACCAAGAATCCGTACCGGTTCGACTTGAGGCGGGGGGCTCTGGCCAGAGTGGCCGGCGGCGGCATACATTTCTGCGACGAGATTTTCAAAAACAAGAAAGACCTGGTTCAGGTGTACCTGGGAGTCATCCAGAACCGCAACCTAGAGATCGATGGCTTCAAGTGGCCCATCGACACCCTTATCATCGCCACCAGCAACAATTCGGAATTCCATCGTTTCCTGGCGGAAAAGGAGGAAGCGCCCATCGTGGACCGGTGCCGAATTTGTTACGTCTCCCACAATACCAACTATAAACTGCAGAAAGACCTCACTTCTTACACCATCGGCGGCGAGCAGCGGACGACCTTGACCAAGGAGAACCTCCACCAGGACCCCAATCTCAATTACTCCGCCTCGGTAGCCGCGGTGCTGACCCGCCTGCCCAGATCGGAAAAGCTCACGCCCATCGAGACCATGAAGCTCTGCGCCGGCGAAGTGGCCGGAGAAAAGAGCATCAAGACCCTGGCCGAAGTCATTGACACCCTCAATCAGGACCCCAATATCATCAATCGGTTCGGCCAAAAAGGCCTGGGCCAGCGCAACCTGGGCCGAGCCATCCAGCTTCTGGTGGAGAGTTCCGAGACCAACGAGGGCGAGTGCATGTTCGCCTACGACATCTTCAAGGCCCTCGAGAGGATTGTCCTGGACTATGTGACCGAAGCCAACGACCGGGTCAAATACCTCGAGGACTTGAAGACGGCCAAGGGTCTTTACCGGGAACGGATCATGACCGAGATGTTCAACGCGTACATGGACGAGCCCTACGCCATCCGCAAGGACGTCATGAACTATGTGAACATGATCATCGGCATAGACGCCGAAAACCTGGGACCGGACAAGATGTGGAAGTACAAGGACCCCCAGACCAAGGAACTCCGGGCCTTGAAGATTGACGAGCGTTATATCAACAGCGTCGAGGAGCGCCTGGGACTCAAGACGGCCGAACAGCGCGAAACCTTCCGGACCACCATACGCAAGATTTACGGCCAGAAGGTCTCCATGGACCCGGATTACGACTTCATGGACAACCTCGAGTTGGTCAAGGCGGTGACCGACGTCCGGCTTAAGTCAGACATCGCCGGCGCCGGCAGCCTCATCGGGGCCCTGGCCAACCGGACCAACGAGGAGAACCAGAAGCTTTACGACCGCATGATAGATACCATGCTCCACAAGCTTCGTTACTGCCGGACCTGCGCCCAGAAGACCATCGAATATTTCTGCACCCATGAGAACGAAGCCTGACCTTGACCCGTGACGGATCGAGACGGAGATCGATCGGAAATGAACCCCAGTCTTCTTGAATACTGTCGCCGGTTGAAACAGGAGGGCCTCTCCCTGGAGCAGGAGCGCCTGATCCTGGAGGAGATGGAAGACCCGGCTGATCGGCCCCGGTCCGGCGAAGTTACCGGCGCGGATTCAAGTCCGTCCCGGGCCAAGGGGCCGGGTTGGCGCAGCTTTTACGGTTACAACGATCTGGAGCTTCTGCAAAGGCTGACCCTGGACAGCCTCCCGATTTACAGCGGCGTCCATTCCCTGGACGAACTCCTGGAACGGGACCGGCTTCGGGAAAAAGACGGATTCGCGCCCAAGATTCGCGTGGGCCGCCTGGTCAAACCCGGCCAGGGCGGCAAGGACAAAATCGTGGTGGTGCCGACCACGGTCGAGGAAAAGCTCATTCACGACCGGATCAAGCCCGTCGAGGATCAATCCGGCGGGTCGGGGGAAGGCGAAGACGGCGAGGTCGTCGGCGAAACGCCGGTGCGGGAGGAGCCTGGCGCTGGAGGGGCCGGATCAGGCGAGGGCGGTCCACATGAAATCGAGTCCAACGCCTATGACTTGGGCCGTATCCTGACCGAGAAGTTCGAACTGCCCAACCTCAAGGAAAAGGGCAAGAAAAGGTCCCTGACCCATTACACCTATGACCTGACCGACCGGCACCGTGGTTTCGGCCAGTTGCTGGATAAAAAGGCCACCCTGAGACAAGTGCTCGAGACCAACATCATCCTGGGCAACGTCCCGGACGTGACCGACATTGATCCCACCTCGTTCCTGATTGCTCCAGATGACCTGATCTATCGCGTGCTCTCGCCGGAACTGGACTACGAATCCCAGGCCGTGGTCTTTTTCCTCCGGGACTACTCCGGCTCCATGTCCGGCAAGCCCACGGAACTGGTGGTCAGCCAACACCTGCTGATCTATGGCTGGCTCTATTATCAGTACGCCCGACACGTGGAATCCAGGTTCATTCTCCACGACGTGGAGGCCAAGGAAGTCCCGGATTTTTACACCTATTACAATACCCAGGTGGCCGGCGGCACCAAGGCGGCCTCGGCCTATCGCCTGGTCAACAAGATCGTCGAGGAGGAACATCTGACCCAGGATTACAACATCTATGTCTTCCACGGCACGGACGGCGATGATTGGGACGTCGGCGGCAAGGAAGCCATCCCCGAGCTGACCAGAATGCTGGCCTATACCAACCGGATCGGCGTCACCATCGCCGAACGGGCGGGCGCGGTGAGCAAGACCGAAATGGAAAAGTACCTTATAGCCTCCAAGCTGATGGAAAAGCAGGCCCTGGTTCGCCTGGACGTGGTGCCGGAGAACGCGGACGAGAAGCGTCTCATCGAGGGCATCAAGAAGCTGATTACCTAGAGCACGCGGGCAGCCGGGGTGGCGGATGGAATTGGTCAGCCAGCATGTCAAGAAGATCATGGAGGGGTGCAAGGAGCGGGCCAGGGAAGCCGGTCTCAGCTTCCAGGATGAAACCCTCGAGTACATCGTCACCAATCGCGACCTCCTGGAACTCACCCCCAAGGCCATGATCCCCACCCTCTATGATTATTGGGTCCATGACGTGGAGGTTCTCAAGGAAAAAGGCCGTTACGAGCTTTACCCCTACAACCCCTATGAAACAGTGATCAACACCCGCCCCCCTATCTCTTTTTACAACGACAACAATCCGGACTGGCTCAACGTCATGATTTTCTACCACGTCCTGGCCCACATAGACTTTTTTCAGAACAATCTCTATTTCCGTCATACCTGGGACTTCGACTTCTCCGGTCAGGCCTTGGCCGACAAGCGTCTGATCGCCAAACTCAGATCGGAAAAAGGGCGTTGGGTGGACTATGTTATCGAATTCGCGCGGGGCTTGGACAACCTGGTGGGCTATCACCGGGAACTGTCCCGCCTCAGCCGGTCCCAGGAGACGGCCAACTCCAAAAAGGTTGACTACTATTTCGACGTCTTCATCCAGACCGAAAAAAAACTGAGAATCGATGAATACGTCAAGGAGATCGAAAGGTACAACGAATGCCTGCGGCGCTTCGGCCCCCTGGGGGAAGATGCCTTTTTCTCGGAGGTGGAACGGAAATACCCGGAGTTCGAAGCCCTTTTCAAGAAACACCTGGAAAAGATGGCCCGGCCCACCCGGGATATCTTGCAGTTTCTGATGGCGCATTCCGAATTCCTTGACAAGGAAGCCAACCGCTGGATGCAGACCATCATCCAGGTGGTGCGCAACACCTCGCTCTTCTTCCAGCCCCAGATCCGGACCAAGATCATGAATGAAGGCTGGGCCAGTTATTGGCATGAAAACCTTTTCTTGAAAGATGACCGCATGAAAGGACATGAAGTGGACTTTGCCCGGGTCAACGCCGGTATCACGGCCATGCCCCGCGTCGGCCTAAACCCGTACGCCTTGGGCCTGCGGCTCTTCTATTACATCGAGGACCTGGGGGATAAGGGGAAGTATTCCAGCGCCTTCAGAAAGATACTGGACGCCAATGCCCGGGAGAAGTTCGATCTGGCCACGGGCCAGGGACGCAACTTCATCTTCAGCCTCAGGCAGAACTTTTCCGACTTCCTGTTCGTCAACACCTTCGTGGACCAGGATTTCATCAACCGGCACAAGCTGTTCGTGGCCGGAAAGAGACTCAACCAGAACCGTATGGTCTACGAGTATTACATCAAGAGCCGCAAGGCGGAAGACTACCGGGCCATGCTCCTGGACCTGCTGTATCATCCCCCGGACGTGGAGATAAGCTTGGACAAAAGCCGGGAAGGCGAGCTTTACCTGGTCCACCGCTTCGAGGGCAAACCGCTGGTAGCCGAGTATATACCCAATACCCTGATCGGCCTGGAGTACCTGTGGAACGCTCCGGTGCACCTGGAAACCAGCGAAGCGATCGCCGTGACTGCTTCAGACGGCCAGTTCCATTCGCCCACCCCGGTTTCATTGCCGGAAAAACAAGTTAAAGAACCGGAAATAAAATGGCAAAGGGTTTTGTACACGGTCAGGAACAGAAAACTGACCAAGAAGAATATATAAAAGACGTGATCCGGTAAAAGGGCGCCCCATGGAAGAAAACGTGAATAAAGCGCTCCAAGTTATCAATCTTAGCCTCAAGGAGCGCAACATGCGCTATCCTGTTTCCTTCGCCGATTTCATGGCCCTGGCGGTGGACAAGCCGGCCTTGGTTTTACGCAACATATTTCAGGTCTTCCACGATATGGTCAAAAGTTATGTGGGGGACGGGATCAACGAGTATCCCGACGATCCCGAATCAGTCGGCTTCGATTACTATGACTGTCACAAGCTTTTCGTGGAAGGCGCCGACCATCCTTTTTTCGCCGATAGGATATTCGCCAACCGGTTCATAAATCACATCGAAGTTATGAAAAGCGGCGTTCAACAAAACAAGATTTATATCTTCGACGGACCTCCTGGCTGCGGCAAAAGCACCTTTTTGAACAACCTATTGATGAAGTTCGAGGAATACGTCAACACCGAAGCCGGTATAAGGTTCGAGGTGGTCTGGAGGCTCAACCCCGAAGCCCTAGGGGTGGGTTCGATGAGCGACACCGGGCGCCTGGTGGACAGGCTGGCTTACCTTTTGGGCTACTCGGACCGGGCCAAGGAATTAGTGGCCGAGGCCCATGACTTCGCCGGAGCCGGCCAGAAGCCGGAGGGTTTCACATCGGAATGGAGCTTTCCCCACGCGGTTCACGAATACGTCGAAATGGCCTGTCCCAGCCACGATCATCCCATCCTGCTGACACCCAAGGCTTCGCGCCGGGCCTTTCTGGAAGAACTGATGGAGAACCATCCCTTCAAACAGAAGCTCTTCACGGAAAAAGAGTACGAATGGATTTTCCGGGACAGCCCTTGCAACATCTGCGGGGCCATGTACGAAGCCTTGCTGGAAAAACTGGAACATCCCGCCAAGGTTTTCGAGATGATCTACGCCCGGCCTTATAAATTCAACCGCCGGCAGGGCGAGGGGATAACGGTTTTCAACCCTGGAGACAAGCCCCTTAAACAGAACACCTTGAGCAATCCCATGATCCAGAACCGCATAAACGAGATATTCAGGGACAGCAACAAGGTGTTGTACATCTTTTCCCAGTACGCCAAGACCAACAACGGCATATACGCCCTGATGGACATCAAGTCCCACAACACCGAACGCCTGATCGAACTGCACAACATCATCAGCGAAGGCGTGCACAAGGTGGAATACTTCGAGGAGAACGTCAATTCGCTCTTTCTGGCCGTCATGAACCCGGAGGATAAAGCCAACATCAAGGACTTTCCTTCCTTCTCGGATCGCATTCAGTACATCAACCTCCCCTACGTTCTGGATGTCAAGACCGAGGTGGAAATCTACCGCCATATTTTCGGTAAAAACATAGACGATAAATTCCTGCCTCGGGTGCTTCATAATTTCGCCCGGGTGGTTATCTCCACCCGCCTCGAGGAGAAGTCGGAGGCTCTCCTGGACTGGATCAAGCAGCCGGAAAAATACCATCTCTATTGTGACGACAACCTCCAGCTTCTGAAGATGGACCTTTACACGGGGTACATACCCTTGTGGCTCTCGGAAGAGGACCGCAAGGAATTCTCCGCGCGGCGCCGCCGGAAGATTCTGCAGGAGTCGAACAAAGAAGGCCGGAAAGGATTGTCCGGTCGCGATTCCATCAAGATATTCGGCGAGTTCTATTCCAAGTTCGCCAGGGAGGAGTCCTTGATCAACATGTCCATGATATGCGGTTACTTCACCAAAACCAACAAGGAAGTCATCAAGATGATCCCGGCCAATTTCCTGGATTCCCTGCTTCGGATGTACAATTACCTGATTTTGCAGGAGGTGAAGGAATCGCTTTACTATTACAACGAGGAGCAGATTTCCCGGGACATCCAGAATTATGTTTTCGCCCTCAATTTCGAACCGGGCACGGTCCAGAAATGCTCCTTCACCGGGGAGAAGCTCGAGATCACCGAAGCCTTCCTGCAAGCCATCGAAGCCCGGCTCTTAAGCGCCAGTGTGGACCGGCCCAAGCGCCTGTCTTTTCGGAAGGAAGTGCAGAAAGAATATACTTCCAGCACCCTGACCCAGGAAATCCTTCTGGAAGGACGTCCCATGGTGGAGACCAAGCTCTATCAGTCCCTGCACGAAAGATATGTCCACAACTTGAAGCAAAAGGCTCTGGACCCCTTTCTGGAAAACGAAAACTTCCGGCGGGCCATCATGGATTACGGCACGGAGAGCTTCAAGACCTACGATACGCGGATCAAGGACGAAGTGACCTTCCTCCTCAACAATTTGAGCAGGAGATACCGCTACAGTCCCCAGGGCGCCCAGAGCGTCTGCGTGTACGTGATTGACAACGACTTGGCCAGGAAATTCAAGAATGCCTGACGCCCGCGGACTACCCTCCCCCTCTCGCGCCGCCGTCCTTTGATACACCTTCCCGCGACCCCAACCGTAAGAGACTAACTCATCCCGGCCGCCGGCGATCTGAAGGCCGCACGGACCGGGCCCGGCCGGCCCCGTCATTTTTTTCTTAGGCAATTCGACTCGAGTTTGGTATTAAATGAAATATGCGCAACCTGGGAGCGGTTGTTGTCCGGGGGGACCTAATCTTGGCCGCAAGTAACCTAACGCCGCGGAATGAGTCCGGGGAGGGAAGATGTTTGTCCTCCGACCGTTTCATCCCCGATATTTCTGATCCGACGGCCGCGGGCAAGCTCTTATGACAGGCGTGCTGGACATGGTGGATGAACAAGAAAGAGCACTCAGGATAAGACAAAGAATCTTTCAGATCGAGCGCCTGGGAGCCATGCCCCAGATCGTCTGGCGCTTGATCGAGGCCCTGGGCGACGAGATGACCACTCCGGCCAAGATCGAGAAGCTGATCGAAGGCGATCCGGCCCTGGCTTCCAAGGTGCTGAGTCTGGCCAATTCGGCCTATTACGGCCTGGCCCAGAAAGTGACCACCATCAGCCGGGCCGTGGTGGTCATGGGCTTCGATGAACTGCAGATTCTGGCCGTGGGAGCCGGCCTGGCCGATATGTTCAACCCCAATACCCTGCCGGACCTGGAAGGCGAATCCTTGTGGCGGCACTGCCTGGCCGTCTCCTGGACGGCCAAGGCTCTGGCCGAAACGGCCGGGTATCCCATACCCACGGAAATCATGGTGGCCGGGCTGCTGCACGACCTGGGCAAGCTCGTGCTGATGACCCACTTTCCGGAAGAGTATCGCGAACTGTTGGTTCTGAACCGGCGGGGAGTGCCCTACTACCAGGCGGAAGAGCAGTCCGGCCTCAAACACAACGTGGTGGGCCACTGGCTGGCCCGCAGATGGAGGCTGCCCGCCCTTCACGAGGCCGCCATACGCAACCATCATCAGCTTTCCGGCGGCGAGCCTTATCTGTTCGCCACCAGCCTGGTGGCCCTGGCCGACGTCCTGGTCAAGGAACTCAAATTCGGCCTGGTCCAGGAAGCGCGGCCCCTGGATCGGCTGGCCGCGTTGCGCGGCGCCGGCTTGACCCGGCCGGATATCGAGAGCGTGGCCGAAAAGGCCAGAGTGCAAGTACCGGCCATGCTGGACGCCTGGAAGCAGATGCTGGAATTGGATTCGGGCAATTGAGCCTCAAGGACGACATAGATTTATTGGTCAGACAGAACGAGGTGCTCATCCAGACTCTGTCCATCATGGGCGTCAGGCTGGACACCGCGCTCAAGCAGCTCTCCGCCATCGCCAGCCTGACCGCCGTGCCGGTGCAATACACCAAGTTGAACGAGGCCCTGGATGAAATCCTGGACGTTCTGGTCCGGGAAATCACGGATATTGATTCCTGCTCCCTGCTTCTTTACCAACCCAAAGCGGACCGACTTAAGCTTCTGGCGGCCAAAGGTCAGGCCGACCTTTTGGACGAAGGCGGCGGTCCGTACAACTCGGACCTGGCCTTCCAGCCGGGCGAAGGCATAGCCGGACAGGTTTTCACCCGCAACGAACCGATTTTCATGCTTCGGGATTCGCCCGAGGCCGAAAGCCTGAAACTGGACCCGGGCCTGACCACGCCCAACGCCTTGGCTTGTCTGCCCCTGGCCGTCATGGGGCGGCCCATAGGCGTTCTGAACGTCTCCTTCACCAGGCCCAATCCCTTTGACCACACCCGCCGCCGGGACCTGATCCTGTTGAGCGGCGTGGTGGCCAACGTGATCCAGTCCTTTCTCCTGAAGGCCGAACTGGATGAAAAAGCCGCCTCCCTGTCCAAGGCCCGGGATGAACTGGAAGTCCGGGTCCGGGAGCGGACCGCCGATCTGGTTGAAGCCGTCGAGAATCTGAAGGCGGAAATCGCCGAACGGCGGCGCGCGGACGAGGACTTGACCAGATCCGAGAAACGTTACCGGGACCTCTTCACCAGCATCAGCGACGCCGTCTTCGCCCATGATCTCGAGGGCCGTCTGCTGGCCCTCAATCCGGCCGCGGCGGAAATACTCGGCCGTCCGGCCGAGGAGCTTAGAGGACGGATCCTGGCCGACTTCCTGCGGCCGGAAGACCTGGAGGCCTTTCAAGAAACTTATCTGCGCCAGATCACCGGACAGGGCCGCGCCGAAGGAACCTTTGCCCTGACCACCAGGGATGGGGAAGCCAGATACATCGAATACCGGTGCGCCCTGGTGAGAGAAGGCGGACCGTCTCCCTATGTGACCGGGTCTGGCCGGGATATAACGGCCGGCGTCAAGGCCAGGAAGGAAATCAGGCGCCTGCGGGAACAACTCCTTCAATCCCAGAAGATGCAGGCCATCGGCACTCTGGCCAGCGGCATCGCCCATGACTTCAACAACATCCTGCAGGCCATATCCGGCTACGTGCAGATTTTGTTGAACACTGAACCCGACCGGCGGGCCGGCAGGTCATACCTGGAAGGCATTGACGAGGCGGTCCAACGCGCCGGCGACCTAGTGAAGAACCTGCTGGCCTTCAGCCGCAAGGTCAAACCCGAGCTGAAACCTCTCGACTTCAATCACGAAGTCCGACAAGCGGTGAAGATTCTGGAAAGAACCATTCCCCGCATGATCGGGATCGAAACGCTGCTGGCCGGCGACCTGTGGTGCGTCAATGGCGACGCCACCCAGATCGAACAGGTCTTGATGAACCTGGGCACCAACGCCCGGGACGCCATGCCCGAAGGCGGCCGCATCGTTATTCGGACCGAAAACATGTACCTTGACGAGGAGTTCACCCGGAACAACCTGGAAATTACGCCCGGGCCCTACGTTCATCTCCGGGTGACCGACACCGGGCGCGGGGTGGACGAAGAAACCATCAGACACGCCTTCGAGCCTTTTTTTACGACCAAACAGGCCGGCCAAGGGACGGGGCTGGGACTGGCCACCGTCTACGGCATAGTCAAGGCCCACGGCGGACATATCCGACTCTCGGGCCGGCCCGAGGGCGGGGCCGAGGTTGACGTTTACCTGCCGGCCCTCCCCCAACAAAACGTCCCGCCACCCCAGGACGTGGTTATCGAGGAAATAAAAGCCGGTCAGGAAACCGTTCTGGTCGTGGACGACGATCCGGCCGTGCTGGAAATAACTCGAGTCCTGCTGGAGCAGGCGGGCTACGACATCCTGGAGGCCGATGGCGGCGATAAGGCTCTGGCCCTTTACCGGGACCGGGGCGATCGGATCGATTTTATAATTCTTGATTTGGGCATGCCCGAATTAGGCGGATACAGATGCCTCAAGGAAATCCTCAAGATGAACCCTCGGGCCAAAGTCCTGGTGGCCAGCGGTTATGCTACTCAGGAAAAGGAAGCCCTTACCGCGGGCGCGTCCGGATTCATCGCCAAGCCTTTCCGCGTCACCGACCTGCACCGGAAGATCAGGCTCATATTGGACGATAAGGATTGACCCCCGGCGCGCCGGCGGCGGGTGATAATCCTCAGATCCGGGACCAAGCCCAATGAAGCATGAAGATGAGGCCGACTGTAACTCGGGCCGGGGATAAGCTCGGCCCCGGCGTAATATTTCCCACGTACCAGACAGATCCTAGCAGTCGGGTTTATCCCTGCCCGAAGACGGGGCGATTAATCCCTCCACAAAACCAGGCGCGCTGCCTCTAGTTTTGTCCGGCTGGTTTAACCTTGACCTTGTCGCTGAAGCCGCGTCCCAGGGCCAGCCTGGAACCGCGACAGGCCACCACCACCGGACCGTGTCCGTTAGAACCCAGGACCTCTATCTCCACGCCGGGATTCAGCCCCATGTCCGTAAGCCGTCGGGCCGACTCGGAACCGCCGGAATAACCGCAGACCACCAGTCGCTCGCCCCGCTGGGCCTGGCCAAGAGTCATCTCCTGTCCGGGTTGGAGGGCGCATTCCCGGCAGAGACCGTAGATGACCATCTGATGGTCCAGCGGGACAAAACCCTTTTCCGAGGCGGCGCAGAATTGAAGTTCCTCGATCTGGGAATTGATGAATTCCTCGACCCGACCGCAACGGGTGCAGATCATATGGTCGTGATGCTGGCCCAGGTGGCGATGTTCGTAATGGACCTCCTGGCCTTCGAATGATTTGGCCTGGGCAAAGCCCAAGCGGCAGAACAGGTCCAGGGCCTCCCGCACGAATTCCCGGCTGAAGTTCAGCCCGCGGGTCTTTAGCCGGCGGTGAAGCTCCTCCACGCCTTGATGACTTTCGCTGGACAGAAACGCGTCCAGGACGGCCACCATGTCCTGGGCATTTTTATGACCGTTCTGAGTCAGGATGCGCGCCAGGTCCTGCTTTTCCCGCTGATGGAGCTGTTTCATTTCGATTCCCGCCCGGCCGGTCCGGTCAAGACTGTCCGTTGCTGGAACGTTGACCGCCGGGGTTGATCCCGCTGTCGGGACAGGTCGAGCAGCCGCAACCGCAACTTGAGCCGCGGAACCTGTATATCCGCCGGACGCGCGTTATCAAAAAACCGATGGCGGCGGCCAGCGCCAGGACGGTGATCAACTGCTGCCAATCCATTTTATTCTTTTCCTCACCAAAACCTCTTCGGGCGGTCTCTAAAACAACTGAGACTCATTTACAATATGTAGCCAAAAAAAATATTGTCAAGTGGTTATCTTTCTGGTTTGGCGGGTTCGGCAGCGGGGACAGAGGCCGACGATTTCCAGTTTGTGCCCTTCGCTGAAAAAGCCGTAGCGTTCGGCCACCTCGGCTTCGATCTCGCCCAGGCGCTTGTCCGAGAATTCGATCACGGTTTTACAATTGAGGCAGCGTAGATGGCAGTGGTGGTCCCGGCCGAAAACCGGTTCGTAGTGCATGTGGCCGTTTTCGAGATAGACCTCGGTGATCAGGCCGGCCTCTTTGAGCAGCGGGATGGTCCTGTAGATGGAAGCCTTCGAGACGCCTTTCTTTTTTTTCAAACGGATGAAGAGTTCGTCCACGTCAAAGTGGCCGTTGGAGGACAGGGCTTCCCGGACTATGGCTTCGCGTTCCCGGGTGTGGCGCATGCCTCTCCTTCTGATCAAGTCCTGAAAAACCTTGATTTCCTGTTCCATGTCCCCCCGCGACGGCGTCAAATAAGAGAAAATTAGCTCGCTCTTCCTGGAATGTCAAGAAAACCCTTGCGATTACCGTTGCTGGTTTTTTAGCTTGACAAGCCGGGGCCGGAGTTCTATTAAGTGCTGTTTACGGCTTTGGGCGCCGTGTCGGGCCGTTAACTCAGAGGTAGAGTATCTGCCTTTTAAGCAGAGAGTCGCTGGTTCGAGCCCAGCACGGCCCACCAATCGTCCCCATCGTCTAGCCCGGTCCAGGACACCGGCCTTTCACGCCGGCGACAGGGGTTCAAATCCCCTTGGGGACGCCAGAATAATTCCAGCCCAAAACCTTCTCCTCTTCTTTTCCTATGAGCCCGGCAATCAGGTCATGAAAGGGACCATCCATCCTGCCCTCAGGAAACCAATGATCTCTTTGGAAACGTTCTTCATGATCAGACGGAGTGAGAGAAAAACGCATGGTCAAACCATACAATTGTGCGGTTTTACCAACCAAGATTTAATCCGACACCGTTGATGTTTCTTCCGTGTCCGGGTCATCTCGTCTGTTGGTTGCCCTCATGCCGCCGGCAACAGGGCCGTAGACTCCGTCTCGCCAGGCACGGCGCCGCCGACGCCCCCAGCAACTCCGTCGCCTCCTCACAGCTCGATCGACTCGACTCGTATTGATGGTAGAATTCCTCGAACCTCATCCGCCTGACCGCCCGCGGCACCTCCTATTGCCTCATAAAGCTCACTCCATACGGAAGATGCTTTATTCATCGGTCAACTCATGTGCTACCTAATTCGGTCATATCATGTGCAACCGACAGGAAAATTTACCAGGTCTTGAGGTTTTGCCATTAGCTCTATAAAATAAATGAAGGGTGTAAAAAAAGTCCGAAGGAGGGGTCGATGATGGAGAAGAGGAAATACGAGTTCAGTTGGGATTTACTTGGGGATATCGATCTGGGACGACCCAATTTGGGACCATCCACTCGTTTGGAGGTATATCGCTTGATGCAGTTTGCCTTCCGGGACATCCTTGAAAAAAAGTATGGAACGGAGCAAACCGATGAACTTTTCTACGAGGCCGGCTATCTGGCCGGAACCGAATTTTATAAAAACGTGATAGGACAAACCTCGGATTTTCAGGAATTCGTCCGCAGGCTACAGAGTATTCTGAAGGACATGGGTATTGGAATCCTGAGGATCGAAAAGGCCGATATCGAGAAGGGATCGTTTGTAATCACCGTGTCGGAGGACTTGGACTGTTCCGGCCTTCCCGAGCTGGATTATGAAATTTGCGTTTATGATGAAGGTTTTATCGCGGGGCTTATGGAAAGCTTCACGGGAAATAAATTTAAAGTCAAGGAAGTGGATTGCTGGTGCACCGGCGATCGTACTTGCCGTTTCACGGCGGAACTGGTCGAGTGACGATTTGAAACGAGAACAGCCCGACTATGCTGTGCTGGAAATACTGGACCAGGTGGTCAATATCCTTATGGCCACCATCGATGAAAGGAAACCGCCGCTTGATTTACCAGCGGTATTGGCCGCGCATCAGGGTTTTACGAATAACCAAAAAAAGCTTTTTGAGATTCGAGAATTCATCCTGGCGGTGGCCAATGGTAACTTGAGCAAAAATTTAACGGGCACTGGGTATTTGTGTGGCGCTCTGAAAACGCTGCAGTCCCACCTGCGGCACCTGACCTGGCAAACGCAGGCCATTGCCTCCGGAGACTATACCCAGCGCGTGGATTTCATGGGTGAGTTTTCCGAAGCCTTCAATTCCATGGTGGAAAAGCTCGCTTCCGTCGTTAAGGCGCTCCACGAGAGCGAAGAACGTTATCGGCAGCTTGCCATAACGGACGCTCTGACCCAACTGTTCAACCGAGGACATTTTTACGACTTGGCCCGGCAGGAACTGGCCAGAGCCCACCGCTACGGGCACCATCTCACCGTGATCATGCTCGATATCGATCATTTCAAGATGGTCAACGACACGTATGGTCATCACAGCGGCGACCGGGTATTGAAGACCGTTGCCGATGTTCTTAGAAGAAATACTCGGGCCGTGGACATCATAGCCAGATATGGCGGTGAGGAGTTTATTTGCCTGCTGCCTGAAACCGACAACCATGAAGCTTTTCCGGCGGCGGAGCGAATTCGGGAAGCCGTGGCCGACGCATCTGTGGTAACGGAATGGCGCACCATTTCCGTCACCGCCAGCCTGGGAGTCAACGTGTTCCTTCCGGCCGCCGGCGGTGCCAACCCAACGCCCCGTGATGAATTGGAAGAATTGATCAAGGGAGCCGATACCGCCCTATACCAAGCCAAAAATGAAGGCCGCAATTGCGTCAAGGTCGCTTGTATGTTGCCGTCCCTGTGATGACGACCTTAAATTATGGGGACAGGTAATTCTATATCACTTGATTTATGGACAATCGATGAGGTAATTTCAAAACTCCAGAAAATATGTATAAGTCAAGATTTAATCTGACGGTGGATGAATAAGTACCTGGTGTCCGGTTCATCTCGACTGTTGGTTGACTCATGCCGCTAGCGCGGAGGCCGCCTTTTCCGACGAGCTAATCAGGCGCCCCTTCCGCTGGCGGCAGACAAGCCTCGGCGCTCCGCCAAAGTTTAGGCTGCGCGCTCGAAAATGATCGGTTTTTACGGATGTCTTAAACAAAAACGGAGTGAAAAATTCTCATTGAATAGCGTTGGCCAGACATCAGGATTTAAATGTTGCCACTCCCTCCGGCGCCCGGTAAAATAGACCAGGAGAAGATAATGGGAAAAACCGAAGACTTGGCAATAGTCGAGGAGCTTAAAGCTCGGATTTCCGATGCTCATAAGCGGCCTATCATCAGCCTTATCCTCTTTGGCTCCCGCGCCCGTGGAGAGGGGTTCATGGGGTCGCGGTCATAGACGCCGTCCACCCTTTGGCTCCCGCGCCCGTGGAGAGGGGACCGAGGAATCCGACCTGGACCTTATCGCCCTGGTCGATACAAAAACCCCGGAACTTGAACAAGGCATCGAGGACGCGGTTTATGGCCTGATGTGGGACCATGACTTTAAGCCAATAATTTCCCTAAAAATTTTTGAGGAGATTCATTTTCGGGAAGCGGTACGTCAAGGATTTTCCTTTTACCGAAACGTGGAACGTGAAGGCCTCCGCGTATGAAGGAAGAATCACGGCGATTCTTGGTCAAGGCCAACCATGCTTCCTATCTCTTTTCTTGTCACGACGTAACAGAGGATAGCATGTTGAAATGATGTGGTATTCTGCGATTATGTAAGGATTTTCAAGAAATTACTTTTATGGCAGACAATGAGCTTTCACGCCGGCGACAGGGGTTCAAATCCCCTTGGGGACGCCAGATTATCGCCAGATCCTAACCCTCGCCTCTTCTTTTCCCACAAGCCCGGCGATTAGGTCCTGGCAGGGATCGTCCGTCCTGCCCTCAGGAATCATTGATATCTTTGGAAACGTTATTTATGATCGGACGGCGTGGGAGAAAAATGTATGGTCAAACCATACAATTGAGTGGTATAAACGAACAATCATGGAGGCTTTGGCAGAAATATTGTCCTCCCGGGTGAGGGCGGAAATCTTTCGCCTTCTGTTTGCTCTGGACGAAAAGGAATTGCACCTCCGGGAGATAGAGAGGCGGGCTGGTCTTTCCCTGGGCGCCATCCAACAAGAACTTAAGAAGCTGGTGAAACTGGATCTGGTGACGCCCCGCCGGGATGGCAACCGCCTCTACTACCGGGCCAACACCGAGCATCCCCTCTACCTGGACATCCGCAAGATGGTGTTAAAGACCGCCGGCTTGGTGGAGATTTTAAAGCGCGCTCTGGATCGGGAGGGGGTGGAAGTGGCCTTTGTCTTCGGATCCCTGGCCAGCCACAAGGAAAAAGCGGCCAGCGACGTGGACCTCATGGTGATCGGCGCCGTCGGCCTTCGCGCCTTATCGAGTTGGCTATCAGGTGTCGCGGAGCAGATCGGCCGGGAGGTCAATCCCCACACCATGACGGTGGACGAATTCCGGCGCCGCCAGGAAAAGGGTGATCATTTCCTGTCCAACGTACTGGATTCGCAAAAGCTTTTTATCATAGGCCATGAAGATGACCTTGCGGCAATGGGCCGAAAACGGCTGGCTTGAACCCCACGTCACCTCGCCGCAAGAGATCGCCAACCTGCTGGCCATGGTGAATCGTGATCTGACAGACGCAGGCAGCGGGATTTCTCCGGATTGGCGCTTTGGCATCGCCTATAACGCGGCCCTGAAGCTCTGCGCTATCCTGCTTTATGTCGAGGGCTATCGCGCGGTACGGACGCTGCATCATTACCGCACCATTCAGGCCTTGCCGCTGATCCTGGGCCCTGAGCATCGTTCCGATGCTGATTACCTTGATGCCTGCCGGAAAAAAGAAACATTGTGGAATACGACTACGTGGGGAGCGCGACTGAAGATGAAGCGGCGGAGCTGGCAGCGTATGTTCTGGAGTCGCGAGATAAGGTTCTCGACTGGCTTAAGTTATTAAGGCAAGATTTAATCTGACGGTTGATGAATATGTTCCTGGTGTCCGGGTCATCTTGTCCGTTGGTTGGCCTCATACCGCCAGAAGCAGGGCCGTAGACTCCGCCTCGCCAGGTACGGCGCCGCCGACACCCCCAAGGCAAGAGATACAGAGCCAGGCCTAATGAACACAACACCCTCGTGACTGCCGGATCAAAGACTATCGGCCTGACGGCGGCTAAACCTCGTACACTTTCAACACTTCGTCGCCGTAATGGTTGATTACCTTGACGGCGATCTTGCCGGTGGCCGGCGGGTCGAAGGGGCGGCTTTTCGTCGAGTATAAGGCGGACCAGGCCGCTTCGTCGATTTCGGCCCGGAGCGCCCGTTTCAGCTTGTCGTAAGGTTCGTCGCCGCCGGTGAAGTAGGCGTGGCGGACAAAGAAACTCTCCTCGTTGTACGAAGTGTCGATGAACCAGCAGGCGATGTCGTCGGTCGAGTTGCTTCTTATCTGGCCGGTGGTGGGGTCGTAGATGTCGAGCCCCTTGATTTCGATTTGGACTTTTCCGGCCTTTGCCTTTTTAATTTCGATGTCCGGTTCGCCGAAGACCATGAACAGGTTGCCGGCGCCCGTCTTTTTCAGGAGTTCGTCACCCATCGCCAAATCCGCGTTCATGCGGCAGGGCAGCACGGTCAAGGATCCGTATCGTTTGGCTTCTTCTGATACGTGCGGGTCGAAAGCAAAACCGCAGACGATGAGCAAGTCAAAGCCCACGCCTTTGACGGCCTCCTTGGCGGCTTCCTTGACCATCCGCGGGCCGACCGTGCCGTGTTCCGGGCCGATACTGACGGCCACGCGGCGCACGGCCCCGTCCTTTTCCGTGTACTCGCCTTTGGCCTGAATCCACTCTCCGGCAAAGGTTTCCAGGCGGTCGAACTTCAAGCGCTCGTTCTTGATGGTGTTCTGGACCCCGGCCGATTTGAGATTGTCCAGAATCATCGTCTCGAACTGGACGGCTTCGGCCGACTTGCGGCCGTTGGTCTCGGTCTCGGACAGATGTTCATCCGGGGATAAAACCCGATGCGGAGACAGGCTCTCGAAGGTAAACGGCCCGGAGACGCGAACCCGCTTATTGTCTTCGTACGGTTGGTCGTAAAGGACCTCCTGGTCGGCGTTGCGGGCGATGGAGGCGTCTAACTCGGCCTGGCGGCAGCGGCGCAACTCCCACCATTTTTCCAGAAGGCTTTTGGCTTCACGTGACCACTTCTCATCCGCTTCCCGTGGGATTTCCCATTCCTCCCATTTCTTTTTCAGCAGTTGGTTGAGTTCCCGGCGGATCGGATCGAGCTGCTTTTGCCATTTTTCGTGGAGGGCGTCTATTTCCGTATTGTTGGCAATGTCTTTGAGGGTGATGTGCGGCACGCGTTTGTAGACGAATCCCTTGCGGATGTCTTCGGTGGTCTTGTAATCCGGCGGAAACTTGCCCGTGATTTCAGCTTCTTTTTCGATTCCTGCCTTGGAATCGGCCAGCAGATAATAGGGATACTTGGCCGCCATCAAACGCGTCCGGGCCAGGGCCAGGGCCACCCGGCTGGTGTCAATCGTTATCCAACGCCTGCCCCATTGTTCGGCCACGTAGGCGGTGGTGCCGCTGCCGCAGGTCGGGTCAAGAACCAAATCGCCTGGGTCGGTGGTCATAAGAAGACAGCGTTTAACAACTTCTGTGTGTGTCTGTACAACAAATATTTTATCAGATGGACCTATGGTGTCAGTCCAGGGCGAAGTCAGTTGCGATGACGTACCTTCGTCTGCATACAAAATATACGTCAGGCGATTTCCTTCCGGCTGAATCCTACCTGTTTTTATAACCCTTAAAAGACCCTCTGGAGAGGTTCCATAGCCGTTTTGAGGATGTGAATAAACTTTTCCCTCGAACTTTTGATCAAACATTCCAGATTTCATTGGCCCGGATGGCTCCAATGATTTCAAGCGATATACACGTGAGTTGGGTGGTAATAATGAGTGATTATAGAGTTGATGTTTAGACATCCTCACGCGTTCACCACTTTGAGTCTCAAACCAGCAATGATGAAATTCTCCTTCCACACTTCTGCTTTGGTAAAGCCTGTGGTATTTTGCAACTTTCGAACCAAAGGAGTCAAAAGCACATTTGGCGTACCAAATTAAAAAGTCATCCATTTGTTCCAAGTAAGTTGTACCGAAAGGCATCGTCTTTTTTCTGAAAGGTATCAGTGCAATAAAATTATCATCACCAAAAACCTCGTCCATTACCTCTCGAACGTGGTGGACATTGTCATCGTTTATCTGGATAAAAATGGAACCCGTTTCTGTAAGTAGCTCGCGCGCCGCAACCAATCTGTCGCGTAGATAGGAGAGGTACGAGTTGATTCCGAACTGCCAGGTGTCCCGAAAAGCTCGGACTTGTTCTGGTTGCCTTGTAATATCTTC
The DNA here is from genome assembly GCA_040755515.1 of Thermodesulfobacteriota bacterium. Taxonomy (GTDB): domain Bacteria; phylum Desulfobacterota; class Desulfarculia; order Adiutricales; family JAGVGV01; genus JBFMAW01. The sequence continues at coordinate 16,829 of JBFMAW010000006.1, read as the reverse complement.
GGCTTTGGTATCTCCAATTCTATTATTTCTAGTGCTGACCTGCCAATTGGACCCAAATTTGATGCCGTAGGGCGGGTCAATGTAAATCATCTGGACCTGGCCTTTGAGGCCTTCCTTTTCGGCCAGGGAAGTCATCACGTACAACGAATCGCCGAGAATCATACGGTTGGCCCAGTTGGACTCGTGCCGGTAGAACTCGATCTGCTGCTCGAAATCCAGGCCGTTGAAGTCGGCGAAGAGGTTGGCTTGCGGCTCGGCCTCTTTCTTATGCTCCCGGCGAACGTCCTCGATTATGGCCTGGGGGTGTATCTTCTCCTGGATGTAGATGGGCACGGCGGGCACGGCCAGGTCTTCCCGGTCCTGCTGGTCCTTGCCTTTCCAGACCAATTGCGGGTCCAGGGAGGTGTCGCGGGGATAGAGGATGACCTCGGGCTTGTTTTCCTCTTCCCGGACAAAGTCCCTCAGTTCCTCGGTGGGTATATTCTTTCGTTTGTCTTTGTGCTTGATGCTTTGAATTTCCTTTGACAGATTCTTTTTTGAATTCTTACCGGCCATCACTAATTCCTCTCAGCCAGGATTAAATGGGCGAATTACGGTTGACTCGTAAAAGTTTACCAGGAAGCGGATTGTTGGCTTTTATTTGGCGATTAATCCTTTTCGCCATGTTCGAGTGATTTTTTTCTTCTGAACACAGAATAATACCAAGATGGTTGGAAGATCGCAGGTGGAGTTTTACAAAATCCTTGCGGTTTAAAGTTATCACAGCTCTGCCGTTCTGTTTAGCAAATTCTAAGACCTTATTGTCGGGAATGGACTGGTTTGCCTGACCAGCCTCATAAGATGTTAAGACATCGTGACCGAGACGACGGAGTTCATACACTAATGGAAGCGGAATATTCTCATTTGAATAGAGGTCCGCCATAATTATCCCTTCTCTTGCTCTTCAATCGCTAACTCGATTTCTTCCCGGTTGTCCTCGTAATAACGCCAAGTTTGTATTAAATCTTCTTTTCGTAGCGATGGGTAGTATTCTAATAACTCTTCATCGGTAACACCAAGTCGACGATAATTTACCAACACCCAGACAGGAATACGAGTGTTTCGGATTCGAGCCTCTCCCCCGCACACTCCCTTTGTTTTTTTTATTACCGAAATACCTTCAAGATATTCTCGAATAATAGCCTGCGCGTCCCAGGGGTCTTTGATTTCCAGAAAAGCCCAGCGTCCGAAGCCGCCATGATTGTTCACGGCCGGCATCCACAGCAGTTTGGCTGTCGAGGCCTTGGCCTGCTTATCTTTCTTGCTCTCTCCGGAAACCTCGAGGATGAAGTTCAACAGGTCTTCCGGCCCGCGGCCGTCATCAAGACGGACGATGAAGTCCGGATAGTAGTTTCTCTCCTCGCCGTTGAAGGTGTAGGGAATGGTGAAGCCCAGGTTGTGGTTCTTGACGTAGCAGATCACTTCGTCCATGTCTTCCAGTGTCCGGGCCATTTTCTGTTCCCAGGAATCCGTATCGGCCACCACGTGGGAGATATGGCACTTTTGCGGGTGGGTCGCGTAAACCGGCCTGGAGGTGTCGAAATCCACGTACCTGGTGGACCCGAGCGTATCGTAGGGCCGTAGAATAGGCTTCAAGGTCTTTTCACCCTCTTCCGCGCTCACAATGGCCTGATAGATTTTGTCGGCCGCCTGGTGGGCGAACTCGATGAGCAGCAACAGTTGGGGAAAAGTATTGTCGTGGCAGGTCAGGCATTCGTCCAGCCACTTTCGGGTGAGACCGAGCAATTGGGGGAACAACCAGCTTTTCGGATAGGATACGCCCTCCTCGATATCGGAAAAGTATTTTTCCAGGGTCAGTTTGGACAGTAGAAACACTACTTCCTGAATACGCCGGGCTTTGAGGTCGTCCAGGGTATGTATGACCGATTCGCCCACGATCGGCGCGTTCTCGACCTTGGTCGGGATGTCCAAAGTGGACAGGGTGAGCCTGGATTCCGGTTGGAAAGCGGCGGTCAGTTTTTCCGACGGCAGTTCGTATTTGTAGCCCGTGAGGCGGGGGAATTTGATTTCAAGGGGAAGGCGGTCTTCCAGGGCGCGGACCCGGGTCGGCGTGGGGCCGGGCTGGGGACCTTGGCTGCTTCCGGCGCAGGGGATGAATGAAAACGGAACGCCGTACACTTCGGCGTATTCCACCGGAAAGGTTTGAATCTCAATCTCCCGGCCATTCGCCACTACCAGGCGGGGCTCGGTGGCGTAGCTCATCCGGCGCAGGCCCCGTCCGACCACCTGCTCGCAGAGAAGCTGGGTCCCGAAAGCCCGAACTCCGAGTATATGCGTGACCGTGTTGGCGTCCCAACCTTCGGTCAGCATCGAAACGGAAACGACGCACTTGATCTGTTCTCCGAGTTTGCCAGGTTTACCAACGGTGTTCATCACTTCCCGCAGCAGGTCTTCGTCGGTGAGCTTGTCCACGTCCCGGCCGGGGAACCGCTCACGATATTCGGCCTTGAATTCCTCGATCTCACGGGTGGCGATCTTCTTGAATTCGGCGTTCATGGATTCGCCGGATTCAAGCTGGGCGCTGTCTATAAGGATGGTGAAAGGCCGGGCCGTCCACCGGCCGTCAACCACGTTGCTGAAAAGGGGGAGTCGCCCTGGAACCGGAATCGGCTCTTCGCCGCCCTTGACCGGTTTGTCGTATCCCGCGATGTAGTCGAAGACCATCTTGGAGACATTGGTGTTATTACAGACCACGATGAAGACCGGAGGGGTCAAGCCTTTGGCCTGGGCTTCTTCGTTCCGCTCCCAAAGCCGGTAATACTTCTCGTAGTTGGCGTACAGGCTGTGCAGCGCGCCTTCCAGGGCCTTCGGCGGCTTGGGGTCGCCTTGATATTTGTCCGTGCCGCGGCCTTTTTTCATCAGGCCGTCCTTGATTCTGAACCAAAGGTCGCGGTAGGTCGGCTGGTCCCCGGTCATCGAGTCGTCGGCCACGGGAACCCTGGGAACCTTGACAATGCCGCACTCTATGGCGTCAATGAGCGAGAAATCGGAAACGACCCAGGGGAACAACGTCCCCTCCTTGTATCCGGAACCGCGCAGAAAGAACGGGGTGGCCGAAAGGTCGTAAACGGCCCGGAGGCCGAGCTTGTCCTTGGCGGCTTCCAAGCCGGAAATCCAGATACGGGCATACTCTTTGCGTTGCTCGGCTTCCTTGAGTTCTTCGCCTTTTAGTTTGCCCTCGTCGCCGTCCGGTTTTTCCCTATAACAGTGATGGGCTTCGTCGTTGATGACGACGATGTTCTTTTTGTTCCCCAATTCACGGCAGACGCGGCGCACCATTTGGGCCGGCGTCTCGGTAAAAGGACTTTCACCGTTCTTGACCAGTATGCTCTTGGCGAGCTTGCTCGCGGACTGGCGTTCCTTCAATTTGAAGGCGTGGAAATTGGTAATGACGATTTTGGCCTGGTTCAGGTGTTCCCGGAGGTCCGGGGGGACAAGGTCCATTTTCCGGTAGTAGTTCTGCGGGTCGCTGGGCAGCAGGACCCGCAGCCGGTCCCGGATGGTGATGCCGGGAGTCACAATCAGGAAGACGTCGGAAAAGCGGGCGTCCTGCTTGTTGGCGATTTTGTTCAGCACGTGCCAGGCGATCATCATCGCCATCACGACGGTCTTGCCGCTGCCGGTGGCCATCTTGAAGGCGACGCGGAACAGGTTCGGATTGGACTCCTGGTTGAACTTCCGCAGGTCGTTCTCGACCCAGGGAGTCCATTTTTTCGAGGCCTCGGTGAGGTAGATGATTGTTTCGAGGGATTCTATCTGGCAGAAGAAGGGCCGGATTTCCCGGTCTTCGTGCTTCCAGTGCTCCAGAAGCCGGGCCGTGGTCTTGGTGATGCCTAAATATCCGCCCAGCCGCCACTTGGCCACCTGGGCTCGAACCTTATTGATGAATTCGTTCTCCTGAAGGCGGTCCTCGGTCCACTCCGTCTCGAACAGGTCGGTCTGCCGGCCTTTCTTCTTGGGCTTGGCGATGGGAACGAAATATGAACTCACCCTGCGCCCGGAGACGATTTCGTTGGTGATTCCTTCCTCGTCGAATCGAAAATGCCGCGCCGGTTCCTCGAAAGGCGAGTTTATGACCGGGTTTTCGATGACCACCTGTCGCATTCAAGCCTCTAGTCTGGCCATGATATCGAATGAAGCCGCAAATCCCCTTTGAATATTTGGAATTTTAGCCCAAATGCCGGGAACCGGTCAAGGACAAAGGGCTTGGACGTAGAACGAGCGCGTTAGTGCTCCTTGTTTCAAGACCAGGCCATTCCCCGGCCGTAAAGCTTATCCCCGGAAAATGTTTGTGACGGGCGGGTATTCCATTTATAATCCGGGAAACCGCTTGGTCCTGACCTGGAGAGCAGCTTGAAACCGAAGGCCGCGGGCCGGCCGGCCGGCGGGGGGTATTTCCGGGGACGCCGAGGACGCGCAGACCGGATAGAACAAGCTGGCGGACCGGATGGGTGGAAGGGCGATCAAAGGCCGCTTCCGGCTTTTGTATGTATATATCCCTCGAAGGAATACAGCGTATCCAGGCTACTTTCAACCACACCGGCCGTGGACGAGGACCGGGACCTGTAAAAGGCGATCAGAATCTCTTTGCTTCGCGCTCCTCCGGCAACGGCCCGGACCTTGACGTCCTGACCCTGACCGATTTTCTTGAAGGAGGACGCCCATGGAGTTAGGTCTCAAAGGCAAGGTGGCCTTGATTACCGGGGCCAGCCAAGGCATTGGCAAAGCCTGTGCCCTGGCCCTGGCGCAAGAAGGATGTCACGTCGCTGTCAACGCCCGGAGCCTGGACCGTTTGAACGCCGCGGCCCAGGAGATCAAGGCCGCGGGCGGGGAAGTCCTGGCCGTCCAGGGTGACGTGACCAAGCCCCAAGACAATACCAACCTCGTGACCAGGACCGTCGATAAGTTCGGCCGGCTAGACATCCTGGTCAACAACGCCGGCACCGGCCGTTTGAGCGACCCGATGCAGCTTCCGGAAGAGGAATTCCGCTATAACATGGATTTGATGCTATACGGCGTGATCCAATGCGGCAAGGCGGCGATCCCCCACATGCAGAAACAGAAGTGGGGGCGGATAATCAACGTTTCCTCGATCTTCGGCAAGCAGCCCGGCGGGCTCCTGGATTACGACTGCATCAAGGCCGCGGTGCTCATGATCACCAAGGACCTGGCCAACCTGCTGGCCAAGGACAACATCCTGGTCAACGCCGTCTGTCCCGGACCGATTTATACGCCGCTCTGGATGGGCCCGGGTCAGTTGGGCGACCAGTTGGGGAAGATTCTGGGAATGCCCGGACCGGAGGCGGTCAAGGCCTTCGCCCAGCAGAACATTCCCTTGGGGCACCACGGCGACCCCGAGGATATCGCCAACCTGGTGGCCTTCCTGGCTTCGGACCGGGCCAAGTTCATTACCGGCCAGGCCATCAACGTGGACGGCGGCATGGTCAAGGCCATCGTCTGATCCCGCCGGTTCGATGATCCAGTCGGGCCGGGCTCAGCCCGGCCCTTTCCATCCGGCCGTAAAACGGACCGAGTTTATTTTCTTTCAGTTTCCAATGGCACAACATATAGCACCGTCATGGGGAGTGCATGACCCTCCGCTGGGCGGCGTGTTTTAAGTGGGGGCACGGCGTCCCGCGAGACGCGGGATGCCCCTACAGCTCGGTAGGGTTATTTCTTAGAAGTGCCTGACCCTCCGCGGCGCGAAGGGTCACGCGCACCGCAATGACTGTTCACCATCTTCTGCCCCCAATAACTGATAGGTTACTCGACTTTTTTATCGGCCTTGAAATGCCCCTGCTCCAGTGGCATGATTGACATTTAGTCTGAATCGGTACGGTCGAGGCTGAAGCTGACGACATGGGACAACAAAAGATAATCGTTCGCGGCGCCCGGGAGCATAACCTCAAGAACATCAACGTGGAAATACCGCGGGACGCCCTGGTGGTCATCACCGGTCTGTCCGGGTCGGGCAAGTCCAGCCTGGCCTTCGACACCATCTACGCCGAAGGCCAGCGCCGGTACGTGGAATCGCTTTCGGCCTACGCCCGCCAGTTCCTGGAACAGATGGACAAGCCGGACGTGGACGTAATCGAGGGACTGTCGCCGGCCATTTCCATCGAGCAGAGGACCACCAGCAAGAACCCGCGGTCCACGGTCGGCACGGTCACGGAAATCTACGACTACCTGAGGCTGCTTTACGCCCGGATCGGAAAGCCTTTCTGCTACCAATGCGGCCGGCCCATAGCCTCCCAGACCGTCCAGGAGATCGTGGACCAGATCATGACCCTGGACCAGGGGACCAGGGTGGTGATCATGGCCCCCCTGGTGGCCGCGCGCAAGGGCGAACATCAGAAGCTCTTCGATCAACTGCGGCGGGACGGCTTTGTCCGGGCCCGGGTCAACGGCGAGACCGTGAACCTGGACCAGGACATAAAACTCGATAAAAAGAAGAAGCACACCATCGAAGTGGTGGTGGATCGGCTGGTGATCAAGGAGGGCGCCACCCGGAGGGTGACGGACTCGATCGAGCTGGCCCTACGCACCGGCGAAGGCCAGGTCCTGATCGAGGTGCTCGGCTCGGGCGAGCTTTTCTTCAGCGAGCGTTTCGCCTGCGACCGATGCGGCATCAGTTATCCCGAACTCACCCCCCAACTCTTCTCCTTCAACAGTCCCCAGGGGGCCTGCCCTTCCTGCGACGGGCTGGGTTCGAAGATGTACTTCGATCCGGACCTGATCGTGCCCAACCCCCGCCTCTCGCTGCGCGAAGGTGCGGTGGCGCCCTGGTCCAAATCCTTCAGCGTTTATTATATTCAGACCCTCGAAGCCCTGGCCGACCACTACGGCTTCGACATTTACACACCCTGGAGCGATCTGACGGCCAAGATCAAGGAAGTGATACTCCATGGCTCGAACCACGAAGAGATACGCTTTTTCTTCGAGAAAGAGGATCGCCGGCACTTCTTCCAGCGTCCCTTTGAAGGCATCATCCCCAACCTGGTCCGGCGCTACCGCGAGACGGATTCGACCATGATCCGCGAAGAAATCGAAAAGTACATGAACTACCGGCCCTGTCCGGCCTGCGGCGGGGCCCGGCTGAGACCGGAAGCCCTGTCGGTCAAAGTGGGCGGACTTTCGATCAAGGAGGCCACGTCCTTGTCCGTGACGCGGGCCAGGGAGTTGTACCGACAATTGGTTCTGACCGACCGGGAGATGGAGATCGCCCGCCGCGTGATCAAGGAAATAACGGAAAGGCTCGATTTCTTGGGCGACGTGGGCCTGGGCTACCTGACCCTGGACCGTTCCTCGGCCACCCTGTCCGGAGGAGAAGGCCAGCGCATCAGGCTGGCCACCCAAATCGGCTCGCGACTGGTGGGGGTCATCTACATCCTGGACGAGCCGTCCATCGGCCTGCACCAGAGGGACAACGCCCGGCTTTTAGCCACCCTTAAGAAAATGAGGGACCTGGGTAACAGCGTGTTGGTGGTGGAACACGACGCCGAAACCATCCTGGCGGCCGACCACGTGCTGGACCTGGGCCCGGGCGCGGGACTCCAGGGCGGACAGATCGTCTTCAGCGGCACGCCGGTCGAATTGCTGGCCAGCCCGGACTCTCTGACCGGCCAATACTTGTCCGGAAAAAAGCGGATAATCACGCCGGCCCAAAGGAGACGGTCCGACCGGGGCGCCCTCACCCTGGAAAAGGCTTCGGAAAACAACCTCAAGGAAATCACGGTCTCCATTCCCCTGGGGACCTTCACCTGCGTGACCGGCGTGTCGGGATCGGGCAAGTCCACGCTGATCATCGAGACGCTGTACAAGGCCCTGGCCCAGCAACTCTACCGGTCCAAGGAACGAGCGGGCAAGGTGGACAAGGTCCGCGGGCTGAAGGCCATCGATAAAGTCATTGACATCGATCAAAGTCCCATCGGCCGGACGCCCAGGTCCAATCCGGCCACGTACACCGGGGTCTTCACCTTCATCCGGGACCTTTTCGCCCGGTTGCCCGAGGCCAGGGCCAGGGGCTATAAGCCGGGCCGGTTTTCCTTCAACGTCAAGGGCGGGCGCTGTGAAACCTGCCAGGGTGACGGCATCATAAAAATAGAGATGCACTTTCTGCCCGACGTGTACGTGCGTTGCGAAGCCTGCCAGGGCAAACGCTACAACCGGGACACGCTCGAAGTGCTCTACAAGGGCGCCTCCATCGCCGACGTCCTGGACATGACCGTCAACAAGGCGGCCGAGTTTTTCGAGAACGTGCCCCTGATCAAGAACAAGCTGACCACCTTGCACGAAGTGGGCCTGGGCTACATCAAGTTGGGACAATCGGCCACCACTTTGTCCGGCGGCGAGGCCCAGCGCATAAAACTCAGCCGGGAGTTGTCGAAAAGGGCCACCGGCCGGACCCTGTACATCCTGGACGAACCCACCACCGGCCTGCACTTCGACGACATCAACAAACTGCTGGCCGTCCTGAACCGGCTGGTGGACCAGGGCAATACAGTGGTGGTCATAGAACATAATTTGGACGTGATCAAGTGCGCCGACTTCATCATTGACCTCGGTCCGGAAGGCGGAGACCAGGGCGGCTGGGTGGTGGCCACCGGTACGCCGGAAGAAGTGGCCCGCCATCAGGATTCTCACACCGGCCGCTTTCTGCAAAAAGTCCTGAACCTCGTCGGAGATAATTGAAGCCCGGAACAAGGCCGGGTTTCAAAACCGGAAAAAGTTCTGTTCACGAGGCCTCAAACGTGTTACAATGATTCCCCTGATGATCTTCGTCGGAACGATCCTTGCCTGAACGTTCGACCATATTCGCGAAGGACCCAATTATTTCAAGCCCATGATGACATATCTGACCAAGAAAGAGAAATCCATGGAAGTTGAAGCCCAGCGGGATAACGGTGAAGACCTGGCCGCCCTGGTGGTGTCGTCCCACGAGATCGCCCGCCGGGCTCTGCCGGTGCTGAGCAAACACGGCATACCGGTGACGCCGACCAACTATCGGCTCTGGTACGAATACTTCTCCGGTCACCTTCCCGCCTTGAAGGAGGCGTTGGATCAAATGCTCAGGGACGGCCTGGCCTTTACGACCGAGGTGAGCCTGTCCCTATACCGGAGGTTTTTCAGCCTCGAGGCTCTCGAAAGCCACACCCGGGCTCTGAACCAGGCCGAAGATAATTTCCAGGCCATGACCCTGGCCGTGGTCAAGGAATTGATACTCTCCATCGCCCATACCAGCCAGTACAGCCAGAGCCTGCAAAAGCACGTCAAAAACCTGGAAGCGGCCAGGGATTTGACGGCGGTGCAGTACACCGTGGCCGCCTTGATCGAGGAAACCGGCGGAATTCTGAAGAATCAGGATACTCTCAAGCAACAACTGGAGCGTTCCAGCCAGGAATTGAAGCAGCTTCAGGAAGAACTGAGGCGCAGGGAAGCACTGGTCCACACCGACGAACTGACCAAGCTCGATAACCGCCGCTCTTTCAACCAGCGCCTGGACGAAGAGTTCAGACGCGCCCAACGCTATCACGGCCAGTTGTCCTTGATCCTGCTGGACCTGGACGACTTCAAAAAGGTCAACGACGCCTGGGGACACCTGGTCGGCGACCGCCTGTTGGCCGTGACCGCCAAGGCCATTAAACTGGCTGTCCGCGGCTTTGACTTCACCGCCCGGTTCGGCGGCGAAGAATTTGCGGTCATCTGCCCCGAGACCGATCTGGCCGGGGCCCGCATCGTGGCCGAAAGACTGAGGACCGCCATTGACGTCACTAATTTCACCGTCAAAGGCAAGGTCATCCCCATCACCATCAGCGCGGGCGTGGCCACCTTGCGGGCGGACGACAATCCCGAACGACTGGTGGATAGAGCGGACCAAGCCTTGTATGTGGCCAAACAAAAAGGTAAAAACCTGGTGGCCACCGAAATCGAGGTTCTGCCGGCGGCCAAGGCGACCTGCTGACCGGCCGGGCAAGATTTTCCTTCAACTCCGACCCGCCGGACTTGAATCCGACCTGGCTCCTGCCGGATATCATAAATAATCTCAACATATTTTATCAGTTGGGTTGATCTTTTCATATCGGCACCATAATTGCATATCAATCGGCCAGAACAGAACGCCTCGAGGAGGACCACCACCTTGGAGATCAAAGACCTTCTGAACTCAACGTCGGCCTCGCCCTCCGAGACCAAAACTCAAACGGTCAAGACCGGCGCCGACTTCGCTCAAGCCCTCCGGGAGGCCGAACGGAAACGCGCTGGAGCGAGCCCTGACTCGGTCGAGGCCTGGCGATCCACCCAGACGGCCGAAGCGTCCCTGGTGGGGTCCTGGCTAAAGGCCAAAAGCTCGCCCCAGGCCCAGGTGGGCCGGACCCTGGACGCCCTGGATACATTTGCCCAGGCCCTGGCCGATCCTGGTTTAAGCCTGGATGAAATATCTCCGCTGGCCCAAAACCTGGCCGGCGAAGCCAAGAACCTGGAAAACCTGGTTCAGGAGCTTACTGAAGACGACAGGCTCAAGCCCCTGGTCATGCAAACCGCGGTCCTGGCCGCGGTTGAAGCAGCCAAGTTCAAGCGGGGCGACTACGCTTGATCCGAAGCCCGGCTTGAGGCGTTTCCATGGACGTTCGCCGGATAAGCGAAACCTACAGCCACTCAGGCCGCCTGGGCCAGGTTACCTTATATCAGCCCGAATCCAAGGAGGAGCAGAAAGAAAAGGTTGAAGGCCGGGCCGGGAAAAAGACGGCCGCGGCCAAAGAAGAACCTTTGATCCGCCCTCGATCCTCAGCCGGGAACAAGACCAACCTTTCTGGGGCCCTGGAACTTGTTTCCATCACCGCCGAAAAACTTCTGAAGGACGACCTGCCGCCTTTGGCCGACCTGGTCCATGATGCCAGCCTGATAAACCTCCTGCCCGGAAGATACGTCTGATCAGTCTCCCTGCTTGAGGATTTCTTGACAGCCTAACCGCCCGGAATTAGAATACGGTTGAATTCAGAAGGAGGAGTTCATGTTCGGCCTCGGCCTCCAGGAACTTCTACTGATCCTGGTCATCGCCCTCGTGGTCTTGGGTCCGGAAAAACTGCCCGATCTGGCCAAGGCCTTGGGCCGGGGGATCGGTGAGTTCCGAAAAGCGACCAACGAGCTTAAAGCCAGCTTTGACGCCGACGATGATTTGAGGAGTATTAAGGAAAACCTGTCGCAGGCCAAGATGGAAGTGAACGAGATGGTCAGGGAGCACACCCGCGGACTGAACGTGGATGGAGTGACCCAGGCTCTGGCTGACGGAACTTTTTTCGGTCCGGGTCGGGATGACCCCGGAGCAGCCCCCCAATTGGAAGAAACCGGCATCGCTCAAACCCGAGTTCAGGCCCAGGAAGCCCCTGAATCGGTCCCGGCGGCCGATGATCCGCTAACCGCGCCACCCACGGGCCCTTTTACCCCGGACATATGACCGATAAAAATCCCGACCCCGATAACCACAAAGAACCCGGCGGGGCCAAGATGCCCTTCACCCAGCATCTGAAGGAACTCCGCCGGAGGCTCATCTTCTGCTTCATCGGCATTGGTTTGGGATTCGGGGTTTGCTACTACTTTTCCCAGGAAATCTTCCGGGTGCTGATGATCCCGCTCAAGGAAGCCCTGCCGGAAGGGGAAAAGCTGATTTACACCAGCCTGCCCGGCGCCTTCATCGTCTATTTAAAAGTGGGCTTTTGGGGAGGCGTCATCCTGGCTTCGCCGGTTATTTTCCATCAACTTTGGGGTTTCGTGGCGCCGGGTTTGTACCAGAACGAAAAGAGGTACGTGGTCCCCTTTGTTTTTTTTTCCACGGCGCTTTTTCTTCTCGGCGGTTTTTTCGGCTATTTCCTGGCCTTTCCGGTGGGCTTTAAGTTTCTGGTCAGTTTCTCCGACGAATACGTTAGAGCCTTGCCCTCGATCAACGAGTATTTTTCCTTCGCCCTGATGCTGCTTTTCGGCTTCGGTCTGGTCTTCGAGTTGCCTCTGATACTGGTCTTCCTGGGCAAAGTCGGCCTGGTCAACGCCCGCATGCTCTCCCGCGGCCGCAAATGGGCTGTTCTGATCATCTTCATCGTCGCCGGGGTGCTGACCCCCGGCCCGGACGTGCTCAGCCAAGCCCTCATGGCCGGCCCGCTGTTGCTCTTTTACGAATTGAGCATCATCCTGGTCCGGCTGATGGTCCGACCCAAGCAACCTGCGCCGGAGATGGACAAGGAAGCCGACGCGGCCACCTCCTGAAACACCGTCCCGGTTATCAGGCTGTTTCGGCCAGAGGAGAAAAACCCCGCCTGAGTATCCGATCGATGACCTGTCTCATATGTAGCGGGTTGACGGGTTTGGCGATGTAATCGTCCAAGCCGGCAGCCAGGAACTTTTCCTTGTCGCCGGCCAAGGCATGGGCGGTCATGGCCACCAAGGGCGTCCTTCCGCCGGTTCCGCGCTCCCGTTCGCGGATGATCCGGGCGGCTTCGAGCCCGTCCATTTCCGGCATATGAATGTCCATGAGCACCAGATCGAAACTGTCCCGTTCCAAGATTTCCAAAGCTTCCAGGCCGTTGGCGGCCACGACCGCGGCATGGCCCATCTTCTCCAGCAGACGCACGGCCAGTTTCTGATTGACCATGTTGTCTTCCACCACCAGAATTCTATGGCGCCCGGCGCCCTCGCGGAGGCTGTGGCGGGTGATAAGACGGAGCGTCTCCTTTGTTTCCGATGGAACAGGCACCAAGGCGGTGCGGATGACCTGGAGGAGTTCGGATTGGGACACGGGCTTGGTCAGATATCCGGCGAACTTCAGTTCCCGGCAACGAGCCGCGTCTCCCCTCCGGCCGGCGGAGGTGAGCATGATCAGCGAAGTGTGTTGTATCTTCGGGCGGTTCCTTATATGTTCCGCCAGGTTAAAACCGTCCATATCCGGCATCAGTGAATCCAGCAGGACCAGATTGAAGGGCTGCCCCGCCTCGGCGGCTTTCTCGATCATGGTCAGAGCCACACTTCCACTGCCGGCCACTTCGGTTTTCAGACCCCATTGAGCCATCATTTCCCGAAGAATCATCAGGGCTGTGGGGTTGTCGTCCACGGCCAGAACCCGGTGACCTCGAAGAGCATTCATATCAGCCAATTGACTCACGGCCGCGGGGGAAACGGCCAGGGAAAAAGGCAGCGAAAAACGAAAGACGGAGCCGAAACCTGGTTCGCTTTCCAGCCAGATGTCTCCTCCCATCAGCTTCACCAGTTGGCTGGATATAGAGAGCCCCAGTCCCGTGCCGCCGAATTGCCTGGTTATGGACCCGTCAGCCTGGGTGAAAGATTTAAAAATCAAACCTTGCTTTTCGCGGGGCACACCTAGACCGGTGTCCCGGACCGAAAATTGGATGATCGCTTTATTACCTGCCTGGCTGATCAACTGGGCCTCGACCACAATTTCGCCGCGCTCCGTAAATTTGACGGCGTTGGACGTCAGGTTGAGCAAGACCTGGCGGAGCCGGCCCGGATCGCCGCAAAAAGCCTCCGGCACGTCGGGCCGCACGTGACAGGCCAGTTCAAGGCCTTTCTCGTGAGCCCGGAAAGCTATGGTTCTCAAGGTGTGGCTGAGACAGTCGCGGAGATTGAAATCAATCTCCTCCAGGTCCAATTTCCCGGCTTCGATCTTGGATAAATCCAGGATATCGTTGATCAGGGTCAGTAAGGCGTTGGCCGACGTTCTGGCCAGGGTCAGGTATTCCTCTTGTTCCGGGTTCAGATTGGTATCCAAAGTCAGTCCCAACATGCCCAGTATACCGTTGAGCGGCGTGCGGATTTCATGGCTCATGTTGGCCAGAAACTCGCTCTTGGCCCTATTGGCCGAAGCGGCCGACTCCTCGGCCTTTTTCCTTTCTAAAATCTCTTTACGCATGGCCAGATTGGCCGATTTCAATTCCAGGATTTTAACCTCAATCATCTTCTCCAGGTCGGCGTTTATTCCACTGAGCGCGCTTTCGGCCAGATAACGGCGATGGGCTTCCTCTTCAGCCCGAAGCCTGAACCGCCTTTCCCGTCGCACGGTGAAAAGGACCGTCGCCGCCGCGATCAAGGCGCTGAAGACATTGGTGGTCAGGTGCGACTCCCAGATGGTCATCTCCGGGTGGAAAAGGTGTTTGGCTTCCTGAAACAGGGTCATCCCGATCATCACGACCAACATGGTGGCCAGCAGGACCAAAATAGAATGGATGTGAGGGCCATTGAGTCCGCCTTGTCCGGTCGGGGAGGCTGGAGCTGAAATGGGCCTGTCCCGCGAGCAAGTCGGCGGCGATGGGTTGTATGAATCCGAATCCTGGCTTCGGTCCTCGCGCATGGTGCCCCCTTCCTTGGCAGCGACGAGTGAACCAATGAAGCTGAAAGTTCGATCTATTCTTGGTGATAGATGTTATAATTTTTAATCATAATCTTAAACCAAAGTGAAGGGTGAAAAATTGGGTATGAAAAGATGATTAAATATACCCATTTTGTCGATCGAAAGAAGCAAGGTGCGGGTCAGGGCTGACGATGAAGGAACTCCAGATAAGTCTTGAGGTTCATACCTTTCCTGGTCAGGCCCATTTTAGCCCGGATGTTTTTGCGATGAGTGGCCACGGTGTCGGCGGACAGGTTGAGCAAACTGGCGATTTCCTTGGTGGACCTTCCTTCACGGATCATCTCGGTGATCTGGATCTCGGCCGGGGTCAGGTTTATTTCCGGTGAGGAGAGAGCACTGGCCAAGGGCGAGGTAACAGTCTTCAAATTGGACTCCACTATGCTCAACAAGGCCTGCTGATCTTCTTTCAGGCCGGATTGTTTCAGCTTGTCCACGAAAGGCATGACCAGTTTCCGCAAGGAGGCCAGTATATTTTTTTCCTGCTCGACCTTCTGTTGTTGCCAGTGTTCCAGCAGTACTTTAAGAGCGGTGTTGGCTTCGGCCAGGCGGCTGGCCTGACCGGTCAGTTCCATCTCCTTCAGGAGTAAGGCCCTTTGTGTGTTTTTGTACAGGGTGACATCCGCGGCCGCCACGGTCAATCCAACCACTTCACCCGCGGGACCGCGCAAGGGTTCAACGACCACATCGAATGCTCTGAAATTACCAGTAAAATCATAGGAGAACTCTTTTCGCCCTCCCAGGCCGGTATTGAGGACAGCCTGGTAAAAGGCCAGTGTTACATTCTCTTGACCCGGTGGTATCAATTCATCTACGCGGCGGCCGACGATTCGGGAAGAACTAAAATTGGGATGGGGGTTGTAGATCCAGGTAATGCGCAGGTCCAGGTCCAGATGAAAGACCGTGAGTAACGAATTCCTCAAGGCCAGCCGAAATCTCTCTTCGCTGCGCTTTAAATCTTCCTCTGTTCTCTGCCGGGCGATGATGTCTTGTTCCAGGTTTTCCTTGACTCTTTGCAATTCGACCGTTCGTTCCCTGACCAGTTCTTCCAGATGAAGACGGTGGCGGGCGAGTTCCAATTCGGTCCGAGACCTTTCCTTTTCCAGGCCGGCCGTGTAAAGCGCCATCTCGATAACGACTTTCAGGTCCCGGAGTTGTATGGGTTTGAACAGGTAGCCCAGGGGCAGGATGGGCTTGGCCCGATCGAGCTTATCCTCGTCTAAATGGGCGGTGATGAAAATGATGGGAACGGCCAGCCTGGACCTGATTCGGCCGGCCGCCTCTATACCGTCCAGGGGCCCGTGCAGGACAATATCCATCAGCAACAAGTCAGGTTTTTCGGTTTCGGCCAGGGTCAAGGCCTTTTCTCCTGAGTCGGCCAAGGTGCAGACATCGTACCCCAGGCTCTGGACCTGGTTTTTCAGGTCCAGGGCGATGATACTTTCGTCTTCCACTATCATTATTCGGGTCATGTTTTAGGTCTAAACCGGGATACGGATGAAGCTAAGTTCGGTTAGGCTTTTATCGGTTTCTGGACCGCCAAGACGCCGGAGAGGCCTATTATAGCAAGAAGTCGAAGTAGTGGGAGAGAAATTAGAATTATTTTGAAAAAAATTAAAGTTGTTTTTCAGGGCATGGAAATAAAAAAGGCCTTTTCACCCGGCAGGTGAAAGGGCCTTTCTGGTTTTAATCCGGCGGCGTCCTACTCTCCCACGTTCCGAGAACGCAGTACCATCGGCGCTGAAGGGCTTAACTTCCGTGTTCGAGATGGGAACGGGTGTGACCCCCTCGCTATAGCCACCGGAAACTCATAAATTCTTCAAATGAATATGGGGATCGGGCAGGTGCTGAAGCTGGTCTGGGATTCAAATTATGGCCAAGCCGCACGGACTATTAGTATCAGTCGGCTGAATGCATTACTGCACTTACACCTCTGACCTATCGACCTCGTGGTCTTCGAGGGTCCTTCAGTCCGCGGGTCTCCCCGCGGAGGGAGATCTAATCTTGAGGAAGGCTTCCCGCTTAGATGCTTTCAGCGGTTATCCCGTCCGAACATAGCTACCCAGCCATGCCGCTGGCGCGACAACTGGTACACTAGTGGTTCGTCCACCCCGGTCCTCTCGTACTAGGGGCAGGGCCTCTCAAATCTCCTACGCCCACAGCAGATAGGGACCAAACTGTCTCACGACGTTTTAAACCCAGCTCACGTACCGCTTTAATCGGCGAACAGCCGAACCCTTGGGACCTGCTTCAGCCCCAGGATGCGATGAGCCGACATCGAGGTGCCAAACCTCCCCGTCGATGTGAACTCTTGGGGGAGATAAGCCTGTTATCCCCGGCGTACCTTTTATCCGTTGAGCGA
>JBFMAW010000005.1:0-312688 GCA_040755515.1 Thermodesulfobacteriota bacterium | reverse complement strand
TTTTCACCAGGGCGCATCCGTCACCCAGGCAGTGGCCTCTCAAGGCGATTGAAGACTATTTCCGCCTAAAAACAGGCGCGGGAAACCGCCTGACCAGGAACACCACCCCGGAGGCGGTGGATTTAGGATCCTGGGAGAGTATTGACAGTGTGTAGCCAATAGGCTACAATAAACTCATGATTGAAATCCGCAAGACTGAAGTTTACGCCAAGTGGCTCGATGGTTCACGTGACGTCCACTCGCGGGCTCGTATTTTGGTAAAGGTCGAGCGCTTGGCAGCCGGAAATCCTGGTGACGCCAATCATGTGGCGAAGGTGTTTCAGCATTGCGGATCGCTTACGGACCTGGTTATCGGGTGTATTATAAACAGCTCGGGCGGGAGGCAGTAATTTTGCCGACCGGCGGTGATAAAAGCACCCAAGCCCGGGACATCAAGACCGCCTTGCGCCTCGCCCGCAACCTCTAGGAGCATATCATGGCCAAAACCATCACTACTCGCTACGATGTCGCCGAGCACCTTCGCACTCCGGAGGAAATGGCTGCCTATCTTGAAGCTTGCCTTGAGGAAGCAAATGAGGATGCCGCCTTCATTGCCAAGGCTCTGGGCGATATTGCCCGCGCCAAGGGCATGTCTCAAGTGGCGCGGGATGCCGGCCTTTCCCGCGAAAGTCTTTACAAGGCACTCTCAGGGGAACGAAGCCCAAGCTTTGACACAATTCTCAAGGTCATAAGAGCAATAGGATTGAAATTGCATGCTGAAGCGGTTCCCGTACCTGGCTTAGAGGCCCGACAAGACGCTCCATCCGACGCTCGAAGCCCGCGCGACTGAACTTCCCGTTAGGTCACTTACGGAGGTACGGGAATGGGTTACGCAAGAGTATTCTGGATACGGGAAGAGCCGATTCGACGTTACATCAGCACGCATGGTCGAGAGGACGTTGTGACCGAAGAGGTCGGAAGGCAGGTCCTTTCGCTTTCTGCAAAGGACACATTTACCGGGCACGGCACCTCCGCAAGCATAGAGGGATGAAGGATTATATTGATGACTAAGCACGAGAAGCTATTGTTTCAGATACTCCGTGGCACATAGGATGCAAACATCCCCTTCGACGGTATGCGGAGCCTGTTACGGAACTTGGGTTTTCAAGAGCGCATCCGTGGAAGCCGCCACATATTCACCAAAGAGGGCGTCGAAGAAATACTGAATCTGCAACCGAAGGATGGTGGCAAGGCAAAATCGTATCAGGTCAAGCAGGTTAGACAAGTAGTCATAAAATACCGTCTTGGAGGTCAAGAGCAAAATGGCCAATGAATTGCGCTACGAAGTAATCATCTACTGGAGTGATGAGGATCAGGCCTTCATTGCCGAGGTCCCGGAGCTACCCGGCTGTGCCGCGGATGGAACAACCTATCAAGAGGCAATAGCCAATGCGGAAGTAGTGATCCGGGAATGGATTGAGACCGCACTTGAACTCGGTCGTACCGTTCCCGAGCCCAGAGGGCGGCTGATGTATGCCTAGGGTCGGCAGCAGAGAAGTGGCGCCCTAACCCGGCAATCAACCGGACCAGTGCCACGTCTTGGGATTACGGGAATAATCGTTATCGCGGCGCTGGCCGGTTATCGCCAATGTTGGCCTAGAAGGGATAAGAGAGAATGCCCATCATTTCAGTATTCTTTGGCATTATCATCAGGATGTATTATGATGAACATAATCCGCCCACATCCATGTGGAATATCAGGGGAACAAGGCGCTCTTAGACTTTCAAGGCAACATCTTGAAAGGTGATCTCAAATCTCGGACAGCCTTAAGACTCGTGAGAGACTGGATTGATCTGCGAAATAATGAGATTAAGGAAGATTGGGAATTAGCCCAAAGGGGCGAAGAAATTAAAAAAATACCTCCATTGGAATGAGGTGAACTATGTGGGAATTTAACGAAGTGATAGATATTAAATATCGCGGCCAATACGTTTATAGCATCAAATTCGATGATGGAGTCGAGGGGAATATTGATTTTTCAGAATATCTGTCGCGAGGTCCTGTCTTTCAATCAATTAGGGACCGCGATGTTTTTTCGAGAGCTACGGTCGAAGGCGGAACCATTTCTTGGCCAAACGGAGCTGACGTAGCACCGGAAACCCTATATGAGAAAATATTAGCTGCCAACAAATCAATGCGGCGGACGCGTAAAAAGGCCGCGCGCCGCTGATCTTTGTATTATGTGTAAGAATTAGTCCTATATTAGGAGGCTGACACGCTTAAATTGCATAAAAACCTCGTTCTCGAACCGAATTGCCCATCGGAAGAACATTTACAGGGTTTTAACGTAGTTAAATCAAATAACATCGGCTTCCACCAGACCACGAGAAGTTGCGTCTGGTGAAATCGGTCGTTAGCCAGAGGATACGCTATGAGTAACCTTGATGCCCAAATTGAATATTGGGATACCGCGGCAGCATCAAAGACATTTACTCATCCCATTCCATTGCCGGTTTTCCGCGCCTTGCTTCCGCCCACCGCGAAGATACTAGATTACGGATGTGGCTATGGCCGTACATGTTCTCAATTGAGAGAAGCCGGTTATCACAATGTGATCGGAATTGATATTTCCGAGGAAATGATAAAGCGGGGTAGGCTCCTAAACGACCATTTAGACCTTCGCGTGTTTGACGGAAGGTCAACTGATTTCGAAGATTCTTCTTTCGATGCCTGCATTTTATTGGCCGTTCTTACATGTATACCCTTAAACGACGGACAAAATCGCACCATGGCCGAGATACACAGGTTACTACGCCCCGGAGGAATCGTATTTGTCAGCGACTACCCCATGCAGACCGACGCAAGAAACCAGAAACGATATCAAAAGTTCAGGAAAGAGTTTGACATTTTTGGTATATTTCGCACTGAGAGTGCCGTTGTTCGCCATTTCGATATGCGACGAATATATCAACTTCTAGCGGACTTCGACATTTCTTGGCAAGATAGCATCAGGGTTTGCACAATGAATGGTAACGAATCAGACGTGTTCCAAATAGCGGCACGGAAGAGAATTTGACGGCTAACCATGCCAATGCGGCGGATCGGCCAAATCCCGCCGCCCGCTGGTTGGCCCCGTTAGCAACACTATTAAGAGAGGAAATAGGATGGAAGAGATGATTGCATATTGTGGTCTTGTGTGCTCAAAATGTCCGACCTTTTTAGCAACCCAAGATGATGATGATATCGCGCGAGAAAAGACTGCGACGTTCTTATCAGAAAAATATGGCTTGAATCTTAAAGCTGAAGAAATCAACTGTGACGGATGTCTCTCTTCGGGAGCAAGGCTTATTGGATACTGTAATACTTGCGAAGTTAGAAAGTGTGCAATCAAAAAATCAGTTGAGAATTGTTCAGTTTGCGATGAGCAGCCTTGTGAAAAGCTAAATAAATTTCATGAGTTTTCTCCTGAGGCAAAGGCGAGATTTAAATCACTAGTGAAAAAATCCGGCTGATTTCGAAATCTTGCCAACAGATTTAAATTAAAATATTGCTAACATCGGCCTTCGCGACTCGGTTCCCTCGCGCCTGAAGCCGGGCGTTATCTGGCATTACACGGAGAGAAAGGAGGCAATCAAAATTATAACAATATTTTAACTATCATGCCTTGTTTTATTGGTTGTTTTGTCTTTGGGAGCATGCGCCTCAAGGTATACCCATTAGAAAGACACCGAGGCGATAAACACTATCGCGGCATATGTAGAACCCCGCAAAACTTCGTCCCTTGGTCAAGCTCTTGGTCAGGCTCAATTTTAAGTCCTCGAAATATATCTAATATTCCCGCGGTTAAAATACCGCCTTTCGTACTCTCGGCTCAAATTACTCGTTTCAAATTACTCGTTTTACAGAGGTCTCGATATTGTCCAGACCGACTGGGCTGGCCGAGGCAAAAGCGCTTTCCGCACGGGCTGGCGCTTGGGAAAACTCTTCGTTATACCGGGGGATAAAACACTCCCGCGGATAACGGTCGGCCGCCGGCCCGCGGCCGGGCCGGCCTTGCTTTTTATCCGGGCGTGTTTTATATAGCGAGGCGGAGTGGTGAATGATGTTTGAAGAACTGGTGACCAAAGACGTGGCGGCCCTTGTGCCTTATCCACCGGGCAAGCCCCTGGAAGAACTGGAAAGGGAACTGGGTATCGCCGGCGCGGTGAAGCTGGCTTCCAACGAAAACCCGCTCGGGCCTTCACCTCTGGCTCAGGCCGCCATGTTGAAAGCCCTGACCGGGCTGCACCGCTATCCGGACGGACGAGGCTGGTATCTCAAACAGGCCCTGGCCGGACGGCTGGGCGTGAACATGGACCAGATCGTGCTGGGCAACGGTTCCAACGAGATCATCGAACTGTGCGTCCGCACCTTTCTCCAGCCGCCGTTGGAAGCGATCTTCTCCGACCCGACTTTTCTGGTGTACGCCAAGATAGTCCAGGCCGCCGCTTGTACCATGAAGCGGGTCCCGCTGAAAAATCTGCGCCATGACCTGCCGGCCCTGGCCCGGAGCATTACGGAACATACCAGGCTGCTTTTCCTGGACAATCCCAACAACCCCACCGGATCGTTTCTGTCGGCCGGCGAACTGAAACCTTTTCTGGCCGACCTGCCGGCGGGCGTGATCGTGGTTCTGGACGAGGCCTATGTGGATTTCGTCCGTGACGGCGAACTGCTCGATCCCCGGACCTTGATCCAAAGCGACCGGCCGGTGGTGATACTGCGCACTTTTTCCAAAGCCTACGGCCTGGCCGGCCTGCGGGTGGGTTTCGGCCTGGCCCACCGGGAGTTGGTGGATTATCTGGACCGGGTGCGCCAGCCGTTCAACGTCAATACCCTGGCCCAGGTGGGGGCCCTGGCCGCTCTGGACGACCAGGAGTTCTATCAAAAGACCCGGACGATCGTCTGGTCCGGACTGAACTGGTTGAAACCGGAGTTGGAGAAGTTGGGCCTCAAGGTCTACCCGACCCAGACCAATTTCCTGCTGATCGAACTGGACCGGCCGGTCCGGGAGATCAGCCAGGCCCTCCTTCGCCTGGGGGTGATCGTGCGTTCCCTGGACAGCTATGGTCTGGACAGGTTCATCCGGGTCAACGCCGGCCTGCCGGAAGAGAACGCCCGGTTGATCGAAGCCTTGAAGAAGGTCCTGGACCGCTTTTAGCTTCATGGGCGGCGGCCGGGATATAATAACCATTGACGGCCCGGCCGGCGCCGGCAAGACCACCTTGGCCCGGGCCTTGGCGCGCTCCCTAGGCTGGACTTACCTGGATACCGGCGCCATGTATCGGGCGGTTGGTCTGGCCGTGGGCGAAGCCGGGGCCGATCCGGCCGATGAAGCGGCCGTGGCCCGTATACTGTCCGGATTAGACCTGACCGTGGAACCGGGGAATGAAGCCACCCGGGTTTTCCTGTCCGGCCGGGAGGTCACCGAAGCCATTCGTCGGCCTCACGTAAGCTCCCTGGCTTCCCGTGTTTCCGTCTGGCCGGTGGTGAGGCGCGAGATGGTGAGGCTCCAACGCCTTCTGGGCGTTCGGGACCGGATCGTGGTCGAGGGCCGGGACATGGGCACGGTGGTTTTTCCCGAAGCCCGTTTCAAGTTCTTCCTGGAAGCCTCCCTCGAGGAAAGGGCCGGAAGAAGGGCCCGGGAACTGGAAAGCCAGGGCGTCAGGATGGAGGCCGGCGAGGTCGAAAAAGAAATGGCCCAACGGGACGCCAACGACTCCACCCGATCCCTCGCCCCGTTGCGGCCCGCGGAGGACGCCATCCATTTGGATTCGACCGGCCTGGAAGTGGCGGAGGTGCTGGCGAGGATGCTGGCCCAGGTCAGGGCCGGTTCTGGCCGGACTTAAAAATTCATTGAAAATTAAGGGTTGATTCAATATGAAGAAGCTGCTAAAAGAAAATTTTGACATCAGTCTAAAGCCGTTCCTCATCCGGACGGATAGCGGGTGGACAGACGGCCGGCGGGCCGAAGGTGGACGGTGTAGCGGGGGGTCCTGGTAAAAATGGATAACGTGGAAAACATGGAAAACTTGGAAAGACAGAATCAAGAACCTGCCGGCGCCAGCGCAGGCGAGTCGGAACTGGATCAGCTCTACGAGGAGAGCTTCAAGAGCCTACACGAGGGTGAAGTCCTCAAAGGGCACGTGGTTCACGTGGATAAGGAATTCGTCATGGTCGATATCGGCTCCAAGTCCGAGGGCCGGATACCCATTCATGAATTTCTTGACCGGGAAGGCAACCCGCATGTCGGCGTGGGCGACGTAGTGGAAGCCCTCCTGGTGCGCTGGGACGACGAAGACGGCGACATAATCCTTTCCAAGGAAAAGGCGGCCAAGATCAAAGTCTGGGAGGATATCAGCCGCATTTACAACGAGGACGGGCTCATATCCGGTCTGGTCACGGCCAGGGTCAAGGGCGGCCTGTCCGTGGATATAGGTGTTCCCGCCTTTCTGCCCGGGTCCCAGGTGGACCTGCGGCCGGTCAAGAACCTGGAAGCCCTGGTGGGGAAGACCTTCGAGTTCAAGATTCTGAAGTACAACAAACGCCGGGGCAACGTGGTCCTGTCCCGCCGGGCCTTGCTCGAAGTCGCCCGGACGGCCATGAAAACCCAGACCATGGAAAGCCTCCAGGAAGGCTCCATATCCGAGGGCGTGGTCAAGAATCTGACCGACTACGGCGTTTTCGTCGACTTGGGTGGCATTGACGGTTTGCTGCACATCACCGACATGTCCTGGGGCCGGGTGGGGCATCCTTCCGAACTGTTCAACGTGGGTGACAAGATAAAAGTCAAGGTGCTTCATTTTGACCGATCGCGCGAGCGGGTTTCGTTGGGCATAAAACAGATGACGGCCGATCCCTGGACCGAAGCCGAGAAAAACTTCCCGATCGGAATGCGGATCAAGGGTAAGGTCGTTTCCCTGGCCGACTACGGCGCTTTTATCGAAGTCGCGCCCGGCATCGAGGGACTGATCCACGTCTCCGAAATGTCCTGGACCCGCAAGATCAGAAACCCCAGCAAGGTTCTGAACGTGGGCGACGTGGTGGAATGCGTGGTCCTGAACATTGATTCCCACCATAAGCGGATATCCCTGGGCATGAAACAGGTGGAGCCCAATCCGTGGGACGTAGTGGCCGAGAAATACCCGGTGGGCACGACCATCGAGGGCAAGATCAAGAATATCACCGATTTCGGCATTTTCATCGGCATTGACGAGGGTATAGACGGCCTGGTCCATATTTCGGACATCAGTTGGACCAAACGCTACAAACACCCTTCCGAAATTTACAAGAAAGGGGATTCGGTGCGGGCCGTGGTCCTCAATATCGAGAAGGATCAGGAACGATTTTCCCTGGGGATCAAACAAACCGAACCCGACCCCTGGGCCACGGTGCCCCAGCGCTACCCCGTGGGTTCGCGAGTGACGGGCACGGTGACCAATATCACCGATTTCGGCCTTTTCGTGGAATTGGAAGAGGGGATAGAAGGTCTGGTGCACGTTTCCGAAGTCGGGCGGCACAAGGGCAAATCCCTGCGGGAGCTTTACAGCCTGGGCGACGTGATCTCGGCCAAGGTCATAAACGTCAGCGTCCAGGATCGCAAAATCGGCCTGAGCATAAAACGGATGAAGAAAGACGAAGAGCAGGCCTACTACAAGGACTACGTTGACTCCCGGTCCGGCGGTGGAACTTCCACGCTGGGCGAGCAATTGCAGCAGGCTTTGAACCGGGCGGCCGCCCAGGAGGAGACGAACTCGTTTGGAATGGGCAAGGACGATCAGGAGGAATCCGACGCCGAGGACGATGACTGAGCCGTCGGCTTGACGGGGGCGGAATGAGGACGGCGGCGGTCTATTCTTTTCTCCCTTCACCCCGCGGATAGAAAACCGGTAGTGACCAACGAGTTTACTTTCGATTCCAGCCGCGAGTCCGGAAAGGGCTCCGGCCGGAAATCCTGCTTGGTCATCCTTCTGGTGATATTGGGCGTATCGGCGGCCTTGGGCGGCGTCCTGGTCGGCCTGTACTTTTTCTTCGGCCGCGACGGCTGGTCCCCTCTGGGCGAAGGGATAGGCGTGGTCAAGATCGAAGGCGTCATCTCCGAATCAGGACCGGTGGTAGAGACCTTGGCCCGCTTCCGGCGGGATAAAAAAGTCAAAGCCGTCATTCTCCGGGTGAATTCACCGGGCGGCGGCGTGGCGGCCACCCAGGAAATCTACCGCGAGATTCTGAGAACCAGGCAGGAAAAGAAGATCATCGCCTCGATGGGTTCCCTGGCCGCTTCCGGCGGTCTGTACGTGGCCTCGGCGGCGGATAAGATAATAGCCAATCCCGGCACCGTAACCGGGAGTATCGGCGTGATCATGCAGATGGTCAATATCGAACAGCTTTTAAACAAAGTCGGGCTCAGCCCGGTCGTCATTAAAAGCGGTCGGTTCAAGGACGCCGGTTCGGCTTTCCGGACCATGACCGAAGAGGAAAAGGCCTTGCTGCAAGGGATCGTCGAACAATTGCACCAGCAGTTCATCCGGGACCTGGCCCAGGGCAGAGGTTTGCCCTTGGAAAAGATCAAAGCCCTGGCCGACGGCCGCATTATCTCCGGCGAGGAAGCGAAAAAGCTGGGGCTGGTGGATGACCTGGGCAATTTCGAGGACGCGCTGGACCTGACCCAAAAGACGGCGGGCTTGACCGGCCGGCCGCGCCTGATCTATCCGCCGCGGAAAGAATCCTGGTGGAAGGAACTCCTAAGCGGCAAGGTGACCATCGCCGGTTGGCCGGACCTCGGCCTGCCTTTGACTTTTCAGTACCTTTACCTGCCGGGGCAATAAACCCATCCGCCATCTCCCGGTCAGGACCTCCGTCGACATGAACCGGCCGGTCGTCTTGACCGCCGGCCCGAGAGGAAGATATGCTCAAGCGTGAACTCATCGCCACCGTCGCCCGCCGGCAGTCGGACCTGCAGGTCAAGGACGTTGACCGGATGGTCCGACTGATCTTCGCCGCCATGACCAAGGTCTTGTTGGAAGGGGGGGAGATCGAACTGCGGGGATTCGGTTCTTTCCGGCGGCGTCGTTACGCCTCTCGCCAGGCCCGCAATCCCGGCACGGGCGAGAAAGTCAGCCTCGGCCCCAGGCAGGGCGTTCTATTCCGGGCCGCGCGGGAGATGAAGGAGCGTCTCAATGCCCGATGAGGTTCAACTCCAAGCCTCGCCCCGGTCCGGCCGGCCTGGGCTGGCGGGTGGCTTCATGGCCCCCCTTAGGGGCGCCCGTTTCCTGCTCCGGCATCCCCGGCTCATTTCCCTGGCCGTCCTGCCCATACTCATCAACACCGTTCTCCTGGCCGCGATCTTTTATTTGAGTCTAGGGTCTTTCCTCCGTTGGCTGGCGGAAATGTTGCCGAAATCCCAGGCCTGGTACTGGGTGATCCTGTCCTATGTCCTACCGGTTCTAATGGTCCTGTTTCTGCTGGCGGTGATCGTCCTGGTCTTCACCCCCCTGGCCAACATCATCGCCTCTCCCTTCAACGACGCCTTGTCGGCCAGGACCGAGGTGATAGTCACCGGCCGCCCCGAAGCTCCTTTTTCTTTCCTGGCCGTATTGAAGGAGGCGGGTCGGACCGCGGTCGAGGAACTCAAGAAGATAGTCTTCTATCTGGCCGCCTTGGCGGTGATCCTCGTCCTCAACTTTATCCCCGTCGTCGGTCAGGTCTTGTACACCGTCCTGGGCTTCTTGTTGACGGTCATGTGGCTGGGCCTTAATTACCTCGACTACCCTCTGGCCCGGCACGGGTACAGGTTCGGGGGCAAGCTTGGCTTCCTGAAGAAAAACAGCCGGGCGGCCTTCGGCTATGGGCTGGGAGTCTTATTGGGTTTCCTGGTCCCGATCTTCAACCTGGCCTTCATCTCCCTGGCCGTGGTCGGCGGAACGCTGCTCTACCTGGAACTTACACCGGAAAGAACCGCGGCCTGAGTCCCGGCGGCGACTATATCCGATGATAACAACAAACACGGATGACGGATAATAGGTATCCCGTCCCGGGCGGGACGGCTTCAGTTTTCAGGCCTGAATTCAAAAGACCGACGTGTCGCCCAGTCCCTCGCGGATAACGGCGGGCGCGTCGCCGATGAGCGAGACCACGCTGGAAGGCACGCCGGGGACCGGGCCGCCGTCAATCACCAGGTCGATCGAACCCTTGAAGATGGTCTGGATGTCTTCCGGATCACGGATGGCTTCGCCGGCCTCGGTGGCGGCCGAAGTGTTGATGATGGGGTGGCCGAGTTGTTTGACGATGGCCAGAGGGATATTGTGGCCGGGGACCCTTATGCCGGCTTCCTTTCTCGGAGTAAGCATGATCTTGGGCACCAGTCGCGTGCCATCGAGAATGAACGTGTAAGGTCCGGGCAGAAGACGCCGCATGGTCTTGTACGCGTAATTGGATACCTTGGCGTATTCGGCGATGGTGGTCAAGTCCGAACAGATAAAACTGAAGGGCTGCTTGGGATTGCGTTTCTTGAGCCGGTATATCTTTTCAATGGCGCGCTTCTGATACAAGTCGCAGCCGATCCCGTACTGGGTGTCCGTCGGATAGGCTATCACTCCTCCCTGCAACAGGACCTCGACCACTCGGTTTATAAGTCGTGATTGAGGGTTATCGGGGTTGATCTTCAATATCATGACCGGGCGTCCCCAAACAAATGCGACAGTCCATAGCACAGGCCGGTCTAGGTGTCAAGGAAACGGCCGGCCCGGGCAGGCGCCGCGTTTTTCCTTGCCCGCCGGCCGGCCCTCGGCTATGGTTCCGTCATGAAAAATATTATCCTGGTGGTGAAAAACGATCCACGGGCCGTCGCCGCGGCCGAAGACCTCAGACAATGGCTGCAACAGCGCGGCCTCGAAGTCCACGTGGACCGGCCCCTGGCGGTCTGGTCCCGGGGACCGGTCCAACCTCCGGATTTCGGACCGGTGGACCTGATAGTGGTCCTAGGGGGGGACGGCACGCTTCTCTACGCGGCCCGGACCTTCGGCGTGACGGGCGTGCCTCTCCTGGGCGTGAACATGGGCGGTCTGGGTTTTCTGACCGAAGTCAGCCTGGTCAACCTGCGGCCGGCCCTGGAACAGGTTCTGGCCGGCAGCTATCAAGCCGAGTCCAGGATGACCCTGTCCGCCGAGGTCATTCGCGACGGCGAGGTTATAACCAGCCACACCGTGCTCAATGACGCGGTTATCAACAAGGGCGCCCTGGCCCGCATCCTGGACCTGACGGTCAAGGTTGACGGCGCCGACCTGACCACGTACCGGGCCGACGGTCTGATCATCTCCACCCCCACCGGGTCCACGGCATACAACCTGGCCGCCGGCGGGCCGATCGTGCATCCGACCCAGGAACTGATCATCCTGACTCCCATCTGCCCGTTCACCTTGAGCAACCGGCCGCTCATCCTGCCGCGGGTCGCGGTCATCGAGATCGCCATTGACCCCCAGGCCTCGGACGTGCTTCTGACCTCGGACGGCCAGGTTTCCTGTCCCCTGAGCCCGGAAGACAGGATCACGGTCCGGCGCTCCCGCAATCAGATCGTTTTGATCAAAAACCCTTACAAGAGCTACTTCGAGATTCTGCGGACCAAACTGGGCTGGGGCTGACGGGGCCTTCATCCGCGGCATTTTTTCCTTGACTTGTTTAACTTCCTCATGTATTCCATCAAATGTTGGAAACAATAATTTGAAAACTCGATGGGAGGACGCCCTGCCTACCGCCCTGGAAAAGGCCCGCCAGGACCCGGACTCCATGAAGGCCAGAATCCTGGCCGCGGCCCGGCGCGTCTTCGGCCAATACGGCTATCACGGCGCCACCACCCGCGTCATCGCCAAGGAAGTGGGCGTGGATATCTCCACGCTCTATTACCACTGGGGCGAGAAGAGCGACTTGTACGAAGCCGTGGTCTTCGATATCACCGAGGACCTGCGCCAGCTCCTGCGCCAGGTGGAAAAGGTCATCCACGGCCGGCCTCTGGACGAGCGTTTAAGCATCTCCATCGACCTGACCGCCGGCTATCTCTTCGATCATCCCGAGGTCTCCAACCTGATCCTGCTCCGCTACTTCAGCAAGACCCGCCAGGAGATGGAATGGGACTACCGGGTGCCTGAATTCATCACCGACGTCGCCCGTTCCATGGGCCTGGCCGGACGGGACGGTGAAGTCACCAAACCGGCGGAAATGCAGGTGCTGGCCATCATGAACTCCATTCACAATTTCGTCTCGGGCGAGGACTTCTTCCGTTCCATGCTCCATCTGACCCGGGCGGAATATATACCTTTGGTCAAGGAAACGCTTAAGACCGTTTTGATACCAGCCTTTGCCGGTTCCGGACGAAAACGGGCGGCCGGCGGGGGCCGGAACAGGAAATCGGACCCGAAATCGAAAATCCTGGCCGGGCCGAAGAGTTCGAAGCCGGCCGGCGACGACTAGAGCCGGCGCCGCCCGGCCGGCTGGCCGGATATCGGACTGAAAACGGCCCGGCACGAAAGGCCGGCGATTTATTGTCAATCGCCGGCGGCTTCAGTGCCTAAGCGCGCCTGGGCCAAGTGGCGGCGAACGAAAACCAACAACCTTAAAAGGAGGAACCGGGATGGCCCTGAACCTGCAAGCCATCGGGAAAAAGTTCGGTCCCTACAAGGCGGAGTATAACTTCAAGGACGTTATTCTTTACGCCTTGGGCGTGGGGGCCGGCTTCGACGAACTCGACTACGTGTACGAAAACCGCCTCAAGGTAGTCCCCAGCTTCGCCGTCACGACCATTTACGGCGTGTTCAGCGAAGCGGCCGTGGCCACCAACGCCAACCTGGCCGGGATTCTCCACGGGGAACAGGACACCATTTTCTACAATCCCATTCCCACGGAAGGCACCATATCCACCTCCCTGACCATCACCAACATGTACGACAAGGGCCAGGGCAAGGGCGCCCTAGTGGTGGCCGAAGCCGACTCCTATCATTCCAACGGCCAGAAGCTTTATAAAAATTTCATCAAGCTGTTCTGCCGTCTGGACGGCGGTTTCGGCGGCGACCCCGGTCCGGCCGAGGCGGTCGAGTTTCCGGAGAGAGCGCCGGACTTCGAGGAAAAGGCCGGCCCCACCCTGGGCCAACCCCTGCTCTATCGCCTGTCCGGCGACTATTTCGCCTTGCACGTGGACCCGGATTTCGCCAAGGCCAGCGGTTTTCAGATGCCGATCATGCACGGACTCTGCACCCATGGTTTCGCCTGCCGGGCCGTGATCAAGCATCTCTTCCCCGGCGAGCCCGAACGGATGACCCGTTTCCGGGTCCGTTTTTCCAAGCCCCTCTATCCCGGCCAACCCATCGTCACTCAAATCTGGAAGGTGGAGGACGGACGGGCCTTGTTCCGGGTCATCAACGCCGAAACCAAAGACCTTATCCTGGACCGGGGCATCGTGGAATGGCTGAGCAAGGCCGAACTGGAGCGCCGGGCCAGGCTGGGCGCCATCAACTTTGACGGCCGGGTGGCCATCGTGACCGGGGCCGG
This sequence comes from Thermodesulfobacteriota bacterium, assembly GCA_040755515.1. Taxonomy (GTDB): domain Bacteria; phylum Desulfobacterota; class Desulfarculia; order Adiutricales; family JAGVGV01; genus JBFMAW01. The sequence continues at coordinate 299,133 of JBFMAW010000005.1, read as the reverse complement.
GGCCGGCCTGGGCCGGACCTACGCCCTGGAGTTGGGCAAGCGCGGGGCCAAGATAGTGGTCAACGACCTGGGCGGCGCGCGGGACGGCACCGGGGCCTCGACCTCGGCCGCGGATAAGGTGGTCGAGGAGATCAAGGCCCTGGGCGGCGAGGCGGTGGCCAATTACGACAGCGTGGCCACGGCCGCGGGCGGCCAGGCCATAGTGGACACGGCGGTCAAGGCCTTCGGACGGGTGGACGTCCTGATCAACAACGCCGGCATTCTGCGGGACAAGACCATGGTGAAGATGGAGCCGGAGAATTGGGACGCGATCATGGACGTGCATCTGAAGGGGGCGTACAACGTGACCCGTCCGGCCTTCATCAAGATGAGGGAGGCCGGCTACGGGCGGATAGTCATGACCACGTCGGCCGCGGGTCTGTATGGCAACTTCGGCCAGACCAACTATTCGGCGGCCAAGATGGGTTTGATCGGGTTCATGAACACGCTCAAGCTCGAGGGCGACAAGTTCAACATCAAGGTGAACACCATCGCGCCGGTGGCGGCCACGCGATTGACCGAGGACGTCCTGCCGCCGGAAATGTTCGCCAAGCTCAAACCCGAGTTCGTGGCGCCCCTGGCGCTGTATCTCAGCTCCGAACAGTGCCCGGTCTCCGGCGCCGTCTACAACGCCGGTCTGGGCTACTTCAACCGGGCGGCCATCCTGACCGGCCCGGGCGTGGTGGTGGGCGACGGGACGACCCCACCCAGCGTCGAGGAAGTGGCGGCGGCCATGGACAAGATCAAGAGCCTGCAAGGCGCGGCCGAATTTCCGAACGCCACGGCGGCTTTCACCCCCATGATCGAGGCCTTCAGCCCCAAGAAACAGGCGGAGACCCCGGCGGCCGGCGCCGCGCCGACGGCTAAAGCCATCATGGAAGGCCTGCCCGGAGCTTTCCAGGCGGACAAGGCCGGCGGCGTGGAGGTGGTCTTCGGCTTCAACCTGACCGGCGCCGGCGGCGGGGAATGGACCCTGGCCATCAAGGACGGCAAATGCGACCTCAAGGCAGGGGCTCCGGCCGGTCCGAACTGCACGCTGGCCGTCGGGGCGGACGACTTCGTGAAGATGATGACCGGTCAGGTGAAGGCCATGAGCCTGTTCACCAGCGGCAAGCTCAAGATCGGCGGCGACGTCATGAAGTCCCAACTCCTCGAGAAACTTTTCAAACGTTAATCAGGAGGGTCTACCCATGATCGGTGTAACATCCTACGGCGGATATATCCCCAGGCTGCGCATCGGCCGCATGTCCATATACCAGGGCCTGGGCTGGTTTGCCCCGGCTCTCATCGCCGTGGCTCAAGGCGAACGCAGCTTCTGCAATTATGACGAAGACAGCCTGACCATGGCCGTGACCGCGGCCAAGGATTGCTTAAAAGGCCTGGACAAAGCCAAGGTGGACGCCTTGTACCTCGGCTCGACCACCTTGCCTTTCGCCGACCGGCTCAACGCCGGCATAGTCAAAACGGCCCTCAACCTCCAAGACAACCTGGACGCGGCTGACTTCACCTCGTCGCTGCGGGCCGGCGCCACGGCCTTGTTGCAGGCCCTGAGCGCGGTGAAGAGCGGCGACAAAAAGTCGGTCCTGGTCGCGGCCGCGGACAAGCGGATGACCCGACCCGCCTCCTTCTACGAGATGTGGTTCGGCGACGGCGCCGCTTCGGTGCTGGTGGGCGGCGAGAACGTCATCGCCGAGTTCCTCGGTTCCTACACCGTGACCAAGGACTTCGCCGACCACTATCGCGGCACGGGCAAGGAATTCGATTATACCTGGGAGGAGCGCTGGGTCCGCGACGAAGGCTACAGCAAGATCATACCCGAAGCCGTGGCCGGCTTGTTCCAGAAGCTCAATATAACCATGAAGGACGTGGACAAGCTGGTCTTCCCCTGCTTCTTCCAGGCCGAACACCGCAACATCGCCAAGAAGTTGGGCGCCGGCGCGGACAAGCTGGCCGACAACATGCACGAGGTCTGCGGCGAGACCGGCGCGGCCCATCCCCTGGTGATGTTCGCGCGGACCTTGCAGGCGGCCAAGCCCGGCGACCGCATTCTGCTGGCCAGTTTCGGCCAGGGCTGCGACGCCCTTTATTTCCGCGTTACCGACGCCATCAAACAATTACCGGAGAGGGTCGGCGTCGCCGGTTCCCTGGCCAAGAAGAAGACCATAGATAATTATTTAAAGTTCCTTAAGTTTCGGGAACTCATTGATCCGGAAATGGGCATCCGGGCCGAAATGAACGTCCAGACGCCGATGAGCGTGCTGTACCGCAAACGGGATATGATCATAGGCCTGGTGGGCGGCAAGTGCAGCAAGTGCGGCACCCCCCAGTACCCCCGCCAGCGCGTCTGCGTCAACCCTGAGTGCGGCGCGGTGGATGCCCAGGAACCCTATGAATTCTCCGACGTACCGGCCGTGGTCAAGACCTTCACCGGCGACATGCTGGCCGTCTCGGTGGACCCGCCCCACGTCTACGGCATGGTCCAGTTCGAGGGCGGCGGCCGGTTCATCGCCGACTTCACCGATTGCGAACTGAACGACGTGAAGGTCGACCAGCCGGTGGTGATGAGCTTCCGCAAGAGATACGACGACACGCAGCGCGGCTTCACCGGCTATTTCTGGAAGGCCGTGCCTCTGCCCCTGCCCAAGGAAAAGGCCAAGGCGGCCGCGGAAATCCGCTTTGACGGCCGGGTGGCCATCGTGACCGGGGCCGGGGCCGGCCTGGGCCGGGCCTACGCCCTGGAGTTGGGCAAGCGCGGGGCCAAGATAGTGGTCAACGACCTGGGCGGCGCGCGGGACGGCACCGGGGCCTCGACCTCGGCCGCGGACAAGGTGGTCGAGGAGATCAAGGCCCTGGGCGGCGAGGCGGTGGCCAATTACAACAGCGTGGCCACGGCCGCGGGCGGCCAGGCCATAGTGGACACGGCGGTCAAGGCCTTCGGACGGGTGGACGTCCTGATCAACAACGCCGGCATTCTGCGGGACAAGACCATGGTGAAGATGGAGCCGGAGAATTGGGACGCGATCATGGACGTGCATTTGAAGGGGGCGTACAACGTGACCCGTCCGGCCTTCATCAAGATGAGGGAGGCCGGTTACGGGCGGATAGTCATGACCACGTCGGCCGCGGGTCTGTATGGCAACTTCGGCCAGACCAACTATTCGGCGGCCAAGATGGGTTTGATCGGGTTCATGAACACGCTCAAGCTCGAGAGCGACAAGTTCAACATCAAGGTGAACACCATCGCGCCGGTGGCGGCCACCCGTCTGACCGAGGATATCCTGCCGCCGGACATGCTGGCCAAGCTCAAACCCGAGTTCGTGGCGCCCATGGTGCTGTACCTCTCCTCCGATCGTTGCGGCGAAAGCGGTATGATCTTCAACGCGGGTATGGGCTATTTCAACCGGGCCGCGGTGCTGACCGGTCCGGGCGCGGTGGTGGGCGACGGGACGACGCCACCGGCGCTGGAAGAGATTCACAAGAAATTCACCGCCGTCAACGAGATCAAGGGCGGCGTCGAACTGCACAACGCGGTGGCTTCCTTCACGCCCATGATGGAGGCCTTCAAACCCAAGGCCGAGACCCCGGCGGCCGCCGCGGCCGGCCCCACGGCCAAATCCATAATGGAGGGCTTGCCCGGCGCCTTCCAGGCGGACAAGGCCGGCGGCGTGGACGTGGTCTTCGGCTTCAACCTGGCCGGCGCCGGCGGCGGGGAATGGACCCTGACCATCAAGGACGGCAAGTGCGAACTCAAGGAAGGGGCTCCGGCCAGTCCGAACTGCACGCTGTCAGTCGCGGCGGACGACTTCGTGAAGATGATGACCGGCCAGGTGGCGGCCATGAGCCTGTTCACCGGCGGCAAGCTCAAGATCGGCGGCGACGTGATGAAGTCACAACTCTTGGAAAAATTGTTTAAAATGAAAAAATAACACTCTCGATCGTGCCCGGGCGGCCGGATAGACCGGCCGGTCCGGGAGGGAGGAGGAAATAATATGGCTACGGGAATCAAGGACAAAGTCGCGATAATCGGCATGGGCTGCTCCCGTTTCGGTGAACGCTGGGACGTGGGCGAGGAAGAACTCATGGTCGAAGCTTATAACGAGGCTATCGAGGACGCCAAGATCGATCCCAAGCTGATCGAGGCGGCCTGGTTCGGCTCCTGCATGATCGAGGTGAACGTGGGCAAGGCGGCCTTGCCGTTGTCCACTACCTTGCGAACGCCTTTCATCCCGGTCACCAGGGTCGAGAACTTCTGCGCCACCGGCACCGAAGCTTTCCGCGGCGCGGTCTACGCCGTGGCCGCGGGCGCCTACGACTTCTGCCTGGCCTTGGGCGCGGAGAAACTAAAGGATACCGGGTACGGCGGCCTGCCGAGTTTCGGTTCCGGCGCCGGGACCCTGCCTTTTCTCTGGTGGCCCAACCTGACCGCGCCGGGCGCCTTTGCCCAACTGGCTTCGGCCTACGCGGCCAAATACGGCGTGGCCGATCAGGACTTGAAGAGGGCCATGGCCCAGGTTTCGGTCAAGAGCCACGCCAACGGCGCCATCAATCCCAAGGCCCACCTGCGCAAGGCCGTCTCGATCGACCAGGTGATGGCCGCGCCCATCATCGCGCATCCTCTAGGGCTCTTCGATTGCTGCGGCGTCAGCGACGGTTCGGCCTGCGCCATCGTGACCACCGTGGAAAAAGCCCGCGAACTGGGCATCGAGAATCCGGTAACGGTCAAGGCCCTGCAACTGGCCCTGTCCAGCGGCGAAGAGATGGGCTTCAACTCCTGGGAAGGCTGCAACTTCGCCACCACGTCCCTGTGCAGCACCAAGGCCTATAAAGAAGCCGGCATAACCAATCCCAAGGAAGAACTGAGCATGATGGAGCTGCACGACTGCTTCTCCATAACCGAACTGGTCACGTACGAAGACCTGCACGTTTCCGAGCGAGGTCAGGCCTGGAAAGAGGTCTTGGACGGTAAGTACAATCGGGACGGCAAGATACCCACCCAGATTGACGGCGGGCTCAAATGCTTCGGCCATCCCATCGGCGCCTCGGGGCTGAGGATGATCTACGAGATGTACCTCCAACTCCTGGGCCGGGCCGGCGACCGGCAGCTCGAAAGCCCCCGCTTCGGACTGACCCACAACCTGGGCGGCTTCCCGGCCATGAACGTCTGCGCCATTTCCATAGTCGGGCGCTTGGGGAACTGACGGACGGCCATGCTGGCCATCAAAACCATAATGAATTCACCGGTGGCGGATATCTTCGCCTTCAAGACCTGCTGTGGGACCAGGGCCTTTGACCAGAACCTGGAAATACTGCTTACCAACGAGGGCGACGAACCGGTGACGGTGCCCAGCCGCTTCCATCTGGAAGGCGAGTCCTGGTCCGGGAGTATCGAAACCTTGATGCCCCACGGAGATCAGGTGATCGAACCCCGGGTCACCATCGCCTTTTATTGCGCCATGGACGAGGACCGCTGGACCCAAGCCAGAAGACTCATTTTTTTCGACGGGCGGGGCAACAATTATCCAGTTGACCTCAAAACCGAGCGGGCGGAGGAATGAGGATGGAGATACTGAAATACACGGAGGAGCACAAGATATTCCGGGAGACGATCCGTAAATTCTTCGAAAAGGAAGTCACCCCCCACGTCGAAGAGTGGGAGGAGGCGGGCATCGTCCCCCGAGCCATATGGAAGAAGATGGGCGAGCAAGGCTTCCTGTGCATGGACGTGCCCGAGGAATATGGCGGTATGGGCGCGGACTGGCTCTACTCGGTCATTCTGCAGGAGGAAATCACCAGGACCGGATTCTGCGGTCTGGCCGTGCCCCTGCACAGTGATATCGTGGTGCCCTATCTCCTGGCCTACGGTTCGGAAGAGCTTAAGAAGAAGTATGCGCCCGGCTGTGTTTCCGGAGACTTGATCACGGCCGTAGCCATGACCGAACCCAACGCCGGCTCGGACCTGGCCGGCATGAAAACCACGGCCAAGGAGGACGGCGACCACGTCGTCATCAACGGCCAGAAGACTTTTATCAGCAACGGCCTGCTCTGCGATCTGTGCGTGGTGGCGGCCAAGGACCCGGACGTCTCCGACCCCCACCGGTCGGTTGACCTGTACGTGGTGGAAGCCGGGACGCCCGGCTTCGAGAAAGGCAAGAAGATCAAGAAAATCGGCTGGCACAGCCAGGACACGGCCGAACTCTACTTCACCGACTGCCGGGTTCCAATCGCCAACCGTCTGGGCCAGAAGGGCCAAGGCTTTTACATGTTGATGGAGAAACTCCAGCAGGAGCGACTGGTCTGCTCCATCGGCGCGGTCTGCGCGTCCGAACGCATACTCGAATACACCATCCAATACGTCAAGGAAAGGACCGCTTTCGGCAAGCCTATCTCGAAATTCCAGAACACCCAGTTCAGGATCGTGGAAATGGCCACCGAGTCCAAGCTGGGTCGAACCTTTGTCGAGAAGCTTATCGCCGACCACATGGAACACAAGAACGTGGTCGTCGAGGTCTCGATGGCCAAATACTGGACCACGGAAATGGCCAAACGCGTGGCCGACGGCTGCCTCCAGCTTTTCGGAGGCTATGGCTATTGCGAGGAATATCCCATTGCCCGCGCCTGGCGGGACGTGCGGGTCATGTCCATTTTCGCCGGCACCAACGAAATAATGAAAGTGGTGGCGGCCAGGTTCATGGGTCTGTAACCAGAACCCTCTTCAGGCGGGACTCCGGTTGGCGGAGTCCCGCGCCCTCCACATTTTTTCCCGAAAACGATATGTCGCCACCCTGGTTGACGACTTGATGTTGTTCTCGTTAACCGCTTTTCTTCGTTTCCCCCTTTCTGATATCATCAGCTTCGAGGATAAACTCGAAGCGCGACCTAATACTCAGGCGGAGGTGATTTATGACCTGCGAAAGCAAGCCCTGGCTGAAATCCTGCAAGCCCGAGGTTGCCGAGAAAAGAGGCCGGGCGACCGCCTTTTCTCCCGAACCGTTTCCAGCGCCGTCATTTTGAAAGGAGGACCCCATGGCCGCGGCCGAAATGTTGTTCAGTTCTCTGGAACTGAAAGGGCTTAAGCTCAAGAACAGGCTTTTCATGGCTCCATTCTATGTGGGCTACGCCGGCCCGGACGGGAAGGTGAACCCTTTGGTCCTGGATCATTACCGGGAAATGGCCGCCTCCGGCGTGGCCCTGGTGGTGGTCGAGAACGCGGCCGTGGACCCCACGGGCCTGGGCTCGCCGTTCACCTTGAGGGCGGACGACGACCAGTTCATCCCCGGCCTGGCCGATCTGGCCCGCGTTATCAAGGCCGAAGGGGCCTGGGCTGTTCTACAGCTCAATCATACCGGCCGATACGCCTTTCCCCCGGAAAGAATAGCGCCTTCGCCCGTTGACGCCGGTTTCGGCCCGCCGCAGGAAATGAACAAGGCGGACGTTGACCGGATGATAAAAGCCTATGCCTCCGCTTCCGGCCGAGTAAAGGCGGCTGGCTTTGACGGAGTCGAGATTCACGGCGGCACCGGTTACCTGCTGGTGCAATTCCTTTCTCCTCGGACCAACAAGCGGCAGGATGAATATGGTGGGTCATTGGCAAACCGGATGCGGTTTCCGCTGGAAGTTATAGACGCGGTCAGAGCCGAAGTGGGCCCTGATTATCCGATAGGTTATCGTTTCTTGGCCGATGAATTGCTTCCCGATGGGCTGAAAGTGGCCGAGACCGGAATACTGGCCGAACACCTGGCGCGGAAGGATTTGGCTTACCTGTCGGTCATGGTCGGGACTTATGATTCCTTTTTCTTGCCCGAGTATCTGGCTCTGGAGAGAAATGAAGGCTATATGGTCTCCTTTGCCGCGGAGATAAAAAAGAACGTTCCCGGTCTACCCGTCGCCGCCGCCGGACGCATTCAATCACCGGCGACGGCCGAGCGAATCCTGCGGGAAGGCCAGGCCGACCTCATCGGTTTGGCCCGGGTCCTGCTGGCTGATCCACTCTGGCCCAGGAAGGCCCAGGGATCGGCGCCGGGCGCCATAGTGGCCTGCGAACCGACTTGTTCATTATGCTCCAAGCGAGTCTGGTCGTTGAGGCCCGCTTTCTGCTCCAGGTGGAGCCGGGACCGTCGCCAGGCGTTTTTGGCCAGGGTAGGCGAGAAGCCGGAAGAGGCCGATCAAACCTGAAAAGAGGGAGGAGGATCAAGATGGCCAGGCAAGACGCGGGATTCAAACATTTGGTGGCCGAGGTCGTTTCCATGAAGGGCGAGTGCAGCGCCGGGCACAAGGTCGGGGACAGGATTCTGCTGGGCTGCTGGGACACGGGCGGTCTGTGCGGCTTTTTTTATCACGATATTTTCCCCAGCCTGAGCGTCTTGCAGTTCGGCGGCCGATATCCCTGGTCGGAGGAGGAAGTGGTCCTCGAATGTCCGGACCGGCAGGTGGCCGTCACGCTCAAGGTGCGCCGGCAGGATTAACAGGCGGAAGTACTGACCGGGGCGGTACGTCGAGGCCGGTACCTCGGGCCGGCCCGCCTCGGGGGGCGTCAGGCCGCCATTTTTTTCAGCCTTTCCCCCGCTTCATTCATTATCCGGTCGAATAACTCCTTGACCGTGGGGATGTCGTGGGCCAAGCCCACGCCTTGACCGCATGATATAATACCGCTGTCCACGTTACCGTGATCGAACATCTCCTTGGACTTGACGCCGGCCACGACTTTCAATACTTCCTCCAACGAGCCGCCCCTGGCCTCGACTTCGCCGCAATTCTTGGCCGCGGCGTTGGCCCAGACCCGGTGGGTGGCGCCGATGGAACGCATGACCAGCATGGTGTCCATTTCGGTGGCCTCGAGCAAGGCCTTTTTCAAGTTTTCGTGTATGGGCGCTTCCCTGGTCAGCAATAGGCGCGTACCGATGATCACGCCTTCCGCGCCCAGGGCCAGCACGGCCAGCAGGCCGCGGCCGTCGGCCACGCCGCCTCCGCCTATGACCGGCAGCTTGATCGCTTCCACGACCCGGGGCACCAGGACCAGCGTGCCTAGGTCCAGCCTGCCCGTGGCGCCGCCGTTTTCATAGCCCACCACGGTGACGATATCGGCACCCAGGTCTTGGACCTTGAGCGCATAGCGCACGCCCACGCATTTGTGCATCCAGATAAGCCCGGCCTTCTTGAAGCGACCGCGGAGTTCCTCCGGCGCGGAGTGTCCGCTGGTCTCGACGATTTTGACCCCCTTCTCGATCAGGACGTCCAGATATTCGTTGTTGTCGATCGGCCTCATGGCCGGAAACAGGTTGAGGTTGACGGCGAAAGGCCGGTCGGTCAGTTGGCGCAGCCGATCCAGGGCCTGGGAGAATTCTTCCCGGGACTGGTAAATGGCCGAGGCCAGTATGCCCAGGCCGCCGGCGTTGGCGATCGCGGCCACGAAGTCGGAAGTGCTTAAATACATCATGGTGCCGCCGATGATGGGATACTTGATACCCAACATCCTGGTGACTCTGGTCTCAAACATGCGCAGCCTCCGCTTTGGTCTCAGGTTATAAGCAATTACCCTTGTTTGCCTTTAACAAAGGCCTCGATGGCCGCCTTGAACTCGGCGGTGAAGGCGCAAATGGATTGATTGCGGTTTTCCAGTTCGATGGCCGCCTCCAGGGAAGGCGCGGTCAGGTTCTGGTTGAGGGCCTCCTTGGTCTGCCGCAGTCCCATGGGGCTTTTAGTGAGCATCATCCGGGCGGTTTGAAAGGCGGTTTCCAGGAGAGCCTCGTCCTCGACCAGACGGTTGATCAGGCCCGTTCGCTCGGCCTCGGCCGCCTCGATCGGACGGCCGGTCATCAGTATTTCCGAGGCCCGGGCCAAGCCTATCCGGCGGGGCAGGAACCAGGTCGTGCCCAATTCTCCTCCCGACAGGCCAAGGTTTATGAAGGAGGCGATGAATTTCGAGCTGGGCGCGGCGATGACCACGTCCGAGGCCAGGGCCAGGCTCATGCCGCCGCCGGCCGCGGGACCTCGGACCGCGGCGACGATCGGTTGCGGCAACCGCCTCATCTCCAGTATCAGATTGGAGAACTTCTTTTGGACCCCGAGAAGGAACGAGGCCGCGTCGGCGAAGAGAATCGGGGCTTCGTTCCGCATACGTTCATCCAGAAGATCGGCGCCGGAGCAGAAGCCTCGGCCTTCTCCGGTCAGAATGATCACCCGGACCCGGTTAAGAAGGCAGAGCCGTTCGTAGAGTTCATGCATCTCCTCGAGCATATCCAGATTGATGGCGTTCAAACGTTCGGGGCGGTTGAGAACGACCAGGCCGATACCCGGCTCCGGCTCGGAGAACATTATCGTTTTGAAATCCATGCCGGTTACCCTCCGCTGGATGAATAATACCCTCGGTTCATTCAGAATCTCAGGCCATTCCTACCTCATTTACCCGTTGAGGACAACTGATAATCCGTTCGGTTAAAGAAGATTCTGGATTGGCCCACACCGGCGCATCTGTGATAGTTTAAAGTCAAGCGGATCAAGAGTCCGAACCGGTTAAAACCGAACGCGACAAGGAGAAAAGAATGGAAGAACCCAGGAATGTCCGCCGGACTAAGATCGTCTGCACCCTCGGACCGGCCACGTCCTCCCCGGAGATGATCCGGAAACTCATCGCGGCCGGAATGGACGTCTGCCGGCTTAACTTTTCCCACGGCGACTACGACGGCCACGGCCGCCTCATAAAGGAATTGCGACTCGCGGCCTCCGAGGCGGGTCGGTACGTGGGCCTTCTCCAGGACCTGGCCGGTCCCAAGATAAGGCTGGGCGAAATCCAGGAACGTCGGGTGGAAGTCGGCCAGATGGTGGACCTGGTCTACGGCCTGAAGACCCAGGCCGACGAACTGCCGATAAACTATGAATACCTCCTCGAAGACGTGGAGATAGGCAACCGGATTCTGCTGGCGGACGGCAAGGTGGAATTGGATGTAAAAGATAAAACCCGGGACAGCCTCAAATGCCAGGTGGTGGTGGGCGGGGTTCTGTCTTCGCGCAAAGGCGTCAATATGCCCTTCAGCCACTTGCGCATAGGCGCCTTCACCGAAAAGGACCGTCATGACCTGGAGTTCGGCCTCGAAACCGGGGTGGACTTGGTGGCCATGAGCTTCGTGCGTCACGAACAGGACCTGGCGCCGTTGCGGGAGATGATGTCCGGGCTGGCCTGTCCGCCGCTCTTGATCGCCAAGATCGAGAAACCCCAGGCCCTGGAGCGGTTGGCCAGGATACTGGCCGTGGTCGAGGGCGTGATGGTGGCCCGGGGCGATCTGGGCGTGGAGATGCCGGTCGAGGAAGTGCCGGTCGTGCAGAAGAGGATAATCAGGGAAGCGCGGCGGGCCGGCAAGGTGGTCATCACCGCCACCCAGATGCTGGGTTCGATGATAGCCAGTCCCAGACCCTCCCGGGCTGAAGTCACCGACGTGGCCAACGCGGTGCTGGATGGAACCGACGCGGTGATGCTGTCCGACGAAACGGCGATGGGCAAGTATCCGGTCGAGGCGGTCCAGGTCCTGGACAAGGTGGCCCGCTGGACCGAACCGCAGTTGGACTCGGCCCGTTTCATGAGTGAAGACTTTTCCGATCTGCTGCCCGCCGCCGAAGCGGCCATCAGCCGGGCCGCGGCCTGGTTGGCCCGGGACCTGGAGCCCGCGGCCATCGTGGCCGCCACGGCCAGCGGCAGCACGGCCAGACTCATGGCCCGCTTCCGTTTGCCTCTGACCGTGGTGGGCCTGTCGGCCAACGAGCGCACTTGTCGTCAGCTCTGCCTGTCCTGGGGAGTCATGCCGGCCCTGGTGCCGGTCTGTCGGACCGTGGACGACATGGTCCAGGAGATCAAACGCTGGGTGACGGCCCACGGCGTGGCCGGCTCCGGCGACCGCTTGATCTTCACCGCCGGCGTGCCCTTACAGCAGCCCGGGACGACCAACCTGATCAAGGTGATTGAAATAAAGGAGGAGGCAGGGGGCTGATCTACTCAGCGGCCGGCCCGTTCGGGCCAGGGGTCGGGCGGCCCCTGGCTCGGCAACTTCGCCGGTGGATATCCGTCGCGATATCCGGCGCATGATTTTGCCGGAGCGGCCCTTGGGCGGCCGGACGCCCGGTAAATTACGTCCGGTGTGGCCATCGGCCCGATCTCCCGCCGGCCTGTTTTCCCGATCTTTTCGGGTCTGCCGGGAATAACGCTATATGCCTATAAGTTGTGGTTCATCGCCGCCGCTCGCCCGAAAAGGATGGAGAAGAAAGTATTCCTGGGACCGTGTATCTCGGCGCAAGAGTGTTTACTACTCGATGGGTCCAAGATAGAATTGAAATCACTATAACCAGACCAACGGCAGGGAGTGGGAGCAATGGAACAGAACAAGGCCGGTCACGATGAGCAGACTCTGGCCCCGGATATAAAGAACCACCTCTCGCGTATCGGCCGCCTGGCGGCCATGCCCCAGGTGGTCTGGCAGCTTATGGACGCCTTGGCCGATGACACCACCAGGGCCGCCAGCCTGGAGAAAATAATAGAATCGGATATGGCTCTGGCCTCGAAGGTCCTCAGCCTGGCCAATTCCGCATTCTACGGCTTGCATCGCCAGGTGACTTCGATAAATCGGGCCGTAGTGATAATCGGCTTCAAGGAACTGGGCTTCCTGTCCCTGGGTTCGGGTTTGGCGGACTTCTTCGACCTGAAAAAAGTTCCGGCCGGATTTGACGGTCAAGGTTTGTGGCTGCATTGTCTGGCCGTGTCCTGGACGGCCCGGGAACTGGCGGAGAGGGCTTTCCATCTGAACGCCGGAGAAGTGATGGTCGCCGGACTGCTGCACGATCTGGGTAAACTGGTGCTGGCCGCCCATTTGCCGGATCAACTGGCGCGGATCATGGAGCAGACCAGGCAAGGGGTGCCTTATCATGAAGCCGAAACAAGGGTCGGCCTGCCGCACACGCTCCTCGGCCACTGTCTGGCCGAAAACTGGGGTCTTCCGGCCGTTCACGCCACGGTGATCCGGAATCACCATGCCCCGCCGGCCGACGGCCCCCATCAGGCCGCGGTCAACCTGGTGGCCTTGGCCGACGGACTGGTGAAAATGATGGAGTTCGGCCTGGTCCAGGAAGCCAGAGCTATTGATAAGAACCAGGCTCTCGCCGGGTCTAATCTATCGGAAATAGGTTACAACGCGGTGAACAAGTCTGCCCGGGATCGCCTGCCGGCCTTGAGGGAAACCTGGCTGGCCATGTTGAGCCGGCGGACCTGACCGGGAAGGGGACCAGGGCCGCTGGAGGAAAGAAAACAGCCCCATGCTGACCGCCTTGATTATTATAGCGGCGGGGGCGTTCGCCGTGTTTTTTGAAGGCTGGCGGAAGAAAGAGCCGCCCGGCTTTGACATCCGTTTCGGGATAATCGAGGCCGATGGCTCCGGAGCTTGGGACGTCGCCCGGGAAACGACGGTCATCCCGCTGCTGCTCAAGGAGACCGGCTTCTGTTTCGGCTACTCGATCTCGCCGCCGGACAACAGCCTTTACACCACCAGAGAAGTCCTGTCCCTGCCGGCGCCTCCCCGACACATTGAATTCGCCGTGCCGGTGGAAAAAAGGGAAGGGGGTCGGGTCTTGATCACGCCGGACCTGATCCGGCAGGATCGCACGGTTTATCCCTATAGCTTCAGCGAAGGGGACCCTTTGGGGCCCTGGAAACTGGAGATTTACATCAACGATCAACCGGCCCGGACGATCAGGTTTCAGGTGATTAGAGCCTGACCGATCCTCTCCCCAGGGCGGGCCGGTCGACCATGGGCCGCTCGATGTTCAATATATTGAACAAATCAGCCAGTAATTTGACTTGACAAAATAGCCCTTACCTTCTAATATACAGTTATATTTCTCCTTACGGCTTGAGCCTGCATCATGAATCGTTTGAGAAACGTTCCAGCCCTTGAACGATCTGGCCGGGTCATCCAGACCCTTCTCCATTCCCCCTGGCCCCTGGGCATTTCCGAGTTGGCCCGCGTCCTTTCCTTGAGCAAGTCCACTCTCCACGGGCTGGTCCATACCCTGGCCAACTTGGGTCTTCTGGAAAAAGAAAATGAAAACGGACGCAACTACCAGCCCTCGACCTTGATTCTCTCCCTGTGGCGCGAGGCCCTGCTCAAAGGAAATTTGGCCCGTTGCGCCCGGCCCCTTCTAACCGCCTTTTCCGAAAGGCAGGCCCTGACCACCCTGGCCGGCGTATTCATCAACGCCCGGGTCCTGGTGGTCGAGGCGGTGCTGGCCCCGGGCTTCAGCATCGCCGCGTATGCCGGCCAGTGGTTGCCGGCCTGGGCCGGCGCCCTGGGCAAACTCCTGCTGGCCGCTCTGCCTCCTGACCGCGCCGAAGCCCTGGCCCCGCGGATGGCGGCCCAGGGTCCCCTGGGTCTCGAAGCCTACTTGGCTGAAGTGGACCAGGCCCGCCAGTCCCAAGTGGCCCTGGACCGGGAGGAATACCTTAAAGGCGTCTGCGCCTTGGCCGCGGCCGTGGCTTCAGGCCGACCCCTGGAACCTCTGACCGCGGTCTGGACCGTAGGTCTGGCGCCGTCCTTGACCGGCGCCAGGATGAAAGACCTGACGCCTGAAGTCAGGTCCCTGGCCGAGGAAATCGGCCGTCGGCTAGCCCATTCTGAAGAGAACGGCCATGACACTTGAAATCAGACGCGCCGACGTCTGGCGCGCCACTCTATCCGCCGTCTGCGGCAACGTGGGCTATATCGGCCTGGCTCCCGATGGTTCGGCCTATCACGTGGTGGTCCCGGTGGACTTGCAGATCGCCCGGGGAGTCAAAGCCGGTAACCGGCCCGAGGACGGCACGCCCTTCGGCGGGTATCAAGGTTGGTTTTATTTCGAGTGTCCGCCTTGTTCGGCTGAATCAGAGAACAGTCGCCGTCTACAGACTGAAATCAACGCCGAATTATTAAAAACTTGGGCCAGGGAAAAAGGCATGGACGTGACGACCGGCTAGTTCCGGCCTGGGATGAGCCAGGACCGGCCTCGTGATTCGGCCGGTGCGGCTCTGGGAACTTCAACCCTGAAAATCAACCATTAACCGCCGGAGGCGCGTCATGCTGTTACCAAAATTTGAATTGCATTTTCCGACCAGCCTGGCCGAGGCCTGCGGGCTTCTTCGAGAACTGCCTGGAGAGTCGCGGCTTTTGGCCGGCGGCACGGACCTCTTGGTAAACATGAAGAGGAAGCTGTGCGCGCCGGATCACGTGGTGGCTTTAGACCGCGTGCCGGAGTTGGCCGGGATCGATCGCAACGGCGGCCTCGATCTGGGAGCCAGGGTCACCATGGCCGAACTGGCGGCCAGCCCGGTCCTGGCCGGCCCCTTCCTCGCCCTGGCCGAAGGGGCCGGAAAATTAGGTTCACCCCTGATCCGCAACCGCGCCACCCTCGGCGGCAACCTGGCCGCCGCCAGACCCGCGGCGGACACGGCGCCGCCCCTCCTGGTTCTGGGGGCCAGGGTGGTCCTGGCCAGAAAAGACGGCGCGCGGGAGATTCCTCTCGACCAATTCTTCCGGGGACCGGGCCGGACCATCAAAGACCGGGACGAAGTCCTGACGCGGATACTGATCCCCGAACCGGAGGCAGGTTCGGGCAGCGGCTACGTCAAACTGGGTCTGCGCCAGACCTTGGAGATTTCCATCGTCAACGTGGCCGCCGGCCTGACTCTGGCCGCGGACGGCCGGACGATCAAGGCGGCCAAAGTGGCCCTGGGCTCGGTGGCGCCCACGCCGATACTTTCCCCTGGCGCCGAGGCGGCCCTGCTCGGCGCGCCGGCGGATGAAGGCGCCTTCGACCGGGCCGCGGCCGTGGCGGCCTCGGACGCCAGGCCGATCACCGACCACCGGGGCTCGGCCGAGTACCGGCGTCTCATGGTCGAGGTCCTGACCAAGCGGGCCCTGAAGCAGGCCCTGGATAACGCACTCCGGCCGGGAGGTTGAGGTCATGAAAAAAACTCACATCGTCTTTAGAGTCAACGGCCGGGAGGAGGAACTCCTGACGGCGCCCAATCGAACCCTGCTCCAACTTCTGCGCGAAGACCTGAACCTGACCGGGGTCAAACACGGCTGCGGCGTGGGCGACTGCGGCTCCTGCACCGTGCTCCTGGACGGCCGGCCGGTCAATGCCTGCCTGGTCCTGGCCGCTCAGATAAACGGCCGGGAGGTGCTCACCATCGAGGGTCTGGCCGAAGGCGACCGGCTTTCGCCCTTGCAGAAAGCGTTCGTCGAGAAAGGGGCCATCCAATGCGGGTTCTGTTCGCCGGGCATGCTTCTGTCCGGCCATGCCCTTCTGCGAACTAACCCCAGGCCGTCCGAGGCCGAAATCAGAACGGCCATCTCCGGCAACCTGTGCCGCTGCACCGGGTACCAGAAGATAGTCGAGGCCATACAGGACGCGGCCGGCCAAACGACCGAAGAGGGGAGGTAGAGCCATGAGCGGACCGTATGATGTCCTGAACTCGAGGGCCGCCCGGCTGGACGCGCCGGCCAAAGCTTCAGGCCAGGCCCAATATGCCGACGATATCAACCTGAAAGGCCAGCTTTACGGGGCCATACTGCAGAGTCCGCTGGCCCACGCCCGGATTCTGAATCTAGACACGTCCCGAGCCCAACGCCTGCCCGGGGTTAAAGCCGTGATCACGGCCCAAGACGTTGGCCTGATCAAGTACGGCGTCTCGCCGGCCCGGTACGATGAAACCCTGTTCGCCCACGACAAGGTGCGCTACGTGGGCGACGAAGTGGCGGCCGTGGCGGCCGTGGACCAGGCCACCGCCTTCGAAGCCCTCGAGCTAATAAAAATGGACTATGAGGAACTGCCGGCCGTTTTCGATCCCCTGGAGGCCATGGCCGAAGGCGCGCCGCAACTGCACGAAGACCATCCGCGCAACCTCTGCGCCGAGGTTCATCAGGAGTTCGGCGACGTGGAAGCGGCCTTCAAGGAATGCGACTTCATCCACGTCCAGAAGTTCATCAACAAGCGCCAGGACGCGGCCTTTATCGAACCGCATGCCTGTCTGGCCCAATATGACCTGTCCGGCTACTTGACTTTAATAACCTCCACCCAGACGCCCCATTACGTCCAGCGCACCGTGGCCATGGTCACCGGTCTGCCCGTGGGCCGGGTGCGGGTGAAAAAGCCGTACGTGGGCGGTGGTTTCGGACCCAAGTGCGAGGCCACGCCTTTAGAAATGAGCGCCTGTTTCCTGGCTATGAAGACCGGCCGGCCGGTGAAGATGAGCTATTCCCGCGAGCAGGTCTTCTTGCACAGCCGGGCCCGGCATCAGTTCATTCATGAAATGAAAACCGGGGTCAAGAGGGATGGAACGCTGTTGGCCCTGCATAATACCTGCTGGCTGGAAGGCGGGGCCTACAGTTCCTTCGGCATCGCCACGGTCTACTACGCCGGGTCCCTACTGGGCGGACCGTACCGCCTCCCGAACATGAAATACGACGGCTGGCGTGTTTACACCAATAAGCCGGCCTGCGGGGCCCAGCGCGGCCACGGCGGCGTGGCGGCCCGGGCCTGCTTCGAGGAGCAACTTGATATTATCGCCCGCGAATTGGGTCTGGATTCCCTCGACATTCGGCTCAAGAACATAATGGAAGCCGGCGACGTCACCTGCAACGACTTGAACATGTCCTCGCTGGGCATGAAGGAGTGCATCGAAGCCGTGCGGGACGGGTCGAATTGGAACGGAAAAAAAGGCAAGCTGCCTCGCGGTAAAGGCATCGGCATGGCCTGCGGGTTCTTCGTCTCCGGCGCCGGATACCCCATCTACCGCTCCGATACCTACCACAGCACGGTAGTGATCAAGGTGGCCGAAGACGGCGGCACGGTCACCATCCTGACCGGCTCGGCCGATATCGGCCAGGGTTCGGATACGACCATGGCCATGATCGCCGCCGAGACCCTGGGTATTCCTCTCTCGGACGTGCGGGTCATCTCGGGCGACACCGACCTGTCCGTGGACCTGGGCGCGTACTCCAGCCGGCAGACCGTCATGACCGGACACGCCACCAAGGAGGCGGCCGAGGAGGTCAAGCGCCAGATACTGGAAGTCCTGGCCGAAGACCTGGGCGTCAACGTCGCCGACCTGGACGTCCGCCGGGGCTTTATCAAGATAAGAAACAAGACCGTGGATATTGTTCCCGTCCGGATGCGTTACCTCCGGGAGCACCGGGGCTGGACCGATCCGCCCACGGGAGACGAGTTGACCTTCCGGGAGGCGGCCAGGCTGGCTTATCTGGCCAAGGGCACCATCGTCGGTACGGGCAAATACAAGCCGCCGCCATTGGGCGGCCGCTTCAAAGGGGCCACGGTGGGCACTTCGCCGGCCTACGGTTGTTCGGCCCAGGTAGTTGAAGTCGCGGTGGACCTCGAGACCGGCCAGGTGAAAGTCGAAGCCATGACCGATGCCCATGACTGCGGACTGGCCATCAACCGCACTTCGGTGGAAGGCCAGATGGAAGGCTCCCTGTGCATGGGCCTGGGCGAAGCCCTGTTCGAGGAAGTCAAGTTCGATGAAAAAGGCCGGATACTGAATGCCAACCTGGGCGAGTACCACATTCCCACCGCTCTGGACATGCCCAAGGTCAAGTCCATCATCGTCGAGAGCCACGAACCCAACGGACCATACGGCGCCAAGGAAGTCGGCGAGGGGGCCATCATGCCCACCATTCCGGCCGTCCTCAACGCCGTAGCCGACGCCACCGGCGTTTATATCAACGAGTTGCCGCTCACGCCGGAACGGGTGCTCCTGGCCATCAAGAACGCGAACAAAAAAGGTAAGGACGTTTAGACGGATTTAACCCGGGGCAGAGAGGAAACCGTAGGGCCGCGCGCCGGTGGGCGCCCTTTGACCGCTAGGCGAGGCGGTCTTTACGGTTCAGCCCGTAGTCGCGGATTAATCGCCAGGTCCGGGTCCGGGCCTAACGAAGCCCGAAGACGGGCGGATTGATCCTCGCCCACAAGCCCGGACGCCGTTATCATATTACAATCCACCACCGCCTAACAACTGTCCCTTGCGCCCGAACTTGAGTTCCCTGTTTTCCAGCCCCAGGTCTCGGGCCAATTGAAACAATCTCCAGGCGTCGCAGGTGACCTTGGACCGGGTCGCTTCGGCCAGGAAAGCCTCGTAAAGCCCGAGAAAGACCTTTTTGTTGGCTTTTATCCAGCGGGGCATGGTCTTTTTGTCAAAGCCGAAGGTGATCCGGTCCGCGTATCCTTCCGCCTGTCCAAAACCGATGAAGGAGGGCATTTCCGCTACGTTGGCCGGCACCACGGTCATGCGCAGGGTCAGGTACAGGGCGCCTTTGTTTTGCTGCCTGAGCCGGGCCAGCCTATGCAGGTTGCGCATCACTTTGGCCCAGGACGACCCCCGGTTGACCGCCTCATGCACGGGGCGCGTGGCGGCGTTGAGGGAAACCCGGACTTCATTGCTCCCGTTCAGAAGTACTTCTTCCCAGCGCTGGTCCAGGGCCGTGGCGTTGGTGATCAGGGTGATCGGGCTGGCGCTGTTCCGCTTGACCCAGGCCGCCAACTCGTACGCCTCGGGCACGACCAAAGGTTCGCCGCCCTGGATGATCAGCCGCGGTGAACCGGTCCAGTCCACGGCCGCCGTGAGCAGGGCCGGGTTCAGGGTCTCCCGGGCCCGATGGTCCTGCCCGCACATGACGCATTTAAGGTTGCATCGGGTCGAGATATTGACGTGCAGTTCCTCGAGTCTGACTTGGGGTGAAACGGGATAGGGTCGGCGGCCGGCATTGTAGCAGCGTCGGCTGGGGGCCCGGGTGCAACGCTGAAAACAGGCCAATTCGGATCGGCCGGCTTGAAGGCGGACGGTGGTCGCTTCCCGGCCTTTCAGGATTTCCAAGGCCGTGTTACAGTAAATGTTACCGAGGCGAAAGGGCTGGCGGTGACAGCAGGGAAAGGCGTCGCCGTTGGGTTCGAGGTAAATGGTGGTCCAAGGAAAATGGCAAACGGTTTCAAGCAAAGCGTCGGCCTCGGATTGAACTGTAAAATGGCAGTCCTCTATCGCCGGGTCAAGATAAAAACACATCCGAACCGGGAACCGCTCGTTGACAGTCTTCCTAGGCAAGGTATACTGAATCGATGACCGAGAATACACCCCAACCCGACCTGGCCCAGCTTCGCATCAACCGTCCGGAAGGCGAAAGCCGAAGATCGCCGGCCCGCCGTTGGCGGCGGGGTTCATTGGTTTTTTTGTTGACGATTCTCGTTCTGGGCGGCGGCGCCCTCGGGTGGCTCCAGGGCTGGCTCAAGCCCGCGTCCAAGGTTCAGGCCGCCACGGTCAGCCGAATTTTACCGGCGCAGAACCTGGCGGTCTTGAACGCCACGGGGTACGTGGTGGCCCAGCGCAAGGTGGCCGTGGCCTCCAAGGGAACCGGAAGACTGACCTATCTGGGCGTGGAGGCGGGGCAAAAAGTCAGCCGGGGCCAGGTCATCGCCCGCCTGGAAAACGATGATCTGGCCGCGGCCAGAGAGGAAGCCGAAGCCAGGATCAAGGCCGCCTTGGCCGTCCTGGAACAGACCCAGGCCGAGGACCGGGACGCGGAAGTCAATTACAACCGTCTCAAAGGGCTTTGGGCCAGGCAGGTGGTAAGCAAATCCGAGTACGATCTGGCCGAAGCCCGCAGATCCAAGGCCAAAGCGGGCGTGTCCGCCGCCAGGCGCAACGTGGAAGCGGCCCGGGCCGCCTTGAAGCAGGCCGAAGCCCTGCTCGATTACACCACCATCCGGGCCCCGTTCGACGGCGTGGTTCTGACCAAGGACGCCGACGTGGGCGAAGTAGTGGCCCCTTTCGGCTCGGCCAGTTCGGCCAAGGCCTCCGTGGCCACGCTGGCCGATATGGATTCCCTTATGCTGGAAGCCGACGTGACCGAGTCGAATATCGGCAAGGTCCAGGTCGGACAGCCCTGCCAGATAACCCTGGACGCCCTGCCTGACCTGCCCCAGTCCGGCCAGGTGCACGTGATCATGCCGACGGCCGATCGATCCAAAGGCACTATCATGGTCAAGGTCAAGTTCGTCCACAGGGACCCTCAAATCAGACCCGAGATGAGCGCCAAGGTCGCCTTCTTGAGACGGACTCTCGAAGCGAGTGAAATCAAGGCGCGCCTCAGCGTCCACGCTTCCGCCCTGATCCGGCGCGACGGCCTGACCTGGGTCTTCAAGCTTGAAAGCGAGAAGGTAAACCTGGTGGAAATCAAGACCGGTTCCACCCTGGGCGACTGGGTGGAAGTGGTCTCGGGACTGAACGAAGGCGCCCGGGTGGTTCTCAGCCCGCCCCCTGGACTGAAGACCGGGGATCGGGTGAAGGTGGAGGCGCCTTGACCGAGCCGCCCAGGCCTATAGTGGATATCGTCGGGCTCTGCAAATCCTACCGCCGGGGTGAGGAGCATATCCCGGTCCTCGAAGGACTCTCGCTCCAGATAGCGGAAGGAGAGTTCCTGGCCCTGATGGGTCCGTCCGGTTCAGGCAAGACCACTCTGCTCAACGTGCTGGCCGGACTGGACCGGGCCGATTCCGGCCGCTTGATCGTGGCCGGCGTGGAGGTGACCCAATTGAGTGAATTGGAGATGGCCCGCTGGCGGTCGCGCCACGTGGGTTTCATCTTTCAATTCTACAACCTCATTCCGGTGCTGACCGCCTTCGAGAACGTGGAGCTGCCGTTGCTGCTGGCGCCCCTGGGCCGGGCCGAACGACGCCGGCACGTCTCCCTGGTCTTGAGCCTGGTGGGCCTGGAACACAGGAAGAATCACACCCCCAACCAGCTTTCCGGCGGGCAACAGCAGCGGGTGGCCATTGCCCGGGCCCTGGTGACCGATCCCACCATCATCGCCGCCGACGAGCCCACCGGCGACCTGGACAAGACCTCGGCGTCCGAGGTGCTGGACCTGATGGCCAGGCTCAATCGCGACTTCGGCAAGACCATCATCATGGTCACCCACGATCCCCGGGCCGCGGCCAGGGCCAGCCGGGTGCTGCACCTGGACAAAGGCTCTTTAGCCCTAACCTGATCATGTACCGGGCGCTCATCTTCCGTCATCTCCTGAGGCATAAGCTCAGGACCGCCCTGACCATTTTAGGCATGGCCGTGGCCATCCTGGCTTTTCTGCTCCTGAGAGGCGTGGTCCAGGCCTGGTACCGCGGCGTGGACAGCGCCTCGGACAACCGCCTGGTGACGCGCAACGCCATATCCCTCACTTTTTTTCTGCCGATTTCCTATCTGCCCACCCTCAAGCAGTTTCCCGGTATTATCGGCGTCACCCACATGACCTGGTTTGGCGGCGTTTATATTGACCAACGCAACTTCTTCCCCCGGTTCGCCGTCGGACCGCGGTTCTTTGAAATCCATCCCGAGTTCGTTTTGACCGAGGATGAACTGCTGAATTACCAGCGGGAAAAACGGGCCGCGGTGGTGGGCCGCAGACTGGCCGAGAAGTATGGCTGGCGGATAGGCGACCAGGTGCCGATCAAGGGCAATATCTTTCCCGGCGACTGGACTTTCGTCGTTCGCGGCATATATAAGGGCGGCAAAAGCAGCACCGACGAAAGCCTGATGTTATTCCACCACGACTACCTGAACGAGTACCTGTTGAAAACCATTCCCCGCCTGGCCAACAAGGTGGGGACCTTCATACTGCGGCTCAAGGACCCGGACCAGTCGGCCGATCTCAGCCGCCAAGTGGACCGCGAATTCCAGAATTCCGCGGCCGAGACCCTGACCGAGACCGAGAAGTCTTTCCAACTGGGGTTCGTGGCCATGACCAAGGCCCTGCTCACGGTGATTCAAGCGGTGTCCCTGATAGTGATCCTGGTGATCCTTACCGTCCTGGCCAACACCATGGCCATGAGCGTGCGCGAGCGCACCATCGAGTACGTGGTCATGAAGACCCTGGGCTTTGGTTCGGCCCACCTGGGTTTTCTGGTTCTGGGCGAATCCCTGGTCCTGGCCGCCACGGGCGGGCTGCTGGGGGCCGTTCTTTCTTATCCGGCCGGCCGGATATTCACCCAGGCCGTGGGCGGGCTGGTTGACTTCACCGTTCCGCCGGCGACCATGTCCTTGGGTTTGGGCGCGGCCTTGGCCGTGGGCTTGCTGGCGGCGGTCGTTCCCGTAATCCGGGTGGCGGGCATCTCGATCGCCGAAGGCCTGCGGCGGGTGGGCTGAAGACGGATGGCCATACCTCTGTCCTACAGCGTTCGGAACTTGTGGGTGCGCCGGCTGACCACGGTGCTGACCGCGGCCGGCATGGCCCTGGTGGTGTTCGTTTTCGCGGCGGTGCTCATGTTGGCTCAAGGGCTGCGCGAGACGCTGGTGGCCACGGGTTCACCCCATAACGTGGTCGTTTTCAGACGTTCGGCCCAGGCGGAAGTGCAGTCGGTGATTCTACCCGACCAGGCCGCGGTGATAGAAAACCAGCCCGAGATCGCCGCCGGCGGTGACGGCCGGCCCCTGGCCGCCCGGGAAGTGGTGGTCCTGATCACGCTGCCCAAGATTGAAGCCGGCGGACTGGGGAACGTGCTGGTCAGGGGCACCCGGCCGGAGGTGCTGGCCATGCGGACTCAAACCAGGCTCGAAGCCGGCCGGATGTTCGAACCGGGTCGCAACGAGATCGTAACCGGACGCGGCATCGCCAGCGGCTTTATCGGCGCCGGATTGGGCGGGACGCTCTCCTTCGCTCGACGCCAGTGGCGGGTGGTCGGAATCATGGACGGGCGGGGTTCGGGGTTCGATTCCGAAATCTGGGGGGACGCGGACCAACTCCGTCAGGCCTTCCGCCGTCTGGCCTATTCCTCGATGCTATTGACCCTGCGCGATCCGCTGCTGCTGACGCCCTTGCAAGAAAGGCTGGAAGCCGACCCCCGCCTCACCGTCGAAGTGAAGCGCGAAATCAAGTATTACGAGGACCAGTCCGAGGTGATGGCCCGTTTCATCCGCATCCTGGGACTGTCCTTGACCATCATATTCAGCGTGGGCGCGGTCCTGGGGGCCATGATCACCATGTACGCGGCCGTGGCCAACCGCATCGCCGAAGTGGGGACTTTGAGGGCTCTGGGGTTCCGGCGGCGGGACGTGCTCCTGGCCTTCCTGGCCGAGTCCCTGTTTTTATCGTTGTTCGGCGGGTTGGCCGGCCTGGCCGCGGCCTCGGCCATGCAGTGGGTGAGCATCTCCACGGCCAATTGGTCCACCTTCTCCGAACTGAGATTCAGCTTCCGCCTGACCCACGCCATAGCGGCCAAGAGTATTGGTTTCGCCCTGGGGATGGGGCTCGTGGGCGGTTTTCTGCCCGCGCTGAGAGCGGCCCGGCTGAGGATAGTCGAGGCCCTGCGGACCGCCTGATATCGGCCGTGGATCAGCGCCGGCTTTGCAGGCCGTCTATGTAGCCGCTGGCGCCGGTGGGGATGCTGGCCGCGTTGCCTTCGTCCGTGTCGATGTGCATGGCCAGGCGGAAGTTGGGGCTGACTCTGACCAGTACGTCGCCGAAGATCAGTTCGCGTTCGCCCGGCACCCTTACCTTGACCACGTCCTTGTCCTTCAACCCGAAGCTCAGGGCCTCTTCCGGCGACATGTGGATATGACGCAGGGCGCAGATCACGCCTTGGGATATGGTCATGGCGCCGTTGTTCGCTTCCACGGTCAGGCCGGGCGTGTGGTCCAGGTCGCCCGATTCGCGTATGGGCGCCTGGACACCCAGCTTGTACTGCTCGGTCAGGGCGATCTCGACCTGGGTCTGCTTGCGCGCGGGGCCGAGGACCCGCACGTTTTCCACCCGGCCCTTGGGCCCGATCAGGTTGACGCGTTCCTGACAAGCGAACTGACCGGGCTGGGAGAGGTCCTGCCAGGGAGTGAGTTGGTGGCCTGGACCGAAGAGCGCTTCCACGTGGGCCGGGGAAAGATGGACGTGATGGGCCGAAATCTCGATGGGTATTTCCGTGAGGGTCTGATTTTTCAGAATTCCGGCCACGTGGCTCCGGTCCAGCACCCGCAACGTCTGCCGGGCGATCATCCTTTCCTCGTCCGTGGGCACCACCAGCACCTTGACCTGGGAATCTTCCGCGCTTATGTCGCAGATGCGGTCGAAACCGCGGACTTCCCGGTTTTTCCTTTCGTCCACGTGGATGCCTATCCGTTTCAAGCCCTGACAAGCCAGGCTGCGCACGCCGACGCTGCCCTGGCCGATCCCGCCGGTAAAGGCCAGGATATCCACTCCGTCCATGGCCGCCACGTACGCTCCGATGTATTTGCGCACCCGATAAGCAAAGGTTCGGATGGCCAGAATGGCCCGATGGTCGCCTTCGTTGGCCGCGGCCTCGACTTCCCGCATGTCGTTGGACAGGCCGGACAATCCTTTCAGGCCGCCGGTTTTGTTGAGAAGTTCATGCAGACCCCGGTGATCGAGCCCCTCGGCCTCCATCAGGTGCAATATGACGCCGGGGTCCAGGTCGCCGCTGCGGGTGCCCATGACCAGGCCTTCCAGCGGAGTGAAGCCCATGGAAGTGTCAATGGAACGGCCGTGGTCCACGGCGCAGATCGAGGCCCCATTGCCCAGGTGGCAGATTATGGTGGAAAGCTGGTTGTACGGCCGCTTCAGGTGCTCGGCCACCTTGAGGGCCACGTATTGATGGCTGGTGCCGTGAAAACCGTAGCGCCGGATGCCCTTTTTTTCGAAGTATTCATAAGGCAGGCCGTAGAGATAGGCGTAGGCCGGTATGGTCTGGTGAAAGGCCGTGTCGAAAACCGCCACCTGGGGCGCGTGGGGAAATAGTTTCATCGCCTCCCTGATGCCGATCAGATTCAAGGGATTGTGCAGCGGGGCGAAGGCCGAGGCTCTTTCCACGACCTCGATTACTTCCTCGTTTATAAGCACGGAGTGATTATATTTATCGCCGCCGTGCACCACGCGGTGACCCACGGCCGCTATCTCGGCTGGCGAAGTTATGACGCCCGACTCGGGCGAGGTCAAGGCGCGGAACATTTCGGCAAAGGCCTCCCGGTGGTCGGTCCGGGGCAATTCCCACTTGAACTCGCCCCGGGCCGACGAAAACCTGTGCAGAGTTCCTTCCTGGCCGATCCTTTCGACGTCACCCCGCGCATTCTGTTTTTCGTCGGCCGTGTCGAAGAGGTTGTATTTCAGGGAAGAGGAGCCGCAATTGATCACCAGAATCTTCATGGGCCGCTCGGTCTGGAGCTTGAAACCGTATGGGTCCTGGCTTCTCTTGAGCGCGGCCGAGGCCAGTTCCTGGCCCTTGCCTTCGTAGGAAAAGATTTTAAGTCGGTCCACCAGAATCTTGGACAGGTGGAGCACCGCCGGTGGATAAGTGGCAATGATGCTGGTAAAAAGCTTTTGGGGAATCAACAGGGCCTGGCAGAGAGTCCGGCCGATGACGTCCGTCATGGTCTTATTGCCGGTCATGAGCGAGGGCACGCCGAACAGGCCTCCCGGTCCGATGGCGTCCAGGACATGCTTTTCGCCGCAGTCGTCGGTGATGGAAAGCTCGGCTTCGCCGTCCAGGAGCACGCCTAGAAAATGTCCTTCCTCGCCGAACTCGATCACCGCTTCGTTGGGCTCGAAGGTGATCACCTGGGAATCGTTCAGAAGCTCGGTCAGCCTCTCCTCGGGGAAATCCCTGAACAGCGCCACTTTCTCTTTCAGAAATTTAAAAATATCGTCCGATACCATCTTTCACTCCTGTTTTAATCTTCGATCCGCGGGGAAATGATTTTCTTACAGCCGCCCGCGACCAGGACCCGCCGGATGGAGGATGGCCGGGGAGTTTCAGAACTCGCGCAATGATTCGTGGACGCCTTTCAATGTCTCGAACCAGAAATCCAGCGCGGCCTCGGGCCGGTCTTCCCGAAACCGTTCGAGCCAGCGCAACAGTTCCGGGTCGTTGTCGCCTTCCACTTCGTGTCTTCTTTCCAGGAAAGTGTAAACCAGGTCCGCGTTGCGGGTCGATTCCCAGAATACGGCCGCGTTGCGGGAGTTAATTCGGCCGGCGGTCAGGGCCGCGTTTTCCAGGTACTCGGTTCTCAGGCCGTAGAGCGAGGCCATTATGTCCGGAATCATCTCTTCGGCCCAATTACGGTGAAAGCGGCAGAGACCCAGGTTGTCCAGGGTCAGTTCCCTGATCATCCGCTGGGCGTTCCGTCGGCCCAGTTCCCGGGGCGGATAAAACTCCTGGCCGTACACCATGTAGTATTTCCCCGTGATGGCCATGGGCGACAGCACTCCCGGCGACCAGTACTGGTTAGGCACCATCCACCCGCGGCGGGCGTTGGCGTTATAGACGAAAAGGTCCAGGACCTCCTTGCCGCGTTCCCGGGCCAGTTTCCGGGCCAGTTTTCTGGCGCCCTGGGACAGATCGAGCTTGCCGGCGACGATCGAGTCCATGATGGCCAGGCCTATTTCGGCGTTATGGGCCGAGTCGGCCTCCAGGCTGAAGTCCTGGGGCTGGAAAACAGGATAAGACGCCGCGCCCAACTCGGTCGGCTTCAGGAGCTTTTTGTCGAGACAGTCCATGAGCCAAGACAGAACTCCGCCCGCCGAGATGGCGTCGAAGCCGTAAGCGTCGGCCTGGTGATTCAATCTTTCCGCGGAACGTTGATCGAAGATGCCGCACAAGGGGCCCATGGCCTGGTAAGGCTCGTAGTCCTTTTTATATTCGCCCTTCAGTTTCTTGCAGACAGCGGCGCAAGGCTCGCCGCAGGTACGCTGGCTTTTCGGCTTGATGGTCTCGTCGTTGAATTGTTTCAGATAGTGGTTGACGATAAACTTCTCGTGGATTTCCTGGCGCCGCGCCTCGGTCATATACAGGCTGCCATAGTTGAAGGCGATGACCCGGCCGCCCAGGGTGGCGAAGTTTACGCCGAAAGTCCCGCCCGTGTCAACCTTGGGGTCGAAACGATACTTGGTGGTGGTTTCGAAGTCCTTGGCCGACAGTTTCTTCTGGTACCGGTTCACGAACCATTGATCCGCCACCTGGCGATCACGAAAGTCATCGTCCACCAGGGTGCCGCCGTATATGACCGCCGCCAGGCCATGGTCCTGGATCAGCTTGCTGCCGAAACCGCCGCGGCCGGCCCAGGTGTTCACAAAGGACAAGCGGCCGCCGCTGATCGGCGCGGAGACGATGGCTCCGAAATCCGTGGTCAGGGCGGCCGGACCCACGGCCAGGACGCGCGGATCGTTTTTATATCGGTCGCCGAACCTTTCCAGAGTATGTTCCATGAGCGTGTAGACTCCGCCGCGTCCCTGTTTCCAGACCGTGGTCAAGTCCACCGGCGTGAGGCTGACTTCAATCTCTTCGCCGTGGGTCCGGTTGATGGCCAGGAGGGACGGGGGGGCTGACCGGCCGATGATGGAGATCAGGTTTATGCCCAAGTTATCGAAGACCAGGCCGGCTCCGCCCATGGATGAGACGTAGAAGGTGCCCCAGCAAGGTGAAAAGCCGGAGAAGACCAAGCGGTTGGAACCGGGGAAGATCGAACCGGCCAGCAGGCCGACGCCGAAGTTCAGGCTGTTATGGCGGCCGGAAAGATGCAAGCCCAGGTCCACGGGGCCGAAGAAGTCGCCGACCTTGAATCTTTCCAGACGGTAAAACCCGGTGGGCGCGTGGATGAACAGGACCTTCAGGTATGTATCCATCTAAAACTCCCTGCTGGAGACAGGATAACCTAAGTTTAGACAGCCGGCCGATATTAACCGTCGCCTTCGCCAAAGGCGGAAAGTTGCCTGGACCGCGGCCCGATCTTCATCACCTTGGCCGCGCTCGAGGCTATTATATGGCTTGGCCGACCAATGGTCCACTGACTTTATCCAGGAAGGCAACCCGGTGGGGCGGCGGCCTTTCAGTTTCTTTCCGGATTGTCTCAATCAGTCGCTGTACTGTTTGATGATAAGGAATCCCGGCCCGAGCGAACCGGCGCCAAGTCCGGTCCGGCGGACGCGGATCAAAGGATTGATCGAGGAGCAGCCAGGCAGGGGGGGGAAGGGGAAGGTTATGAACGTATATATGAGGTCATGGAAGATAGATGCGCCCATCTAGGGTCGCCGGCGGCGGATTGATCCCCGCTTATGAAACCAGGCGCCTTTTTCTTGCCTAGACAAGAATAGTCAGCGACCTGGTCTTTATGAGCATTTCCGCGGGGCTTGGCCGTAACTTTCCCCCACCGGCCACAATCTGTTTCAGCGTCATCGTGAATCCGGTAAGGAGGTTACCCCATCCTTGAAATCAGCCGGGCGCTTCTTTCTCCTGATCGGCTGATTTCCTGGATAGAGCGTTGATTATCGCCAGAACCCCGGCCACGCCTAGAGAAGCGAAGGCGGCCACGGCG
This sequence comes from Thermodesulfobacteriota bacterium, assembly GCA_040755515.1. Taxonomy (GTDB): domain Bacteria; phylum Desulfobacterota; class Desulfarculia; order Adiutricales; family JAGVGV01; genus JBFMAW01. The sequence goes on along the minus strand of JBFMAW010000005.1, from coordinate 269,708 downwards.
ATGTACTTGGCCGAACTTCCGCCTTCGGTGTATTTGCCCACGACAATGGACGAGATGAAAAAGACCAGACCTATCTGGGCGAATCGGCTTATCCATTTCCTCTTGGCGGTTACAGGTTGCCCGGCTTCTCCCATTTAATACCTCCTTGGTCCGGCCGCCTCTAAAAAACTCATGGATTCAATTACCTTGAACAAAGCGGCCGGTTTGGTTCGTTTACAAAAATTCTCTTCCTTTCCGGTCCTTGGCCCGTGTTGCGGTCCGGAGAAGGGACTCCAGCGTTTTTTATTTGATATTCTCGTACTTATTATTGTAACCGTATATGGTCGCGGGCGGGATAATAAATGATTATCAGCTTAATAATAGTATATTACTATTATTAAGCTTCTATTACAATGATTATTAAATATTAATTCTTGACTAGGCCATCAGGCGGAGATAAGAGACCAGGTTGGTCGGCTTGTTGGTGAGACCCATTTTGGCCCGAATGTTGGCGCGATGGAAGGACACGGCGTTGGCCGTAACTTTTAACAGCGCGGCGATCTCTTTTGTCCTCTTGCCCGCCCTGATCAGGTCGGCCACCTGGATTTCGGCGGGTGTAAGTCTTTCCTTCCAGGAGTCCAGTTTTCGGGCAAAGGACGAGCCTATCTTGTTCAGATTGGCTTCGATGAGTTCCACGTAGGTCTGCTGGTCCGGGTCCAGAGGCGTTTCTTTCAGGTTTACCAGGTAGGGCTGGATCAGCTTGTCCAGGGTGGCCCGGATATTTTCCTCTTTTTGTCTGGCTTCCACATCCCTGTTCTCGAGGAGAACGGACAGGGCCGCATTGAGTTTCTCCACTTTTTGCGCGCGTCGTTCGATCTCCCGGTCCTTACGCAAGATCGCTTCTTCGTCCTGGAGACGCCGGGTGATATCCCGGATGACTCTAATCACCCACTGCTCCTCACCCACGGTAATGGCCGTGACCGCGGTTTCCACGTCCAGCATCTTCCCATCCGGACGCATGACCTTCCTTTTTTCCAGGGGCAGAGGCTCTCCTTCCTGGACGGCCAGGTCGGTTCTTAGCCGGACCCGGTCACGGTATTCCGGCGTGAACAGGTCCAGTAGAGGCCGCCCCATCAACTCGTCCGGGCCGGCCATGCCCAGCAGTCGGGCCGCGGTCATGTTGGCCAACATAATGACGTCCCGGTTCGAAACCAAGACCGCGTCCGGGATCACTTCAAAGAGCTTGTGAAACCTCTCTTCCGAGGCGATCAGGGCTTGCTCGGCCGCCTTGCGCTTGGTTATATCGTTGCTTATCTCCAACACCGCCGCGGGCAGGCCCTTCTTGTCCCTTTGCAGGGTCCAACGGCTGGCCACGACTATTTTTTGACCTGGCCTGGTAGTGTGGACCAACTCGCCTTCCCAGAAGCCTTCCGTGATCAGTGTGCGCTGAACCTCTGGTAACGACTGAGGAAACTCCGTCTCGAGCAGGGTGTGTGAAGTCCGGCCCAGTGCTTCCTCTTTGGACCAGCCGTATCTTTTTTCCGCGCCCCGGTTCCAGAAGGTGACCAGATCCGACATGTCCCGGACCATGATGGCGTCCTGGGTGAGGTCCAGCAGCCTGGCCTGATGGAGATAGGTCTTGAGTTGAGCCTTTAATTCCTTCACCGCCCGGATCAGGTTCTTTTCTCTTCGCTTCAAGCTTTTCAGTTCCGACCCGAGTTGCTCGAGCTGATTAAACAAACCGTCCCGGTGCTCTTCACTCGGCATGATTCCGGCCTCCTGGAGGGCGCCTGATATCGGCGAGTTTATTCAGCCTATCAAATTAACTCCCAACCCGCCAATATGTCCCCGCCCGAAACAACCCGGACCAAACCTGGCCTTCACTCCGGCCCAGGCGATTATTAGTCGCGACGGGATAGTGGAAAATTATGGGCTGTTATTATAAAATGGACAAGTAAACATATTCGATCGGATCCCAACCAGTAGGAGGAATTATGCGCGCCACCTTGCTTTTTATGGTGATGATGGTCTGCCTGTTCTCGGGCGCCTGGGCCGAAGAGCCTACGGCCATTATTAAAACCATGCAGGGCCAAGTCGATTTCCAGCGGAGCGGGCAGCCGGTCCGCCTGTCGCCTGGGGATGCCTTGCAACTTGGTGATATTATCCGGACGGCCGATAATGGCTCGGTGGGGATAACGTTTTTGGATGGCACCAGGATCAGTTTGGGGCCGGCTTCGGAAATGCGGCTGGATGCCTTCCGCTTTACTCCCATCAGGAAAGACTATGCCTTTGATGTATATATGAACAAAGGTTCGGCCGCTTTTTCCTCTGGAAAAATGGGGAAACTGGCGCCGGAAGCAGTGCGCTTTTCCACGCCCAACGCTACCGTTGGTATTCGCGGCACCAAATTTCTGGTCCAGGTCAAATAGGTGAGCAGGCTTATGAATAAGATTATAATCGTTATATTGGTGGCCTTGTCGCTCAGCGCCTGTGGACTGAAGACCACGGTGGTGCTGATGAAGGATGATGACGGCCAAGTGGGTAAGGTTGAAGTGAAGGCTCCCGCCGCGACCCGGACCCTCAAGGAGGCCCAAGAGTATACGGTGGCCACGGATACCGTGGCGCCGGTGGCGGTCATGGACGAAAAGACTATCCAGAAATACTTCGCCGGAGCTTTGGCCGCGGAACCGGAAAAAGTGATCAGCTTCTTGATTTTTTTCCTGTCTGACTCCGCGGAAATGACCGCTGATTCCAAAAAGGAATTTTATAAGATCGTCGAGGCCATCAAGGCCCGGAAACACACCGCCATCAGTGTCATTGGGCATACTGACACCACCGGCTCGGACGAAGTCAACATGAAGCTCTCCCTGGCCCGGGCCGATGCGGTCATTAAAATATTGCAGGATCAAGGCATTCCCCAGACCTTTATTACCCGGCAATACTTTGGTAAGAATGACCTGCTCGTACCGACCGCGGATCAGGTTCCGGAGGCGAAAAACAGGCGCGTGGAAATTTTCGTGCGCTGACCGTGCGGATCACAGCCCTGATACATGCCTTACGCGCCAGTATCCGCGAGGCCCATTGGGCTCTGGTCAGGCGCATCGTCTTGGAAGTCGGAGGATTGCTGGCCCTGCTGGCGGTGGCGGTTGTCCATTTCCAGCCTCCGTGGCTGGTGGCGCTGGATAACTGGTTTTATGACGCCTTGATCCGCGCGGGGACGAATGGTGCGTCCGCCCCTCGCGTGGTGATCATCGACATCGACGAGCAGAGCCTGGTGGCGGTAGGGCAATGGCCGTGGCCTCGATATCGGATAGCCGCCCTGGTAAAAAAACTGGCCGCCTCAGGACCGGCGGCCATCGGTTTTGACATTCTATTCGCTGAACCGGACCGGACCTCCCTGTCGACTATCAAAGAGACCTTCCAAAAGGAATTCAACCTTAATATCGGTTTCAGCGGGCTGCCTTCCGGGCTGGACGACAACGACGGATACTTGGGACATGTCCTGGGGCAGGCGCCGACCGTCGGGGCTTTTTTTTTCTACTTCGATCGCCGCCATGAAGACCGTTGCCCGGTAGCACCCCTGGAAATCTCCGGACCGGTCCATCTGCTTAATGTCCCGGAAGCGGCCGGGGTTCTGTGCAATACCCCCAAGGTCCAAACCGGATTCACCACCGGCGGTTTCATCAACAACCTCAAGGACAATGACGGCGTCCTGCGGCGATTGCCCCTGATTATCGCCCACCAGGGTCGGTATTATCCAAATTTTTCCCTGGCGGTCTTCATGCTGGCCACTGGGCATAAAAACATCCACATCGGCCGGGACTTTTTCGGTCCAACGGTCCGGATAGGCGAGACCTCCATTCCTATCGACGACAAGGGCAACGCCTGGCTGCGATTCCGGGGACCGGCCCGCGGTTGTCGTTTTGTTTCGGCCGTCGATGTCCTGACCGGTCAGTTCGATCGGGCGTCATTGACCGATCGCTTGCTGCTCATTGGTTCCACTGCCGTGGGGTTGAACGATCTGCACCATACCCCGGTGGGCCCGGAGGTTTCCGGCACTGAAGTTCATGCGGTCATGTTGGACGGCGCCTTTTCCAGCCTTTTCAGTCGTCAGCCGGTATGGAAAAATACTTATGCCCAGGCTGCCACCATGCTGGCAGGCCTGGCTATTCCACTCATCTTTGCCTATGCCGGACCGTTGTTGGCGGCGGCCGGGACTTTAGGTGTCTCCCTCCTCTTTCTAAGCCTGAGCCTAGTCGCTTTTTATACCCGAGGGGTTTTTCTGCCGACCTCAGGCGCGGTTTTGGTATCCGGCGTTCAGTTCACGGTCTTGTCCCTCCTGCTGTATGCCTTTGAAAGGCGACTGGCCTTGCTCCGGATGAAAAAATTGATCCGGGTCCAGCAACTGACTCTCGATGTCATGGCCGCGGTGACTGAAACCCGGGACTTGGAATCCGGCAATCATATCAAACGGACCCAGCACTATGTGCGCTTGATCGCGGAATACCTTATGAATACCGGACATTATCCACTACTCACCGCGGATTATGTGGAACTCCTGTACCACTGCGCCCCCCTGCACGACGTAGGGAAAGTCGCTATCCCGGATGCCATCCTGTTCAGTACCGCCAAGTTCACCCCCGAGGAATTCGAAATAATGAAAAAACATACGGTCTTTGGCAAACAGATTATAGAGACCGCCACCGGGGGCCGCGAAGAGCATGATTTCCTTAATCTGGCCGCCGAGATCGCCTTTGCTCATCATGAAAAATGGGACGGCTCGGGATACCCCGCCGGCCTGGTCGGTGAGGCCATTCCGCTGTCCGGACGGATCATGGCCGTGGCCGACTACTATGACGCCCTGATCACCGCTCGGCGTTATAAGCCGGCCCTGTCTCACCCGGAGGCCCGCGCCGCGATTGAATCGAACCGGGGGACTCACTTCGATCCGGCGGTGGTGGACGCCTTTTTGGCGTTGGAAGACGAATTCATCCGCATCGCCGAAGCCTTTCAAAACGAAAAAGAAGAACAGATTTTGAACCCGGTGTAGACAAGGAATTTTACCCCGGGCTCCTTGGTTTTTCGAGGCGGGTGAAGTCATTCTTGTTTATTTCCAATGCCAACGCGGGCGATTATAGGTCTTGCCTTTGGTCCCGGGCCATGGTACGATTCTCAACCTGAGGGTTATCTGACTTTATATAATTATTAATAAATCTTAGGCGGCCCCTGATTCACTTCCAGCCAGGGCCGAAATTGAATAGGGTCAAAACCGTCTCCCGAACTCGGGCTCCAGACGCAACCAGATCATCACTCCCAGCCGATTGGATCGCCGGTGGTTACTTTGGATCGTTTGACTCTTTTCCTGATGCTAACCTACACCTCCAACCTCTTGTTGCTGGGAGTTTTGGGGCGCCGTTTTATCAAGGGTCGGCCGGATATAACCGAAGTCGAACCTGAGCGCTGGCCGGCGGTGACGGTCATCGTCCCGGCCACGGGTCAGGACGACGGGCAGGATGAATGTCTGGCCGCCCTCGTGAATCAGGACTATCCCGATTACCGCCTCATTTTTGTCACCCAGGATCAGGCCGACCTGGCCACGCGAATAATCGAACCCGGAATAAAGGACCAGCCCCGGGCCAGGCTCGTTCACGCCGGACCCACGGCCTCGTCCTGCCAGAAGAATCACAATCTTCTGGCCGGGCTGAAGGCCCTGGACGAGTCCACGGAAGTTATCGTCTTTTGCGACATGACCAGGAAAGCGCCCAGGGAATGGCTGAAGAATCTGGTCAGACCCGTGGCCAATAACCAGAGCCAGGCCGCCAGTGGCTATTATTTCACCTATGTTCGATCTTCTGGCGTGGCGACCTGGGGCCGGGCCTTGACCGCCCTGGTTCTCCATTTGCTCCAGGCCATGCCCTGGTTCACCCAGACCTGGGGCGGCAACACCGCCATTAGACGCCGGACCTTCGAAGACCTCGACGTGGCCGGGTACTGGTCCCGGCAGATCGTGGACGACGTATCCCTGGCCGCCCTATTGCTCCGCGCCGGAATCAAGGTGATCTATGCGCCCCAGGCCGACCTGACGGCCTCGCTGGAAAACTGCCGCCTGTCCGACTGGATAGCCTGGCTGGTCCGCCAATGGATCTACCTCAAGTTCTATTTCCCGATCACCTGGCTGGCCGCCGGCTTATACGTTTACCTGCTGGCGGTGGTAATGTCCCTGTCTTTGATTTGGACCCTGGCCGCGCCTTGGGGCTGGGTTGACCCGGTCTTCGGCTGGATGGCTTTGGCTTTCCTGGCGAGCGGCGGCCTGCTGGCCTGCCTTTCGCTCCGGCCGATCCACCCCCGACCTCCCTCCTGGGCAAAATGGCTGCTGGCCGGCCTGGTCACCGTGTACGTCGGCGCCTGGTGCCACTTTCTGACTGTCCTGACCTGTAAAGTCCACTGGCGAGGCATTACCTACCAGGCGGATTGGAAAGGCCGGGTGAAAGAGATCATCCGAAATTAGATTCACTGATCTTTATGGGAACCGTTGAGCCAAAGCACTATACGTCACCCTGAGACCTTGGTTGAACGAGTGGTGTTGTACCAAAACCATTCATGGAACCCATGATTCCACCGCTGTATTTCAACCAGGCCCTCGGAACGCGGGCGGAGGGCTGAAATGCCGAAAGCCGGCGGTGACCTTCCTAAAGGTTGTTTTATCGTTTCTCCGGGATGATCCGGACCCCCAACGGCTCGAAATCCGGTCCGGCCCGCTGATCGTTGGTCGAAACCGGTAAAAGCCCTTGCCTAAAGGATCGGTCTGGTTTAACTTGAAAGCCCGATGACATACATCGGGCTCATCAGCGCCAGGCTGTCAATATATGCACTTTACCACCGGCCAGTTCGCCGTTTTTTTTCTCATCGTTCTAAGCCTTAACTGGTGCCTCCGCGGCCGGCCCCGCGCCTACCGCCCGTTTCTTCTGGCGGCCAACGCTTTTTTCTACGGCAGCTTGAGCGTCCGTTTCCTGCCGTTGCTCCTGGCGGTCGGACTTTCCAACTGGTTCCTGGGCCTGCTCCTGACCAGGACCGGTTCCCCCTCCGCCCGCAAATGGCTCTTGTTTCTGGACGTGGCCCTCAACCTGGGCTTGCTGGCCTTTTTCAAATATTTCGAATTTTTCTATGATCTTCTGGAAGGGATGATGCTGCGACTGGGATTGCCCGCGCCGGCTCCGATCATGGAAGTGGTCTTTCCCATCGGGCTTTCATTTTTCAGTTTTCAAGGTCTGTCCTACGCCCTTGACCTTTACCGCCGGCCGGACCGGCCGGCGGCCGGACTTCTGGACGTTCTCCTGTTCGTCTCCTTTTTCCCCACGGTGCTGTCCGGTCCCATAATGAGGGCTGATGATTTTCTGCCGCAGCTTACTCGGCCAACGGTGGAACCGAGGTCTTTTGATCTCGGTTTCGCCCTCATTTTGAGCGGACTGTTCAAGAAAGTGGTCCTAGCCAGCTACCTTTCGGAGCATATTGTCCGCCAGGTGTTTCAAGTCCCCCTGCACTATTCCTCCTGGGCCGTCCTGGCCGGCGTTTATTCCTACTCGATACAGATTTACTGCGATTTCTCGGGCTACTCGGACCTGGCTATCGGCCTGGCCTTGTTGATGGGCTACCGGCTTCCGGACAACTTCCGGCAACCCTACACGGCCCTGAATGCCCAGGACTTCTGGCGGCGCTGGCATATCTCCCTTTCGACCTGGCTCAGGGATTATCTTTATATCCCGCTGGGAGGCAACAGAAGCGGCCGGTTCCGCAAATATATCAATTTGATGATCACCATGCTCCTGGGCGGACTCTGGCACGGGGCCCATTCCCGTTTTCTCCTCTGGGGCGCCCTGCACGGCTTATGGCTGGCCGCGACCCATGTCTGGCAGGACCTGGCCGCGGGCCGAAATCGGGCCAGGCCGGCCGGCTCGCGCTCTTACGGCTGGCTCGGAAAAGCGTTCTCCTGGTTCGTCACTTTCAACCTGGTTTCCTTTCTTTGGGTTTTCTTCCGGGCCGAAGACTCGGTCCGGGCCTTCGAAATATTCCAGGCGGCCTTTAGCCTGGACCGGCCGGGCGCTGGTTTTGAATTCCTGGTGGCGCCGGCCATCCTGACCGGTCTGGCCGGCCAACTGTTCGGCCGGCGGGTCCAGGAGCTATACCTTGGTTTACAGGAGCGCCTGCCGGCGCCGTTGAAGGGAGCGCTCATCGCCGCGCTCTGTCTGATCATCATCAAGCTGGGCCCGGAAGGCGTGCTGCCTTTCATCTATTTTCAATTTTGAGCCTTTAGGCAAAGGTGCCGCGACCGTATGGCTTCCACTGGATCATTTAATCCCCGCCGTATGCTGCTCGTGTACGCGATCGCCCTGACACTGGTCTTGGGGCATGAATTCAACAGGGTGATGAACTGGCTCGAGGAGTTCAGCCTGATCTGCCCAGCCCTGACCGGCCTGGTCCAGCCTGTCCAGAACGTCCGGCGGGTCCTGGACGACTGGGGGCTGTCCCGGCTCATCGCCGCCGAGAACGCTTTCCTGGCCGAGGCGTCTTCCTTTCCCGAACTGGCGGCCAGACCCGCCGCTTTGGAGAAGATACGGACGGCGGCCGTTCCGACCGCGCCGAAGCAAAGCGCCGGACCGACCGGTCCGGCTCCTGATCCCCTCGGGGAAGGCGGTATCAAAACCGGGTTGGTTCTTCTATCCGGCCTGCCGCCCGGTCGGGGTTCGATCCCGGCCACGGCCGAAACTCTGGGCAATGATCTGAAGCCGGACCAGCCGGCCGCGGCGCTTCCGAAGGAATCAGGCCCCAAGAAACACCAAGCCAAAACCGTCCTGGTGGCCGGCGACTCGATGATTCTCGAAGGTTTCGGCGTGGTCCTGCAACGGGCCTTGAAGGCGTTCCCCGGACTGAACGTGGTCCGGGAAGGCCGATATTCCACCGGACTGTCGAGACCTGATTATTTCGATTGGCGGCCTTATCTGAAGGAACTGATCGAAAAACACAAGCCGGACCTTTTGATTCTCAGCCTGGGGGCCAACGATCCCCAGGATATTCTGGACGAAAACCGCAAGAGGCTCTTCGTGGCCAGTGAAGGCTGGAACCAGGCCTACGAAGCCCGGGCCAAGGAACTGCTGGCGCTGGTCCGGGAAAAAGGCGTGCTGACCATCTGGGTCGGGCTACCCATCATGGGACCGGCCACGTACAGCACGCGCATCGCCAACCTGAACGCCGTGGCCAAGAAGGCCTGTGAAGCCAGCCCGCGATGCGTGTTCGTGGATACCTGGCAGGTTCTGGCCGACGCCAACGGCAAATACGCCACGTTTCTGAAAGATGAAAAAGGCCGCTACATCCGGGTGAGGGCTTCGGACAACATCCACCTGACCGAAGCGGGCGGCGAGATTATGGTTAAATATTTTTTCCAGGCCGCCTCGGCGCATGTTGATTTTGCCGCCCCGGCGGGCCAGGGCCGGGTGGAAGCTTCGGTTTCAAGCGACACCGGGACGGCTTCGGCTTCTTCGCCCTCCGCTGCCGCCCCGAAGCAGGACGCGGCCCTGGTCGCTTCGCCCCGATCGGCGCTGGCGCCAAGTTCGGTCGAAACCGGAACCGGCGGTTTGACCACCGTTGTGCCGGCTCCCGCACCGGCAAGTTTCCATAATCAGAACGGTGAACTTACGGTCCGGGCCGCCGACGTCCGGATCGAGATGAAATCCTTTTTTTCCCAGGTTCGCGGTAAGGAGACGTCCTACTATGCCTTTATTCCCTTGACCCAGGCCGGCCCGAGCGAGTTTCCGGTGTTGTATTTACTACACGGGGCCTGGGACGGATATCAGGCCTGGAAGGAGCACGCCGAGGAAAAGATCAAGGAAGCGGTCCGAAAATACGGCCTGATCGTCGTCACCCCGGACGGAGACCCTTTCGGTTGGTACGCCGACAGCCCGTTCGATCCGGCCAACCGGATCGAGTCCTACTTTATCCGGGAATTGATCCCCCACGTGGAAGCCAACCTGCCGGTCCGCCGGGATCGGGCCGGATTGACCGGTTTGTCCATGGGTGGACACGGCGCCTTTATCTTGGCGTTGCGCCATCCCGGACGTTTTATCGCCATCAGCTCGATGAGCGGTGTTCTGGACGTCACCCGGCATCACGGCCAGTGGCAACTCAACCGGGTCTTCGGGCCCTTCACTCCCGAGAACATCCCGGTCTGGCGGGAACACTCGGCTTATTTCCTGAGCCTGAGTCGAAAAGAGGCCTTGTCCGCCTTGTCAATCCTGATAACGGTTTCCACGGGCGATCCCTGGGTCCTGGCGGAAAACAAGGTCTTGCATCAGAAGCTGCTGGAAATGGGCGTCAGGCATGAATACGTGGAGTCGCCCGGCCGCCACGAGTGGTCCTATTGGCTCGCCGAGCTGCCCCGCCACGCGGCCTTTCAGGCCCGGGCCTTGAACGCCGGCGTCGTCCGCTGAAACGGCCCCTTTAGAACTTTTCCCTAAATAAAGCCTGAGAATCATCCTTGAATAGCGACCAGCAGACCATGAATTAAACCCCTCCGGCGGAAACGAAAATATTTTCAGATTAATGTAAAATTTCTGTTGCATCCTTGTTTTTTTTTCTCTATATATACGCCCTTACCGCCTCGTTGGGGCGGCCAAACCAGAGGCCAGGAGCCAAAGGACTGATTTTATGACTTAGCGTCGCTAAAGGGTGGAAAACAAAAGATGAAATCTTTGGGCAAGCACCTGATTATCGAGTTTCACGATTGTGATCCCGATATTTTAGATGACACTGACAATTGTCAGGCCCACCTCCTGGAGGCGGTCAGGCTTTCCGGAGCCACCGTCATCAAGCCTTTCTTTCACCGGTTCTCCCCTCACGGCATCAGCGGGATAGTGGTCATCGCCGAGTCCCATTTTTCGGTTCACACCTGGCCGGAATACGGGTACTGCGCCATTGACGTTTTCACCTGCGGTGACGATATCCAAAGCGAGCCGGCAGTGAGCTATCTGCGGGACAAGTTCAAGGCCGAACACTTTTCGGTCATGGAAATCAAGCGCGGCCTGCTTGACCTGCCTCACTCCCAGATCAAATACAAGCCCGAGACGGAGCACACGTGAACGAGCCAGTCGTATTCGCAGAGCGCTGCGGAAGGAATCATTCGGTCAATTATCAGTGCCGCCAGGTGGTCTTCTCCGGCCGGTCCGAATACCAGTCCATTGACTTCGTGGATACCCTGGAATACGGCCGGATGCTCTTCCTGGACGGCGTGGCCCAGTCCTCCGAGCGGGATGAACGCATCTATCATGAATTGATGGTCCACCCGGCCCTGCTCACCCATCCCCACCCCACCAGTGTCTGCGTCATCGGCGGATCGGAAGGGGCCACTATCAGGGAGATATTCAAACACCCTGAGGTGCGGCGGGTGGTCATGGTGGACATTGACGAACAACTGGTCGGTTTGTGCCGCCAACATCTGCCGCATTACAGCGCCGGGGCTTACGACGATCCCCGTCTGACCTTGCTGTTCACCGACGGACGGGCTTTTCTGGAAAAGACCGATCAGAAATTCGACGTCATCCTGGTGGACCTGTCCGATCCGGTTCCGGACAGTCCGTCGGTCATGCTTTTCACCCGCGAGTTCTACCAGACTGTTTTCAACCGCCTCGAGCCCGACGGCGTGGCCTGCTTTCAAGGTGAAAGCCTTCAGCCCTGGCGGGTCGAACTGCACGCCCGGATGGTCAATACCCTGGCCGCCGTGTTTCCGGTCGTGACCGCTTATCCTTACGCCCTGCCGTGCTTCCACGAAATACACGCCTTTATCCTAGCTTCCAGGCAAGAGGACCCGCGGCGGATGAATATGGGACAAAAACTGGCGGATAAAAACCTGGACCTGGTTTATCTTTCCCCGACTTTCCTCCCCGGACTTTTCTTTATCCCGGGCTACGTGGAAAAAGCCTATGGCCGGTACACGGAAATCCTCACCGACGCCAAACCCCTGGTGGTGAGCGGGTACAGGTTCATAGAAAAGGAATAGGGCGGCTTTCGCCTGATATAAACTGGCGGCGGGCTGGAGAGAATCCAACCCGCCGCCCGCGTTTGCTTTCATCGTGGTTCCAGGCGGCCTGGCGGCCGGCCCGGCTTGTTGGGTTTAGACGCAGGTCAACTTTACCACTAGGGCGACCGAACCTTGTCGCGGCGCTGGAAACATGGTCTTTTCCAAGGCCGCCCGCAAGCATGACTCGAAGGCCGCGTCCTTCAGGGTCGAGTTCACGGCCTTGATTTCCGCTGTCTTCCCGTCCGGGCCGACGACTATCCGGTATACGACCTCGCCGGCCATCCTGTTTGGGCGCTGGCTTTCGGCCTTGGCCAGGCACTCCCTGATCAGCTTCAAACGGCCTTGCAAGGCTGAATCAACCGCTGCTTTGTCTAGATCACCCCGCAGTTCCTCGAGAGAGACCTTTATGCGGCCGGGATCGCTCTTGGGCCGGTCTTCCTCTTTAGCCAGCCCGGCTTGTGGTTTTGGCGCGGCTCCGAGCCCGGACAGCCTAGTGCTTTCGCTCGATACGGCGCCGGGCAGGAAGGCGTGTGTTTTCAGGGCCGAGGTTTGGGCTGATCCATCTCCCACGGCCAGGTCGGAGACCCCTTCGGGCAGGGGCACGGGCTGTTTCACGGTCTCGAGCCGGCCGTCGGCCCTCTTTTCCTTGTCTACGGCCACAAATGAGGTGTACTGGGTCATCAGGCTGTATTTGAGGCCCAGGTCCGTGATTTCCTTGATTCGGGCGGCCGAGCGTTCGAGAAGAGCCATATCCGCCGCGTTGCGGACGCGGTGGCGGGCCCAAAGCTGGCGCAAAGCTGAATTTTCGGTCGAGGCCGATCCAGGCGTAACCTGGACGGCTTGGTTGAACTGACCTCCCCGGGTGTGGCCCGAGACGATTATCCGGCCCGAGGTCTGGCCGCGGTACTTGCCCATGACCATGACCGGCCGCAGCGCGAACAAATCGGGGATGGAGGCGGGTTCGACGTCATAGGCTTCGAAGCCTTCGAATTTGACGCCCACGTCGGTCAGGACCGGGCTGTTCACGTACTCCTTGAATTTCCGGGCTTGCGTGACGCCTTCGCCCTGGTTGAGGGCGATAAAGGGTTCCCCCTGGCCGGCCCGGGCCATGCCTTCGATGATGTATCGGTTGACGCTGGAACCAATGCCGAAGGCGAACAGGTTGGCCTGGCCGAGGTTCCGGCGGATGAGGTCAAAGACTTCGGGCTCGACGGTTACATAACCGTCGGTCACCACCACCACTATCCGGGAAGCCCCTTGGGTCCGGGGCAGGGCCAGGGCCCTTTTCAGCGCCGGCAGTATCTCCGTGCCGCCGCCTCCGGAACGGGAGTTGATGAAGGCCAAAGCTTTTTGTTTGTTGGCCTCGTCGGCGGGCAGCGAGCGGCCTTCCGACAGGACGGCCGACCCGCCGGCAAACAACATGACGTTCATGAAATCGCCCGGTCTGAGTCCCTGGATCATTTCCCGCATCATGGGCTTGGCCACCGCTTCCAGCGGGAATCCGTGCATCGAGCCTGATACGTCCACTATGAAAATGTATTCTCGTGGTACAATCGTTTCGGCCGGCGTCCGGGTCGGAGGCTCGATCATGAGCAGAAAGAAATTTTCTTCCTGGCCTGGATACAGCAGCAAACCGGTTTCGATCTTTCCGCCCGCCAGTTGGTAGCGCAGAACAAAGTCTTTAGTGGCGGCCCGGGGATCGTCCTTGAGGGTCACCTGGGCCTGGGTCCGGTTGATGTACTCGATGTCCGCCTGATGGCTGGGGCTGTGGAGTTGGGCCAAGGGGAGGCCGGTCTGAAGGTTGACCTTCAGAGAGAAGTTGTAAGGCGCGGGCTGGCCGGAATGAAGATAGGGGTTTTGAACCCATTTCTCGGACTCGGGCGCTTCCGCGGCCGGGGCGTTCGAATAGCGCGGACCCACCACGGCCGGATAGACGAACTCGTACACCTGGTCTTCGGGTTCGATGATTTCGGTGTATTTGAGCTCGACCTTGATCTCGTCACCCGGAAGGATGTTGGCCACGTTCATCTGAAAGACGTTGGGCCTTTGCTGTTCCAGCAGGGACGCGGTCCGGCCGTCCCGCTTGGCCTGGTTGTACACGGCCCTGGCCTTCTGGCGCTCCATGATCTCGGCGTCAATCACCCTGCTGCCGATGGTCATGCGCATGGCGTGAACCGCGGCCCGGGTCGAGCCGGGAAAGACGTAGATGGCCTCGAGGGTCTTTTGGCCTTCGTTGCGGTATACCTGGGTCACGGTTACGCCGGCGATGACGCCGGCGATCCTGACTTCGACCTGGGTGCTCTTGAGCGGCAGCCGGTCAATGGCGGGATCGCCACCGGGCACGAAGAAATAGGGCGAGAGCGTCTGGTCCGGTCCGGCGGCTGACTGTGGTTTCGTTTTGGCCCAGGCCGGGCCGGCCAGGCTTATCAGGGCCAGCAGCGCCGTGGCCAGGAAAAACACTGATCTTGATCTTCGTTGTTGTTTCATCGGCCGATGCCTCCTTGGATTCTCTTGAACGAGTTCTGACACCACATACGCACCGCCTGGGACCAAGGTTCTACAAGCCGCACGATTAAAATGATGATTGAAGGCGGCGCGGCCGTCCGGTGCATAGACCCGTTCTCTACTCGAAAGCGTATATATTTACAGCCGCGGGGCCTTAATAACCGGTGAATGAAAAGTATGTTTCCGGAACTTCATCAACCAAGGCCTGATGAAGCGAAATTGAATTTTGGGCGAGGATATGCTAGGGTTGATCAGCTTGACGGGAGAGACCATGCCTGCCCCGCAAGTCGTATGTTTCCAGGGAGGTACTTTCCGCGTCCGTGTCCGCCCCGGTCCACCGGCTGACCGAACTGGCCGACGAGGAGTTGATGGCCAGGTATGCCCGTGACGAAGAGGCGGCCTTTGAGGTCCTGCTCGCCCGTTACCGCCGTCCCTTGTTCGGTTTCCTCTATAGATTCCTCGGCCGGAGCGACAAAGCCGAAGAAGTTTTCCAGGAGGTTTTCTTCGAAATAATCCGGGCGCGGAAGCGTTATCGGCCCGATTCCAAGTTCGCCGCCTGGATTTTCCGCATAGCCAGGAACAGGGCCGTGGACAGGCTTCGTCGCAACGGGTTCCGGGAGATGGAGTCCTTGGACCAGCAGTTGAACCCGGGCCAGGAAGGCGACAGCCGCCTGGACCATCTGGCCGGGAACGATCCCAGCCCCGAAGAAATGGCCCGGAGCCGCCAGTTGGAAGAGGCCCTCGATAAGGCCTTGGCCGGTCTGCCGGAGGAACAAAGAGAAGTTTTTTGGCTCAAGGAGAAGTCGGAGTTGTCCATAGCCGAGATCGCCGCATTGACGGGCGTTTCTCAAAATACGGTCAAGAGTCGTCTCCGGTACGCCTTGGAAAAGATCAGGGCGGAACTGCTGGAGAGGGGGTTCGGACCGTGATGAAGTGTTCCGAAGTGGAAGAAAGATTGATTGACCTGCTTTACGAGGAGCCGGATTCGGCCGACGAACAGGTGCGGGAACATCTCAGCCAATGCCGGAACTGTTCAACCAAGCTGGATGAATACCGCCGGCTGAGGGCAATGGTAACCGGACGCGTCGAGCCGGAACCTTCGGCCCTGGTCCTCAATCGGATCAAAGCTCAGGCCAGGGAGGAAGTAGGCCGGGCCGGGCCGCTATGGGGCTGGTTAAAACTGGCCGCCGCGTTCTGCCTCATGGCCGTGGTGGGGGGACTGGTCGCCTATCAATTACGCACCGGCCTGGTATCAACCGAAAGCACGACGGTTTCACCGGGTGTTCGGACCGATGAACTCGCGCCGTTCAGGGCTGAGATAAGGAAGACCAAAACGGCCGCCGAACCTGAAGTGGAACCTTTAGGATCGGCCGCTCCGCCCACTGAACCGGATTCAACCGGTGCCTTGGCGGCCAAGCCGGCGCCTGAACCGACCCCTGCTCTCCGCGGCGTCAAACCTCCGCCGGCCGCGGCGGGTGAAGTGAAGAAGGATGTCGGCGCCGGCTTGGCCAAGCCTTCGGCGCAACCGGCTCGAACCGATCAACCCAAGGCTTTGCCTAAGAGTCCAGCGCCGGCCAAACCCGTTCTCGAGGCCGCGCGGCCTGGTGAAAAAAAGAAACCCGAAGTCCGGGCCGGTTTGGATGACGCGGCCGTGACCGAAACCAAGACAATCGCGACCGGCCAGGATAAAGATGAAACACCGGCCCCAGCCGCGCCGCCGCCTCTCCGCGGGCCGAAGCCGGAAAAGCGCGATAAAGCCGCGCCGGCCGAAAGCGTTCTTCCCGGCCAGACCTCTTCGTTTATGCCGTCTTCCTTACCCGAAGTCAGTCTGGGCCGCGCTCAAAAGATCGAGCCCCCTGCTTCGGAAACCAGCGGGCCCGGAAGGGCCGGGGCCGGCCAACCCGCCGAAGAACTGGACCGGGCCGCGGCGGAAAAAGGCCGCGCCGAAGGCGAGGTTCAAGCCTCCCTGGCGGCGAAGCTGGATGAAGGGCGAAAAGCCCTGGACAGCGGCCAGTTCGCCCGCGCCGCCGAGGTCTTTCAAGTCGTGCTTCGCGGACTGCCGCCCGGCCACCAGGACCGGCCAATGGTCTTGCTGTGGCTGGCCAAAGCCCATGAAGGCCGGGGCCATAACAGCCAGGCCCGGGCCATATATCGGACCCTGGCCCAGGAGTCTCCGGCTCACGCGGACATGGCCGAGCGGAAACTGAGGGAGCTGGAAGCCAAGTGAGGGCCGGCGGTCCGGTTGAGGGTTAGGTCAGGGATCAATCTTTAGGGCGGCGGGTGATCACGCAGAGCAATAAGCCTTCCTTCAGACTGACTTCGCAGCTATCCTCCAGAAAGACGTTGCTGATCCCCCAAGTGGACCCCAGGGGCAGGGTATCGTTGTCGAGCGGATACTCCAGACCCCGCAGAGTCACGCCTTCCGCGGTCTGGCTGAGGGGCAGGAGCGACAAGCCATCGCCGCGGCGACCCTGAAAGACTTTCCTGTCTTGGCCCTGGAGCAGGACGAATTCGTAAGGCCCGTCTCTGAGGCGGATGTCGGCCCGGGTCGAGCCGGCCGCCAGGAGCATGATATTGGCCAGGGTCATGTCCCAGCGCCGGCCCAGGGCACCGAGCAGCAGAACTTCATCGGCGCTTTTTTCCACGGCCAGCGCCAGGGCCAGTTCCAGATCGGTCTGGTCTTTCCGGGTCGGATGGCGGATCACCGTTACGTTCGCGGCGGCCAGGGTTTTCATCTCGTGGGGGGAGATGGAATCCAGGTCGCCGATGACCAGGTGCGGGGTGAGCCCTAAAACCAGACAGTGACGGCAGCCGCCGTCGGCGGCGATAATGAGATCGTCTGGTTCGAGCAGGCCGGCAACCGACCCGTAGTCGCTCAATTCTCCGTTGGCGAAAATGACGGCGCGCATGATTACCGTGATACTAATATTATTACCGTTTAAAATAAAGTCAGTTCCTGGGAGCGGTGAAAAAATCTTGTCCAGCGGTCGGGCGATCCGGCTGCATCGGTTTCAGCGATAATATATTGTTATATCGAATAGTTATCATCTAAGGCTCGTCCGGGCTTCAGGTCGGGCGATTTTTGCTTGACAAAGAATCTAAGAATCAATATCTTTAATCAGTAAATAATTTACTATTATAGTAAGAATGGCCAAAGGTAACTTCACGCCTAAAGACAACCCTTATTTCTCCAAAAGCCTGGAGAAGGGGTTACGTATCCTAGCTCTTTTCAACGAGCATAAGACCGTGTCCACCCAGACCGAAATCGCCAGGGCCATGAACCTCAACATGACCTCGACCTATAGGTTTATCAACACTCTGGTCTGCCTGGGGTATCTCAAGAAAGACGAATCTTCCAAGAAGCTGAGGCTGGGTATGAGGGCCCTGGTCCAGGCCAGCACACATCTGCGGGCCATGGATTTCCATGCCGCCATTAAGTCGCTGGTGGACGAGGTCTATGAAAAACACAATATCACCGTGGACGTGGCCCTGGTGGTGGAAGACGCCTTGAGCATCGTTTATCGGCGGGAGGCAGCCGATACGCTGATATATAGACTCCCTTCGCTCAGCCGCGCCTGGCATTGCACATCCCTGGGCAAGGCCTATCTCGCCTTCCTGCCTGAGAGCGACCGGCGGGCTATTGTCAATTCCTTGAATCTGGAGCCAAGGACGGGCAAGACCATAGTCAGTCGAAAAAGACTGTGGGAAGAGATATCGAAAACCAGGCAAAGAGGTTATGCCGTCTGCGATGAGGAATTTATTCCCGGCCTTATTACTTTAGGCGTCCCTCTGATTAACTCGGAGAACGGTCAAACCATAGGCGCCATCTCGTTCGATTTCTCCACTATCCAACAAAACGTGAACAGAATGACGGAACAATATGCGGATCTGATCATTAAACTGGGCCAAAACATATCCGATATTATTACGGTGAGTTGATGAGGAATTCGAATTATCAGTCGACTTTACCCGCCCGCGGCCATCAGACGGGCCGAATGGTTTGCCGGCGCCGTCGAAGCCAAGAGTGAAGATTTCAGATTCCCTGGAAGCGGCGGGAGGCCTAAGGAGTTAAGATGAATGATCTTAATAAAGAAGTTTTGTTTTATCAATCGCGGAAACACCTGCCCTATATAGATCGAAGCCGGGGTGTCCTTATGTGGGATACCCATGGCAAGGAGTACATGGATGGTTCTTCAGGCGCCGTTATCTGCAACATTGGTTATGGCCATCCCCGAATCGAGGCGGCGATAGCCGCTCAGGCCGGTAAAACGTTCTTTGCCTATCGCCTCCATTTTGAAAGCGAACCGGCGGTCAAGCTGGCCATGAAACTGGTCGAGCATTCGGCCCCGCATTTGAACCGGGTATTTTTCGTTTCCGGCGGTTCGGAAGCCGTTGAAGCGGCCATGAAGCTCTGCCGCCAGTATTTCCACGTCAAGGGTGAAGGTTCGCGCTATTTGTTCATCAGCCGTTCTCCTTCTTATCACGGTTGCACCCTGGGGGCCCTGGCCTTGACGTCCTATGCGCCGCTGGAAATACCTTTCCAGCCCTTGATGGTCAGATATCCCAAGATTCCGGCGCCCTATTGTTACCGTTGCGCCTTCAACCTGACTTATCCCGGCTGTCGTCTCGCCTGCGCCCGGGCTTTGGAAAAGACCATCCTGGAACAAGGTCCACGAAACGTGGCCGGCTTTGTAGTGGAACCCGTAGGTGGGGCTAGCACGGGCGCGTTGGTCCCGCCGCCCGATTACTTCGAGGTTATACGGAACATCTGCCGTAAATATGGAGTAATGCTTATTCTGGACGAAGTAATGACCGGCTTTGGCCGGACCGGAAAAATGTTCGCTTACGAGCATTGGGGGGTCGAGGCCGACATCGTGGCCCTGTCCAAAGGCATGGCGGCCGGCTACTACCCTCTGGGCGCCATCATGGCCCGGTCCGAGATCGTCGCCGAGATTATGGCCCACGGTGGCTTCGCCCACGGTCATACGTACGCCGGCAACCCAATGGCTTGCGCGGTGGGATTGGAAGTTCTGGAGATCATGGAGGAAGAAAGGCTGGTGGAGAACGCGGCCCGGGTAGGTTCCGCGCTCAAGGCCGGTTTGGAGGAACTGGAGCGGCGGCACGGAATTGTCGGGCAGGTTCGAGGCCTGGGCCTGCTTCTGGCCTTGGAACTGGTCGGCGATCGCGACACCAGGGAGCCGTTTCCACCGGAAAAAAACCTGGCCCAGTCTTTGACGGATATGGCCTATGAAGAGGGCCTGATCATCTATCCCCGTCGCAGTCTCAACGGACTGAGGGGCGACCATGTACTGGTGGCCCCGCCTTTGGTTATCAACTTGGATGAAACAGAGGAGCTGCTCCACCGGCTGGACCGCGCTCTGGATCGAGTCGGCCGTGGACTTCAATGAATAATATCCCGGGAGTTTAGATCCGTGATCGACAAAACGACCACTTTGTCCCAGGCCCTCGAGGGCGTCCATGACGGCTTCACGGTCATGGTTGGCGGATTCGGGGTTCCAGGGACACCCTTCATGCTCCTCGACGGGTTGCTGGCTAAAGGGGTCAAGGATTTGACCTTGATCAAGAACGAGGCCAACGAAGACCACATGGGGCTGTCCAAGCTGATCGAGGCCGCCAGGGCAAAAAAAATAATCACGTCTCATTTGGGCCTGAACGCCACCGTGATCGGGATGATGAACCGAGGCGAAATCGAGGTGGAATTCTATCCTCAGGGTATTTTGGCCGAGAAAATCAGGGCCGGTGGCGCCGGATTATTCGGCTTGTTGACCGATATAGGTCTGGACACGATTCTGCGATCAAAAAAGGTGCTGGTCTCCTGGGACGGCCGCGAATTAATCGTCGAACCGGCGCTCCGGGCCGACTTGGCCTTGATCCACGCGGCTCTAGGCGACCGTTCAGGCAATCTGGTCTTTGAAAAAAGCGCTCGCAACTTCAATCCGATAATGGCCACCGCGTCCGATCTGGTCGTGGCCGAGGTGGAGAGACTGGTTGAAATTGGTCAGATAGATCCGGACCAGATTCACACCCCCGGCGCCTTTGTGGATCGCGTGGTGCTGATCGAGAGATTGACCGCGGAATACGGAATTCTGGAGCGCCATGTCTGACAGACTGGTAGAAAGCCGCTCAACGGGAACCGTTTCCGCCAGGATCAAGCCTAGGTCCGGGTTAACGGGGGCGCTCGAACGTGCCCCCCGGCCCGATTCTTCATGAGGCGGTCATGTCTGAAGAGGAAAGAATCGCGCAAAGAGCGGCCCGCGAGGTTAGAGCGGGGCAGATCATAAATCTGGGCATAGGCATCCCCGCCTTGATCCCTGGTTATCTGCCCGGAGAATTACCGATCTCGATTCATTCGGAAAACGGCATCCTGGGCATGGGTTTGAAATGTTCGCGGGGGAGTGAAGATCGGAACCTGATCAACGCCGGGGGAAACTACGTTACCGTCAAGCCCGGCGCTGCTTTTTTTGACAGCGTCTTATCGTTCGCCCTGGTGAGGGGAGGAAGGCTGGATATCGCTTTTCTAGGCGCCCTGGAGGTGTCCAAGAACGGCGATTTGGCCAATTGGATCATTCCGGGTAAATTCGCGCCTGGGATTGGCGGGGGCATGGAACTGGCCCAGAAAGCCAGGCGGGTGATTGTGACCACCACTCATACCACCAAACGGGGAGAACCCAAAATCATCGAGGCCTGCACCTTGCCTTTGACCGCCCGGGCCTGCGTGGACACCATCATCAGCGAGTTGGCGGTGATGGATGTGGTTCCGGAAGGCCTTTTACTCAGGGAGTTGGCCCAGGAGACGGACCTGGCTACGGTCGCGGCCAGGACCGCCGTCCGGTTGCTGCTTCCATCCGGCGAGATTCCGAGGTTTTAATGTCCGACCCGCTGGTTCCACTAGACGAATCTGGCGCGATGGTGCGGACTGGTGGATCAAGAAGCGCGTAAATAGTTTCGTTTTTCACGATTCAGGTTGTTTCCTTATTCGGAATATTTATCACCGGCCGGCCGGTTAGCGGTTATTGCTGGTGATTCAATAAGGAGGTGATCAGGAAGAACTGGCGATAATCATTGACAAAACTGCATTAACCCAATTATTGATCAAGGAGGAGTTATGTTCAGGAGATCGGTTATTGGAGTATTCGCGTTGTTGGCTTTGGTGATCTTTTCTTCTTCGGCCTCGGCCGAAGACTTTGACAAGATTAAACAGGCCGGGGAAATTAAAATCGCCATGAGCGGGGCTTATCCACCTTTCAATTTTGTCAATGAGAAAAACGAAGTAATCGGATTTGACGTCTCCATCGGTAAGGAGATCGCCCGTCGCCTGGGGGTCAAAGCAGTTATCGTGACCACGGCCTGGGACGGCATATTGGCCGGCCTGTTGGCCAATAAATTCGATACTATTTGCGGTAGCATGACTATAACGGATAAAAGAAAGGAAGTAGTGGACTTTGTCGGTCCCTATTATCGTTCCGGTCGCGGTATTTTCATCCGGGCTGAAGATAAATTTGCCTCCCTGGCGGATTTCAAAGGCCACAAAGTCGGGGCGACATTGGGAGAAACCCATGAGAAATTTGCGCGAACCCAGGAAGGATGGATAATTCAAACCTATAAAGGGCTGCCGGAATTGTTTCTCGATCTTGAAAATAAACGAATAGACGCCATAGTAATCGATGCCGTTCCCGGCTTGATAGCCATCAAGAAATCCGGAAAAGCCATCAAGAAGGTCAACATTCCAGCTATTGAAGGCGGCGATGTCAACGTCGGCATAGCCCTCCGTAAAGATAACCCAAAGTTGAAGGAGGCCATGCAAAAAGCCCTCGAAGCCATGATGGCCGACGGTACGTATAACAAGATCGCCATGGAATGGATCGGGTACGACATTCGCTGACCCGCCCTGGACAGGATAGGCCGGGGACCCGAGGAGGGCCCCTCGAAATGGGGAGCTTGATAACATGATGGCGGATTATGGCAAATTAACCTGGCCGGAAATAAAAGAGATGGACAAGGATCGAGTGGTTATCCTGCCGGTGGGGGCCATGGAAGACCATGGCCCCCACCTTCCTCTCGATACGGATAACCTGATCATCTGGGAGATAGCCAAAGGGATCTCGGAGAAAATCCCGGACGAGGTCCTGCTCCTACCCCTCATCCCTTTTGGTTTCAATGAACACCACAAAGATTTTCCGGGGGTTATTTATATTCAACCTGAAACCCTGCTTCATTTTGTGGTCGACATAACTTCTTCCCTGGCCTATCATGGTTTTCGTCGGATTCTTATATTGAATGGACATGGGTCCAACCACCCGGTCCTGGACTTGGCCGCGCGTAAAACGGTTATTGCCACGGAATGCCTTTGCGCCTCGGTCTCCTATTGGAACGTGATCGCCGAGACCCTTCGCGCCAACCGACGCTCCAGGCTGGGAGGGATGGCCCATGCCTGCGAGCTTGAGACATCCATTTACCTTTATTTTGACCCCGCCCACGTTCAACTGAACAAGGCGGCGGCCTCCATCGTTCATGACGACAAGAGCCGCTACTTCTGTCTTGATCTCATGGGCGGGGCCAAAGCCATGGCCATGCAATGGTGGTCCGCGCAGACCCGGGACGGAACCATGGGCGATCCGACCGTGGCCGATCCCGGGCAAGGGAAAACGTTTTATGAGGCCGCGGTTAGCGAACTTGTCGGCCTGGTAATGGAAATGAGACGGATGCAATTGAAGAGCCGTATGGATCATCATTGAGGCCGGGAACGTGGACCTCCATTTGATAGTTAGAATTTTTCCCTATTTTGCCTTGGCGGCTTGGATGACGGTCAAGGTTTCTTCCCTGGCTCTCCTGCTGGGACTGGCTTGCGGTTTTCCTTCCGCCCTGGCCAAACTCTCCGCCAACCCGCTCTTACGGATTCCGGCCAGGATTTATGTCAGCGTCTTTCGTGGAACGCCTTGTCTGATCCAACTCTTTGTCCTCTATTTCGGAGGGCCGCAAATCGGTCTTCAACTGGAGCCCATGACCGCCGGGGTCATCGGGTTGGGAGTGAACATCGGGGCGTATATGACCGAGGCCATCCGCGGAGCCATCCTGGCGATTGAAAAAGGGCAGATGGAAGCGGCGCGCTCCTTGGGCCTGAGTAAATTTCAGGCCATGTGGAAAGTGATCCTGCCCCAGGCCGCCACCCTGATGATCCGGCCCTTGGGCGTCAACACTATCGCCTTGATCAAGTGCTCTTCCCTGGTTTCGGCCATTTCGGTCTTGGAGCTGTCCTATACCGCCCATCGCTACATCGGCTCGACCTACAAGCCTTTCGAAATGTTCATACTGGCGTCGCTTTTTTATCTGGTGGTAACATCAGGAGCTACACTGCTTATCAACAAGCTGGATCGGCGCATGGCCTTGAAATACTGAGAGATGAGATGTTCTCGGGAATCCATTCCCGAGGCCTTGGGGCTGGAAGTCGCCGGAGGCGACCCGTCATCCGCGGGACGATCGCTTCTTTCAAGGGCAAAGACGATCCAGCCTGGCGACGAAAGGTCCAGGGTCGGCCGGCCTTTTACCGGCGTGGGCGGGAGCAGCCGGACTAACAAAATTATGAATCGCGGGTGACCGGATTTTGCCTCCCTTGAACTTCATGGTAGTCGCTTCCTATTATCAAGTGCTCCTGGCCGGGGCATTCTGGACAGTGGTTCTTTGCGTTCTTTCGGGTTTGCTGAGCCTCGTGGGCGGCATTCCCTTAGCCCTGGCCAGCATCTCTAAAATAAAAACTATTCAACGAACCACGGCCTTTTTTATCTGGCTGTTTCTAGGAACTCCTCTTCTGCTTCAGCTTTTCCTGATCTATTTCGGTCTGCCTCAAATGGGTATTTATTTTCCTCCCATCTTGTCCGGCATCATAGGCCTCAGCCTCCACTACGCCGTTTATAATTCGAGCGTCATCCGGGCCGGCGTCGTGGCGATTGAACTCGGCCAGTACGAAGCTTCTCGCAGCCTGGGCCTCAGTCACCTTGAAACCATGTTCAAGGTCATACTTCCCCAGGCCCTCAGAAACGTAACCCCCGCCTTAGGCAACAATTTGATTTCCCTTCTCAAGGAATCGGCCCTGGTCTCCATTATCACCGTCCCGGAGTTGACCCTGGCGGCCCAACGGGCCATCAGTGAAACGTTTCGTCCCTTCGAGTTCTATTTCGCGGCCGGTGTTTTATATTATATAATTAACTATTATATTCTGGAAAAATTATTATATATGATAGAACGGAGAATCGAATTATCCCGTTAAATGGGAAGAGGGTAGTCAGGTAGATTTCCTACTAATGACATTATGTTATTATGGTATCGAATTATATTCCTGAACGAACACCAGTGAGAGGGGAAGATGATCAAACTGAAGAATATCCATAAAAGGTTTAAGGAGGTTGAGATACTTAGAGGAGTCGACCTGGATATTTCCAAGGGTGAAAGACTGGTTATCATCGGCCCGAGCGGTTCGGGGAAAAGCACTCTCCTGAGATGTATAAACCATCTGGAGAAAGTTGATGCCGGTGAGGTCTGGGTGGACGGCATACAAGTGAACGCCCCCTATAAAGGGAGAAAATTTGAAAAACATATAAATAATGTTCGACAGGAAATGGGGATGGTTTTCCAGCTTTTCAATCTTTTTCCCCATATGACCGTGATTGATAATATAATAATGGCGCCCATGCTTTTGAAAAAAATCGACCGGAAACAAGCGTTGCGGCTGGGGATGAGTCTTTTGGAAAAAGTGGGACTTACCGAGAAGGCCAAAGAGTACCCGGCGCGACTTTCCGGCGGTCAGAAACAGCGCGCCGCCATCGCTCGTTCCCTGGCCATGGAACCCAAGGTAATGCTCTTCGACGAAGTCACTTCCGCGTTGGACCCGCAACTCGTCGGCGAAGTCAACCGGGTGATGAAGAAATTGGCCGCGGAGCACATGACCATGCTTATCGTCACGCATGATATCGGTTTCGCCCAAGAAGTCGCTGACCGGGTCATTTTCCTGTCTGACGGTGTTATCGTTGAAGAGGGACCGCCCGCCAAGATTTTTTCATCGCCCTCCCATGAACGAACCAGGCGTTTTCTATCCGAGGTCATTAAATAATTTAAACGCTGACAGGTTCTAAAGCCGACTTAAAATTGACGCTACTTCGACAATCCCTCCGGTTGCTCGTGAAAGATTTTTCAACAAATAAATAAATCTGGCGTCTTGACCGATCTCGATGGTTTGCTTCAGGGCCGTTAAGGAGAGGAACCGCATAAGCCCGAAGCGAGGCTAAGTGAAAACGTAGTCGTATCGGATCGTTTCCAGGTTATGGTCACGGCGATGCTGCTCGGTCTCTCCGGCCGGGGAATGGAGCCACCCAGGCTCTGTATCAACCCATCTTAACGGGCTATAATGGGAGTAGCGAGGGCGAGGCAGGTAGGGCCCATGTTTTTAACGGTGCCGTAAGGATTTCCGTAATCAGGTGAGAGTGTAAAGAACTACCCGTGGTGGCAAAGAACGTCTTGGTTCAGGATTTTAGTCTATTCCGGTCCGGGCGGTCAGGGGGTAATATAACCAGGCCGCGGGCGGCCGCCCGAGTGAAAATAGCCTTGACATGGTTTCTGAAATCTGATATATCACATATCAACCGGCGGACCTGACCGCCGCCCCGGGAAAAGGTGGCATAAAATGACTCCTGAAATAAGCCACTTAGTCAATAACCTCGACCCCCGCTTCACCCTCTTCCATGAACTCATGGCCAAGAAAGTCAAAGACATACTCTTGGTCTCCAGCCTTTACGACGCCTGCATCATGGAAGAAGACTGCCGCCTGGCCGAAAAAATCATCAATGAATATCGCGGACTGAACCTGAGCAAACCGCCGAGGTTAACCTGGGTTTCCACGGCCGAGGAAGCCCTGTCGGCCGTGGAGAAACAGGAATTCGACCTGGTCATCACCATGCCCCGCCTGTTCGATATGGACGCCTTTGTCCTGGGCCGCGAGATCAAGAAACGTGTCCCCACCCTGCCGGTTCACCTGCTCATTCATACCGCCTTCGCTCCGGACGGCTTTCTGACCAAGGAAAGAACCGAAGGCTTGGATCGCATCTTTGTCTGGTCCGGCAACGCCGATCTGTTGCTGGCCATGATCAAGAACGTCGAAGACCGGGACAACGTCCACCGGGACACACAGGTGGCCGGCGTGCGGGTCATACTCTTTGTCGAAGATTCCCCGCAGTACCTTTCCTCGATCCTGCCCATCCTTTATCGCGAAGTGGTCAGTCAGACCCAGGCGGTCCTGGAAGAAAAACTGAACGAGGAACACCGCCTCCTGACCATGAGAGCCAGGGCCAAGATTCTCATCGCCCAAAGTTATGAAGAAGCCATAGCCATCTATGAGGAATTCAAGCCCTACCTGCTGGGTGTTATTTCCGACGTCCGTTTTACCAAGGCCGGCCGATTGGACGAAAACGCGGGCGTGGAGCTTTTGTCCAAAATCATGGGTGAGATACCGGACATTCCCGTCCTGCTGACCAGTTCCGAACCATCCAACCGGGAGAAAGCGGCCTCGATACCGGCCAGCTTCATAGATAAGAACTCCCCAACGCTTTATGCCGAGATACATACTTTCTTCCTGGAACATCTGGGTTTCGGCGACTTTATCTTCCGCCTGTCGGACGGACGGGAAGTCGGTCGCGTTTCCACGGTCCGGGCCCTGGAAAAGGTGCTGGCCGCGGTACCGGTGGAGTCCTTTATCTATCACGGCGCGCGTAACGATTTTTCCAGGTGGCTTTTTGCCCGATCCGAAACCATGCTGGCGGCCAAAATGAGACCTTTGACCGTCAACGATTTCGACGGCGATTCCGAGAAGGCGCGGCAGTACCTGGTCGCCAGCCTGCAGGAACGCCGCAAAGGGCGGCAGAAGGGCGTAGTGGTGGACTTTGATCCGGACTACTACGACCCGGACACGGAACTTTTGAAGATCGGCCAGGGCTCCTTGGGCGGCAAGGCCAGAGGGCTGGTCTTTCTTTCCACGCTGCTCCAGCGCCATCAGAGTTTGCACAAGAAGCACCCGAAGGTGGAGATAATAATACCTCAGACCCTGGTCATAACCACCGAGTCATTCGACGCTTTCGTCGCCGCCGGCGATCTTAAGGGCCTTTCTAAAATAGATGCCCCGGACGAGGAAATAGCCGCCAGGTTCCTCGAGACCGAGTTCCCCGCGAAGACCGCCGCCACGCTGCGAGCCTATCTGGCCGAGGTGAGAAACCCTCTGGCCGTCCGTTCGTCCAGCCTCCTGGAAGACTCCCAACACCGGGCCTACGCCGGCCTGTACCGGACCTATATGATTCCCAACAATCATTGCGATATCGAGGTCCGGCTTAAGCATCTCTTGACGGCCGTCAAGCTGGTTTATGCCTCCACCTATTTTCAAGGACCGAAGAGCTTCGCCCGCCGGGTGGGACAGAGGACGGAAGAGGAAAAGATGGCCGTGATCGTCCAGGAAATAATCGGCGGGGAGTATCAAGGTTATTTTTACCCGGTTATATCAGGGGTGGCCCAGTCCCATAATTACTACCCCTTTGCCCGCATGAAGCCCGAGGACGGGATCGCCACCATCGCCCTGGGCCTGGGCAAGACCGTGGTCGAAGGCCACCGGGCCTTGCGTTTTTCCCCCAAGCACCCCCAGATCATGCCCCAGTTCGCGACCGTGGAAAGCGTTCTGAATAATTCCCAGCACCTTTTTTACGCCCTCAAACTGGAAAAAGATTCTCTCGATTTCGACGTGCACGACGCTTCCGCCCTGGTCAGGCGGGATGTGTCCGAGGCGTTAAACGAAGCGCCCGTTCAATTTGTCGCCAGCACTTATATTCCGGAAGAACATCGGATCAAGGACAGCGGGTATCTGGACGGACCCAAGGTCCTGACCTTCGCCCAGGTGCTTAAATATAAAGCCTTCCCCTTGGCCGAACTCCTGGCGGACGCGCTCGAGCTTGGTCATGCCGGGATGGGTTGTCCGGTGGAAATCGAATTCTCGGTGGATCTCTGTCCCCGACCCGGCCGGAAGCCCGCTTTCGTCTTTCTCCAGATCAGACCCATGACCGCTCGGGCCGAGCTTATGGAAGTGGAAATAGAAGAGGAGGAAATCGAGCGGGCCTTTTGCTATTCGACCAGCGCCCTGGGCAACTCGGACAAACGGGACATCAGGGATATCATCTACGTCAAGCCCGAGGTCTTTGATCCGGCCCGGACTCCCCAGATCGCCCAGGAGATCGGCCGACTCAACACCGCCTTGATCCGACAGGGCAGGTCCTACGTCCTTATCGGGCCGGGCCGCTGGGGTTCGGCCGACCGCTGGCTGGGGATTCCGGTCCAGTGGGCGGATATTTCCGGGGTGGGGGCCATAGTGGAGACCACCGCGCCGGCCTTGAAAGCCGAACCATCCCAGGGTTCTCACTTTTTCCATAACGTCACCACCCTGGGCATCAACTATTTGACCGTGTCCCATAACAAGGGAGATTTCTTGAACTGGAACTGGTTGTCCGGTCTGCCCCGCCTGGAGGAAACGAACTATGTGGCCCATGCCGTCCTGGAAAGTCCTTTTGTCCTAAAAGTGGACGGACGCAAATCTCACGGCGTCATCTACAATGAGAGCTAATCCTGCCGTCAGCCGGACCACGTCGGACGTCCCAACCTCGCGGCCGGCGGGACGGCGAAATTAGGTAGAAAGAGAGGATCACAAAGATGTCCGAAATTCTGGAACTGGTCAAGAGTCGCGATCCCTTTGAGAAAGAATTTCATCAGGCCGTGGGCGAAGTCGTGGAATCGGTGCGGCCGATCATGGACAAGAACCCTGAATACCGGCGCGCCAAGGTGCTCGAACGGCTGGTCGAGCCGGAGCGGACCGTCATTTTCCGGGTGCCCTGGCTGGACGATCAGGGTGAAATCAGAGTCAACCGCGGCTTCCGCATTCAAATGAGCAGCGCCATCGGTCCCTATAAGGGCGGCCTGCGCTTCCATCCTTCGGTCAACCTCAGCATCCTTAAATTTCTGGCCTTCGAACAGGTCTTCAAGAACGCCCTGACCACTCTGCCCATGGGTGGGGGCAAGGGCGGCTCCGATTTTGACCCCAAGGGTAAATCCGACGGCGAAGTCATGCGTTTCTGCCAGAGCTTTATGATTGAACTCTTCAGACATATCGGACAGTTCACCGATGTCCCCGCCGGTGACATAGGCGTCGGCGCCCGGGAGATAGGCTATCTTTACGGCATGTACAAGAGGCTGCGCAACGAATTCACCGGCGTGCTGACCGGCAAGAACTTGAACTGGGGCGGCAGTCTGATCCGGCCGGAGGCGACCGGTTACGGCTGCGTGTATTTCGCCGCCGAGATGCTGGCCGCCAGAAACAAGACCCTGGAAGGCAAAACCTGTCTGGTCTCGGGTTCAGGCAACGTAGCCCAATTCACGGTGGAAAAGCTCATCAGCCTGGGCGCCAAGGTGGTCACGCTCTCGGATTCGACCGGCTATATTTACGACGAAGCCGGGCTAGACCGGGCCAAGCTCGATTTCATTATGCACCTCAAAAACGTCAAGCGGGGCCGCATAAAGGATTACGCCGACAAGTATCCTTCGGCCGTGTACACGGCGGTGGACCCGATCTTGGACTATAACCCCCTCTGGAACCACAAGGCGGACTGCGCCTTCCCCAGCGCCACCCAGAATGAAATCAACGCCAAGGACGCCCAGAACCTGGTCAAGAACGGCATATTACTGGTGGCCGAGGGCGCCAACATGCCCACCACTCCGGAGGGCGTGACCGTCTTTCTGGACCATAAACTTCTGTACGGCCCGGCCAAAGCGGCCAACGCCGGGGGAGTTTCGGTATCCGGCCTGGAGATGACCCAGAACAGTATGCGTCTGGCCTGGACCCGCGAGGAAGTTGACAACCGGTTGAAGATGATAATGCACAGTATTCATCGGGCTTCCCTGACCGCGGCCGAGCAGGCCGGGTCGCCGGGCAATTACGTGATTGGCGCCAACGTGGCCGGTTTCGTCAAAGTGGCCGAGGCCATGCTGGATCAAGGCATGGTTTGAGCCGGAAGTAGCCAGCGGAACATCCGAAGGATTGACCGGGAGGAGAGATTACCCTCCCTCGGTGCAAGAAGCCTGGACGACCGGCTCGGGCCGGATCGAGTCCCATGTACTTCGGACCTGGTTCGGGGAAGGCGGTCGAACCGCCAAGGAGGATTTAATGCTCGACCTGAAGAACATACCATCATCAAAAGAGGACCTGGATCGCTACGAAGTGGAAAATTTCTTTCATTCCTGGTCCTACCAACCCACTGTTTCGCCTTTGCGGGTCGTGTCCGCCAGGGGGGTGAGGTTCACCACCGAAGACGGCCGGGAACGGCTCGATTTCAGTTCCTGCTTCGTCAGCCACAATATCGGTCATCAGGACCCCCGGGTGGTCAAGGCCATCTGCGACCAGGCCCAGGTGCTGACTTCTTTCGCCCCCAGTCTGTCCAACCAGCCGCGGGCCGTTCTGGCCAGAATGCTGGCGGATATAACGCCGGGAGACCTTTCCCGGTCTTTCATTTCCCTGGGTGGCACCGAGGCCAACGAGGCGGCCATCAAGATCGCTCATCAGTATACCGGCCGCCGGAAGATAGTGGCCCGGTACCGCAGCTATCACGGCGGCACCGCCACCTCCATGACCGTCTCCGCCGGCGACGCGCGGAGTTGGGCCCAGGTTCTGGGCGGCGCCGAAGTCGTTTCCGTGCCGCAGCCTTATTGTTACCGCTGCATGCTGGGGCGGAAATATCCCGAGTGCAACCTCCAATGCGTCAAGTTCGTGGATGAAGTCATCGAACTCGAAGGCGGCAGTGAAAAGGTGGCGGCCATCATCTGCGAACCGGTCACCGGCGCCAATGGCATCATCGTCCCTCCGCCGGAATACTTCCCGGAACTTCGGCGCGTCTGCGACAAGTGGGAGGTCCTGTTGATCGCCGACGAGGTGATGAGCGGTTTCGGCCGGACGGGGAAATGGTTCGCCGTTGACCACTGGAACGTGGTGCCGGACATCATGACCATGGCCAAGGGCATGACCTGCGGCTACGTGCCCATAGGCGCCACGGTGGTCAGGAAACATATCGGAGACCGGTTCAGGGACCAGTTTTTCAGCCACGGCGCCACTTACGCCGGTCATGCCCTGGCCTGCGCCGCGGCCAACGCCGTCATCCCGATCTACCAGGAGGACGGTCTCATCGATAACTCGGCCAGGATGGGCGCCTACCTCCTGGACAAGGCCAAGGAACTCATGGACAAGCATCCCTGCGTGGGCGATGTCCGCGGCCTGGGCCTCTTCGTGGGGCTGGAACTGGTCAAGAACAAGAAGACCCGGGAGCCCATCATGCCCCTGGCGGCCAAGATCAGGAAGGGATCGAACCCCAAACTGGAAGTGGCCAAAAAGTTGGCCGAGCTGGGCATGATGGCCATGGCCGCTAATCCGGGCAACGTCATCGCCATGGCCCCGCCTCTTATCGTCACCAGGAGCGAGATTGATGAAGGGGTGGCCATTATGGACACGGCCCTGGCGGCGGCCGACGCCTACGCGGAAAAATAACCGTTTTCTGTCCAGCCGGGGCGACCGCCGATCGTCCCGGCCTTGATCCGCTTGGAAGAGAACTCCAGGAGGCCAAGGGAATCACGAGAGGCCAAGAGGTGTCTATCATGGATTTCATCACCATAAAGAATTTCATTGACGGCCGATGGATCGAAGAGCCGAAAGGCCGGTACATACCGCTTTACAACCCTTCCACGGGTGAGACCATCGGCGAAGTTCCCCTTTCTTCGGCGGAATCATCCCGGGCGGCGGTGGCCTCGGCCCATGCGGCCTATGATTCGTGGCGCAGGCTGCCGGTCGGGAAAAAGGTGACCTTTCTTCACGATCTGCGGCGGGTCATGGAGGAGCGACTCGAAGAACTGGCCTTTGCCGTGGCTATTGATCAGGCCAAACACATCAGCGAAGCCCGGGGCGAAGTTCAGCGGGTCATACAGATCATCGAGGCCGCCTGCGGCCTGCCGGCTGTGATCCAGGGTGAAACCCTCGAGGGTGTGGCCGGGAATATCCGCGGCCGGGTCACCCGCCAACCCTTGGGCGTCTTCTGCGGGGTGGCCCCCTTCAATTTCCCCGCCCTGGTCTTCGGCTGGTTCCTTCCCTTCGCCATCGGCGCGGGCAACACCTTCGTTTTCAAACCGTCGCCGCTATCGCCTTATTTCATGCAGAAAATGGGCGATATATTCAATCAAATCGGCTTGCCCCCAGGAGTGATCAATATCATCAACGGCGACCATCAAGTCCCGCAGGCCTGGTATGACGACCCGCGGGTGGTGGGAGTCTGCTCCGTGGGTTCGACACCTACGGCCAAAAAGATCGCCGAAGCCTGCGGCCTCCAGGGCAAAAGGACCATGCTGCTGGGCGGGGCCAAGAACTACCTGGTGGTCATGGAAGACGCTCAGATGGACGTCTTTATCGAGAACTATATCCATTCCTGCTACGGTTCGGCCGGACAGCGCTGCCTGGCGGGTTCGATCGTGGCCCCGGTGCCGGAGATATACGACGAAGTGGTCAACAGGATAATGGAGGCCTCGCGGAACGTAGTCATCGGCGACGCGTTGGACCCCCAGGTCTATATGGGTCCGGTTATTTCCGCCGAGGCCAAGGCCAGGATAGAAAAATGCATCGCGCGCGGGGTCGAGGAAGGGGCGAAGTTGATATTGGACGGCCGAAACCCCGCCGTTCCGGAAAAAAACAAGAACGGTTACTTTGTCGGCCCGACCATTTTCACCGAGGTCACGCCCGAGATGAGCCTGGCTCGGGAGGAAATTTTCGGTCCCGTGGTCTCGGTCGTCCGGGTCAAGGACTTGGACGATGCCCTCTCCCGGATCAGAGCCCAAAGAGTGGGCAACGGCGCCTGCATCTTCACTCAAAATCTGTTTTACACCGAGAAGTTCATCGCCGAGGCCGACGTAGGCATGGTGGGCGTTAACGTGGGCATCTGCGCTCCCCATCCCTATTTGCCTTTCGGCGGCATAAAGGATTCCCTGATAGGGACCAATAAGGTTCAGGGCAAGGACGGACTGGACTTTTTCACCCAGAACAAGGCGGCCACCATCAGAATTGCTCCACCGGTCGGCCGCTTCCTGCCCGGGGAAACAAGCCAGAGTATCAAACCTTCCGACCAGGGTGCGGTCAGGAGTTGCGTGGCCGGTTGAAATAGGAGCGGAGGCCATGGAATTTCAGCCAACACCGACAAGTGAACGGGGTGATATAAGTGGGTGACTTTCACGGCCGGCGGAACAAGATAGAAGTCAAGGACTTGACCAAGCGCTTCGGCGATCTTCTGGTCTTGGACAACATCAACTTCAACGTGGCCGAAGGCGAGTTTCTGGCCATAGTCGGTCCCACGGGCTGCGGTAAGACCACCTTTTTGAATTGTTTGTCCAAACTAATCCCCACTTCGGAAGGCGATATCTACGTGGACGGCGAGGTGGCCGATCCCAAGAAGCATAACCTGGCCTTCGTTTTCCAGGAACCCACCTGCCTGCCTTGGCGGACCGTGAGGGAAAACGTGGCCTATGGCATGGAGATCAAGCATTTCCCCAAGGAGAAAAAAGAGCGGAAGCTGGCTTCCATCCTCAGCTTGGTGGGGCTGGCGGATACGGCCAATCTCTATCCCAACCAGGTTTCGGCCAGCATGATGCAGCGCATAGCCGTGGCCCGGGCCTTTGCCGTGGAGCCGGACCTATTGATGATGGATGAACCCTACGGGCAGCTTGACGTGAAGCTGCGTTATTACCTGGAAGATGAGCTGATCAAGCTCTGGCAGACCCTCGAGGCCACGGTGCTCTTCGTGACCCACAACATCGAGGAAGCGGTGTACGTGGCCGAACGCATCCTGGTGCTGAGCAACAAGCCCACTCAAATCAAGGCCGAAGTCAGGGTGGACCTGCCTCGGCCCAGAAGCCTGGTTGATCCAGGATTCGTCGAGATCCGAAAAAAGGTGACGGAACTGATCAGATGGTGGTGAAGTTCTCGTCCCCGCTCCGGGGGATGAATGACGTGAAAACTCGAAACACAGGAGGTGAGCCCAACCAGGAAAAGAATTATTGTCCCGGGCCACGGCCTGGAAGTCGCGGGAAGTGCATTATCGGTGATGACAAATTTGATGTTGGAAAGGAGCTATCAGGATGAAGAAGCTGTTGTTATTAGGTGTGTTGGTTCTGGTTGCGGCATTGGCCTTTTCCTCTTCGCCTGTCCAGGCCCAGACCGTGGTCAAGTTGAAGACCTGCTGGATGCCTGAATTCGAAACCTTCCTGCCCTGGCTGGCCAAACAGAAAGGTTGGGACAAAGCCGAAGGGTTGGACCTGGACCTTCTTTTCTTTGACTCGGGCATGGCCCAGATGGAAGCCCTGCCGGCCAAGCAATGGGTTCTGGGCGCCACGGGCGGCGTGCCCCAAGTGGTCGGCGCACTCCGTCACGGCGCCTACATGATCGGCCTGGGTGACGACGAATCCATCACCAACAACGTTTATGTGCGGCCGGACAGTCCCATTTTAAAGGTCAAGGGATTCAACAAAGAAGCCCCGGAAGTCTCCGGCTCACCGGAATTGGTAAAAGGTAAAACCGTCTTGGTCACCACCGTCTCGTCCGTCCATTACGCCATGAGTTCCTGGCTCAAGGTCCTCGGCTTGAAAGACGCCGACGTGGTGGTCAAGCAGATGGACCAGGCTTCCATCGTGGCCGCCTTTGAAAAGGGCGTGGGCGACGTGGCTTGCTTATGGGCGCCTTACACCTACACGGCCGAACAAAAAAAGTGGAAGAAGATATCCGACCTCAGGATGGTCGGCGCGGCCCTGCCCATCACGCTGATCGGCGACAAGGAATTCTGTGAAAAAAATCCGGAAACCGTGGCTAAATTCCTTCGCATCTATTTGCGCGGCGTCAACTACGTCAGGAAGCACGGCAGCGGGCCCCAGGTGGTCAAGCTGTACCAGAAGTTCATGAAAGACTGGGGCGGCATGGAAATGAACGAAGCCATGTGCAAACTGGATATAGACAACCATCCGGTTTGGACCCTCGAGGAGAACCTCAAGCTTTTCGATTCCTCCAAGGGAGAAAGCACGGCGGCCAAGTGGCAGCGGCTGATTGCCGAGTTCTTCACCACCCAGGGCCGTTTCAAACCCGACGAGTTCGAAAAGGTCAACAAGATGGGCTATGTTACCGACAAGTTCCTCAAGATGGTCAAAACACCCATTCCGACCGACGATCTGTAATCGTTTTTGATTAAACCGGCCGGGTTCGGGTGACACCGGCCCCGGCCGGCGACCCCGCGGGTCCTGACTGAAACAAAACCAACTTCCTGGAAACCGCGGTTCTGAAGGAGATCGCCCATGGCCTATGAAGCAGTAAAGGTCAAGAAACCGCTGAGCCTGATTTTGCTGCCCATTATCAGCGTCCTGACTTTTTTTACCGTATGGGAACTGATAGTGGACCGGGGCGTCGTCCCGAAAACCATGCTGGCCGCGCCCTCCGAGGTCATCAAGCTCTTTATCGTCAAGCTCACCGACCCGAACCCGGATGGCGCCGTCATCGCGGCCCATGCCTGGATGAGCGGCAAGGAGGCTTTTATAGGTTACCTCCTGAGCCTGGCCATCGGCTTGCCTTTAGGCTTGCTCATGGGCTGGTTCACCGTGTTCCGAGGCCTGGCCCGTCCACTTTTTGAACTGGTCCGGCCCATTCCTCCCATCGCCTGGATACCCCTGACTATCTTCTGGTTCGGCATCGGCCTCTGGGGCAAGGTCTTCATCATCTTTCTGGGAGGGGTCGTTCCCTGCGTCATCAACGCCTTTGTCGGGGTGCGCATGACCAACCCCACTCTTATCCAGATGGCCCGCACCTATGGCGCTTCCGACTGGCAGATTTTCATCCAGCTTTGTATCCCCTCGGCCCTGCCCATGGTCTTCGGCGCCTTGCAGATCGCCCTGGCCTGCTGCTGGGTCAATCTGGTGGGGGCGGAGCTTTTGGCCGCGGATCAAGGTCTGGGCTACATGATAACCATGGGCCGTCGCCTGGCTCTCCCCGAAATGGTGGTCCTGGGCATGGTCAGCGTAGGTTTTGCCGGCGCCATGATCGGTTTGGTCATAGACCGCGTGGAACGCCGGCTGCTGGCCGGGATCAGGAGATAAAAACATGAGCGATATCTCGAACGGAATCCAACAGCTAGGCCGACAAGAACGCTCGATAGCCGATGAGGTCCAAAAGACCGTTCGCGAGGAAAAACCATTAACCTTAAAGCGGGTGATCACCAACGAATATTTTCTCTACCTGGTCTCGATAATATCTTTCCTGCTCATCTGGGATTTCGTGGCCAAAAGCGGGGCCTTCCAAGGCGCTTTGGCCACACCCCTGCAGGTGGTGGAACGGTTTCAACGCCTGTTGACCGACACCCTGGCCGGCTTGACCATCTGGGGGCACATCTGGGCCAGCACCAAACGTATCTTTATAGGTTTTGTCCTGGCCTCGGCCATCGCCATCCCCCTCGGGCTCTTTATGGCCCTGAATCCCTACGTTGACGCCATCGTCAAACCGGTCTTCGACATTTTCAAGCCCATGCCGCCCATCGCCTGGATTTCAATCTCCATCCTTTGGTTCGGCATCGAGGAGCCATCCAAGATATTCATCATCGTCATCGGCACCTTCGTCCCCTGTCTCCTCAACGCCTACAACGGCATTCGCCTCATAGAACCCGAACTTTATGACGTCGTCAAAGTCCTGGGCGGAAAAAGATGGGATGAGATCATCCAGGTCAGTTTCCCGGCCTCCTTTCCGGCCATTTTCGCCGGATTGCAGATTTCTCTTTCCAGCGCCTGGACCTGCGTCCTGGCGGCCGAACTGGTGGCCTCGCGTTCGGGCCTGGGCTTCATCATCATCCAGGGCATGAAGATTTCCGACACGTCTCTGGTCATAGGCGGCATGGTCATCATCGCCCTAGTGGCCTGGTTGACCTCGCTCCTGGTCATCGGTCTCGAGAAGATGATCTGTCCCTGGAAAAGGGCCATTGAAGGACTTTGATCCCAATCCGGGTGAGGCAGTCAAAATGACAACCGCGAAAATATCGTGCGAACACATTTCTAAGGTCTTCATTCAAAAGGGAACCCAGCGCGTCCACGTGCTCCAGGATATCAGCCTCGAAGTGAGGGACAACGAATTCCTGGTGATACTTGGGCCGGGGCAGTGCGGCAAGAGCACCCTGCTCAGGATAATCGCCGGGCTCGAGACTCCCACCGAAGGACAGGCCCGGCTGGACGGCCGTCTGGTCACCGGACCGGGACCGGACCGGGGTCTGGTTTTTCAGAGTTACATGCTTTTCGCCTGGAAAACGGTCATGGGCAACGTGGAACTCGGACCTAAGCTGAACGGTGTGCCCAAGGCGGAAAGACGCAGGATCGCCGATCATTACATCAAATTGGTCGGGCTCACCGGTTTCGAAAATCATTATCCTCATCAACTCAGCGGCGGCATGAAGCAGCGGGTGGGCATAGCCCGGGCCTACGCCAACCATCCCGAAGTGATGCTTCTGGACGAGCCTTTCGGGCAGTTGGACGCCCAGACCAGGATGTTCATGGAAAAGGAGACCGAACGCATCTGGCAGACCGAAAAAAGGACGGTCTTGTTCGTGACCAACAACATTGACGAAGCCATATTCCTGGCCGACCGCATCGTCACCATGGAAGGCAAGCTGCCCGGACGAGTGAAGGCGGTCTATGACGTGGACCTGCCGCGGCCGCGCGAGCATACGGATATGAAATTTCTATATCTCCGTAAAGAGATTACGGACGCTTCGGAGTTGACCCTGTGAAAGAGTATTTTGGCTTTCAAGTCGCCGACCTCGATCCCAACCTAGCGGCCCATCTGGCCGATATTGAAGAAAGGGCGCCCATGCGGAGAGCGGAAAACGAGGAAAGGGAGTCATTGCTTAACCTGACTTCTCTGCGGGAACAGGTCTATCAGTTCTTGCGGGAGGAGATGCAAAAGGGCCGTCTCCTGCCGGGTTCCACCATCAATCCGACCGAACTGAGCGAGCGTTTGGGCATCAGCAAGACCCCTCTGCGGGACGCCCTGATCAAGCTGGAAACCGAGCAGTTCGTCACCATCCTGCCCCGGCGCGGCGTCCGGGTCAACGATCTGAGGCTCCGGGACATAAGAAACTACTACCAGATAATCGGCGCGCTGGAAGCGGGTGTGATCGTGGAGGTCTTCGATCAATTGGGGACGGCTCAGATCAAGGAAATGCGGAAGCTTAACGCGGAAATGAGGGCCGCCGTGTTGAGCGACAGTTTCGACCTTTATTATTATAGGAACCTCGAATTCCATAACGTCTATCTGTCCCTGACGGACAACGATGACCTGAAGCGGCTCATCACGCCCATGAAGCAGCGTCTTTATGATTTCCCGCGGAGAAGCTACATCAAGGAATGGGAAATGACCAACTGCGACGAGCATGACCGCTTCATCGAACTGCTGACCAGGGGCGACCGGCACGTGGCCGCCCGCCACATGCGGGACGTACACTGGTCCTTTCGGGTCCAGGAAAAATACATCCGCCGGTTTTATTCCCTGGTGGCGGAACAGATTCAGGCCGCCCACGCCCGGGCGGGAAAAAACTCGAAGCTTACGGAGTGAACCGATGGAAACGTTGCCCTGGATCAACGGGAGTCTCACCAGCGCGGACGGACTTGATCTTTTTTACCGGTATTTAGTTTCTCCCGACGAGAGGGCTCGACTGGTGATCGCCCACGGTCTGGGAGAACACTCGGGGCGGTATGGGCACGTCTATGAATGGCTTAGACCCAAAGGCTATTCCTTCTGGGCCTTGGACCACCGCGGTCATGGCCGGAGCCAGGGCCGCAAAGGCCACGTTCTAGACTTTAAAGAATACCTGACTGACCTGGGGTTGTTGATTCAGCGGGTCAGGGAGAACCTGCCGGCGGGTAGAAAGGTTTTTCTCCTGGGGCACAGCCTGGGCGGGCTGATCGCCTTGCGCTTCGCGCTCGAGTATCCTGAACTGATAAACGGAGTCATAGCCTCCTCTCCGGCCCTGGGGGTGGCCATGGCCGTACCGGCCGTCAAGAGCGCCCTGGGCCGGCTGATGTCCTCGATCTGGCCGACCTTGGGCCTGGCCAGCGGACTTGACCCCAATCTGATCAGTCGCGACCCGGAAACAGTGGCGGCGTACCGAAACGATTCTTTAGTCCATGACCGGGTCACCGCCCGCTGGTTCACCGAGTTCACCTCGTCCCAGCAAAAGACTCAGGAACAAGCGGCCTCGATGAAGACGCCCACTTTGCTGCAGGTGGCCGGCGCGGATGGTCTGGTCAGTCCGCTGGCTGCCAAGGAATTCTTCGATCGGCTGGGCCTAGCCGACAAGACCCTGCACGTTTACGAAGGACTGTACCATGAAATCTACAATGAGCGGCCCGAAGATCGCGCCAGGGTGTTGAGGGACCTGGAGGCCTGGCTGGGAGCGCGTCTCGTGTGAAGAGCTGGGTTGGTTCGGAGTTGAACTGGACACGGACCGCGCGCCCGGCTGAAAGTGCTGGTTATGTCCACGACCGGGAACACGAAATTACCTTTCAGACTTTACAGGTTTTGTCGGCCGGGAAAGCCTGACGGGTTACCGGCTATCTCGTTTCTCTAAGCCGATCCAAGGGTTCGAGGGCCGCGGGGGCAAGAGCGTCAGCGCCATTGCGTGGGGAGTTCCCACCAAACCCGGCGATTGACTTTCTGTAATCGGGCGAACATGGTGAACAATATCTTTTTCAAGAATTTGATCTGCAAGGGCAGGGGCACCATGTTCAAGCGGTCCGCGTTGAAACCCAAGAGCAGGCACTCGGTTTTGGCCGCCACGTGGGCGGTGCGCCGGCCGCCCATAAGTCCGAACTCACCGAAAGTGTCGCCTGAACCGAGAGTGGAAAGTATCTTTTCATTCAGGACCACGTCCACCTGTCCCTGAATGAGCACGTACATATAAAGGTCGTGTTCGCCTTCGGTTATGATGTTCTTGCCGGCCGGGGCCTTGGACCATTCTCCAGCTTCCAGTAAATCGCTCAGCTCTTCACTTGAAAAGCCATTGAAGAAGTCTATGTCCGCCAGCAACTGAAGAATTGATACGTTTACGGTTTCCATATCTTCAGCTTAGAAAGGCGGACGCCTGGTTGTCAAGCGCCAAAGTAGGGGCGTCCCGCCGGACGCGGGACCGTGCGCCCAAATGGAGGCGCACAGTCGTGCGTCCAACCAGGGGCGGACCACGGTGCGCCCAACAGTGCCGGGGTCCGGAACAGCGGTCTAAACCGCGAACAGGTCCGTGCTGAGGTAGCGTTCACCGGTGCTGGGTAAAATGACGGCGATGTTCAAACCGCGGTATTCCGGACGGCGGGCCAGTTCCCGGGCGGCCCAAACCGCGGCCCCGGAGGATATTCCGGCCAGAAGGCCTTCCTCCCTGGCCAGCAGTCGGGCGGTGGCGAAGGCGTCTTCATTGGTGACCGTTATCACTTCGTCAATGACTTCCCGATTCAGAACGGGCGGAATGAAACCCGCGCCGATACCCTGGATTTTATGCGGGCCGGGTTTCCCGCCGGATAGAACGGGTGACAGGGCCGGCTCGACGGCCACGGCCTTGAAGGCGGGCTTGCGGGCCTTGATCACTTCGGCCACGCCGGTGATGGTGCCGCCCGTGCCCACGCCGGATACCAGCACGTCCAGGGCGCCGTCGGTGTCCCGCCATAATTCTTCGGCCGTGGTCCGGCGGTGTATTTCCGGATTGGCCGGATTGGCGAACTGGTTGGGCATATAGGCTCCCGGCGTGGCGGCCACAATCTGTTCGGCCTTGGCCACGGCCCCCTTCATGCCTTCCGCCCCAGGGGTCAAAACCAGTTCCGCGCCCAGGTGCTGGAGCAGCTTGCGCCGTTCCAGGCTCATGGTTTCGGGCATGGTCAGGATGAGCCTCAATTGTTTGATGGCGCAGACAAAGGCCAGGCCGATGCCGGTATTACCCGAGGTGGGTTCGACGATCAAGCTCTCGGGCGTGATCAGGTCCTTGGCTTCGGCGTCCTCGATCATGGCCACGGCGATTCTGTCCTTGACGCTGCCCAAAGGATTCTGAAATTCCAGTTTGGCCAGCAGCGTGGCCTCCAGCCCGGCGGCCAGACGGTTCAACCGCACCAGCGGAGTTGACCCCACCACCTGTGTGTTATTGCTCAGTATGCCGCTCATAACCGTCTCTCCTTATTGTTTCCGATGAAGATCAGTTCCGGAGTTTTCAGTACTACTTTGGTGTCCGGCGGCACGGA
The DNA here is from genome assembly GCA_040755515.1 of Thermodesulfobacteriota bacterium. Taxonomy (GTDB): domain Bacteria; phylum Desulfobacterota; class Desulfarculia; order Adiutricales; family JAGVGV01; genus JBFMAW01. Next base: position 227,740 of record JBFMAW010000005.1, on the reverse strand, counting down.
TTCGGTCAGCCAGACGTTGCCGCCGATTATGGCCCGGGCGCCGATGACCGTTTCTCCTCCCAGGATGGTGGCGCCGGAGTAAATGATTACATCGTCCTCGATGGTGGGATGGCGCTTACGGCCCCTCATGACCCCGGCCTGCCGGGGGAGAGACAAGGCGCCCAGGGTGACCCCTTGATAAATGCGGACCCGTTGACCGATGACCGTAGTTTCGCCTACCACTACGCCCGTGCCGTGGTCGATGAAGAAACTGTCGCCGATGGTCGCTCCCGGATGAATATCAATACCGGTCAGACCGTGGGCGTGCTCGGTCATTATGCGCGGCAACAGCGGAACTTCCAGCTTGTCCAGCTCATGGGCCATTCGATACACCGTTATGGCCAGCAGGCCCGGGTAACTGAAAATGATCTGGTCGTAGCTGTCGCAGGCGGGATCGCCTTCATAGGCGGCCTGGACGTCCGTGGCCAGGGTGAGTCGAATCTGGGGCAGGAGTTCCACGAAATTGATGGCTTTCTCGCGACCCTGGTCATTGCAGAAAGAACACTCCTCCTTTTGATAACGAAAGCAGTCGTGTCGCACGGCCCAGGCAATCTGGGTTGAAAGCCGGTGATACAGAGATGTTATTTCCTGTCCCAGGTAATATTCCAGGTTGACCGTGTCAATCCGGGCCTGGTTGAAAAAGCCTGGAAACAATATACGCCGGCCGATTTGGATTATCTCGACCACCGATTCCTGGGAAGGGATGGGCACCGGGCTGACATGGTCAAAGCAGTTCTGCTTGCCGCACGATCCGGCCAGGCGTCTTACCACCTCGGGTATGGCCTGTCGGATCCTTTCATCCAAAGTGGCCAGTTCATCCTGTCTGCATTCCTCGCTTCTCAGTGCTTCCGGCATTTAACCTCCTCGATCGGCTGGAAATGGTTCGCCTGTCCGAGCCGGTCTGGCCCGGCGGGTTGGAGCCTAAGGCCAATTATACTAGAAAAAGTAAAATTGCCAATGCCCGGCCCCAGGGCTATTTTTTCATGGACGTTAATCCCTCGCGCCGGGCGGGTTAATACTTGATAGGCGGGGCCGGTGAAAGTATACTTCCCTGACATGGCCGCTGCCGGAACAGCGGTCAGTAACCTAGGCCTCCGGACGGGTTCACCCTTGGATTCCCTTCGAATCGGCGGCGAGAGAACATATGGTTCAAGATAACATCATTACGTTTTTCGCTCCAGCCGCGAGAGCTTCGGATGAAGAAATAAAAAGGCAACGGGCGACCCTGTTGCGACAACCGCTGCTTCGCGAGATACTCGACGCCATGTCTGACGGGGTGATGATACTCAATCCCCAAAGGCAGCTTCTCCTGGCTAACAAAAGGCTGCTGGAAACTTTGGGGCTCACCGAGGACGGGAGTTTGGTCGGATTCAGACCAGGCGAGGCCTTGGACTGTGTCCATGCCCGCGAATGTCCCGGCGGCTGTGGCACCTCTGAAGCCTGCCAAACTTGTGGGGCCGCCCGGGCCATCATGGATTCGCAAGAAGAGGGCGAGAGCAGACACGAGTGCCGTATAACTCGAGGCGCGCCGGGCCAGGAACTATCCCTGGAATTCAACGTCCTATCAACCGTCATCAACGTGGAAGGCGGTACTTACCTGGTTTTTGCCCTGGATGACATCAGCCACGAAAAACGCCGCCGCGTGCTGGAGCGGATCTTTTTCCACGATATACTTAATACCGCCGGCGGACTGAAAGGTTTTGCCGACATGCTTAAGGAGGAAGCCACCGGCGAACTGGCCTCCCTGGCGGGCATGGTGATCGAGGCGTCGGACAGGCTGATAAGCGAGATACAAGCCCAGCGTTACCTGGCGGCCGCCGAGAACAACGAGCTGGAAATCGCACCGACGCGGCTTAATTCCAAGATGTTTCTCGAAGACGTGATCAGGCGCTTCCGCTGGCTTGAAGCGGCCAAAGACAAGCACTTGGTTTTGGACCCGACCGGTGATAACGTGGCCTTTATCAGCGATCCCACCCTGCTGGGCCGGGTGGTCGGCAACCTGATCAAGAACGCTCTCGAAGCTTCTTCGTCCGGAGAAGATATATTGCTGAGCTGCACGGCGCCGCCCGAAACGATCGAATTCAGCGTCCATAACCGGGCGATCATGCCCCGGGAAGTACAGCTGCAGATGTTCCAGCGTTCTTTTTCCACCAAGGGCGCCGGCCGCGGCCTCGGGGCTTACAGCGTCAAACTGCTCAGCGAACGTTATCTGCGTGGAACGGTTTCTTTCACCTCCACTCCCGAAGAAGGCACCGCCTTTCGGGTCAGGTTCCCCCGCCAATTGACTCGATTCTAAATCGTTCCCTTTCCCGGCCGCCGCGAAACTTTAGCTGGGTTTGCCCTCAGGAACGGCTTCGGGACATGATAAGTTCAACGCGCCGGGCGGCCAGGGAGCAGCCCAGGGTCAGAACGAGATACAAGACGGTCACCGTTATCCAGACTTCGAACCTGAGATAGGTGGTGGCCATGAGTTGAAGACCCTGAAAGGTCAATTCCTGGATGGAAATCACCGAGACGATGGCCGAATCCTTGATCGTGGAGATGAACTGCCCGGCCAGGGGCGGGATGATTCTTTGGACGACCTGGGGCAGGATTACATGGCGCATCTGTTGCCACCGGCCAAGCCCCAGGGCGTATGACGCTTCCCACTGCCCCTTCTCGATGGACTCGATGCCCGAGCGGAACATTTCCGTGATGTAGGCGCCTTCGTATACGGCCAGGGTGATCACCGCGGAAGCGAAGGCGGAGAATCCGTCGGCCGGCCCCAGGAGAAACCAGGCCACGTTTTGGACGCCTTCGGACCGGGCAAGAAGCAAGGCCTCCACTTGCAGCCAGGGCATTATCTGATCGCCGAAGAAATAATAAAAGATGAAGATCAGCACCAGGGGCGGGAGATTGCGCACTGACTCCACGTAGGCCCGGCTGATCAGCCTGAGAAAAAGGTCCTGGCTGACCCGGCAGAGGCCCATGACCGCGCCCAAACAGGTGGCCAGTAGGGTGGCCCAGACGCTGAGTCTGATGGTGGTGAACAGCCCTTCCAACAGCAGGTTGGGACGCCAGGAACCTGAAACCTGATCGAAACGGACCAAGTACTGGAATATGACCTTCCACTCCCAATGATATTGCAGTTGGGTGTGGACACGGTAAGCGGTCCAGACCACGGCCCCGGCCAATAGAACCAACAGCCCGGCGTCGAGCAGCGTGAATCGCCTTGATTTGAATTTCAAGCCGGTTTTGTCCCGATCAGGTCCAGTTCTTTAGAGGAGACTATTTAAGCTGACTCTCCCAATCCATGGTTTCAAACCAATAGTGCATGCGCTCCTTGAGCCAGCCTTCGGCTTCGGCTTTCTTGATCCAGACATTCAGATAATTCAAGGTCTCGCTGTCGCCCTTTTTCAGGGCCATGCCGATGGGCTCCTTGGTGAAGGTTTCGGCCAAGGGTAGAAAAAGCTTGTCCTGGTTCTTGTAAACCTGGTGGGCCGGCAGGGGTGCGCTGGCGACCATGGCTTGGGCATTACCGTTGAGCAGTTCCTGGACGGCCTGGGCTTCGTCGCCGAAGAGTCTGGCCTGGGCCTGGGGCATGAACTTTTTAACCGCCTCGGCCGCGGTGGTGCCCAGTTTGGCGGCGATGACCACGTTCGGTTTGTTGAAATCTTCGAGGCTCTTGAAACCGGCGGCCAGTTTCTTATGGGCCATTATGGACATGCCCGAGTGTTCATAGGGGATGGTGAAATCCACCTTTTGTCGTCGTTCGGGTGTGATGCCCATGCCGCCGATGATGACGTCGAACTTACCGGTTAAAAGCGCCGGAATAATGCCGTCCCATTTGGTTGGTACGAATTCGGGCTTGAGTCCCATATCTCCGGCCACCCGGGCGGCCACGTCGATCTCGAAGCCGATATATCGGCCTTGCTTATCCTTCATGGCCCAGGGAACGAATGTGTCGAAGCCGATCTTCAAGGTCCCGCGCTGTTTGGCCCGAGTCAGGGCGCTGTCCGCTGCCGGGGCCGGGGACGAGAAGAAAACGATGGCCGCCAGGGCCGCCAGGATAGCCATGGATTTAACGAGTTTCATGATTCGGTTCCTCCTTGAATAAATAAGTAGAATGAAAAAGGCCGGCCGGTCGATCCGGTTACAGTATGCTGCTCAGGAAGAGTCTGGTCCGCTCTTCCCGCGGGTTGGTGAAGAACCCCTCGATCAAGCCTTCCTCTACTATCCGGCCGTGCTCCATGAAAACAATGCGGTCGCCGGCCTCGCGAGCGAAGCCCATTTCATGGGTTACTACGATCATGGTCATGCCTTCCCGGGCCAGCGTTTTCATTACTTCCAGGACTTCACCGATCATCTCTGGGTCTAAAGCGCTGGTGGCTTCATCGAACAGCATCACCTTGGGTTTCATGGCCAAAGCGCGGGCTATGGCCACTCTTTGCTGCTGGCCTCCGCTCAAATGGGCCGGGTAACTGCCGGCCTTGTCGGTCATGCCCACTTTATTTAAAAGGTCCATGGTGTCGGCCGTGGCCTCGGCCCTGGATTTCTTTCTTACCAGGCGTTGGGCCAGGTTTATGTTTTCCAGGACGGTCATATGCGGGAACAGGTTGAAGGACTGAAAGACCATGCCTACTTCGGTCCGGACCTCCTGGCGGTTTTTAGGGTGATGATCCAGGGGGACGCCGTCTATCACGATGGAACCGCCGTCTATTTCTTCCAATCCGTTGAGGCAGCGCAGGCAGGTTGATTTACCCGAACCCGAAGGGCCGATGATCACCACCACCTCCCGGCGTCTGACCTCCAGCGATATATCTTTCAGGGCGCGCACGCCGTTAGGGTAGGTCTTGCTTATGGACTCAACCGAAATAATGCACTCGCCCAGGGTTCGGCAGATCATAACCGTGCTCGGTTTCCGGGTTTCAGTGTTCTATCTTGAGGCGGGCTTCCATTGTCTGGGCCGCCGAAGAAAGGATGATGGCCAGAGCCAGATATATGGCCGCCACCGTGAACCATATTTCAAAGGCCAGAAACGTCTCGGCCACGATGGCCTGGGCCTGCATGCTCAAATCGTAAATGGCTATGGTGCTGACCAGGGCCGAGTCCTTGAGCAAGGAAACGGCCTGGCCGGTCAAAGGTGGGAGGACGCGGCGGAAGGCTTGCGGTAGTATTACGTAACGATAGGTGTGGAACCAGGACAAGCCCAGGCTGTAGGCCGCCTGCCATTGTCCCTGGTGGAGGGAGACTATGCCGCCGCGGATGATTTCACCGGCGTAAGCGCCTTCGAAAAGGCTGAGAGCCAGTACGGCCGAAGTGAAGCGGCCCAGACCCAGCACCGGCGCCAGGACGAAATAAATGAAGAAGAGTTGGATGAGGAGGGGGGTGTTGCGGATCAACTCGACGTAGGTTCGGGCCAGGACCCGCGCCGTGAAAGAACCGGATAAGCGCAGCAGGGCCGCGGTCAATCCAAAACCAGTGGACAGGATCAGTCCCAGGCCGGTAATCTCCAGGGTCACCCCGACTCCCCGTAGGAGAGCGCCGAGGGACAATTGGCCGTTTTCGATCAACACAAGAAAGGGAAGCACGCGGTCCCATTGCCAGTTATAACCCAGGTTTTCCGCGCCCCGGACGGCCAGCCAGATCAGAAACGCGGCCAGGAAGACGAATTGGGCCACGGCCCTTAGGTTCCGCCCATGTCGGCGTGGGTGGACCTTGGCTTTGACTTTATGATTGGTACCGGACATATCCAGTTGATCAAAGGTAACTTACAAACCTCGTTCCGCCGCCCCAGGGTCTTAAAGGTTTTGAAGCCCTCCCGTCAAGTTGATGGAAGTGGCGGCCGAAGTCTGGACGATTATGTTCTGCCTTTTAATATATAGCACATTTTGCTGCCGTTCGCCGTTGTACCGGGAGGTGGTAACAGGTGAGGAGGAAGAGTCCACTGTTGGCGATAACTATTGCGGCGGCCCGCTCCGCGTCGTGGCGGGGGCAATCCCTAAAGGCGAGTCATTGATCCGCTGAACGAGTCGGGCTCGATTGATCGCCCGGCGCCGGGGCGTTCAGCTCTTCTTGACGATCAAATCCCGATACCCCATTTCCTCCAGGATCACCGGAAAGAGGCCGAAGGCCGGCTTGACCACGGGCAGCAGCTTGAGCATGGCCGTTATCTTGCCGCCCTGCTTGACCTTGCCTCTGGCCACCGAGGCGATCGGATTTTCCAGGCCGTGCCAGAAGCGATGGGAATGATCGGCGCTCTGCTTGGACCAGACGTCTTCCTTCAAGTCCGTCGGCCCCAGGTAGTAGCTGCCGTAGTATCCTTCCTTGGCCGGCTTGTTCCTGAGGTCAATGGTGACCTCGGCCTCGGGGTCGGTATAGATGAATTTGATGATCAGGTCGGCCTTGGCCATCTTGGGGCCGATCCTTTCGTCTCGAAGAACGCGGTCCAGAAAATAGCCGTAAATCTCGTAAAGGTGATCGGCGTCCCGGTAATACTGACTCATCTTCCTTCTCCTTGTTATCGGCGCTGATCGAACCTGCGGCCGAAAATCAGGCTGGCCAGGGTGATCCTCAACATCTGGACCGTGCCGCCGGCCACGCTCCAGGCCCGGCTGTCGCGCAGCATTCTTTCCAGCGGATATTCCCGGCTGTACCCATAGCCGCCGAACACCTGCATGGCCTTGTCCGTCACTTCCTTCACCATTTCGTTGGCGAAGCATTTGGCCATCGAGGCTTCGTAAATCGAAGGCAGACCCTGGCCGGCGCCGGCGGCGGCCCGGTAGACCAAGAGCCTGGCCGCGTCAAGCTGCATGGCCATGTCCACGATCAGGGACTGGATGGCCTGGAACTCGCAAATAGGCCGGCCGAAGGCGTGGCGGGTCCGGGCGTAGCTTTTGGCTTCTTCCAAGGCTCCGCCGGCCACACCCAGGCACATGGCCGCGTTGCCGCACCGCTCGATGTCGAAGGTCATCATCAGGTTTCTGAAGTCTCCCGCTTTGACGACCAGGTTCTCCTTGGGCACTTTCACCTCTTCAAAGATGAGGTCGCAGGAAGGCATGCCGCGCAGGCCCATGAATTCCTCCTGCTTACCGAAGGTGAACCCCGGGGCCCCTTTTTCGACCAGCAAGGCGCCGATGCCCTTGTACCCGTTCTTTTCGCCGAAACGGCAATAAACCAGATAGTGGCTGGCGTGCCCTCCGCCGGTGATGAAAACCTTGCGGCCGTTCAACAGATAATGATCGCCCCGGTCTTCGACCCTGGTGGCTAGGTTGGTGAGATCAGACCCGGCTTCCGGTTCGGTCATGCAGACGGAAACGCTTAGTTCCCCGCGGCAGACGCCGGGGATGATCTTTCTTTTCTGCTCTTCGGTCCCGAACAGGTTAATGACCCGGACCGGTCCCACGTTGCTTTCGAAGATCGGGGCCGCGATCATGGGGCTGAATTTGGCCAGTTCCTCGATGGCCAGGATCGCGGTCAGGGCCGATTCGCCCTGGCCCCCGTATTCCGGAGAAAGGGACATGCCCAGAAGCCCCAGGGAGGCAAACTTGGGCACCAGGTCGAAAGGAAACTCGCCGGTCCGGTCAATGCGGGCCGCCAGTTCCTTGAAGTTTTCGCGCTGCCCCATCTGGCGCAGCGTCTCGATCAGCATTAGTTGTTCCGGTGACAGACTGAAGTCCATGAAGTCGCTCCTCTTGGATAGGCCATGATCGCGTCATTCGGTGGAAAGGCCGGACAGGGTTTAAAACGGCCCTGAGCCTTTCAGACCAGGTTGGTTATCCGGCCGATATCTTCCACCTTTTCCAGGTCCAGGATCAGTTCGATCAGTTTTTCTACTTGGTCGGCCTCCCGGCTTCCGGCGAAACGTTTGACTTTGTGCGCCAATGCATCCGTCTCGAGGGGATCGCGAGGGTCGCCGTAAGGGATATCCACCTGCCGGCTGAGCCTCTCGCCGTTCTTGAGGACGATTTCGACCCGTGTGGCGGTCTTATCCGGATAGGCCTGGTTGAGTTCCTCATCGGTCTTGACTTTCACCCGGGCCGACAATTCCAGGAGAGACGCATCGGCCAGACGTTTTTCCGTCAGTTGCCCGGGGCCTAATTCACCGTCCATCAAACAGACCGCGATCACGTAGGGGAGGGAGAACTGAGCCGAGACAAAGGTGTCGCCTCGGACCACGTTCTTACCCACGGCCAGTTCGGCCAGGCCGTAAGTGAAAACCTCAACTTTTTCCACTTCGTTTGGATCAAGGTTATTCTCCCGTTTCAGGGCCAGGACAGCCTGGGCGCCGCCGTGGGTATGGCGGCAGGCGGTGTACGGTTTGAAATAGACATCCATGATGGTGAATTTTTCGCCCAGGGCTTCGGTCAAGCGTTCCATCTTGGGGTCGGCGGCCGTGGTGATCTGAGTGAAGCCGCCTTTCAAGGGCGAACCTTCCAGGACATAGGGCGTTCCGGTTATTCCCGCCTCGGCCAGGCCGGCGGCCAACAGGCCGGCCAGGGCCGCCTGTCCGCCTTGCATTATCTTGATGGTGAAGCCGCCCATGAGCTGTTCGGCCATGGAGATCGGCAGCAGGTAGCCGGCGTTGCCCAGGGCATTCAGAGTCCGGCCCGCGTCGGCGCCTCTCACTTTGGCCGCCGCGGCCGCGGCGCCGAAGGCTCCGCAAGTGCCGGTGGGCAGGAATCCTTTGAGCGTGTGCCAGGGATGCATGGCCATCGCCGGCCGGTTGGCGGCTTCATAACCGGCCACCAGGGCCTCGATCACCCGCCGGCCGCCGACGCCGATTTGTTCGGCGGCGGCCAGGGCCGCCGGTATGACCGCCGCGCCCGGATGGTTGCCGCCGAAACGCAGCCCGTCCTGGGACTCGATGGCTTCGGCCAAAACACCGTTGGCCAAGGCCGCGTGGTGAATGTCGGTCTTGAAGCCGCAACCCAGGACCGTGGCCGGGCCTGAAGCCCCCAGCGACTTGATATAATTCATGGCCGCTTCCACGGCGGCCAATTCCAGCGAGCCGTAAACGTTGGCCAGGTAGTCGAGCAGGCAAAGCTTGGCTTTCCGGACGACCGGCGACGGAATGTTTTCGTAGTTCAATTCCGAAATAAAAGCGGCCAGGCGGCGGGTTGGCTCCATGACGGACTCCTGAGTAAGGATCGAGGTCGGTGTTTATCAGACATAGCCGCGCTTTTCGTAGATGGCGATCATCCGAAAGGGGTCCAGCACTTCGCGGATGACCCGCAGTTCCTCGGACGTGGGCGGCTCGGTCTCGTGCACGTCGCCGGCCACCTTTAAATCCCAGGGTGTGTTCCGCTTTATTTCCTCGATGGAGCTATCGGGATGATAGGAGGCCAGATAAGCTTCCTTGGTCTCGGGATCGAAGCGGAGGACGGCCTTGTTGGTGATGATGACCCGTGGGCCCGTGTCCGGCGGCAGACCCGATCTCTCCCTGGTCCCCGGTCCGTCTATGTAGCCGGGGGTGGTGATGAAGTCCACCCGCTCGGCCAGACGGCGCTTGTCGTGCAGGGCCACGATAATTATTTTCCGGGCCAGGGACCCTATGGGGTTGGCGCCGCCGCTTCCGGGCAGACGGCTCTTGGGCCGGTCATAGGGTCCGATCACCGTGGTGTTGATGTTGCCGAATTTATCCACCTGGCTGCCGGACAGAAAGCCGACATCCACCCAGCCGCCCTGGAGATACATGCCCATTATCTCCACCAGCCCGCCGATCATGGCCGCGCCCGGGTTGAGGCAGGGATCGCCCACGGACAGGGCCGGCCGCAGCGGCCGGGCGTCTATCACGCCGGATTCCTGCATCAGGATGGCGTTCGGGGCGTGAAGATATTTGGCGATGTTGGCGGCCATGGCCGGGAAGCCGGTGCCCACGATGACTACCTCATGGTCACCGATCTCCCTGGCCCCGCAACAGGCCATAAGCTCAGGTTTGATGTAACCTCTTTCCGTCATGACCGACTCCTGAAATCAATAGGCGTAGCTGACCGGATAAGCATAATCGAACTTGGCCTGGAGCTTCCTGAAGGCTGAGTAGCCGAAGCGGTGGATATAATGCTGGACGTAGGCCGTCCGGTCCGGCAGATCGAGGACCCACTCCTGGAGAAAAGCCTGGAAGCCTTCCACGGTATTGGACGCCTGTTGGTACAAGTAGCCGAAGGAGAAATCCACGTCGTAGAAACCGGGTGTATATCCGGGGTGGGCGCAGAACGATTCTTCCACCACGGCCGCCACTTTGAAGGACGGAACTATGGTCCGGGACGGGTCCTTGCCGATGACTTCACGGCTGACGATTCTTTCGCAAGTCACGATCACCTTTTTGGAAGCGTTGGCGCCGGCCTTGCAATCGCCGCCGATGCCCCACATCTGGGCGTTGCCCTGGTCGTCGGCTTGCTGGACGTGGATGATGGCCAAGTCGGGATTCAAGGCCGGAACGAGAATCGTGGATCGACCGTCGAAAGGCGATTCGATGATCTTGTACTTGTTCTCTCCCAGAAACGATTTCACTTTCAAGAGGTCGGAACCGGCCAGGTCCTTGACCGGAATAAAGGGCAGGCCCAAGGCCCCGGCTTCGAGCATCAAGGGCAGGGATAGATTGGTGTATTCCTCGAGTTCAATTTTATGAGGGATGCCTTTTTCCAGGGAGCGGCGGAAGCAGCGGCCCAGGCCGTACAGGCCGAGAGATAAAAAGGTGGAAATAAATCTCTTTACCGCGCCGGCGCCGATCATCAGGTCGAAATCATCGGCGGCGTTGCTGCGGGTTATGGTCAGGTCCCGGCGACCCTGTCTGACTATTTCATGAATGGCCGCGGTCGGCGTCCGGCAGATATAACCGCCGATGAAAAGAAAATCGCCGTCATGGACGAAGCGTGAGATGGCCTCCTTCATGTTCATGACCTTGTTCATGTTTCCGCTCCCGCCTGAATTCAGGTTGATCATCGGCCGGCCCGGGGCCGGAATCATAGACTATAGGCGACCCGGTTGATTATTTCGTTCTGGGCTATATCGCTGAGGTTGACGAAGACCGCGGAATAACCGCTGACGCGGACGATCAGGTCCCGGTGTTTATCCGGTTCTATTTGGGCCGCTCGCAGAACAGCCGAATCAACCATGTTGAATTGAACCTGGACCCCGCCTTTTTGAAAGTAGCTCTGGATCAGGGCGATAAGATGATCAGTTTTAACCTGTTTGCCGGAAAACCTCATGTTCAGGTTCAAGCCGTTGTGGACCCGACGCAGAGGCAGTTTGGCCACCGAGTTCATGATGGCGGTGGGGCCGCGGACCGCGGCGCCGTTGCTGGGGGTGACGCCGTTCCCCAGGATTTCACCGGCGAAGCGGCCGTCGGGGGTGGCGCCGGTGAAGGCGCCCAGGCCGACGTGGAAGCCCACGGAAAAAATGCCCGGCCAGAAGGCGCCGCCGCGATAATTGACGTACGGTTTAAGTTCGTCGGCGAAGAGGTTGATCACCCGGGCGGCCAGGTCATCCGCTTCGTCCACGTCGTTGCCGTACTTGGGTACTTTCTGGGCGAGATGGGCGCGTGGAGGCTCCGCGCCGGTCCAATCGTCGGCCAGCCAGGCGGCCAGGTCGGATAAAGAAAAACGCCCAACTTCGAAGACCTCTTTTTTCACGGAGTTGAGGCTGTCCACTATATTGGAAAAGCCTATCAACTGGACGCCCGTGGAATTGTAAAGGGCGCCGCCGCGGGTCAGGTCCAGGCCCTTTTCCAGTGGACCTTCGATCAGGGCCGAGGCCAAGGGTGAAGGAAGTATCTCCGCGATGGCCTGGTCCAGACAGTTCATGCCCTTGACCATCTGTTGGATGAAATAGGCGAGTTGTTTCTTAAAGGCCCCCCAGAGGTCTTCGAAAGAGGCGAAAGAGGATGGGGCGCCGGTGGCCGGGCCGGATTGTTGGCCGAAGATGTTGTCCACGCCGTTGCTCAAGGCAAACTCTAGACACTTGGCGCCGTTGATCTGCACGGCGAAGGTGGAGCCAAAGGTTTTACCCTGGGCGTTGGGTTCCAGGCAGCCCACGACTCCGTAGTCACGGGCGTCGGCCGGAGAATGGCCGGCTTCGATCAACGAGGCCGCTATGGCCTCGTCGTTGAAGAAGTGCAGCAGGACGCCGTCCCGCACGTACTCGGCCGCCCTGGTCCAAAGTCCCTCGGGCGTCCGTGAATTGAAGCGAACGCCGAAGTTAGGCTGGACGGTCCGGACGTCGGCATAGGCGTCCAGGGCCAGATAACTCAGTTCGTTGGTCGCGTCTTCGCCTTCAAGGTCCAGGCCGCCCACGGTCACGTTCTGGGTGGTCTTGCCCTCGGGGCCTTCACCGCCGGGAATGTAGGCCTCTTCCAGGACGTTGAATATTTCACCCACCTTCAGGTAGAGCAGGGCTAGAAGCTCGCGGGCCCGCTCGGGCGTGATCCGGCCGGCCTCGATGTCCCGGCGGTAGTATGGATAAAGGTTTTGGTCAATACGGCCCAGGGAGATGGAATTGCCGCCGGATTCAATCTGGGCCAGAAGATGGACGAAATACATGGCCTGGACGGCCTCGTGGAAGGTCTCAGCCGGGTGCTCCGGCACGCGCCGGCAGACCCTGGCCATCTCCTTCAGTTCCTCGTTCCGCGCGGGGTTGGACTCCCGGCCGGCCATGGATTCGGCCTGGTCGGCGTAACGGCGGGCCAAGGAAATTCCGGCTTCCAGGGAACGTATCACCGCCTGGTAAAACAGGCCTTTTTCGCCGGCCTTTTCCTTGGCCGGCAGGGCCTCGCACCTGGCGCGGACCTCGGCCATGATCCCCGTGAAACCATCGGCCAGCACGCGGCGATGATTCATGGTGAAATGGCCGATGCCGTAGGTTATTTCCAGCATGAGGGTGAAGACGTACTTGTCCATGTCTTCGATCACGTCCGGCGGCAGCAGGCTTTCGAAGCGTTCCTCGACGGTCCGGCCTTCCCAGAAGGGCAGTATGTCCTCCTTCAATTCACGTTTTTCTTCGGGCGTGATGAGGACGCGCTGGAGTTGGCGGAGATCGAAACCGTCCACGTCGCCCCTGATCCAGCGGGCCTTGTTTTCGGGGAAAAGCGGCGCGCCCTTGAGTTTGCTCGTCCGGCAGCCGACGATGACTTCTTCGTCCCTGATTATGACGCTGATGTTCTCCAACACGTGCTGGAAGGCCAGGCTCATCCTCGTCAACGGAGGTTCTGCCCAATGGGCCGACATGGCCTGGGTCAGATAACGGGCGCGTTCGACGCACACTTCCTGGGGCGCGTCGATGAGCCGGTCTCTGACCCGGCCGACCCTGGTGTCGGCCTGTTTGACTCTACCTACGGCTGGAACGGACATGGTCGCCTCCCGCGAGTCCGCCGGCTAGTCCGGCGTAATGATCAAACGTGCCGGGGCTCCTTGATCTTCATATGGTTCAACAAGATGGCGTCCCGCAGGCCTCGGGGCAGCAGGCGGTTGAGGAACAGGAAAAACGAACTCATGAAATCCACCTGGTAGTAACGTTTGGGCTGGGGATCGGTTATCACCCGGGCGATCTTTTCCGCGGCCTGGACAGGGTTGGGCGCGGTCTTGATAAGTTCGTTGTCCCGCTCGATGAAGCGCCCGATGCGGTCCCGATAAGGCGAACCTTCCGGTGGCAGCTTGTGAATCTTGGCGGCGAAATTAGTCGAAACCTGGGCCGGTTGAACGATGGACGCTTTCAAACCGAAGGGTTCTATTTCATAGGCCAGGGAGTTGACCATACCTTCCAGGGCGAACTTGGTGGCGCTGTAGATGGATTCGAAGGGGAAAGGAATCTGGCCTACCAGCGAAGACATGCAGACGATCCGTCCGCGCCGGTTTTGCCGCATCCAGGGGAGGAAGGCCTGAAACAAGGCCGCGGCGCCGATGACGTTGATCTCGAAGCACTTCAAGGCCGATTCCAGGTTGATTTCCTCGAAGGCGCCGAAGAAGCCCAGGCCCACGTTGGAGACCACCGTGTCCACGCGGCCGTATTGGGCCAGGACCTGGTCGCGGAACCCGAGCAGGCCCGGTCGGTCGGTGATGTCCAAAACGGCCAGAAAGTGGTCGCCGCCGGTACGGGCCAATTCTTCACGCAGGGAAGCCAGACCATCCGAATCCACGTCGAAACCGGCGACGCTGTGACCCTGTCGGGCCAGAATTATGGCCGTCTCGCGACCCATGCCCTGGGCCAGGCCGGTGATGACCACGACTTGGTTCATTTTCATCCTCCCTTTCCGGACGAATAATCACCCTGTCTATACCATTCACCCATCCGCCGCATGGATTCCTGGAAGTCAGGGTACTTGAACCTAAATCCCGTCGCCTTGAGTTTGGTGTTGTCCACTACGTAGTCGGCCTGGAGGTATTTGACCGCGTCGTATTCCAGGTCTGGTACGCGGCCCTTCTTCCGGGCGAAAAGACCGTCCACCCGGGCCAAGGCTTTGACCAGGACCAAGGGCAGGTGGAAGCCGGGAGGTCTGGTGCCGAAGGCTTCAGCGGCCAGCTTCAGGGCTGCCTCGAGGCTGGGGTTGGAATCATCGGCCAGATTGAAGGCTTCTCCCACCGCTGAATCCAATTTCGAGAGGTGCTCCAGGGCCGCGGCCACGTCTTCGGCCCTGACGTTGGACAGCAACTGCCGTCCGCTGCCGGGAATCGCGGCGATGGCGGTGGGTCGGGAAAAGGCTTTACCGGCGCCGTCGTTGCAGCGCGGGCCATAGACGGTACAAGGGCGGACAATGACGGCCGGCAGCCCTTGTTCGAGCAGGTCAAAGATCACGTCTTCGCCGTCCCGTTTGCTCCGACCGTAGTCGTCCTCCGGCCGGCGGGGGCTGGATTCGGTGAAGGGCCGGCCCTGGTAATAGCCGTACACGCTGGTGGAAGTGACGTGGACAAAACGTTTGACCCCGGCATCCAAGGCCAGAGCAGCTAAATGGCCGACCCCCTCCACGTTGGTGGGCCTCAGTTTGGCGTACGGCGTGGAGAAATTACAGATGGCGCCCAGGTGAAAGACCCGATCCACTCCTCCGGCGAACAACGGGGGCAGGGTGGAGGGCTCGGTCAGATCGGCGGGGACATATTCCACGCCCAACCGGTCGAAAAAGGAAGTGTCCCGGCGGGGCCGGGCCGTGGCGCGCACCCTAACGCCCAAGCCTCGCAGATATTCCACCAGGTGGCTGCCCATGAACCCGGCGGCTCCGGTCACGAGGGCGATTCCGTCGAACTCCATATGAAATCCCTAGAGATCAGGTGTCCGCTCTTTCTTCGGTGGAAGGAGGAACGGGCTTGGTGCCATCAATTTTATTGGCGATCTCGGCCTGGGCTTTCTTGAGCCAGTCGAGGAAGACCTCGTTGAGGGTCAGTCCCAGTTCGGCCATCAGGTGGACGTAGATGTCGAGTTTACGCCACTTCCGCAGGTTTTCGCGCCGTGTTTTTAATTGTTTCTCGTACGATTTGATCTGTTCGTCCACGATCAGCCAAGCCCGCCTGGGATCGCCGAAGCCGAAGAAGACGAAGCGCATGAGGAAAGGGTCCCGGAGGAGCATGTTTCTTTCGGGCAGGCTGTTGAGCCAGGTCTTGAATTCGGCTCGGCCTTTAGGGGTTATGGAATAGAGTTTGCGTTCCGGACGTTTCGAATCCGCTTTCGCCGTTGACTTCAGCGTGATCAGTCCGTCCTCTTCCATTTTTTTCAGATTGGGATATATCTGGCCGTAGTTGATGGACCACATGAAGCCGAAGTGTTTTTCGATATGTTTCTTGATCTGGTAGCCGTGCATGTCCTGGTAGTGCAGCAGCCCCAGGATGGAGTATCTCAAGGCCATGAAGCCTTTCACCCGCGCTGATATATCGAATGTATATATATAAAATATATATATGGAGGGGGGTTGTCAAGAAGATTTTCCACCCGCCGGGGCCGACGCCAGGCGTCGGGACAAACGCAATTTCAATTGGACCAGGAGAAGGTGTTTTGGAAGTAGTGAATCAGCCGGTGGTTCAGGCCTCCAGTACCTGGCGCACCTTTTTCAGCAGGTCAAGCAGACGGTAGGGTTTGTTCAGGAAGCCGCGGGCTTCTTTTTCCAGATCGGTCGGCTGCAAGTCGGTGTTGGCATAGCCGGTGGATATTATCACCCTGGCCTGGGGATCGAGTTTGATAATCTCCCGGAGACATTGGCGGCCGCCCATACCCGGCATGCCCAGGTCCAGAATTACTAGTCCGATTGTCCGCAAATTTTCTTTGTATACCGCCAGCGCGTCTTCCCCGGTTTCCGCGGTCAAAATCGTATAGCCATATTCGGTCAGCATCTCCCTGGCCACTTCCCGGACGTTCCTTTCATCGTCGACCAGGAGGATGATTTCACTTCCCCGAAGCCGCTGGTCCTCGACGGTCGATGGCTTGAACTCTACCGGCGTTTCCGCTTCCAGCGCCGGGAAATAGAGGCTGAAGGTCGTGCCTTCACCGGGCCGGCTTTCACAGAAAATGGCGCCCTGATGACTTTTGACTATCCCGTAAACCGTGGACAGGCCCAGTCCCGTACCCTGGCCGATTTCTTTGGTCGTATAGAAAGGTTCGAAAATATGCTCGATCGTTTCCTCATCCATTCCGTGACCGGTGTCCGAGACGGTCAGGCGGATGTGGGGTCCGGGCTTGAGACCGAGATGGGAACGGCAGAATTCTTCATCCAGAATTTTATTTTCCGTGGCCATCAAAAGCAAGCCTCCATCCGGCATGGCGTCCTTGGCATTGACGCCCAGATTCAACAGGAGCTGTTCCAATTGGCCGGAATCCGCTTGAATAGGTAAAAGCTCTCGCTTCAGACGTGCTTCGATGCGGATCATCTTGGGTATAGTTCTGGCCAGCACCTCGACCGACGCCCTGATTTCCTCGTTCAAGTCAACCGGTATCAGCTTGGTTTCAACGCCGCGGCTGAAGGTCAGGAGCCGGTTCACCAGGTCCACGGCCCGCTGAGTGGTCCGGTCGGCTTGAGACAGGTAATGATTAAGCTTTCCCTCCGGTTCAGTCCCATGCTGCATCAGTTCCAGGTAACCGGAAATAGCCTGCAGCAGATTCTTGAAATCATGGGCTACTCCGCTGGTCAACGTTCCCAAAGCTTCCATTTTTTGGGAGCGTTGTATTTGCTTTTCCAGCATATCTATTTGGGTCACGTCCTGGAGAATGCCCTGGAGGCAGGAACGGTTTTGATAGTTCACCAGAGATAGGGAGACTTCAAAGCGAAACTTGCCGCCGTCCCGGCGAAGACCCGTGTAGCGGTAGCGGTCGCTTTCGGCCAAGTCGCCGTCAAGACGGGCCTTGAGCCTGTTCAGAATGGTGTTGTGTTCCCGGGGCGGGGTCGTGTCCCAAAAAGACAGTTCCAAACCCTGATCCAGGGTGTAGCCGAACAAATCCAGTATTCTCCTATTGAGGAAAAGGAAACGGCCGGAGGGTATTTCGGCCAGGAACAGGCCGTAGGGCAGGTCCTCCAAGAGGGAACGGTATCGTTGTTCACTTTCCTGCAAAGCTTCGCTGATTCTTAGCCGGACTATCGTCCCGCTGATCTGGGTGGCGATGGTTTCCAAGGCGGTTATCGTTTCTGAAGGAAACCGATCGTGGAGGCGCGAAGCGGCGGACAGCACGGCCACCACACGGCCTTGGTGCCTGACCGGGATGATGCTCAGGGCGCGCAACCCTTCCCGATGGCGGAGGTCGTCTTTTTCCGGGAACAATTGATCATAGTGGGTGTGGAGAACATTGCCGGCGGCCGCGATCGCGGCCTGAAAGGAATCAGCGTCGAATCGGGAACAGACGGTCGCGTATTCGGGGGAAAAACCATGGTAGTGAACCAGGGACAAAGAGCCGTCTTCTTCACGCAGGTACAGCGCACCGGAGTCCACCCTTTCCACGTTCAAGACCGCGGCCAAAGAATCCCTCAAGGCCTGGTTAAGATCCGAGGTCGAGCCCAAAGCCAGGCCGAGATCGCGTTGCAGGCTCATGTATTTCGCCACGCGTTCGCGTTCGGCTATTTCCTCCTGGAGCCGCGCGTTGGCTTGTTTCAGACTGACCCTATCTTGATCGAGTTGTTCCAGGGCGTTCTTTTCCTGTTGAAGAGTGGTCTGAAGTCCACGGCCGAGAATAGCCACGGAAATGGCCGCCAGAACGTTCAGCAGGATCATGCTTCCACTCAGGATCGTCCATTTGGTCAGGTAGTCGCCGCCGGGTGGAAGCCAGGGTAAAGCTTGAAGGGTTACGAGCCATCCGAAGACGAGCAAGGTGGCCGTGTTGATAACCAAGGCGGCAACAGCCATTCCCAGTCCCAACAGGACGCCGGAGAGAACGGCGAAGGCAAACAGCCAGATCAGTCCGCCGGACAGGGGACCGAGATAGTAAAGGGACATCAGTCCCAGGAGATAAAGGCAGGCCAGAACTCCGGCCGCGCGAACGGAGAGGTTGATTCGGCGGTTGAATATTACCGCCACGAAGCTCCACGCCAAGGCCAGGGTGCTTAAAGTCAATGGCAGCCACAGCCGCTCCCTGAGGAAGTGAATGGCGGTGGGAAAATAAACGATGAGGCCGATGCCGGCGGCGGTTAGATAAATGGCGCGCAGGATGCGTTCCCGCCAGTAAAAAATATCGGTGGCCGCCGGCCGGGCAGTGTCGCCGTCCGGCATTAAGTTCGGCTCGCGAACAGGTTCATGTAAAAAAGACATGGTCATATTGATTCCGGTTAAATCACGATCCGCCTCGTTGATCGAGTACCGCCAACCCAGGGGTAAAGGAGTGTTCAATTGTCATAACTATATTTTCCCTAGTATGCTCGTAAAGACCATCTCAGGAGAAAGCGCTCCGGAAAACGCCGCCGGCCTCATCGGCCTAGCCAGGATGGTTTCCGCTTTTGGAGAAAGGCCTTGATTCCCTCTTGAGCGTCCAGGGTGTTGATGCTGGTGGTCATGACGTTTTGGGCAATGGAATAAGCCACGTCTTCATCCTGGTCAATTTGGTCGTAGAAAGCCTGTTTGCCCATTTCAATGGTGAGCCGGCTGGCTTCCGCGATGGACAGGGCCATTTGCCTGACCTGATCGGCCAACTCGGCCTTGGGCACCACCCGGTTCACCAGACCCCACTGGACCGCTTCGGCCGCGGGGACGGCGCGACCGGTCAGGAGCATCTCCATGGCCCTTTTGCGGCCGATGGCCCGGCAAAGCGGGACCATGGGCGTGGCGCAGAACAGTCCGATGCGGACCCCCGGCGTGGCAAAGGAAGCTCCTTCCTCCGCCAGGGCCAGGTCGCAGGCGGCCACCAGTTGACAACCAGCCGCGGTGGCCACGCCGTGAACCTGGGCGATGACGGGCTGGGGAATCTCGTGGAGCAGGGTCATCATCCGGACGCAATTTTGAAATATCTCCCGATAGGCGGCCGTGTCCGCGCCGTTCATTTCGCTCAGGTCGTGTCCGCTGCAGAAATGTTTGCCTTCGGCCCTGATGATCACGACCCGAACTTCGGGCCGAACGGCCAGTTCCTTCAAAGCCGTTATCATTTCCTGGACAGTCTCCCGGGAAAGAGCGTTGTACTTATCGGGGCGATTCAGAATGAGATGGGCTAAATGGCCTTCCATTTCGATTTTTATCTGGCGATAGATCATGAGGGCCTCCAAAGTTTATTGCGGCCGGAAGGCTTCCAACAGGCCGCGCATGGGTTCTTTTTCCTGGATCAGATTGACTTTGACGAACCCGGCCTGTTCCAGGCCTTCCTTGATTTCTTGGTAGGTATATGTGCCGCCGCCGGGTGTGCCCACCAGCATGTTGACGGCGAACAGGGCGCCGGAACGGGGCCGGGTCCGGTCTGGATTCATGACATGATCCCGAATGACGATCCTTCCTCCGGGTTCCAAGGCTTGAAAAGCCTTTCGAAATAATTCCAGGTTTTGCGCCAGGCTGTTCTGATGAATTATGGCTGACAAAAGGGCCAGGTCGTGGCCGTTCGGCAGGTTGTCCTCGTAGAAATTTCCGCCCACCAGGGTCACCCGATCTAATAGGCCGGCCCGGGTCAGCCTTGCTCGGGCCATTTCCACGATTTCCGGGAAATCGAAAAGAGTGGCCCGCATTTGGGGGCAAGCCTGGAGAAAGGCAATGGTATAGGTGCCCGAGGCGCCACCGATGTCCAGCAGGCGTTTGGCTTGGCCCGGGGCGATTTCCCGGACAACTTCATCGGCCAGATGTATTCCGACCGCGTGCATGGCGCCGATGAAAGCCCTGGTCTCTTCCTGGTCGTCGAAAACGGCGGGCAGTCTATTCACGCCACCCGTCTCTTTGACGATCTTGGTCAGATTGGACCATCGGTTCCAGAGACCGTTGGCGTGCCTGATCATGGGCAGGGCCGACTGTGGACTGTCATCGCTCAACCATTTCACCAGATGGGAGGGAGTCTGATAGCGCTCGCCGGTTTTTGACAGCAGTTCCAAGGCGGCCAGGGCATCGAGCACGACGGTCAAAGGGCGGAGAAAAAAGCCGGTCTTTTCGGCCAGTTCTTCGGCCGTCAGGGCTTGGGAGGCCAAATGGCTGAACAGGTTCAATTCGGCTCCGGTCAGGAGAATCCGGCTTTCCATGAAGCCGCGCGACAAGGCCATGATCTTTTCCGGTCCCTGGTTGGGGGCCATGAGTCACCTCCGGGTAAATTGTTCAAGGACTAACATCGTCCGCATAAGCCAGTTTAAGAATGTTAAACCAATCCCGTTCGAGCCGGAAGAGAAACTTTTACTATTAGCGGCTCTTCAGCATGATATACTTGAACAGGCCGATCATGGGCGGATGGCAAGAAATAAGGCTTATGCTCCCGGGGTAAATAATGAAGTTGACGCGACGCGGTTTGCTGCGTCTGGGCTTATTAACCTTCGTCGGACTGGCCGGCGGCCGGGGTTTCTTCAACAGCCGCCGGATCGAAGCGGAAGAAGTGGCGGTCAAGCTCGAAAGACTGCCTCCCGCCTTCGATGGCTTTAAAATGGCCCAGATCACGGACATTCACGCCGGCCCCCTGGTTTCGACCGAAATGATCCGGGCCGGCGTGGAGGCGGTGATGTCCCGCCGGCCGGACCTGGTGGTATTGACCGGCGATTTCGTCAGCGGCGCCACCAGGATTCTTTGGACCACCTACGGCGGTTTCAAGAACCATCATTTGACGTCCTGCCTCAAAGAACTGTCCCGACTGGCGGCCCCGCTGGGAGTTTACGGTGTTCTGGGCAACCACGATTTCTGGTCGGGAGCGGAAGCGACCAGGAAACTGGAACTGGGGTTGCGGGGTCTAGGCGTTAGACTGCTCAGAAACCAGACCGTCAGCCTGAAGCGGGACGGAGAGACCCTGTTATTGGCCGGCGTGGACGATTACTGGGAAGGCTCCTATAACCTGGATAAAGTCTTGCGAGAAGTCCCGGCTTCGGCCTGCGTGGTGCTTTTGTCCCACAATCCCGACGTCAATGAAGACCTGGACAGCCTGGGCCGAACGGTCGATCTCATGGTCTCCGGGCATACTCACGGCGGGCAGGTGGTGCTGCCCTGGTTGGGCGCGCCCTATCTGCCTTCTCCTTTCGGCCAGAAGTACCGGGCCGGCCTGGTGCGGGACGGGGCGCGGCAGACTTATGTCAGCCGGGGTCTGGGGGTCTTCTTTGTCCCGGTCCGTCTCAACTGCCCGCCTGAAGTCACTATCATCACCTTGCGCAAGAGTTGAAATCAGACCTCCAGGGCCGCGGCAAAGGCTTCGTGCACCGCCTCGTAGGCCTTGGCCGGCCTGAGGGCGTCGCCGATCAGGATGACCTGGGGAGGCCGTTCCTTGAGGGTCTGATACAGGGCGTTTTCCGATCGGGTGCCCAGGGCCAGGACCACGGTATCGGCTGGAATAACGGCCTTTTCCTCGTTCCTTTCCACTACCACGCCGGCCGGTGTTATCTCCAGAGCCTTGGTGTGAGTCATTATCCTGACTCCGGCCCGCCCCAGGTCCTGGCGGATGATCCAGCCCGTGGACTGTCCGATATCAGTGCCGATCCGGCCCGTCATTTCCAGCAGGGTCACTTCCTTAATCCCCCGGGTGGCCAGTTTCATTAAATTTTCCGTGGTTTCGGCCTGGTTGAGGAAGAGAAAGTGCAGCTCTTCCGGAGTGATGACGCCGATGCCGGCCAGGTGCAAGGCGGCTTCGCAGCCCACGGCGCCTCCGCCGACTATGACGACTCTCCGACCTGTGTCCGTCGAGTCGGCCAGGATGTCCCAGGCCTGCGTCACGTGGGGGAGATCACCGCCGGGAAAAGGCGCCGGCAAGGGTCGTCCCCCGGTGGCCACGACCACGACATCCGGTTGTTCCCGGTCAACGAGTTCGGCGGTCACCTCCGTGCCCAGGATGATTTCAACTCCGGCCAGCCTGGCTTGGGTCTCGAAAGAACGGATAGCGGTCAGGAACTCCCGTCGCTGCCTCAAGGCCGAGGCCAGATTGATCTGACCGCCCAGGATGGGGGCCTTTTCGAACAGCCGGACGTTATACCCCCTGGCCGCGGCCACCCGGGCAAAGGTCAAACCGGCCGGGCCGCCGCCGGCCACCAGGATTTTCCTGGATTTTTGAGCCGGCCGAATCTGAACTTCACTCTCCCGGCCGGCTTCTGGATTGACCAGGCAGCTCACGGGTTGAAGAAGAAAGACGTGATCGAAGCAGCCCTGGTTGCAGGCGATGCATTGAACGATGTTTTCGGCCCGGCCTGTTTGAGCTTTATTCACCCACTGGGGATCGGCGATCAGGCCCCGGGCCACACCCACCAGGTCGGCCCGGCCCTGTCGCAGAATCATTTCGGCCAGGGCGGGGTTGTTTATCCGATTGCAGGCTATGACCGGATGGCTGGTATTTTCCTTGATGCCCTGCGCCAGGTAGGCGTATCCGCCCCGGGGAACGTCCATGGGAATCTGTGGGACCCGGGTTTCGTGCCAGCCGCCGGTGATACTGAAGCAGTCCACGCCTTTTTTCTGGAGAGCGGCCGCGAATTCCGCCGCTTCGGCGTTGGTGTTCGATCCAGGCATGAAGTCGTGGCCGGCCAGGCGGGCGATAACGGCCAGGTTCGGTCCGGCCGCTTCCCTGACGGCTTCGGCCGCCTCGAGGCCGAAGCGCATCCTGTTTTCAAAACTCCCGCCGTATTCGTCGGTGCGATAATTGGTCAAGGGCGATAGGAATTGGGAGATCAGATAACCCGCGCCGGCCAGTAGCTCCACCGCGTCGAAACCGGCGGTTCTAGCCCGGCGGGCGGCGGCGGCGTAGTTGCCGATGACCCACTTGATATCGTCCCTGGTCATGGCCCGGGGTTCTTCGCCGGTGAACTTGGAACGGACAGGCGAGGCGGAGATGGACTGCTGGCCGCCGATCATGGCCGAAAAAGCATATCGCCCGGCCTGGTAAAGCTGGGCCGCGATCAAGGCGCCCTGGTCATGGACCGCGGCGGTCAACCGGGCCAGACCGGGAATGAACCTGTCTTCGCTTATCATGACCATGCTGCTCATGCCGCTCACGTCGTCAATGGGGCAACCGCCGACTATTATCAGGGCCACGCCGCCGGCGGCGCGTTCGGCGTAAAACTTGATCAACCGATCGTTGACTTCCCCATCCGGCGTGTACACCAGGTGCATGGCCGGCATCACCACTCTGTTTTTGAGATTCAAGGGGCCGATCGCAATGGGGATGAACAATTTCAAGGCGGTTCCTCCCTGGGATTGATTCAACGCCGGGTCCGTCCGTTGACCGCGACGTTGGTTGGATTGGATGTCTTCGGGCGGCTGGTTCAGGCCGGCTGGAGACGGACCCGGGCGGCAAAGGCCATTTTCGTCCATTCCTCGGGGCTCAAATTCCGGCGGCCGTGGCCGGGCCAGGGGTCGCGGACTATGGCCGCGTCAATTCCGCAATTGACGAACATGACCCCGTTCCAGAAGCAGTGATAGACCATCGAGGTCAGGACCATGGCGTGGCCCATGGTGCCGATGATGAGCGGCATGTCGTTGGACAAGTCCTGGGCCGCGGTCACCACGTTTACGGAATAGACGTCGCCCAGGGCCATGAAGCGGCGGCCCTGATCGTCAATCCAGGGCCGATTCAGGTTCTTGAGGATGGTTTGGGCGTCAGCGGGTTGGTTATAAATCTGCCCCCATGTTTCCCGCACGATCCGTTCCTGGGGGACGATGAAGCCGTAATAACGAAAAATCATCTCGATACAGGCGGCCCAGCACCACTGGCTCATGTGCTGGCCGCCCACCGCGGCCGCGTTGACCTGAAGAACCTGGGAGCTGATGCCGGCTTCGCACTGCCGCATCATCATCTGCTGATTATCCTGGCACCTTAGCAGAGCCCGGACCTGGTCCGGACCAAGGGTGATTCCAGCCCCGGCCAGGGCCGCCAGGGAGCGGATAAAGACTCGTCGGTCCATACTCATCTCTTATTCCTTGTCCTGGTTGTTTTTTTCGGCCAAGGCGGACGCCCGGGCGCGATCTTGCCGCTCACAAGCGGAAAACGCGGAAATTGTATTTCAACGCACCGGCCTTGTCCATTACTCTTTATCCAACCCGAAGTAAAAATAAGACGCAATTGACACCCTTTTAGGCAGTGCTTATATTTTCAATTGGATTGACCGGAGCATAGGTTCAGGAGGTACAAACGGCGGATGAAAGTAAGTATTCCACGGGAAACCATTGAACGGATCATGGCCGAGTACGGCGTGGACGAGGCCATGGCCACCCGAGTCCATTTGGACGCGCAGGAAAAGGCCGGCGAAGCCTACCGCCGCCACCTGTCCACCCGCTTCGGCCGTGGACCCCAGTGGAACGAGCCGGACCGCAAATTCGAAGTCAGGCTGCATACACCCAAGGAAATAAAGGCCCATCTGGACAAGTTCGTCATCGGCCAGGAAGAATACAAGAAACGGGTCTCCATAGCCGCGGCCTATCATTTCGCCATGCTCAGGCACATGCACGACCATCCCGATCAAACCCGGGTGCGTCGTTTCCGGAAAAAGAACACCATCACGGCCGGCCCCTCGGGCAGCGGCAAGACCTATTGCATTGAAGTGCTGGGGGACCTGCTGGAGGTGCCCACCTTGATCGTGGACGCCACCGATTACACCGAAGCCGGCTACGTCGGCAAGAACGCCGACGACATGATCCGCGAGTTGATCGATCTGGCGCCGGGTTCGAGCAGACCGGAGCAGGCGGCCTTCGTCTCCCGTCACGGCGGCCTGATATTCATAGATGAAATTGACAAGAAGGCCAAGGACGGACGCCTGATCGGGCATGACATATCCCGGGAAGGATTCCAGCGGGCCGTATTGAAGCTCATCGAGCGCAAATTGGTGCCCATCGACAATCCCTATTCGCCGGCCTCCCAGATTCAGGAAGCCATGAACCGGCAGCGAGGCATCGAGCCGGAGCCCCTGGCCAACATGATCAGCACGGAAAAAATTTTGTTCATCCTGGGCGGTTCCTTCGAGCGTCCCCAGGACAATCTGGAGACATTAGTCCGCCAGCGGCAGGCCCACCATCGTGGTCGTTTCAACGAAGAAGGCGGCTTCGTGATTCAGGGATTCACCCTGGAGGACTCTTTGTCCAGATCGGATAAATATCGCAACTATTACGCCGAGGCCACGGCCGATGACTTCATCAGGTTCGGCTTGATCCCGGAATTGGTGGGCCGATCGCCGATTCGCACCTTCGTCAATCTGTTGTCCAAGAACGACTTGGTGCGGATAATGAACGATACCGAGGATTCCATTCTGGACCAGTACGCCATGGAGTTTTCTCTTTTCGGTATCGAAGCGGCTTTCACGCCGGAAGCCATTGACTACGTGGCCGAAGTGGCCGAGAACCAGCGGACCGGGGCCCGGGCCTTGGTGAGCGTTTGGGAGAACATGCTCACCGACTTCCAGTTCGAACTGCCGGGGTCCAATTTCACCCGGCTGGTGATTGATCGGAACTTGTGCGAAAGGCCCAAGGACGCCCTCCTGGACATGCTGGAAAAATCGCCCTTCGTGGACTTCACGGAAGGGTTCAGACGGGAGTACGGACTTGAACTGGTTCTGGAAGACGACGCCCAAGAATACATCGAGGCTTACGCCCGCCGCGAGGGCCTGCAGGTGTCGGAGGCCACCAACCGGCTGCTCAAGAACGCCAGCGCCTTGAATTACATGAACGTCGGCGCTCGGTTCACCGTCACCAAGGTCATGTTGACCGAGCCGAATTACTTCGAACGTCTGTTCACCGAATGGCACCAGGCCCAGAAGAAGGAAGGTGAAAAGAAATAGTCTGGGCGACCGGCCCTCCAGTCCCGTAAAGCCGACGCCTTACCGGCGTTTCCCCGCCGCTTGCCTCATAACCTTGTGCGGCCCGGCCGCGTTTGTGCTAAAAGAGAACCACATCGGTGCAAGCCGGGATGGGAATCGACCTGTCTCGGTGCCGGGAAGGAGACTGGATAAATGCACATCGCCGTCGCTTTGGACAAGGCCGCCCGGCTTTGGCCGGCCAAGGAAGCCGTGGTGGCCGGGTCTTTCCGTATCACCTACCAGGAGTTTCACGCGAGGTCCATGAAGCTGGCCCGCGTCTTTCGAGGCCAGGGCCTAAAGCCCGGCGACCGCATCGGCATTCTGGATTACAACTCGCCCGTCTTTCTGGAAGCCTATTTCGGGGCGGCTTTCGGCGGCTACATTCTGAATCCCATCAACCACCGTCTGGCCGGCCGGGAGATAGCCTTCATTCTAAAAGACTCGGGCGTGAGACTTCTGCTGGCGCACCCTGATTTCCGGGACAAGATCACCGAGATCGTCAAGGATCGGGAAGTTCCGTTGGAAAGGATCATCTGGACCAGCGGGGCAGAGGGGGATTTCGCCGGTCTTCCGGCTCTGGAATACGAAGCGGCCCTGGATCGGGCCGGCGACGACAACCTGGTCCGGTCCCCGGGCGGAGACGAGGTGGCTCATCTCTATTATACCAGCGGCACCACCGGCCGGCCCAAAGGGGTGATGTTGACCCACGACAACGTTATGTCCCATGCTTTGGGAACCGTGGCGGAACTCCATCTGACCGACGCGGATATCTGGGCCCATGTGGCCCCGCTCTTTCACCTGGCCGACGCCTGGGCCACTTTTGCCGTCACGGCCGTGGGCGGGAAGCACGTCATTCTTTCCAAGTTCGATCCGGCCGAAGTTCTGCGGGTGATCGGCGAGGAAAGGGTCAGCCTGAGCAACATGATTCCGACCATGCTGAATATGCTGGTCAACCAGTCCGGGGCGGCCGAGAAGAGTTATCCGGGCCTGCGGTATATTCTTTCCGGGGGAGCGCCCATCGCCCCGGAAACGGTGCGCCGGATAATGGAGACGTTCAAATGCGAATATGTCCAGACCTACGGCATGACCGAGACCAGTCCTTACCTGACTTTGAGCCTGTTGAAAGACCACTTGCGCCTTCTGCCGGAGGAAAAGCGTTTTTGGTATCAGGCCCGGACCGGCCGTGAATTCATCACCGTGGAGTTACGGGTGGTGGGTGAAGACGGGACCGATGTCGAGCCTGACGATATGGAAGTAGGGGAAATATGGGTGCGCGGGGATTCGGTCACCCCGGGGTATTGGAACCGACCCGAAGAGACCGCGGCCGCCTTTAGCGACGGCTGGCTCAGGACCGGAGACCTGGCCGTGATAGAGCCGGAAGGTTATGTCAATATAGTGGACCGTAAGAAGGACATCATCATAACCGGCGGAGAAAACGTTTTTTCCACCGAGGTGGAATACGTCCTCTACGAGCATCCGGCCGTACTGGAGGCGGCGGTCATAGGGGTTCCGGACGATAAGTGGGGCGAGGCGGTCAAGGCGATAGTGGTGTTGAAACCGGAAGGGGCGGCCACCGAAAACGAGTTGATCGTCTTATGCAAAGAGCGTCTGGCTCCTTACAAGGCCCCTAAATCGGTTGACTTCGTGGCTGAACTGCCCAAGACCGGTTCGGGTAAGATTTATAAAAAAGGCTTGAAGGACCCGTACTGGACCGGGCGCGACAAACGGGTGGGCTGAGGATCAAGCCGGACGAACGGACAACGGATCGCTTTCCTCGAAGCGGGGTAAAATAACCACCGTTGGAGCGCCCATTGTTTCACCCCCTGATCCTAATCCGGAGATATTTGACCTCCGAGTCCGTTTCGGTCAGTCGCTTGCCTTTCTTTCCGTTTTCAAGGTCTTAAGCTTGCGGCCGGCCCAGACGGTCAGTTTTTCCCTGAATATTTTAGCGTTGTGACGGACATCCACGGGAAAGGAGGGATGAAAAAGAACCGTTTCGATCGCGGCCGTCTTTTCATTGCTTCTGGCCAGGGCGAGCAGCTCTTGGGCCAATTCTTCCTTATCCACGGCGTGGCTGCCGTTTTCCAGTTCCACGATTATGACCGGTTTCTGGCGGCCTCGAGGACCTATCCCGACCAGGGCCGACCGGAAAACCAGGGGATGGTTGTTAAACACGGCTTCGCAAGGAATGGTGAAAAGGGTCCCGTTTTCAGCTATCACCCGCTGGCTCTTCCGGCCGCAGAACCAGATGCGGCCTTTTTCGTCCCGCCAGCCCAGGTCGCCCATTCTGTGCCAGATATGGTCTCCTTCCCTGATCTTGCTCAGAGCGTTCGCCTCCGGACGTTCGAAGTACTCCTTGGTCACCCATTCCCCTTTGACCGCTATTTCGCCGATTTCGCCCCCGGGCACAAGCAGGTCGTCCGACCAGAGCGAGATGGGGTCGTCGGTTATCCTGATTATTCTGACTTCGAGTCCCGGCAGGGGCCGGCCGACGCACATGCCGTGGCCCTGTTCGCTGAGTCGTCTGGTTTCCTCCAGTATTTCCGCGCTGGCTATGGAGATCGCGGGCACGGCTTCCGTGGCGCCGTAAGGCGTATGCACCTGAGCCCCGCCTACCAGGACGGACATAAACCGTTCGATGTTGGCCGGAAAGACCGGCGCGCCGGCGGAGATGATCCGTTTCAGGGTCGGAAGCACTATGCCCTTGCCTTGAATGTAGCGGCCGACCCGGTTCAGCAGGGCTGGCGAGGCGAACATGTTGGTCACGCCATGATCGAGGATCGGCTGGATGATGTTTTCCGGATTGACGTGGGCCGGTCTGGTCGGGTCCATGTCGGGTATGACCGCGGTCATGCCCAGGGCCGGGTCGAAAAGGGCGAACAGGGGGAAGGTGGGCAGATCGATTTCGCCTGGTGAAATATTGAAATGGGAGGCCACCATCCGGATTTGGGCGTCGAATATCCCGTGGGTGTAAACCGCGCCTTTGGCCGGGCCGGTGCTGCCGGTGGTGAAAAGGATGGCCGCCAGATCGTCCCGCCGGGTTTGGGCCATGGGGTAAAAGCGCCAGGGCGAGACCCGAATTTGCTTCAAGGTCAGGCCTCCCCAGAGCCAGCGGCGACCGACGGTGATATAGGTCTTGACCGATTTGAAGAAACGTGGCGCCAGGGTCCTCAAAATATGCGCCAGCGGAATGCCGATGAAGGCGCCGGGACGGCTTTCGGCCAGACACCTGAGCATGCGGGACAAACCCATGCCCGGGTCCACCACCACCGGCACGGTTCCGGCCTTGAACAGGGCAAATACCAGGCTGAAAAACTCGAAGCTAGGTTTGACCATCAGTATTATTCTATCGCCGGTTCTTACTCCCGCCTGGTTCAGCCCATGGGCCAGGCAGTCCGAGTCTTGATCCAATTGCTGGAAGGTGAAATGGGAATAGGCGATCCGGCCGTCCTTGTCCCGGCCGGTCGGACAAACCACCGCCGGCTGATGAGGTCTTTCCCGGGCCTGACGGGTCAAATAATCGGCGACATTGAAAAAATCCGAACTTAAGGTTTGAGCGCAGGCGTCCATGTCAACAATCGATCATTTTTCAGAATAAGGCTTTCTGCTCCAAGAAAGCCCGGACCCGGGTCAGTACCTCGCCGGGTTCATCTTCCAGAACCAGATGTCCGGCCTCCGGGTATTCATGAACTTCGGCCCGGGGAAACCGGCGGCGCCATTCGGCCAGATAATCCCGGTCAAAAACAAAATCACGCAGCCCCCAGCAGATCAGCAGGGGTATATTTTCGAGCCGCTCGAGGTGGTCGGACAGGTCCTTGACCTCCTGGTAGTTGGGATTCCCAGGCCGGAGAGGAATATCCTGGACGAATCTGAGAATGGCCACCCGGTTTTCCCAACTGTCGTACGGGGCCAGATAGCCGGTTTTGACCGGTCCGGAAATACGGCGCCGGGCGCCCAGAAGCAGCGTGCCCAGCAGGAAGAGATTCAATCCCAGCACCGCCGGAACCGCCAGGCGTTTCAAGTCCCGCACGATTCTGAGACGCAGGGGCAGCCGTTTGTGGGCGGGCGGCAGAAAGGCGGCGGTGTTCAAGACGACCAGGCCGGCTATCCGTTCCGCGTGAGCGACGGCATAGCTTAAGCCGATGGGGCCGCCCCAATCGTGCACCACCAGGGTCATCCTTTCCTTCAATCCCAGGCTCTCCAGGAAGGCGGTCAGGTCTTTGACCCGATCCCGGAGCCGGTAGCCGTAGCGGGACGGCGTCGGTTTGTCCGACAACCCGCAGCCGATATGGTCCGGCGCAATGGTTCGAAAATCGGAACTCAGGCCGGCGATCAAGGATCGGTAATAAAATGACCAAGTGGGATTGCCGTGAATCATGATTACCGGCCGACCCCGACCCTGGTCCAGGTAGTGATACTTGAATCCATTCAAGTTCAGGTAATTGGATCGGTAAGGATAAAGCCGGCGGTACTGATTCGACGCCCTCGTTTTCACTATCGTTTCCCCATGGACCCGGGGCGGGGCTATAAGTTACATGATCTTGCTTGACCTGATCGCGGCTGGGAGCAAGAGTCGACGATCCTGATCCTTTTTATCCAACCTGAACGGGTTTTTGCATTATTATCCCGCCGGAAGTCAAGGGAAATTAATCATCCCTTCACCGACGCCTCCGGTTGGGGGAGACCGGTTGGTTCGACCTCGATCGATTCGAATTGATACGATTTTCCGAACCAAAGGTAAAAGCTCTTTCCAAATCGGCCCGGAGTGCCTTATATATGCCTGAACAAATCACGGCCAGGGGTTGAACCTTGTTCATCGCCGATTTCCATATTCACTCCCGTTTTTCCCGGGCCACGGCCAGGAACCTCAACCTACCCGTATTGGACTGGTGGGCCGGCCGCAAGGGCCTGGCCTTGATCGGCACCGGCGACTTCACCCACCCCGCCTGGCTGGCGGAATTGGAGTCGCAATTGCTGGAAGCGGAAGAAGGCCTTTATCGCCTTAAAGCCCAATCGGTTCTGCCAGGCGGAGGCCAGACTAGGTTCGTCCTGAGCGGCGAAATTTCCAGCATTTATAAAAAAGACGGCCGGGTGCGCAAGGTGCACAGCCTGATACTCATGCCCAGTCTGGCCGGGGTTCGGCGCCTGGTCGAGCGTTTGAGCCGGCTGGGCAATCTGGCCGCGGACGGCCGGCCCATCCTGGGTCTGGACGCCCGGGACCTCCTGGCCGTCTGCCTGGACGCGGCGCCGGACTCTTTCTTCATTCCGGCCCACATCTGGACGCCCTGGTTTTCGCTTCTGGGTTCGAAGAGCGGCTTCGATTCCGTGGAGGAATGTTTCGGCGACCTGGCCTCCGAGATCAAGGCCCTGGAAACCGGACTGTCGTCCGACCCGCCCATGAACTGGCGCCTCAGCTCCCTGAACCCCTACGTCCTGATCTCCAATTCCGACGCCCACAGCCCGGAGAAACTCGGACGCGAAGCCAATATTTTCCAGGTCGATCCGACTTACCGATCCGTGGTCCGGGCCATGAGCGGTCAAGGCGGTTTCGGGGGGACGATCGAGTTCTTTCCGGAAGAGGGCAAGTATCACTGGGACGGCCACCGCAAATGCGGTTTGAAGATGAACCCCGAAGAGACCCGCTCTCTGAACGGGCTGTGCCCGGCTTGCGGACGCCACCTGACGGTGGGCGTCCTCAGCCGAGTCCTGGAACTGGCCGACCGGCCGGCCGGCCATAAGCCCGAGACGGCCAGTCCCTTTCACAGTTTGATACCCTTGGCCGAGGTCCTGGGCGAAGTCCTGGAGACCGGACCACAGTCCAAGCGGGTGCTTGAGACTTATGAAAGCCTTCTAAGGGATTTAGGGCCGGAACTCGTCATTCTCCTGGAAACGCCTCTGAGCGATTTAGCCAAGGACGGCGGAGACGTTCTGGCCGAGGCCATCAGCCGGATGCGTTCGAGCCGGGTCCTGGCCGAAGCGGGTTACGACGGCGAGTTCGGCCGGATCAAGCTTTTCCAACCGGGTGAAAAAGAAAAGCTGGCCGGACAGAAGGAGCTTTTTTCCGCCGCCCCGTTATCGGGCCCAAAGAGGAAGGCCGCGTCTGACCTCCAGCCTCTTTCTCGACCGGCGGCCGACAAAGCCAAGGATGGACCGCCGGCGCCGCTGCTGGCCTTGAGCGATCCCCTGCTGGATGACCTGAACCCCGAACAGAAAACGGCCGTGGCCAGTCCTCCCGGACAGCTTATCGTGATCGCCGGTCCGGGGACGGGCAAAACCCTGGTCTTGACCCGCCGGGCCGCCTGGCTGATCAGGGAAGGCCTGGCCAAACCGGAAGAGATACTGGGGGTCACCTTCACCCGGCAGGCCGCGGGCGAAATGTCCGCCCGCCTGGCCGGCTGCCTGCCCTTCCGGCCCGAACTCAAGAACATGACCGTCCTGACTTTCCACGCGCTGGGTCTGAGGATTCTGGCCGAGGCCAGGGGTGGCGGCCTGAAGGTCCTGGCCGAGGAGGATCGCCTGAACGTGGCCAAGGAGGCGGCCCGGGGTTCGTCCCTGAGACCTCAGGAGTTGCTGGAACGCATCTCCCTGGCCAAGCAAAAGCTAGGGACGGCTTCGGCCGCGGAAGATCCGGAATTGGCGCGCGGTTATTCTCGTTACCAGGACATCCTGGCCGGGCTGGAAGCCGTGGATTTCGACGACCTGGTGGCCGGGGCCGTCGAGCGATTGACCTCGAACCCTAAGGAACTCGACCGCTGGCGCGGTCGCTTCCCCTGGCTGCTTGTTGATGAATATCAGGACATCAACCGGGCCCAATATCGTCTGACCCGTCTCTTGAGCGGCGAATCCAAGCCCAACCTGACCGTCATCGGCGATCCGGACCAGGCCATTTATGGCTTTCGGGGCGCGGAAGCATCCTATTTTGAACAATTCCCCCGGGATTTCCCCGAAGCCCGGACGATCCGCCTGGTCAGGAATTATCGCAGCACGGAGGCCATAATCCGCGGCGCCGGCCAGGTGATCAGCCGCAATTCCGGACCGGATCGCGACCCCCTCCTGGCCGGTCGCTCCGGTCCGGCCAGGATAACCACGGCAATTCTGGCCTCGCCGCGGGCCGAAGCCGAATACGTGGTCCGGCAGATTGAACGCCTCCTGGGCGGCACCAGCCATTTTGCCTTGAATTCGGGACGGGCCGCGGTCAGGCCGGAAACGGGTTCGCGGGAAGAACTAGGTTTGAAGGACATGGCGGTCTTGTATCGCCTCCACGCCCTGGCCCGACCGATGGTCGAGGCCCTGGAGCAGGCCGGGTTGCCTTATCAACAGGCCGGTCGGGAGGAAGGCCGGGAGACCGACGCTCTGGACTTCAAGGCGGAAAAGATCAACCTGCTGACCATGCACGCGGCCAAAGGCCTGGAGTTCGAGGTCGTGTTTGCCATCGGTTTGGAGGAGGGTTTCCTGCCGTACCATCCTCCGGACAAACCGCCGGCCGACCGGGCCGAGGAACGACGACTTTTCTATGTGGCCATGACCAGGGCGGGCCGGCATCTCTTTCTGACCCGCAGCCGGACGCGGACCCTGTTCGGCCGCCGCCTGCGGGCCGCGCCGTCTCCCTTCCTGGCCGAAATCGCGGGCGCGCTGAAGGTCGAGGATCAACTGCCGGCCAGAGGCCTCAAGCCTAAAAACAGACAGTTCAGCTTGTTTTAAAAAACGCCGTCCGCCGCCCGTTTATCTTCAATTCCCCCCCGAACTGATTTTCCGAACCGAAGCCCGGATCGGCCCGACCCGACCCATCCGTCGGGCGGGCGGTCGGTTTTTCGCTTGACAATCAAATGAACAGATGATATGACAATCTTACATTTAAATCAGATAGAGACCACCGCCGGCGGGACCGGCTATCCGCGGCGGCCGCGGCGCGATCGGAAATGGAGACTTAGAACCTTGGGAGAAGCCAACTTGGAACCCGCATCCGAACGGCTGGTCAACGCCGTCGTCACCGGCGGCACGCGCGGCCTGGGGTTGGGGCTGGCCCAAAGCCTGGTCCGGCGGGGCGCCTCCGTGGCCGTCACCTACCGGCATGATGCGGCCGCGGCGGAAAAGGCGCGCCAAGATTTGGAAAGCCATCTCCAGCCCGGCCGGTCGGTCCTGATCCTCCAGGGCGACGCCGGCGACCCGCGCGTAGTCGAGCGCCACTGCCGCGGCATCAGGGAGGCTCTCGGACCGGTGACCGTTCTGGTCAACAACGCCGGCATCATGCCCCGGCAGGAGTTCGAGGCGATATCAGACGCGCGGTGGGACGAAACCATCCGCGTCAATCTCAACGCCGCCTTCTACTGGTCGTCCCGGGTGCTGCCGGACATGAAAGAAGCCGGCTGGGGACGCATCGTCAACATCTCCTCGATCGCCGCCCGGGGCGGCGGAGTCGTCGGCCCTCATTACGCCGCCTCCAAAGCCGGCCTGTTGGGTCTGACCCGGTACTCGGCCCGGGAACTCGGACCCTGGGGCATCACCGTCAACGCCATCGCCCCGGCTTTCATCCAAGACGCGGGCATTTTCACGAACTTGTCCGCGGAACAGAAAGAAGATTTAAGAGCCAAAATCGTGGTGCCCAGACTGGGGCTGGTGCGGGACGTGGTCCGGGCCTTTGAATATCTGCTGGACACGCCCTTTGTCACCGGCGTCTGCCTGGACGTCAACGGTGGCGCGTTCATGATCTGATCTTTGTCATTGACCGGCGCTCCTTCGGAAGGAGAGGCCCGGGGTTTCAAGACCGGCGCCATAACCGGCCAACCGGTCAGGGAGGAAAAGACGAATGGCCGACCGACTCATAATCACCGCCGCCTTGGCCGGCGGCGCCACCACCAAGCAGAACAACCCCAACACGCCCTATACCCCGGAGGAGTTCGCCGAAGAGAGCTACCGCTGCCTCCAGGAAGGCGTCAGCGTGGTCCACATCCACGCCAAGGACCCGAACACGGGCATGGGCACGCCGGATATCGGCGTCATCACCAACGTGATCGAGGCCATCCGCGCCCGTTGTCCCGAACTGATCATCAACATCAGCACCGGCATCACCATGGGCCTGCCGGCCGAGCCGAGGATCGCGCCGGTCGTGGCCCTGAAGCCCGACATGGCCAGCCTCAACACCAACAGCATGAACTTCGCCATCGCCGATCATAAGACGGGCAAGGTCTGGATCGAGTTCGTTTACGAGAACACCTTCGGCATGCTCGAGGATTTCGCCCGGAAGATGAAAGCCAACGGCGTCAAGCCGGAAAGCGAAATTTTTGATCCAGGCGGCCTGTACAACGTCCTGCTGATCCGCCGCCAGGGCGACGTGTTCATCGAGCCGCTGCACTTTCAGTTCGTCTACGGCGTGGCCGGCGGCATGAGCTTCGATCCCTTGCTTCATCTGACCCTGAAGGGTCTTCTGCCGGAAAAAGCCACATACAGCGTCTGCGGGGTCGGACCCTACCAGATAAAAGGCGCCTTCCTGGCCGCCGTCACCGGCGGCCACATCCGTATCGGCCTGGAGGACAATATCCGCGTCCCGGGCGGAGAGTTGGCCAAGGGGAGTTGGGAGCAGGCCATCTGGGTCCGGGAACTGGCCCGCATCGCCGGCCGGCCGGTGGCCGCTCCGGATGAAGCCAGACAGATACTGAGCCTGCCGGAGCGGAAGTGACGTGACCTCGATTAAACGCAAGAAACTGGGCGAGTCGGTCATAGAAGAAATGCAAAGGATGATCCGGCGCGGCGAACTCAAGTCCGGCGACAAGCTGCCCAATCAGAACGAGTTCGCCGCCAAGCTGGGCATAAGCCGTCCCACGCTGCGCGAAGCCCTGCACACCCTGACCCTCTTGGGCGTCATCGAGCAGCGTCCCGGCGCCGGCACGGTGATCCGCGGCTTGGGTTCGTTGAACATGGCCGAACATCTCCCGCCGCCTTTCGCCAACGATACCCAGGCCACCTTGGAACTAGTGGAAGCGCGACGCTTCATCGAAGTGGTCGTGGTCGAACTGGCCGCGCGTCAAGGGACGGAGAGTGAAATCGCCCAGATCGGCCGGCTGGTCCAGGACATGACCGGGGCCCTTGGCCAAGGGGATACCGCCCGGTACGCCGAACTGGACCTGGCCTTTCATTACCAGATCGCCGCCGCGGCCCACAACCGCTTCCTCATTCACCTGTTCGTTCATGTCCGTGGTCTTATGGAACAGTTCATGCGCGAAGGCTTCCGGGTGATGCCGGGCATGCGCGAGCGCTCGCTGAAGTTTCATGCCAGCATTTACCATCACCTGAAAGATCGTCAAGGCAAGAAGGCCGCCCGACAAATGGCCCGTCACATCCAAGACATCGAGCGAAGCATCAAGAACTACCTCGACCTGGCCGAGCGCAAGAGGCCGGCCTAGGTAACAGGGTCGGTCCTCGAGGTGATTCCCTCGAGACCGGCCCGCGAAATCGCTTTATTGTTCGACCCGGGTCCAGGAAACCTTCGGCGGCGTTACCCGTGGATCGGATCGATCGAGGAGGCTGCCATGACCGCGTTTTCGGCCAACCTGACCTTTTTGTTTCATGAACGGCCATTTCTGGAGCGATTCGGCGCGGCTCGAGACGCGGGTTTCAAGTTCGTGGAGACGGCCTTCCCCTACGACCATCGTCCGGAGGAGATCGGGAACAGACTTCGGGAGCACGACCTGAAACTGATTCTATTCAACTTGCCCCCCGGCGACCTGGCCGCCGGAGAATTGGGCCTGGCCTCGGATCCGGGCCGGATGGACGATTTTCGGCGGGGCGTCGAGTCGGCCCTCGAGCGGGCCTTGACCTGGGCGACCTTCCAGATCAACTGCCTGGTCGGCCGTCGCCGGCCGGAAGTGCCTCTCGAGGATCAACATCGAGTCCTGGTCGAGAACCTTAAATACGCCGCCTCCCGGCTGGCGAAGGAAGGCCGGACCCTTTTGATCGAGCCACTGAA
Source organism: Thermodesulfobacteriota bacterium (assembly GCA_040755515.1). Classification (GTDB taxonomy): domain Bacteria; phylum Desulfobacterota; class Desulfarculia; order Adiutricales; family JAGVGV01; genus JBFMAW01. The sequence goes on along the minus strand of JBFMAW010000005.1, from coordinate 190,433 downwards.
CACGTATGATTTTCCGGGTTTCCTGCTGAGCGGCTCCAGGGAAGCCATGAGACTGCTGGATGAAGTTGGATCGCCCCATTTGAAACTGCAATATGATCTTTATCACATGCAGAGAATGGAAGGGAATTTGATCGCGACCATCCGCGCCTGTCTGGAACGTATCGGCCACGTCCAGATCGGCGACAATCCCGATCGCCTGCCGCCGGGCACGGGGGAAATCAACGTGGCCAACGTCATCAGGGAGTTGGACCGCCTGGGTTACCCGGGCTTCATCGGTCTCGAGTATTTCGCCGTCCCGGATACATCCCGCGCCCTCGAGTGGATGCAACAGGGCGGCTTCCAACCCTGACGTCCGGCGCCTAATGGATTGAACAACCCGATGGAGGAGAGAAATGAGCGTGTATGAATCGCCCGATTCGGCCCGGGACATAGTGGCCCGCTACCAGGAGAAGACCCGCGGGTCGGAAGCGCACCTGACTCAGGCCAAAAAATGGCTGCCCGGCGGGGATACCCGCCGGGTCTCGTTCTATCCGCCCCATCCCTTGTTCCTGGAGCGCGGAGAAGGCTGCTACGTCCATGACTGCGACGGCAACAAATATATCGATATGCAAAACAACTACAGCTCCCTCATCCACGGCCATGCTCACCCCCGGATCGAAGCCGCGGCCGTGGCCCAATTGAAGAAGGGCACCGCCTTGGGTTCGGCCGCGGAAATCCAGTATCGCCACGCCGAACACCTATGCCGGCGGATTTCGGCGCTGGAAAGCGTCCGCTACACCAACAGCGGCACCGAAGCCACCATGTTCGCCCTGCGTACGGCCCGGGCCTATACGGGCCGGCATACCATATTGAAAATGGACGGTGGATATCACGGTAGTCACGATTTCGCCCTGGTGAATCAATTCCCGGACCTGGAGGCCCCGGGTGGTCCCCGGGTCTGGGCCGAACCCTGGGTCCCCGCGGGGGTCAAGGACCACGTGCTGGTCGTCCCTTTCAACGACCTCGAGGCGACCGAAAACATACTCAAGAACAATAAAGACCAGATCGCGGCCATCCTGATGGAACCCGTCCTGGGCGCCGGCGGCGGCGTCGCGCCCCGCCCGGGCTATCTCCGCGGCATGCGCGAACTGGCCGATCGTTACGGCGTTCTGCTGATCTTCGACGAGGTCATGACTTTCCGCGTCCATTACGGGGGCGCGCAGACCGAGGAGAGGGTCGCGCCCGACCTGACCGCCCTGGGTAAAATCATCGGCGGCGGATTTCCCGTGGGGGCCTTCGGCGGCCGCAAGGAGATCATGGAACTCTACAACCCGGCCCATCCCCGCTCCGTCTTCCACTCCGGCACTTTCTGCGGAAACAATATTACTCTGGCCGCCGGCCTGATGGGGTTGGAATTATACGACCCTCCGGCCGTCGCTCGGCTGAACGACCTGGCCGCGCGATTGCGGAATGGATTCAACCGGGCTTTCCAGAACGCGGGTCTAGCCGGTTACGTTTCGGGCAGGGGTTCGTTGCTTTCTCTGCACTGGCGGGATGATGTCCCCGTTAATTCCAAAGACGCCATTTTCGGCATTCTGAAAGCCAAGGAACTGCCGGGTCTGGTTCATCTGGAAATGATCAACCAGGGCGTCCATGCCGCCCCGCGTGGTTTTTTCAATCTGTCCACCCCCATGAGCGAACGGGAAGTGGACCTGACCATCGCGGCTTTCGAGCGCACGCTGGCCGCGGTGAAACCTTATGTGAACGAAGTCTTGCCTCACTTGATCCGAGGATAGGGGAAACCTAGGACGAATGTTTTGCTGAACCATTTCCGGAAGACCACTTTACGCCCACCCGAAACGGGTGGTGACAAAGGGTTTTCTTTCTGAAAGCATGCCCGAGTTGCCAACGGACAAGACTGCTTCCGATAGAATCGAGCCGGCGCGTGACCGGGCCCGAGGAAGTGCCATAACGCCTCGACAAAGGCCCTGGGTCTGGTCCGTGGCCTCGGGAAACAGGCGCCTCGTGCTCGAATGGGGCCAGGGTTGTTTTAGAAATTTACAGCGGAGGGGGAAATAGTGAATCAGAAAAAAAGCCATGTCTTGAGCGTGTTCCTGAACCAGTCCTATCCTGCCATTGTGAAAGGGGAAGGCGTTTATCTCTGGGACGATCAGGGCAAGCGTTACCTGGACGCCACCGGCGGCCCCATTCTCTGCAACCTCGGGCACGGCGTCCCCGAGATGGCCGAAGCCTTGCTGGCCCAGATGAAGCAGGTGGCTTTCGTTTACCGGATGGACTTCACCACGCCGGCCTTGGAGACCGCCGCGGCCAAGGTCTGCGAGGTCTCGGGCGGGGTCATTGATCGGGTCTTTTTCGTCTCCGGCGGGTCCGAGGCCACCGAGATATCCGTCAAGTTGGCGCGCAAGTATCAGATTGACCGCGGTCAGCCGGCCAAACACATGGTGATCTCCCGCTGGCAAAGCTACCACGGCATGACCAACGGCGCCCTGTCCTGGAGTGGTTTCACTTTTCGCCGCAACGATTATCTGCCCTATCTGCGGGACTTCGTCCATATCCCGCCGGCTTATTGCTACCGTTGCTGGTTCAACCGGACGCCGGAAGACTGCGCCCTCGAGTGCGCCCAGGCCCTGGAAAACGAGATCATGTGCCTGGGGCCGGAACACGTGGCCGCGTTTATCGCCGAACCCGTCTCGGGCATGGCCCTGTGCGGCGCCGCGCCGCCCCGGGGCTATTTCCCGCGCATCCGGGAAATCTGCGATCGTTTCGGCGTTTTGTTGATCCTGGACGAAGTCATGACCGGCTTCGGCCGGACCGGAAAATGGTTCGGCTATGAACACTACGACGCGCCGCCGGACATAATCGCCCTGGGCAAGGGGCTGGGTGGTGGGTATTTCCCCATCGGCGCGGCCGCCTGTTCGGCCAAGGTGGCCGACGCCATCGCCGGCAAGTCCGGGCTTTTCGCCGCCGGCTTCACCTGGGCCGGCAATCCCATGGGCGCGGCCGTGGTCTGCCGGACCATAGACTACTTGAAGGAGCGGGCCCTGGTGGAACGCGCGGCCCGTATGGGCGATTACCTGGGGCGAAAAATGGAGGAACTCAGGTCTCACCCCACCGTGGGCGACGTGCGCGGGCTGGGTTTGATGCGGGGTCTGGAGTTCGTTCAAGACAAGAAGAATAAGAAGCCTTTGGACCCCGGCCTGTTGTACTGGCTGCAATTGGGCCATGAGTGCCGGGAAAGGGGACTCAACATCGAGGTTTCAAGCGGCTGCGACCGCGGCCAGGCCGGCGACATGGTCATGCTGGGGCCGCCTTTCATAGTCACCGAGGAACAGGTTGACGAAATCATCACTATTTTCGACCAGGCCCTGACCGCTGTCGAGAAACGCAACGGTTTCTAGTCCGAACCCAGGACTTGGCCAGGCCTGGCCCTAGGAATCGAGGCCCGGTTGGACCCGTGGGGGAAAGGAGGTGAGGGCTCGTTTATGCGGCCTCCGGCGGGCGAGGATTCAACAACTATGGTCTGAATATTAAAGAGAGGTGGAGCAATGAGGCAAAGATCGGTGAATTCATTTTTGGTTATGGCCGCGCTGGCCTGCGGTTTGATGTTGGTGGCGGCCGGTGGAGTCATGGCCGCCCAGGACATAAAGGTCCCGGTGGCCGGACCCATGTACCCGGAAGCCAGCGAAGGCTTGGGACTCAACATGTACTTCAGCGCCCTCGAATCGCGGGTGGCTTCTCATCCCGACCTCAAAGGCAAATTCAATTACAAGTTGCTGGACAAGGGCACGCTGTTCGGCACCCAGGACGAATGCGTCAGCGGCGTGGCTTCCGGGGCGGCCCAGTTGACCTATGCCGGCACTCATTTCCTGGAGGCGTTCGCGCCGGAATGGAAGCTGGTCCAGTCCCCGGGCTTTTTCGAAAACTGGACTCATTTCCGAAAAACCATGGACACCCCGGCCTGGAAGGGGCTCCATGAGAAGATGGCCAAGGAAAAAGGCCTGACCATAGTCAAATGGATGGCCAACATCGGCAGTTGGTTCTTATACACCAACAAAGGCCCGATCAAAACCGCGGCTGACGTCAAGGGACAAAAAATCCGCATCGCCGGGGGTGAAGGCTTTGCCAAGGCTTTGGCGGCCATGGGCGCCGCCTCGATTTCCCTGCCTTACACCGAGGTGGTCACGGCCCTGCAGACCAACATGATCAACGGCCTGCTCACGGACATGCTCGGCGCGATCTATTTCTATAACCTGCCGCGCTATACCAAACACGTGGTGCCGGTGACCTGGGCCATTCAGCCCATCTGCCTCGTGGTCAACACCAAGTGGTGGGAAAGCCTGGACCCCAAGGCCCGGACGGCCATGCAGGACGTTTTCGATCGGATAGACGTGGCGAATTTCTATGACGGCCTGGAAGGCATGCTGGTGCAGAAGTGGGGCGCCGGACCCGAGACCAAGGTCAATCAGCTCGACCAGGCCGAGGCCGAGAGGTGGAAGGCAACCATGACCGAAGCGGCCAAGAGCGTGGCCGCGGGAATTGATCCCAAATTCATCGAGGCCATCAAGGCTTCGAAATAAAGACCAGTGCGGCCGCGATCGATTCGACCCGGCCGACCCGGTCGCGGCCCGATCACCCCTGCCCTTAAGACGAGGAAACAGCCATGAAGGCAACGGCCGAAAAAAGCGGTTTGAACCGGCTGAAGGACTTGTTCGAAAAATTCTGCGGCCTGCTCCTGCTGTTGGCCGTGGCGGTCAGCATGCTGGAAATATTCATGAGGCTCTTTCTGGGGCTCTCCTATGATTTCGTCATTGACTTTACGGTCTGGCTGACCATGTGGTCCCTGCTGCTGATCGCCGGTCCGATTCTGCCTGAAGGCGGCCACGTCTCCATTGATTTCCTAAGGGAGAAACTGGCCGGCCGCCCCAGAATGGTCCTGGAGTTGTTCCTGTCGCTGTGCGTTTTGATCTACGGTTTTTTCTTCGCCTGGGGCGGGATTCTGTTCGTCGCGCAGTTGTTCAAGCGCGGCTCCGTCTTTCCCAGGTACATTCCGATTCCCATGTGGCTGGTCGAGCTGTGCGTGCCCGTGAGCATGGCCCTGTTCAGCCTGTTCGCCCTATCAGGCTTGATCATGGTTTTCCGGCGGCGTTGGTAAGATTGCGAGGCTTTTCGACCAGGAGTATTGACTAAGGCGGTAACCGGCGATGGATACATTTTTCATTTACCTGGGCCTGGGCTTGATGGTGATCCTGTTCCTCACCGGCGCGCCGCTGGCCGTGGCTTTCAGTCTCGGCGCGGGCATAATCGCTTTTTGGGTCATGGGGCTGCCGCTGGCCAATTTCGGCCAGATTTTCTTCGCGGCCATCCACTCCTATCCGCTGCTGGCCTGCCCCTTTTTCATCCTGGCCGGCACCCTCATCCTGCGCAGCGGCGGCATGGAGCCGCTACGCGACTTCATGCAGTGCATGGTGGGCCATTGGCGGGGCGGGCTGGCGGTGGCCACCATTGTCTTCGCCGCGTTCTTGGGTTCGATTTCAGGCTCGAGCGCGGCCTGCCTGGCCATCCTGGGCACCATCCTGGTGCCGATCCTGGTGCAGGCCGGCTATGACCGGCCCTTTGCCTCGGGCATGGCCGTCACTTCCGCGGAACTGGGCCTGCTCATACCTCCGAGTCTTTTCTTCATCCTCTTCGGCGCCATGAACCAGATCTCCATCGCCGACCTGTTCATGTCCGGCGTGGGACCCGGGCTGCTTTGCGCTTTTCTGATGTGCCTGGTGGCGGTGTTCTTGGCCCGGCGGAGAAATTATCCCACCGTGCCCAAAGCCTCTTGGGCGGAAAGGTGGCGCGCCACTGTCCGGGTTTTTCCGGTGCTGTTAATGCCCGTGATAGTGCTGGGTGGAATATACGGCGGCTTTTTCAGTCCGACCCAGGCGGCGGCGGTCTCGGTCTTTTATTCCATCATCGTCGGCGTGCTGGTTTACCGGGTCCTGACCTGGCCGGGGATTATGACCTCCCTGGTGGAGACGGTCAAAATATCCTCGATGATCTACCTGATGATCATCGGCGGCGACCTGCTCAGTAAAATACTGGCCTATCTCGAGATTCCCCAGATGATCGCCGAGTCGGTGGTGGCCTTGAACCTGGGCCCGCTCAGCTTCCTGCTGGTGGTGGAACTCCTGCTGCTGGTCATGGGCTTTTTCTTCAGTTCCATCCCGATGGTCATCATCGTGCTGCCGCTCTTTCTGCCCAGCGTCAACCAATTGGGCATTGACCCCGTCTTCTACGGCGCACTCATGGTCCTGGACGCCCTGATCGGAGAGATCACCCCGCCCATGGGTCCGCAGTTGTGGATCGCCGCGCCCATCTGCAAGGAAAAAATGGGCGCCATCATCCGGGAAGCCTGGCCTTTCCTGGGCGCCATGACCGCGGCCCTGCTCCTGACCACTTTCTTCCCCGGCATCGCCCTGTTCCTGGTCAATATTTTCCGGTAAGACCAGGTCCGATCCCGGCTACCGACTTTTTATCGCCAGATGACTTTGGGTTCCCGGCGCAAAGGCAGCCGCTGGTACTTGTATTGGGGATAGCCGACCATCATCGCGCCCAGGGACAGGTGGCCGTCGGGCAGGCGCAAAGCCTGGCCCAGGGGCGGGTGGAACGTGGCCGCGGCCTGGACGTACCCGGCCCAGCAGGCGCCCAGGCCCAGGCTGAAGGCCGCCAGTTCCAGGTAGGACAGGGCGATGGTGGCGGATGTAGGGGCCATGAGATTGTCTTTATGGGCGTGGGCTATGATCAGGTGAGGGGCCCGGCGGCAGACCCTGTCCACCCCTTTTGCCCAGGCTTCGACTACCCGGTCCATCCGCAGATCGATCGCCAGCGGAGACTTGTCTTCGAGCAAGAGGCGCATGAAGTCCACGGTCAGGGCGGCCACGTTAAGAACGTCTGCCGCTTTTTCCAGAACCAGCCATTCCACCGGCTGCGAGTTGTGGCCCGAAGGCGCGAAACGGGCCAGCCGGATCAACCTGCTCAGAGTTTCCCGGGGGACGGTCTCGTCCTTATAGACCCTGATGGACCTCCTGGCCCGCAGAAACTGTTCCGCCTGTTCCGCGCTGATTTTCAGTTCCGGGCGGACAGGCGGGCAGTCTTCGATCTTCATGTCGCGGTGGGTCAAGGCGGCGTGCGGGCAGACGGCCACGCAGTGCCCGCAAGCGATGCAAATTTCCTCGGCGTTTTCAATCGGCCGCGGAGTCTCCTGACCTTCCTGGATGATGATTTTCGGCGGGCAGACGGCGGCGCACAAGCCGTCATGCCGGCATTTTTCCGGGTCCACGGTAAAAAGCATGGGCTCCTCCCTTCCAAGGTGATAGGCCGGCAAATATCATAAACGCGGCGCCAAGGGAAGATTGTTCTCCGAACTTGCCAGCCCGGCAGTTCCGGTGGTAACTTGGCCTGACCGTTAAAAACCGGGATTCTGTTCGATCCGACAAGTCAGTCTCGAAACTCGGGGGGAGGCCATGAAAGACGCGGAACCGACGCCGGCGGGATCGTTACGCCGCGCTTATCTGGCTCTGATCGGCTGCCTGATCGTTCTGATCGCTTCAGTGATAATCGCCGCTCTGGTGCAAGGCGACTTCGGCCGGGTCGAGGTTTCCAACGTCTATTTCAAGAATTATAACGGTCTCGCGGTGCGGGCCAAGCTTTTTCGGCCCCGGGAGGCAGAGCCTCGGAACAGGATGCCTGGGGTGGTTTATATCCACGGTTACCAGAACAACCGGGAGACCAGCGATCCCTATTGTATAGAACTGGCGCGGCGGGGCGTGGTCGTCCTCGAACTGGACGCCATCGGCCGCGGCAATTCCGACGTACCGGGAGACCCGAAGGCGCCGGATTTCGATCCGAGCTACGGCGGCCGTTCGGCCCTGGAATACCTGAGGCGGCTGCCTTATGTCCGGACCGAGGCCATCGGCCTGATGGGCCACAGCCTGGGGGCGGAGATGACCTATTCGGTGGCCTTGGCCGACCGGGATGTCCAGGCCCTGGTCATCAGCGGTTACGGGTACACCGACGCGGCCACGATTGACCGCCCCAGGAACATGCTCATGATCATCGGCCGCTGGGACGAATATCGCCGGCGCATGACCGGCGTCCGGGATATCGAAAAGGAGTGGATGAAGACCGAAAGGACCCGCCGGGTCTTTCCCGCGGCCGAGCCGCGAATCGGGGTCACTTACGGCGACTTCAATCAGGGCACGGCTCGCCGGGTGGTGGTGCCGCGGGCGATTCACCTTCAGGTCTCCCACAGCCGGACAGCCGTGGCCGAAGCCCTGGACTGGATACGGGCCGCCCTGAAGCCGGCGGAAAAATATTGGCTCGATCCCCAGGATCAAATCTGGCCGATCAAGGAATGGGCCACCCTGGCCGCCCTGGCGGCGGGTTTCTTCTTTCTTCTGCCCCTGGGCCGACTGTTGCTGAACATCAACTGGTTCCGCCCGCTTTATCAACCGCCTTCTAGGGAGTATTCCTGCTCCGGAAGGGAATACCTGCGGCACGCCGGGGTCAACGCCATGCTGATGTGGCTCTATCTACCCTTGATCTTCGCCTTGTTCGGCGTTCATATTTACGTGATTAAAATTGACCGGGCCTTTCCCATGATGTTGCTCAACGGCCTGGTCTGGTGGTTCTTCATGATCAACCTGATCGGATTTTTCGTCTGGCGGCGCTGGTATAAGCGGCAGGTCAAGGCCGGAGTAATGAATTTGGCCGAGGCCGGCCTGTCCTATTCCGGCGCGAGGTTGGAATTCAGCGGCGGAATGATCAAGACGATCCTGTTGGCCTTGATCCTGTTCGGCTGCGCCTACCTGGCCGAACACCTGCTCGAGGCCGTCTTTATCGTGGACTGGCGTTTCATTTTCCCCTTCGCCAACGACTTGACGCCGTATCGAGCTCTTCTATATTTGATCTACCTTCCTTTTTTTATACTGGGCTTCCTGCAGACCGGTCTGTTTCTTCACGGACAGTTGCGCCGACCTTGGAAAGAAACCCAGTGGCGGACTTTTTGGTCCTGGTGCCTGTCCAACGCCCTGGCCCTGATCGGTCCTTTGGTAATTTTTCTGGCCGTTCAATACGTGCCTCTGCTGACCACCGGCGCCATTCCTTTCTTCGGTCCAGGCGGAATGCTGGCCAATTACGTCATGACCCTTTTTCATGTCATTGGCGTGCTGCTCCTGGCCGTTCCGATTTCCACCTGGTTTTTCCTGCTGACCGGCCGCGTTTACTTGGGCGCCTTCCTCAACGCCCTGGTGGTAACCTGGATGCTGGTGTCTTCCCAGGTCATCGCCCCCATACCGGTTTAGACTGGAAAGGATCGAAAACTATCTTCGCGGCCCAGGGCGAGCATGGCCTAATACTCTATACCCAGTCTGGCGCCCACACCCTGATAGTAGGGATGCTTCCTCTGGATGAATTCGGTGGCATAGTCCGAGGCTTCGACGATTTCCGGCGGCGCGTCGCTGCCGGTGAGCATGAGTTCCACGCGGTTTCGGCAGGAAGCCATTAATTCCAGGACCCGGTCCCGGGCAATGAGGCCGAAGAAAACCGCGTTTAAAATTTCGTCGCAGATGAGAACGTCCGCGGTAGAAGCAGCTTCTTGGGCGAACCGCCAGGCCTTTTCGGCATGCTCAAAATGGACCGGCTGGGGGTCTGGCCCATGTATGAACGGGACAGGTCCGGGGCAATGATAGTTTACTCCTGAAAGGTTTTGCAGGATTTTGACTTCGCTGGAGTCGCCCGATTTCATGAACTGGACAAAGTGGGCCTTGAGGCCGGCGCCGGCCGCGCGCACGGCCAAACCCACGGCCCGGCTGGTCTTGCCCACCCCCGGACCGAAGCAGACGTGTATCCGGCCCAATCCTAAGGTCTTGTCGGCTGGTGCGGGCAGATCGGGATATAAGGACATGGCCATCTCCTTGATAAAAAAGGATCGTGCCGTTCAAGCGACCAGAACGCCTCAGGGTCGGCCCGGCCCATGATCAGGCGGCAAACACGCGATCAAGTTTTTCGAGTTCGTCGCTCAACTCGGATAATATCGCCGACAATTCCTCTTTGTTGCTGTTCCGGCCCGCCGTTTCCAGGCGCGCCGCCAGCAGACCGCAGGAGCGGGCCCCGATAACTCCGGCGGCTCCTTTCAAGGCGTGAGCCAGGATCAGTATCTTCTCCATTTGGGACTCGGCCAGGGCCATTCTGATCTGTTGAATCTTGGATTCGAGGTCGGTCAGGAAGAAACGGCCCATTTCCTTGAGTTCGGTTTCGTCGCCGTCAAAGCGCTCCAAGGCCGCGTTCCAATCTATAGACTGTGTCCGCGAGGCAATGTCCGGTTCCTCGGCCGGCGGTCGGGTCGGCGGGCGTTTTGACAGCCAGCTCTGGATGATGTGGTCAAGCCCGGGGAAGTCCACCGGTTTGCTGGCGTAATCGTTCATGCCGGCGGACAGGCAGTTGTCCCGGAACCAGGACAAGGCATGGGCCGTGAGGGCAATCACCGGCAGGTCGCGGTTTTCATCGCCGGCCCGGCCCTGACGGATCAGACGCGTGGTCTCCAGGCCATCCAGACCGGGCATTTCCACGTCCATCAACACGAGGTCATAACTTCCTGAAGTCAGGGCTTGTAAGGCTTCTTCCCCGCTGCTGACCGGCGTTACGGCATAACCCAACCGGGTCAAGAACATGACCGCCACCTTGGTATTGACCGGATTGTCTTCGGCCAAAAGCAGCCGGGCGGAGATCCTGGCTTCGGGCGGGAGGGAGGAGTCGGTCTGTTCCATGGTCCTGACGGCGTTTGGATCGCCCAACGGCAAAACCAGGTTAAAGATAAAGTTGCTGCCTTCACCCGGACGGCTTTCCACCCGGATGCGGCCGCCCATAAGCTCGATCAATCGTTTGCAGATGGTCAGGCCCAGCCCGCTGCCGCCGTATTTTCGGCTGGTGCTGGAATCCACCTGGCGGAAGCTCTCGAAGATCATGCCCATTTTGTCGGCGGGGATGCCCGGACCCGTATCGCGCACGGAAAATAAGAGCGGCACCCCATCCGAGGGTCCTCCGGTCCTGTCAGCGGAAGATTTTTCGTCGCGGGTCAGTGAAACCGTCACCCCGCCCTTAGCCGTGAACTTTATGGCGTTGCCGATCAAGTTGACCAGCACCTGCTGAATCCGCGTCGGATCGCCCTTGAAGACCGCGGGTAGGTTCGGTTGGAGTTGGAGGTCCAGGCTGAGGCCCTTGGCTCGGGCCTGGACATCCATGGACCTGGCTATCATCCTGACCTGTTCAAACAAGTCAAAATCGAGGCGCTCGATCTCGATCCTTCCGGCCTCAATCTTGGAGAAATCAAGGATGTCGCTGATTATGCCCATCAGAACGCCGCCGGAGTCCCGGACGGTTTCCACCTGATCCCGCAACTCAGCGCTCAGATCGGACTGTAGAATTATCCCCGCCATTCCCAAGATGGCGTTCAGGGGCGTCCTGATTTCGTGACTCATTACCGCCAGAAACTCGCTTTTGGCCTGGTTGGCCACGTCGGCCGTTTCCTTGGCCCGGAGCAATTCTTCATTGGCGATTTTCAGTTCCTGGAATTTATCCTGGAGCATGAGCGACATGGTCTTAAAATTGTCCATCAGCGCGTTGATTTCATGAATATGGCTTTCCGGCCAGGAAACCCCGCCGCCCGCCGGAATTCTCACGGGTAAGTCCGTGGAAACCTGCTCCAGTTTGATCAGGGACTTGACCATCATCTGGCTCAGGTAATGCGCCAACAGAACGATCAGAACGGCCAGCCCCATCATCACCAGCATGAGTTTGAGGGTCAGTCTGAAAAGATCGGACATATAGGGTTCGACCGGCATCTCGACTATCAGGCGCCAATTGACCGGTTCGGCCAGGGGAGTGATTTTGAGATATGACGATTCTTTCCAGCGTTGCATGATGGATATGTTTTTATCCACCGGGCGGGTCAGGAGCAGGAAACCTTTACCCGTGTCTTGAATCAATCCTGGTTTGAGTTCCTGGAAATTCCGGCCGGGTTTCAGGGCTTCATCAGAGCTGAAAACAATGTTGTCGTTCGCGTCTAGAACGGTAATGCCGGCCTGCCAGTGATGGATGATATGCCTCATCAAGGCCGACACTTCTTTCAAATCCACGGCGCCGAAGGCGTGGCCCCGATATTGGCCGTCAAGGAGCATCGGCTGGCTGATCACGATCAAAGGCGTTTTCCGATCCACTCTCGAAATGACAGTGTTGGATATTTGCGGCCTTAAGGTTCTTCTCATTTCCTGGACAAACAGGCGGTCCGAATAATCAATTCCGGCGCTGGGACGGCCTCTTTCATCCAGGGGAGGGTCCACGGCCACGGAAACGCCTCTGGCGTCGCAGAGGCCCAAACGGAGGAAAGACGGATCGGCTTGACGGGAGACCCGGAGCAGGTGTTTTACTTCCGGAGAGGTCAGGTCGTCTTTTTGAACGGCGAAAGCAGCCAGGACCTCCACCGATTGAAGGTTTTTCTTCAGCCAGGAGGAGAGCACCTCTTGCATACCCTCGGAAGTCTGGTCCAATATCTGTCCCACATGGCCTTCGCTTTCTTTCAGTTCGTAACGGCCGGACATGATCAAAGCAACCAAGGCCGGGAACAGGACCGAGGAAGTCATGATGAGAAAGAGAAGGGTCCGGTAGGTGGGCCGTTGCAGTTCTTTCGGAAAACGCAGGGGCTTGATCGGCGCCAGAGCGCAGGCGATCAAGCCGGCGATGAGGGCGTTGAAGACGCCGTTGAGGGCCTGCTTGAGCATGACCAGCAGGACGGCCTCGGCATTCATACCCATGACCGGGCGGTAAAACAGCCAGACCAGGGGCATCCCGATCAAGATCCAGTAAAGTGTGTCCAGCAGGACTATATTCCTGGTCTTCTTTTTAAAAAATAGAGCGATAAAGACGCTTTCGCCGAGGATTATGATAAGGGCGTAGGGGTGGTTCCAGAGAACATAGGTATAGCTTCCGGCCAGCAGGGCCGAGATGATCCCGAAAACCGGCGGGAACCAGGTCAGCAGCAGGAGGGTAAAAATGCTGCCGAAAAGAAAATCCACGTTGAAAAAGAGGGCGGCCTTCAGATAGTTGCCGGCTAGGGCGGCGGCCAACAGCAGGACCACCAGGACCACGGCTTTTTGCCGGCCGGTAAATGAACTCTGGTCAGTCACTCCAGACAGACCCCCACATTCAGATGAGGTTCACAAGGTCCGGCGGCTCCAATAGAGGTTTGGCCGGAGGTTCAAGGGAAAAACCGTCTGGATTACTCGACGCGGCCGGAGAATGCGGCACAAGCATCCGGTTCAAAGTTTTGAGACCTCCTGAAGACTTACTTCGGCCCGAGTATTAATTACACTTGGGAAGCGGTTAAAGCAAGACCTCTCTTCCAGAGGCCGGAGCAACCGTCAATATCTCCGGGTTTATCCGATAGTATTATGCCAATTCAAAGGAATTTCAATCATATGAGATCGGACAGGAATCGTCCGCGTCAGGCTTGATTTTAGAGGCCGCTAAGCCGGAAGCCGGCCTGGCGGCCCGTCTGTTCGAAGTGGCTGATCGGGGCGAGGGATTACTTCAGGCGGGCGATAATTCTCCCAGCCCGCTTCGGTTACGTCACATCTCCTTGCCAAGCTTCGCCTGTTTAGCGGTTACATCATTTCGCCGTCTCAACGAAGACCTCCTCTGACAAATCGAAGTTGGGCGTATGGACAAGGACGAGTCTCGAGAGCGTCGAAGTCGGGTTTGAATAGCTGAACCGCCGACCTTGACGGACCAGGCAGAAGTCTCCCGTTGCCAGGTCGGTCTCGGTATCATCGATCATGAACCGAAGCGCCCCCTCGATGACGAGATAGTACTTGTCGGAGCGCTTCGACCAGGCCACGGCGTGAGCGGCGCCCGGTGGTACATCAATGACAGCCAGAGACGAACTCAGGTCATGACCAGAGGTGTAGTCGAATATGCGAAGGCCCCCGAAATCGATCGGCCTGATCGTCCCGCCTGCAACAAACATCGAGCGATATCCTTTCCGGGCGGCCTAACGTCCCGCCTCAGCCACGGCAGTCCAACTAACAATAATGGGTGGCCGTTATGGCCGTTTCTCCATAAATATCAACCGAACATTTGGCGACAGGTTCTCCTCGCGGTACGCTCGATATCCAAGCCTTTGGTAGAGACGGATATTGTCAATGCTGCGGCTGCCCGTGAACAGTTCAAATCGTTCCGCCCGTGGAAAGAACGCCTCGATTTTCAGCATCAGTTGCGTGCCGATCCCTTTTCTTTGATAGTCGGGATGAACGATGAGTCTGCCGATGAAGCCCGTGCCATTATCGAGAGATGCTCTGACCGAACCAACGATTCTGTTTGCCTGCACCGCCTTCAGAAAGACCTTGGATTCAAACTCGGCCTCAATTTGCGACCGGGTTTGAGTTAGAGGCGGAATGGTCCAGTCATCATAGAGCAGCGCTTCGCTCCGATAGGCTAGTTTCTGCAAGGCAAGAATCTCGAGGGCGTCTTCTATACTGGCTTGAAGTATTGAGATCTCCATGCTTTTCTCTACGCGCCTAACGGCCGGCGCATCAGCCGCCGGCGACCCTTCGTGATGATGCGCTGGCAAGTAAACTTTGTTCCCAGCTCGTGTAGGCGGTCGGCCGCGGACGCCTGTTAGGTCAGGTTTCCTTGGCGAAGGTGAGGCCTGGGTTGGCATTCTATTAGCGTTGCTCTTGGAAGGCAATACGCCGCTTAACCATGAGGCCTTTTCTGTTTTTGCTCTCGCGCCTAATACTTGGGACGGCGCTTACACTCGCCCGCCAGGAGCGCCGCCTTTCACCGGCGCGACGTAGACGCCAGCCCAGGGAAGGTCAATTGTTGTTCCCATCATTATTTGATTTTCCAGATCGGTCCATATTATTTTGGCTTTGGCGGCCGCGGCCTGGTAGGCTTGCCAGTTGAGAGGCGCTGTTGTAAACTCGCGGGCAAACTCCAGGGCTGAAGTTCCGGCCCGCCGATCGTTCCGAGGTGGAAGAGATGGAAGACGCGATTAAAGGTTTGTTGGTGCCGGTGGATAAGTTGCGCTGGAACTGCGATCCCGATTCCCTGGGCCTGGATAGCACGGCCGAGGCCAAGGATTTGGGCGAGGAGGTCATCGCCCAGGAAAGGGCCGTTTCCGCCTTGAAATTCGGCATGACCATGCCCGGCAACGACTACAACATATTCGTGGCCGGCGAACCCCGCACCGGACTCACCTACCTGACCAGGGCGTTTCTGGCTGAGACCGCCCGTAAAGAGCCCACTCCGCCGGACTGGTGTTACGTCCATAACTTCCGCGACCCGGACCATCCGATGGCCCTCAGCCTCCAGCCAGGCCTGGCCCATGAACTGGCCAAGGACATGGACGAATTGGTCGAGGACCTGCAGGCCCAGATACCGGAAGTCTTCCAGGGCGAAGAATACCGCCAGCGCCGGGAAGAAATGATCAGGCAGTTCACCGGCCAGCGGAACGCCACCCTGGCCGAACTGGACAAGCGGGTGACCATGTCGGGTTTTACGCTGAACATGAGTCAGGAAGGGATGATGATCGCGCCAGCCCGCAATGGTCATATCATCACCGAGGAAGAGGTTTCGCGACTGACCGAGGAGGAAAAAGTCGAACTTAGGAAGAAGAGCGAAGCCCTCCAGGAGGAGATGAATCAAACAGTCATAAAAATACGCAAATTAGAAAAAGAACTTAAGGAAAGACTTAAGGATTTGGACAAACGGGTGGCCCTGCACGCCGTGGGCTATTTGATTGACGAACTCCAGGAAAAATACGCCGAGCATCGGACGGTCATTGCCTATCTGGTGGCGGTCAAGAACGACGTGATCAAGAACCTGGGCGATTTCAAGCCTAAGGAGCAACCGCCGGCTCCTTTCCCGGTGGCTCAACCCGAACCGGAATTCACGCGGTACAAGGTCAACGTGCTGGTGGATAATTCAGAGCTGAAAGGCGCGCCGGTGGTGTACGAGGTGAATCCCACCTACACCAATCTTTTCGGGGCCATGGAGCGCAAGGCCAGCTTTGGAGCGCTCTTCACGGATTTCACCATGATCAGGCCCGGCTCGATCCATCGGGCCAACGGCGGATACCTGGTCCTGCAGGTCCGGGACCTGCTCAAATGGTATATCTCCTATGAAGCCATCAAGAGGGCCCTCAAGAACAAGGAGATAAAGATCGATGATCCGACCGAAATGTTCGGCCTGATCACCACCAAAAGCATGAAACCAGACCCCATTCCCCTGGACATCAAGATTATCCTCATCGGCGAGCCTTATCTTTATCACCTGCTCTACAGCCAGGACGAGCAATTCCCCAAACTCTTCAAGGTCAAGGCCCACCTGGACGACGAAGTCACCCGCCAGCCGTCCGAAATACAGAACTACCTGGCCTTTGCCGCCAAAATGGTCCGCCAGCGGGGCTTGAGACCCGTGGATAAAACCGGTCTGGCCCGGCTCATCGAGTACGGCGCGGAACTGGCCGGCAAACAGAAAAAACTCACGCTCAAAATGGCCCTCATTCGCGACATATTGCGCGAAGCCGATTATTGGGCCGGCCAGGAGGGTGCGACCCTGATCGGACGGGATTACGTCGAGAAGGCCATCAAGCAAAAAAAGTTCCGTTCGAGCCTGGCCGAAGACAAGCTCCAGGAATTCATCGCCGACGGTTACCTGAACGTCGAAACCAGCGGCCTGAAGATCGGACAGGTGAACGGGCTGTCCGTGTTCGATTTGGGCGATCATAGCTTCGGCCGGCCTTCCCGCATCACCGCCTCGGTCTCGGTGGGCCGGCAGGGAGTAATCGCCATAGACCGCGAATCAAAGCTTTCCGGCAACATCCACACCAAGGGCGTGCTGATCATGGAGGGTTATCTCCGCCAGAGGTACGCGGCCGAAAGACCATTGTCCCTTTCGGCCAGTCTGGTCTTCGAACAGAGTTACGGACTGGTCGAGGGGGACAGCGCTTCGGCGGCCGAGCTCTTCGCCTTGCTGTCGCGCTTGGCCGGCGCGGGACTCAAGCAGAACCTGGCGGTGACGGGGGCCATCAGCCAGCAGGGCGAAATACAACCGATCGGCGGGGTCAATCAAAAGATCGAGGGCTTTTTTGAAGTCTGCCGGGCCAGGGGTTTGACCGGAGATCAGGGCGTGATCATTCCCCAGGCCAACGTGGCGGATTTGATGTTGAGCCAGGAAGTGATCTCGGCCGTCCGTGAGGGGCTGTTTAAGGTTTACAGCGTCAGCCGGGCCGACGAGGCCTTGGAAATCCTGAGCGGTATGCCGGCCGGCGAGCGCCAGGGCGACGTTCTTTTTCCGGAGGGCAGTTTCAACCGCCGCGTCGAGGACAGGCTCCAGGAACTGGCGGACAAGGCCTTGAAGCTGGCCAAGGAAGGAGAGGCCGAGGGCAAGTCCAAAGATGAAGAGCCCGCCGGTTGCGCCGGCTGTGGAAACGGCGGCTGACCGGCGCGTTCAACCGCCGAAAGCCGGATGGATCAGCTCGATTCTATCACCGGCCTCGATCTCGCGGGTGGGAAATTCCCGCTGATGGACGAAGTATCCGTTGATCTCCACCAGCAGGCCCGCGTCCTGTTCGTTCAATAACTCGATCAAGGCCTGGACGCTGGTCCGCGGGGGGACTTCTTCCGGCAGACCGTTGACGACCACTTTCAGGGTTGCGGTATGTTCTTCCTTCATTCTACCTGGTCTTTAAACAAGGCCGGCAGCAGGTGATTTCCGAGGCCCAGACCACGTCGGCCGTGATATCGCGATCCCGACCGCATTTCATGGTCTGATCCAGGCCCACGATGAAATAACCTTCCGGGCATTTAAACCTAAGGGTCCGCCGGCAGGCGAGTTCGTAGTCGCGGACAAAAAACTCGCGGCAGTCGCACCAGGTGATGACTACGTTGTCGGCGGCCGTGGGCGAGACCGGCCACAATATGGCCAGGGTCAGCAGGACCGACAAGGAGCCGATTCTTGTCCTTCTTGCTTTGAGCACTTTCACCTCCATATCGAGGCTGCTTCAGCTCAGAAACCATTGGGGCGCTTTCGCCGCTACGTCCGCTTCCGCCCGGCAGGCTAAACCATCCCGGCTGCCGAGGGCAAGGGTTTATCGAATTATTGTTTAAAAAAATCAGCGGTCGCATTTATCCTGACAGATGAAACCGCTTTGTGTTAGATTATATCAATCCTCGATTTCGATTCATCCGCCGGGCAACGGCTAGAGAGGTGCCCAAATCCACCATCTAATCGCGGACCGGACGCGGAACTCCTCAGCGAAACGCGAAGTTGGACCCCGCCCGCGGCGGGGTTGGCCCACAGACGTATTCACCATACGTCGAGGAGCTAAAATCGGGAAACGAGCGTTGCAGCCAGGAGTTATGCGCCTGTTTCATCAAAGGTGGTGAATCTAGGAGGTGGCGTTTGGCCGAAAAAGACCTTATCCTGGCCATTGACAACGGCACTCAGAGCCTGAAAGCCCTGATCTTCTCTCCCGACGGCCAGCTATCGGCCAAGGCCCAGGTCCCTTTCCAGCCCTACTTTTCCCTCCAGCCTGGCTGGGCCGAACAGGACCCGGAAGTCTTCTGGCGGGCCTTGATCGAGGCCTGCCAGACCCTGTGGCAAAGCGGCCAAGTGGACAAAGACCGCTTGGCCGGTCTGGCCTTGACCACCCAACGCGGCACTATCATCGTCGTCGATCAGGACGGCCGTCCGCTTAGACCGGCCATTTCCTGGCTGGATCAGCGCAAAGCCTACAACCTGGGCCGCCTGGGAGGTTTCTGGGGGCTTATTTTCAGATTAACCGGACTGACCTCTACGCTGGAACTGCTCCGGGCCGAAGCCGAAGTCAACTGGATCAGGACCAATGAACCGGACCTTTGGGCCAAGGTTTATAAAATCCTCCTGGTTTCAGGCTATCTGACCTACAAACTCACCGGCGGGTTTCTTGATTCCGTGGGCTGCCAGGTGGCTTACCTGCCTTTCAACAACAAGAAGTTGCGCTGGGCCGGCGGCTGGGACTGGAGGTGGACCGCCCTCGGGCTCAAACCCGAAGTTCTGCCCGACCTGGTCTCTCCGGGGCGGCCTTTGGGCGAGGTCACGCCGGCGGCGGCGGCGGCCACCGGCCTTCCGGCCGGCCTGCCCGTTATCGCGGCCGCGGCCGACAAGGCCTGTGAAGTGATCGGCTCGGGCTGCCTCGATCCTTCCATCGGCTGTCTGAGTTACGGCACCACGGCCACGATCAACGTGACCACGGATAAATACTACGAAGCCATCCGCCTGCTGCCGGCCTACCCTTCGGCCATTCCCGACTACTATTCCATGGAAGTTCAGATTTTCCGGGGCTACTGGATGGTGAGTTGGTTCAAGGAGGAATTCGGACTCAATGAAAGGCGGATGGCCGAGTTGCAGGGGGTCGAGGCCGAGGCTCTTTTTGACCAGTTGGTGGCCAAAATCCCGGCCGGATCGATGGGATTGGTCCTGCAGCCTTACTGGACCCCGGGTTTGAAGCTGCCCGGACCAGAGGCCAAAGGGGCGGTGATCGGATTCGGCGACGTTCACACCCGGGCCCATCTTTACAAATCCATATTGGAAGGATTGGCTTACGCTCTGCGGGAAGGGAAGGAGCGGATTGAAAAGCGGACCAGGGTGCCGATCACGACCTTGATGGTTTCCGGCGGCGGGTCCCAGAGCCGGGTGGCCATGCAGGTCACGGCGGACATCTTCGGCCTGCCCACGACCAGACCCAGCCTGTACGAGACTTCGGCCTTGGGCGCGGCCATTGACGCAGCCGTAGGTCTGGGCTTCCATAACGATTTCTTTTCCGCCATCAAGACCATGACCCGAGCGGGTGAGGTCTTTGAACCCAATCCCGAGACCCACGCCTTGTATGACGCCCTCTATCGCGAAGTCTACCTCAAGCTCTACCAGACCCTGAGGCCTCTGTACGAGAAGATCAGGACCATCACCGGCTACCCCAGCCTGCCCTAGATACGGGATAGATACGGGATAGACGGGGACACAATACTTAATAATTGTTAATAAGGTGATTAATCAAGGATTGTGTCCCCATAAATAAGGAGCGCCAGCCATGTTCAAGCCACGCCATGCTTCGGCGGGGACCGTCGCCGTCCTGGCCGCTGTTTTTGTCTTCCTGGCCGGATGCGCCACGCTGCCCCAGGCGGAAAAACCCTTTCACCTGACCATCGCCCACCTTAACGATCATCATGCCCATCTGGACGGGACCAGTCTAAGCTTGAAGCTGGGCCAACAGAGCACGTATGTCACCGCGGGCGGTTTGCCCCGGATAGCGGCCAAGATGAAACAGGTCCGGGCCGCGGACGACAACGTACTGCTGCTCCACGCCGGGGACGTCTTCACTGGAACGCTTTACTTCAATAAATACAAGGGTCGGGCCGACGCGGACCTGATGAACTTGATCGGTTTCGAAGCCATGACCCTGGGCAACCACGAATTCGACCAAGGCCCGCCGGTCCTGGCCTCGTTTTTGACCAGCCTCAGGTTCCCGGTTCTGTCGGCCAATACCGATGTCTCTCGTGAACCGGTCCTGAACGGCCTGGTCCGCAGCTCGATGGTCAAGGAGGTGCAAGGCCAGAAGATCGGTCTCATTGGTCTGACCACTCCAGAGACCGAAAAGATTTCGCGTCCAGGACCCAACGTCCATTTCCAGGCCGTGGCCGCGGCGGCCGAGAGGGAAGTCCAGGCCTTGACCAACCAGGGCGTGAATAAAATCATCGCCGTCACCCACCTGGGCCTGGAGGACGATATCAAGCTGGCCCGGGCCGTGCCCGGGCTGGACGTGATCGTCGGCGGTCATTCCCACACGCTCCTGGGGGACTTTGCCTCCCTGGGCCTGGCCCCGGAAGGGCCTTACCCGGTGGTGATTGACGGCCCCGGCGGCGAAAAAACCATGATTGTTCAATCCTGGAAATGGGCCTTGGTCCTGGGGCTGATCGAGGTGGACTTCGACCTCCGGGGCGTGGTCAGCGGTTGGCAGGGCCGTCCGCTCCTCCTCGTCGGCCGGGACTACCGGCAAAAAGACCAAGCCGGCTGCCTCCAGCCGGTCGGCCCGGCCCAGGCCGCCCTGATCTCCGAGACCCTGGCCGGGCGGCGCTCGATCCAAGTCATCGACGTGGACCCGGCGGCCGAGGCCAAATTGGCTGAATACCGGGCCGGCATCGAGGCCATGCAAAACGAGGTGATGGGCCGGGTGAAACAGGATTTGATACACCGGACCGGTTCCGGAAAGGCCAGCCAGGTCGCGCCGTTGGTGACCAGGGCCATGCTGGACAAACTACGGGAGTCGCGTCCGGAACTGGCCTTTTATCTGACCAACGCCGGAACCATGCGGACCGACCTGCGCCAGGGCCCCTTGACCGTGGCCCAGATTCACGAACTACTCCCCTTCGACAATACTCTGGTGATTATGGAGCTGACCGGCGCCCAGATTCAGGCGGCCATCGAGAGCGGAGTCAAGCGGGGCGGCGGCGCCTGGCCCTGCCTGGCCGGGGCCCGTTTCCAGGCCGCTCCGGGAAAACCGGGTCCCCAGGGTCTCCGGATCGAGACACTCGGCCCGGACAGCCGGTGGACGATCCTGGACGAGAAA
The DNA here is from genome assembly GCA_040755515.1 of Thermodesulfobacteriota bacterium. GTDB lineage: Bacteria > Desulfobacterota > Desulfarculia > Adiutricales > JAGVGV01 > JBFMAW01. The sequence goes on along the minus strand of JBFMAW010000005.1, from coordinate 168,727 downwards.
AAGGTCTACTTAGTGGGAACCCATAGCTTCGTGGCCGGCGGCGGGGACGGGTACGAGGTTCTGAAGACGGCTACCGGGGCCCGGACCGACACCGGCTTTATCGAAGCGGACGTATTCATGGAATACGTAGCCCGGAGGGGAACCATCCCTTAACGGGGACACAATACTTAATTATTGGCGATAAGGTAATTAAACAAGTACTGTGTCCCCACAAAAGGGTTGTTCAGGCGGAAATCCCGGGACGGCGGCCAGCCCAGGGTCGGGCTTGTTCGAGTTGCGCGGCCAGGCGGAAGAGGGTGGCCTCGTCGCCGAAACGTCCGATGAAATGCACCCCGACGGGAAGTCCCTCCTTGTTCCAATATAGCGGCACGGACATGGCCGGCTGACCGGTGGCGTTGCAGATCGGGGTGAAGGGGGCAAAGGACGCGGCCCGGACCCACCCTCGCCAGGGGTCCTCGGGTGGGCTGTCGAACGAACCCAACGGAACGGGCGGTTCGGCTACGGTGGGGGTCAATAACAGGTCATAGTCGGCGAAAAACTTGGCGACCTCACGGGCGGTCCGCTGCAGAATCTGCCAGGCCATCATGTATTCCGTGGCCTTGTGCTGGCTGCCTTTTTCGTACATGGCCCAGGTAAGCGGTTCATAATCCTCGGAACCGGGTTTTCTGCCGGTCAGCAGCGATATTCCCTCGATGGTCTCGGCGCAGCCGGCCAGCCAGATGACCGTGAAGGCATGGGCCAGCATATTTCCATCCAGTCCGAGGGCCGCTTCGATCATGGTATGGCCGAGATGTTCACATAGCTTGGCGGCGTCCTGGACAGCGGTCACGCAGTCGCCATGAACCGGCGCGCCGAGGACGTTCGTGGTGGTAAAGGCGATGCGCAGCCGGCCCGGGTCGGCCCCGACTTCCTCCGAGTACGGGTGGGCCGGGGGAGGCGCCCAGTATGGGTCGCCTGGTTCAGGCCCGCGGGTGGCGTCGAGCAGGGCGGCGCTGTCCCGAACCGTCCGGGTGAGCGCATGTTCGGCCACCAGGCCGCCTATGACATCGCCGAAGTCCGGGCCGAGGGGATTTCTGGCCCGGGTGGGTTTGAGACCGAAGACGCCGCAGCACGAAGACGGAATACGTATGGACCCGCCGCCGTCGTTGCCGTGGGCCGCGGCCACCATGCCCGAAGCCACCGCGGCGGCGGCTCCGCCGCTGGAGCCCCCGGTGGTGCGGCTGGGGTCCCAGGGATTGCGGGTGGGGCCTAAAAGGCGCGGCTCGGTGGTCGGCAGCAGGCCCAGTTCCGGCGTGTTGGTCTTGCCTAGGATGATCAAACCGGCCCGTTTGTATCTGGCCACCAATTCACTGTCATGATCCGGGACGAAGTCGACCAGAAGTTTGGTGCCCATGGTCATGCGGGCGCCCTGGTAAAAAGCCAGTATGTCCTTGAGCAGGAACGGAACGCCGGCCAGGGGGCCGTTTTGGGGTTTTTCGGCCTGGGCCCTGGCTTGATCGAACAAAGGCGTGACCACCGCGTTCAAGGCCGGGTTCAGACTTTCGATCCGCGCGATGGCGGCTTCCACCAGTTCGACGGCCTTGACTTCCTTGCGCTTGATCAGTTCGGCCTGGGCCAGGACATCCAGCTTAGCCAATTCGTCATACTTGGACATGACTATTTCTCCTTTTCGCTTAAATGACCATAAGGAATTAAGAATTGTGTCCCCGAAACTATTTGAGCTTCTTTGAACGGGCTTCGGTTTCGTTCACCAGGCTTTGATAGGTCTTGTTGTTGGGTGACAGACTGAGGGCCTTCTTGGCGTCTTGGTAAGCCTTGTCCCATTCCCCGTTGTTGGCGTAGGCCACGGCCCGATTATAGTAGGCGTCGGCCAGGTTCGGATTGAACTCGACGGCCTTGCTGAAATCGGCTATGGCCTTGTTCAGGTCTTTCTTGTCGAACCAGGCGTTGCCCCGGCCGAAATAGGAATCCGCGTCCCGGGGATTTATTTCAATGGCCTTGGTGAAATCGCTGATGGCTTTATCGGCCTGGCCCTTATGATCATGGGCAAAGGCCCGGCTGTAGTAGGCGTAGCCATTCTTGGGGTCGGCCTCTATGGCCCGGGTATAATCGGCGATGGCCTGATCCAGATCGCCCTTGTCGAACCAGGCGTTGCCGCGGCTGTTATAGGCCTGAGCCAGGTCCTTTTCCTTGAGTTCGCCGCTGTCAATGGCTTTGGTATAAAGTTTGATCGCTTCGTCCATCTGCCGGTTTTTGGCTGCTTCCCGGCCGGCCAGGTAGTCGTCCATGCCGCCGGCCTGGGCCTGCAGGGACAATAAAATCATCATCAATCCGGCCCCCACCAACTTGATTATCCTTGCGCCGCTCATATCCTAAATCCCTCCTGGCTTTGATGAAGCACCCTCTGGAGCCCGGTCGGTTGACACCGGTTGCTTCGATCGTTCATGTCTCATCACCGCCGACGATTTATCAGCACCTTACGCTATTTTCGTTCTTTCTTCAAAGGGTCGAAGATCGGGCTGCGGCAGAGCCCTCTATTATGGAGCAGATACAACAACGACGTCTTGAGCACCCCCCATCCGTAAACAAGGGAATTGCTGAAACTGATGGAGGACGAGTCGGCTTCGTACCGGGTCGGACAGGTGATTTCGCCGATCCGGTACCCGGCGTAGATTATCTGGCAGAGCATCTGGTTGTCGAAAATGAAGCCGTTCTCATTGGCGTCCAGGGGCAGGGTCTCGAGTATCTCTCGGGAAAAGGCCCTGTACCCGGTATGATATTCAGAAAGTTTGTAGTTCAGGAGCAGGTTCTGCACGAAAGTCAGGAAGCGGTTGGAGATATATTTATAAAGGGGCATTCCTCCTTTGAGGGCGCCCACGCCCAGTATTCTGGTACCCAGGACGCAATCGAACTGGTTATCGGCTATGAGCGAGGCCATGGCCGGGATGAGTCCGGGGGTGTATTGATAATCAGGGTGAAGCATGATCACGACGTCCGCGCCCAGACGCAGAGCTTCCCGGTAGCAGGTTTTCTGATTCCCGCCGTAGCCTAGGTTGCGGGCATGGACGATCAGGTGCAGGCCCAGGCTCCGGGCTATCTCAACGGTCCGGTCCTGGCTGACGTCGTCCACCAGGATGATCTCATCCACGATGTCCTTGGGTATTTCCGTGTAGGTTTTGTATAAGGTGGCTTCGGCGTTGTAGGCCGGCATGACCACCGCGATCTTCTTGCCCTTGATCAAGACAGATGACGCTCCTTTCCGGGAATCTTCCAGCCGGAGGATTCGCCTTCCATTCGTAAGACAACCTGGCCGGGGCCGATATATGAATAGGGGCGATTCCCGGCGTCTGGAGGGTTGGGCACGCTCCGGCTCGAGGTCAATATATCAATGGGGCCGGGGCAAGACAATTCCTTTCGGCGGGCTCGATCCTTACCGTTGGTCGACTTCGGGCAGGAAATCATCGCACCGGCCGGGGCAGGGTGGAAACTTAAGCAGACAGGCTTCCAAGAAGAAATAGCGGCATTGCGGTCCGGACGACGGCCGGTAATCGGCGCAGACGGTCCTTCGTCCGGGTCGTCGCGCCCGCAGCTTGCGCAAGATTTCCCCTCGCCGCTCGCCCTTCAGACCGAAACAGCGGGCCCGGAAAAAGTCCTGGTGGTAATCTTCCAGGGCTTCCAACTTGGCTTTCCATAATACGCAAGTATATTCAGCCAGACCAGGTTTCCCGGATTTCTTCATCACGTTCCAAAAGTGATTGCTGCAGCGTCCCATTTGTTCATGGCGGCAGCGGCCGCCCAGGGACGATATCTTTTGGGTCATGATGAGGTTATAATATCTAATCTTCCCGGCGGAAAGCTTAAAAAACCTTCTTGAACTAACTTTTCCCTGGGGTTAAGATTAACTCTTTAATAAGGCTGGTCAGCAAACCGCCCGACCTGGAGGGAGAAAAGAGATGCAGATCAAGATCACCCAGTTGCCACCGGAAAAGCGTAAACCCAAACCCACCGATGAAAGCGCCCTGGGCTTCGGCCTGATCTTCACCGATCATATGTTTATCATGAATTACAGGGAAGGTCAGGGCTGGTACAATCCCAGGATCGAACCTTACCATGCCCTGGAACTGGACCCCACGGCCATGTGCCTGCATTACGGGCAGGAAATTTTCGAGGGCCTGAAATGCTACCGCCGGCCGGACGGAGGCCTGCAACTGTTCAGGGCCAGGGACAATTTCAAGCGCTTCAACCGGTCGGCGGTAAGGATGTGCATCCCACCTTTGGATGAAGACCTGGCTTTGGCCACCCTGAAGGAACTCCTGCGGGTGGACCAAGACTGGGTGCCTCACACTCAGGGCACCTCGCTCTATATCCGGCCCACGGTGATCGCCAGCGAGCCGCACCTGGGCGTGCGGCCGGCCAAGGAGTATCTGTATTTCGTGGTCTTGGGACCGGTAGGGGCTTATTACAAGGAAGGTTTCAATCCGATCAAGATACTGGTGGAGAGCGAATACGTGCGCGCCGTGGTGGGCGGAGTGGGTGAAGCCAAGACGGCGGCCAACTATGCCTCCAGCCTTCTGGCCGCGGAAAAGGCCCACCAGCGGGGCTTCACTCAGGTCTTGTGGCTTGACGGAGTGGAGAGGAAATACGTGGAAGAGGTCGGGACGATGAACATGTTTTTCGTCCTGGACGACGAACTCATCACCGCGCCTCTGGCCGGCACCATCCTGCCCGGCGTCACCCGCACCACGGTCCTGGACCTGGCGCGGGAGTGGAAAAGCCACCGGGTGTCAGAGCGCCGGGTGTCCATGGACGAGGTTATGTCCGCGGCCAGGAACGGCCGGTTGACGGAAGCCTTCGGCGCGGGCACGGCGGCGGTGATTTCGCCGGTGGGTGAGATCGTGTACAAGGGCGAAGCCGTCCGGGTCGGCGGGGGTCGAACCGGGCCATTGGCCCAGAAGCTGTACGACGAGATCACGGCCATCCAGTACGGGCTCAAACCGGACGCTCACGGCTGGATAGAAAACGTCTAACCGTTCCGCCTTTCAGGAATCGACCGATCCGCCTTCCCGGCTCGGCCCGGACGGGGCGGATCGGTTTTCACCATCGAAAAGATTTGTTTGACCGTTCTTTAGCCGGGCCGGCATTGTAAGCGGATGACGGTCCATGATTCCAGTATACCGACCGCTTTAAGACCTCTTACACCTTAACGAGGACTCATTTTGATAATGTCATTCCCAAGAACCTGGCGGTCCGCTCGCTTGGTGACGGCAAGGGATGGTTGATCGGCGTGAATCGAAAGCAAGCCCTCATAAGACTGTACAAAACCATTGACTTGGTGCTGGTGGCCGGGGCCTTTTGGCTGGCCTACCTGGTAAGGTTTCATTCTTTTCATCCGCCCGCGTCCCTACCGGATACTGACATCATATTCGCCATTTTTCTCGTGGCGCTCATCGCCTATTTATTTTACGTGGAGTTCATCAGCCGGCCTTTTGAATATATATTGAGGTCCGGGAAAAGGATTCTGGCCTGGGTCTTTAAAGCGGCCACGGGCATCACGGCCGTGCTGATTCTGTTTCTTTATATTTTTCAATCCATTCATATCAGCCGGCTGTTCCTGCTCCTCTTCCTGGTTTTTACTAGTCTGTTCTTATACTTGAGCAAATTGATTGAACTGAGAAGCATGACCCGCCATTCACCCGGCGGTCCCGCTTCCATAAACGTTTTAATAATCGGCATCAGGGAAAGGGCCAAAGATGTGGTTCGTTACATGGAAAAAGACCTCCTGATGCACCGCCATATTCATGGCTGCCTGGAAGTCGGCTCAGGGAATCAAGTGGGCCAGGAGATTCTTCCCGGAATAAAGATTCTGGGCACCTTGGACCATCTCGAGGATTTCATCGTCCAAGGAGTCATTGATGAAATAGTCTTTGCCCTGCCTTTGATGGCCATACCCAACGCCGCCCATTACATTCTCATGGCTGAAAGCGCGGGGATCACCATCCGGATCATTCCTGAATGGCAGATCTACTCCCTGAAAAAGACCCCTCAGATGGCCACTATAGTTTTCGAAGACCTGGCCGGCTTGCCGACCATGACCCTGGTCACGGCTCGCCGCTATCAGCAGTACCTGCTCTTGAAGAATTTGATTGACCTGGCCGCGGCCGGCCTTATATCGCTGGTCATCTGGCCCCTCTTTCCCATAGTGGCTCTCGCGATAAAGCTTTCCTCACCCGGTCCCGTCTTCTATCGCCAGAAACGCGTAGGGCTCCATGGCCGTCACTTCGACATGATCAAGTTTCGGACCATGGTTAAGGACGCCGACAATATGCTGGCTCAGATCATGGATAAAAACGAGGTGAGGGGACCGGTTTTCAAAATGAAGGACGATCCGCGGGTGATTCCCTATGTCGGCCGATTCTTGAGGCGCAGCAGCCTGGACGAGTTGCCTCAAATATTGAATGTCCTCAAGGGGGACATGAGCTTGGTCGGCCCCCGGCCGGCCCTTCCCCGGGAAGTCTCGCTGTACAAGCTTTCGGAACGGCGACGCCTGTCGGTGAAGCCGGGGATAACCGGCCTTTGGCAGTGCACGCCCGACCGTAACGCCATCGATTTTGAAGAGCGTCTCCAACTCGATCTGTACTATATAGACAACTGGTCTTTCTGGCTGGATGTAAATATCTTGCTCCGGACTCTGATGGTGGTCTTCAGTGCCCAGGGAATTTGATCTATCTCGGAGAGTCCCGATAACCGCGCTGACTAATGATACTAGCGGAGGATGTCGTCTCCGAGAAAGGCGGTTGTGATTTGATCAGGATGTTTCGGAGAATAATAGAAGGCTTTGCTTCCTTAAGCTGGCGCAAGGATTTGAAGGAAGGTGTTGCTTTATACAACAAAGGCCTGTTTCAAGAAGCGATGGAGAGGTTTCAGCGGGAGGTGAGCAGACATAATAAGCCGTTGAACCTTCATTCCGCCTTGAACGCTTTCTATCTGGGCATGTGCCATCTGAACATCGGCGTCCTGGCCTTTTACACCGGAGACTTCTCGAACTCGGAGAACCATCTGGAAAGAGCGGTCCAGACTTTTCCTGAAAACCATCGACCTTATTACTACTTAGGCATGGTCAAGAACAACCTGGGGCTGTATGCCGAGGCCATGCAGGCCTTTCTGAAAGTCGAACAGATTTATCCGGATTTCCTGATGGTCAAGAACAGAATGGCCATAGTCTTCTACAACGTGGAAAAGTATCAGGAGGCTTTGGAGGAACTGGAAAAAGTCGTGGCCGATCAGCCCGGCTGGGCCGACATGCACTATCATCTGGGCATGGTCTACGCCTCCCTGGGCCGATTGCACGAAGCCGTGCCTGAACTCTCCCAAGCCATCGTCATCAACCCTTTTTATTTCAAACCGCGTTTAATCCTGGCCCACGTCTATGGCCGGCTGGGGCGGGTTGAAGAAGCCGAAGCCCTCTTGGCCGAACTGATCGAAAAGTATCCGGCCTATCCTGACGTGGTCTTTGCTTACGGACTGTTGAAGGCCAGTGCCGGCCTTCTGTCCGAAGCCGGGGATTTGTTTTTAAGGGCTTTGGAAATCAATCCTCATTACAAGCACGCCCGCCTGCAATTGGCTTTGGCGCTTGGTTTGGAAGGCCGGACCCGGGAAGCCTTGGAGCAGCTCAATATCATACTGGAACAAGACCCGGATAACGATGAAGCCCTGCTTATGTTAGGTCAGATGCGTGATAAGGAGACGGATGGTCAAGAGGAAAAGAAAACTCAAACCTTGAAACGACTATTGAGTCAGGCCAGCGGCCGGCTGCCCTTTCAAGTTGATTTCGTACCGGACTTCCTGGACATCATTAAGCTCTTCTCGCCAACCCGGGATCAGGTTCTATACCAGGCTTTGATATCCGTCTTGAAGAAGTCAGCGGACCAGCTTCCCGACCACGCGGATATTCACAACCACCTGGGCGCTTTATATTCTCGAATGGAAAAAAATGACCAAGCCGTCGAATCGTTCCAGAGAGCGGTGGCGGCCAACCCTCGATATGTGAACGCCAGGGTAAATTTGTATCGCGCCTACCTGAACTCGGCGCAAGAAGAAAAAGCCCTGGCCGAAATAGATCAGTTGGAATCAATGAAAGTCGTCTTTCCGGATGTTTTGTTGGATAAGGCCGCTATCCTTTCTCGTCTGAAACGGGAAGAAGAAGCCTTGAGCGCGGCTCGACGGGCCGTCAATCTGAATCCGCGGATGAGCCAGGCCTATTGGGTCTGGGCCGACCTGGAAGAAAAAAGGGGACAAGCCCGGCAGGCCATCGAGATATTGGAGCGCTTTCTGGTCTTGGGCGGCGAACCAAAAGCAGCCGAGCGATTCAAGGACAGGATCAAGAAACTGAAGACCCAGGGTTGACTTATCGAGACTAATATGTTCAGCGTGGTCATACCCACCGCCAACCGGGCCGACATCCTCGATCAAAGCCTGGAATACGTCTTTGCCCTGCGTGGCATTGAAGAAGACGAAGTTATCGTGGTGGACGATGGCTCCAACGATCATACGCCGCAAGTCTTGGAAAAACATCGGCGGCGGCATGACTCTCTCCTGAAAATCATCCGCCAGCAAAACAGCGGACCGGGCGCGGCCCGTAACCGCGGGGTGCGGGAGGCCAGGTCCGAGTTAATCGCCTTCATGGACGATGACGTTTTCCCGGACCCGAATCTGCTTGAAAACCACGCCCGATTATTGGCCCAAGGCTTTGACGTGTCTCAAGGCCTGCTTTTCTGGCATCCCACTCTCAAGAACCAACGCTTTATCAAGTTCCTGGAAAACCGGAAAGGCCAGTTTTCCTTTGATCGGGTGACCGAGGCGGGTGAATTGAGCTTTCTCCAGATATATACGGCCAACCTGGTTATGAAAAAGAGCGATTTCCTCGACTGTGGCGGTTTCGACCAGAGCTTTGCCCGCAAACGCTACGCCTTCGAGGATACGGCCCTGGGCTACAAATTGAAACAAAAAGGCTTGCGCCTGGGTCTCAATAAGGAAGCCTGGGCCTGGCACCTTCATCCCATAACGGAAACCGAATTCATTGCCCGGGAATACAAAGTGGGTTACGCGGCGGGAGTCCTGCTGGCCGATTATCCCGACATAGCGCGCGAACTACGAATCGGCCGAAAATTCAGATGGGTCTCCGGACAGATGCATTTACTGCGCCTGTTGTTTAAAATAAGACGTCTGGACCGATTGATCGGTTATGGTCTCGATCTTCGCTTTAGGGCCCGCGAGGCCTTTCTGAGAGGTTTGCATGAATACCGACTTGAACGCCGAAAACGATGACAGGCGAAACCGTCCGTTTGAAGACTGGAAGAAAGGCCTGGGCCGGCTGATCATGGCCCTGGCGCTCCTATTCCTGCCGCAGGTCCTTCACCCGGACACCAGTTGGGCGGTTATGGCCCAGGTCTTTTTTCAGGATAAAACCCAGCCCCTCAATATTGCCGAGACCAGGTTCCATTACGGCGACATGCAACTGGGTATTGAAGAAATAATCATAATGTTCCAAGGTTCCAGGCAATTCGTTGGTTACAACTTCAAACAGGTCAGGCGCCTGGAGATACTGGAACTGCAAGGGGAAAGAAAATCTTTTCCGGTGTACCTGGTCACCTTGTCCCTTAAAGAACCGGGGCGGGAAATAAAAGGCCGGCTCATGCCTCTCCGCCGGATTACCGGCATATACCAGGGGAGGCCCTGGAAGCTTGAACTCAACCTGCAGGAAGACGATACCGCGGCCAATGCCGAAAGCCTGAAGGAGATCAGGTTTCTCGAGGTCGGCCAATAAAAGCGATGCCCGCGCCCACCGTCTCCATCATCGTTGTCACTTACCGCAACGAAGATTCCATCGAGGCCTGTCTGGAATCCATCGTCCGTCAGGTCGGATTGCCTTATGAAATAATCATGGTGGACAATTCCCCGGACGATCATACCGCCGGGAAAATCAAGCAGTTTCGCCAAGTCCACCCCGAGATCGAATTAAACCTCATAAAATCGGGGCAAAACCTTGGCTTTGCCAAAGGCTGCAACCTGGGCGCGTCTTCGGCTCGAGGAGAATACCTGCTGTTTCTGAACCCGGACACGATTCTGTTGAACGACGCGCCGTCAAGATTAGCCCAGTTCCTCGACGAAAATCCCAAGGCGGCCGTGGCCGGTCCGCAGATTACCGATCGCCAGGGAAGGATCACCAAAACCTGTCGCCATCGGCCCACGTTGATGAGAATATTCCTGGACGTCACCTATCTGGATTTGATTTTCGGTTGCTACCGGTTATTGCGGTTCGATCATCGCACCGCCCGAATGGTTGATCAAATCATAGGCGCCTGTATTTTCCTAAGACGGGAAACGTTCACCCTGCTGGGCGGTTTTGACGAACGCTTCTTCATATATTTTGAAGAAGTGGATTTCTGCCGCCGGGTGATCGAAAGCGGCCGGGAAGTCTGGTTCCTGCCCCAGGCCCAGGTGGCCCATTTTCACGGGACCTCCACCGAAAGCCAGGACACCGTGGCCCGCTCGATAAGGATACTCCGGCGCAGCCGCGACCTTTACTTCCAGAAACATTTCGGCCGAAAACAATTCTTGATCAGCCGGTGGTTGAACGTATTCGAGGGCTTGTTTCGAGGAACGGTCTTCTATTTATTGTTTCTGGCGCGGCGCCGGGAGATTTATCGCCGCAAGGCCGAGGGCTATTGGAAATTGATCTCGGTGGGCCGGGAGGCCGGTGATGCCTCGCCCGAGGCCGGCCATGACCACCATATCAAAGTACTGGCCTTGACGGTCAAACCTCGCGAGGCGCCGGACGTCCGCTATCGGATACTCCAATATGTGGCCCCGTTCCACGATCAGGGAATTGAAGTTCACCATTGCAGCCTATTCGGACGGCGTTTTTTCCTCTGGCATTCCCAGGGGCGCCGCCTGGCGGTGCAATTGATGTTGTATCCTTTTGTTTGGGTGAAAAGACTGCTGCGGATACTTTTTCTGGCGCCTCGATACCAGGTAGTCTGGATAGGCCGCGAGCTGTCGCCCATCGGGCCGCCGATTCTGGAACGCGTGCTTTTTCTGGTCAATCCCAACGTCATATTGGATATAGACGACGCTGTTTTTCTTCCCGATGACGCCTCGACCAGCTTTATCCACCAGCGGCTTAGAGATTTCGGAAAATTCGCCCGGTTGGCTCGCCGTTATAAGACCATTGTCTGCGGCAACGAATACCTGGCCGATTATTTCCGGCCTCATAACCCCCAGGTCGAGGTCATCCCGACGGTAGTGGATGACCGACCCTACCAGAAGATCAAGCGAACGATTTCGCCGAGGCTTCGCCTGGGTTGGGTGGGCACCCCCACCAACGCGCCGCATCTGGCCCTTTTGGAGGAGCCCCTCAGGATTTTGGCCCAGGAATTGGGTTTCGATCTGCTGCTTGTTGGCTTGAACCAGGCTCCACCCTGGCCATTCGTTAACCTGACCAACTTGAAATGGGAACTGGCCCGGGAGTATGATTACTTTTCCCTTTTCGATATAGGCCTGATGCCCTTGTTGAATATCGAATTTTCCAAAGGCAAATGCGCCTTCAAGCTGATCCAATACATGGCCGCCGGCGTGCCGGTGGCCGCCTCGGCCGTGGGCGCCAATCTGGAAGTGGTCCGGGACGGAGAGAACGGCTTTTTGGCCGCCTCCACCGAGGAATGGGTGTCCAAACTCAGAAGACTGCTGACGGATGAAGAGTTGCGGGCGGAATTCAGCCGCCAGGGCCGCGAAACAATAGTCGGCCGATACTCCCTGTCCAGCCAGCTAGGGCCTTACGCCGCCATTATACGAGGTGTTTCCCATGTCCAGGTCAAGAAATAAGCGCCTCCTGCCGTCCATCGCCGGCCTGTTTCTTCTTCTGGTTCCTTCGCTGGCCATGCTTTCCCCCGAGCCGGTTTGGGGATTCAGATTCGGCGTCAACGCCGACAACTGGGACAGGCAGATAAAGAAGCCGGCTTTTGTCGAAGCCCTGCGCCGGATGAAGGTGGAATTCATAGTGTGGCATTTGTCGCCGGAAGAGGAAGTCTCACCCGAGCGCCTGATGGAGATTGTAAATTTTTGCCGCCAGAACAACTGGGGCTATCTGTTCAACACCGAACTGGTCAATTACGTTCCCAAGGTGCCCCATTTCCAACAGCCGGACGGAACTTATCGTTGGGACCTGAAACCGCCCACCATGAAACAACTCGAGAACGATCCGCTTTTCTTGGGCGTGGTCTATGATGAGCCTGAACTGATGCAGTCCATGCTGGGGGTCAAGCTCAAGGACAATGCCGTACCGCCGTATTTTGCCGATACGAGAAAACTCGATCCCCGGGACGCCTATGAAGAAGTGGTAAAAAAAACAAAGGAACTGGTTAATTACTATGGTCGATCCAAGAAAAGGCTGGTCTTTGAAATGGTCTTCCCAGATTACGCTCATGGGCCGGCCCGCGGCGGCGCCATACTGGCGCCCAAGCTGCTCAAGGAGAATTTCAACGATCTGATGTACTACGTGTACGCCGGGGCGGCCAGGCAGTACTCACTCCCGGAACTCTGGGCCTGTGTTGACCTTTGGTTCTTGGACAAGTTCCCTGAAGCCGGCCGGACAAAACCCGGCGGCCACACGCCCGAGGAACTCTATCAGGCTTTGCTGTTCGCCTTTGAACGGGGATTCGATTACGTTTACGTGGAACATATGAAAGGACTGGCGGATCAGTCGTTCAACCTGACGGCGTACGGCCGGAAAGTGGTCGAATTTCAAAATACCAGAACGACGCCGCGGTCTTTATCCTGGCGGACGTTTGTGCCTCAACAAGTGATCAAACGTTTTCCCGACGGGTATTGGGGACAGAAATACTCGAGCTTCATTCCCAATCACCCCTACGGCGCCTGGATCAAGGACGAAACGCCCTCGGCCGAAGCCTTGTCCTGGTTGAAGCTGCTCAACCGATTATCCCAAGGCAAGATTCCCGGCGAGGCCAACAATTGGAACGCGGTGAATCATGATTATTTTCGTCGAACGCCGTATATAGCGGAGGCGAATCTTCCGCCTCTGCTAGTCCTAGATCACCTCTTCACCCTGCCAGGCTCTTTTGCTCAAGCCCAGACAATTGACTTGACCTCGAAAAAGGATCAATGAATTTAGTTAAAGACTCGCTCCAAGATGAACTGACTTTCTCCTCGACCATGGGGTGAAGTCAAGAAGTTCCATCATTCCGGGTTAAAGATAAATTAGTCAAGTTGACACTATTTTGTCGAAATAGCTAGGGCAATATATTTCCTGGCAATATCATGGTGTGCTAAGGATATGGAAAGAAAAGATTTCTATCAGAAACGCGCAGGATTTAGATTGCTGAAAGGAATTAACTGATCTTTAACGAAAAATTCATTTTTATGTAACAAAGCTGGAGTAGAAAAATTTTGTTAGAAACGGCGTTCTTGATTTGTTACCGTTTTTTTAGATGAGAACTTCGCGGTCTTCAAAGAAAAGAAAGCCGAGATTTTACCCAAAACACACCTTTAAAAGGAGGAGGCTATGTTGGGAAAGAAAACTAGGTTTATTATTGCCGTGATTTTCGGTCTGATCGTCCTGGGGACCATGAGCCTGACCTCGGCGCAGACGGCGCCGGCCAATGCCAAGTATGTTTTTATATTCATTGGAGATGGGATGGGAATTGCGCAACGGAATGCCGCGGAAATTTACCTGTCCCACCTCAAAGGCGTGAATCGTCCGGAACAGACGAAATTAGTGATGAATACCTTTCCGGCTCAAGGCGTGAACACGACTTACGATCTGAGCAGTGTCATTCCCGACTCAGCCTCGACCGCCACGGCCATCGCCTGCGGCCATAAGACCAAGTCCGGGGTCATAGGAATGGATGCGGCCGGCAAGGTCAGTTATGAAAGCATTTCCGAGGTGGCCAAAAAGAAAGGCTGGAAGGTTGGTATTCTGAGCACCGTGTCATTGGATCACGCCACGCCGGCGGCTTTTTATGCCCATGTTCCGAGCCGTGGACAGATGTATGATATCTGTATGCAGCTCGTTAATTCAAATTTTGATTACTTTGCCGGCGGTCAATTGTTGAAGCCCATGGATAAGAAGGATTCGAGTAAACCCAACGCGCTGGAGGCAGCCAAGAAGAACGGCTATACTATTGCCCTGGGCCGGGCCGGCTTGGATAAGACAAAACAGGACGCCGGCAAGTTAATAGCGATGAACGCAATAACGGATGAAGACGCGGCGATGTACTATACCCTGGATCAGTCGAACGCGAAGGAACATGTCACCCTGGCTGAATATGTGGCGAAAGGTATCGAAATCCTGGATAACCCCAAGGGGTTTATAATGATGGCTGAAGGTGGCAAGATTGACTGGGCTTGCCACGCCAACGACGCGGCGGCCTCCATTCAGGACACCTTGGCCTTTGATGCGGCTGTTGCCGAAGCGGTCAAATTCTATAATAAGCATCCCAACGAGACTTTGATTATTGTGACCGGCGATCATGAAACCGGAGGCATGACCATTGGGTTCGCCGGTACCCAATATTCATCGTTCGTGGATAAGATTAAATTTCAAAAGATGAGCTACATTGAATTCGGCAAGAAACTGTCCGAATATAAGAAAACACACCCGGTGGCGGAGGCAAAGTTTGAAGATATATTGCCGCTGATCAAGGATGCTTTCGGTCTTTATATTCTCCCCGCTGAAGAAAAGGCGAATCTCGAAAAGGCCGTCGCGGGAGGTAAAGCGAAAGACGCCTCCGACGATGCCAAGAAAGCCGCCAAGGATGCGGAAAAAACGTTGAAGTATAGCCTGGCTTTGACCGAACTGGAAGTGAAAGTGCTTCGCGACGCTTTCAGTCAGAGCATGATAGGGGTTAAAGAACGAGCGAAAGATGATTATACCTACCTCCTGTATGGCGGCTATGAACCACTGGCGGTCAAACTGACCACCATCCTGAATAACAAAGCCGGTATTGGCTGGACCTCATACTCCCATACGGGCGTGCCGGTGGCAACCTCGGCGCTGGGAGTGGGCGCCGCCATGTTTAACGGGTACTATGACCAGACCGAGATTCACACAAAGATGATGAAAATAGTCGGGTTTGCCAATTAATTCTCTCCTGATCCGACTCATTCACTGGAGAAACAGGCGGGTAAATTCCCGTCTATTTCTCCATTCTTGAGGAAATTGGGTATGATCTCCACAAGGGGACTCTTAAATAAGGATGTCGTTTTCAGCGTTATCATCTTTCTGATTTCGGGCGCTTTGTTGGTTATGCCGAACCTCTATGACAGCCCTTTTTCGAGAGAGGAAGACCGGTACGTCGGGGAGGTTGTTGAAGTGGATAACTCGCTGATCCAACAATACGGCATAGTCAAGGCCGGCAGTCAGAGAATGAAGGTCCGCCTTCTGGAAGGTCCATATAAAGGCCAGGTGATCGCGGCGGACAATGACCTTATCGGCAAAATGGAGAGCGATAAAATGTTCGCCACCGGTGACCAGGCTATTGTGGTCGTGACCATAAGCGGGAATGAAATTATCGGGGCCACCGCCTACGATCACTACCGGTTGAAAATAGAAGGGGTCCTGGTAATTTTATTTGCCGCGCTGCTGATTGCCTTTACGGGTTGGGTAGGGGCGAAGGCCCTGCTTTCGTTCATCTTCGCCATACTGGTGATGTGGAAAATCCTGCTTCCAGGGATTTTGCGGGGATACGATCCGATTTGGATGGCCCTGATGGTGGTGACGGCTATATCTGGAGTGACGTTGTTTTTAGTGGCGGGAGTAAACCGCACCGCCTTGGCCGCCTGGTTGGGGGCCTTCCTGGGGATACTGCTTACCGCCTCACTGGCCCTGCTTTTATATCCCTCGTTTCTCCTCCATGGGGCGATTCAACCTTTTTCAGAAACTTTGCTCTATTCAGGTTTTGAAAGCCTGGACCTCGGCCGACTGTTCATCGCCGCGATCTTTCTGGGCGCCTCCGGAGCCGTGATTGACGTCGCCATTGACGTGGCCGCGGCCATGCGGGAGGTAGCGCGCAAACGGCCCGATCTTTCGAGGAAAGAACTCACCAGATCGGGGTTTACCGTCGGTCGGGCCATGGTGAGCACGATGGTGACTACCCTGCTCATGGCCTATGTTTCCGGCTACATGGCCCTATTAATGGTATTGCTCTCGAAGGGAATTCCGGCCGCCCACATTCTCAATCTCAACTTTATCGCCGCGGAGATCATGAAAACCGTCATAGGTAGCTTCGGGCTCGTAACCGTAGCTCCATTTACAGCCATCGTCGGAGGCATTCTATTCGTGAAATGGAGGCATGCACATGGAACGAAAACAGAATTCGCGATATCCCA
Organism: Thermodesulfobacteriota bacterium; assembly: GCA_040755515.1. GTDB lineage: Bacteria > Desulfobacterota > Desulfarculia > Adiutricales > JAGVGV01 > JBFMAW01. Next base: position 152,326 of record JBFMAW010000005.1, on the reverse strand, counting down.
AATCCCTCCAGTTTAAGGTCGAAGCCAGCAAGTGTGATCTGCGCATCGGCGATTCGGTGACCCCGGATACCGTTGTGGGCACGGAACTCGAAACCGGTAATACGCTGAAAGCGGGTTGCCACGGGAAAGTTGTTGCCGTCGATTTCAGTGGAGGGGAACACGCCTTGACCGTTCACATCAGTGTCATGGACTAAAGCCCGTTCATCACTATATGCTTGCTGATACTTGGCCAGGTAACATTATTATATAATACCCTGGTGTCAGGTATTGCACCAGGCCACAAGCCTGGTGATTTATGTGACGGTTTGATCTATAAGCACCTTTGGCCGCGCCCGTAAAAAGCCGGGCTATCTGGCTTTACGGAATTAAAACCTTCCCTGGTCAGTTCCTTTCAAATCCCAGCCAGCCTTGACCACCAGGCGCATTTGAGCCGCTTCTCCACACGGCCTGGAAACCCAGCCTTCTAACCCGTGTCTTTACCAAGTCCGACGTCTTGAACAAGATCGTCGCGGCGGTCCTGACCCGTCCTTAAGCCCAACCCCCCCAAGCAGGACGAGCATCTTAGGAAAACAAGTTCGAAATCGAAAAGTTAATTTAATGACATTGTTCTCTCTTTATCTATATCTTGTGTTTCTTGAGGTATCTAGCCCCATATAATCGTATTAAAAAACTCATATAATGAAAAGAAAATAGAGAAGGTTAAAATGATTAGAAGTAATACTCTTTTTGGTTTATTTTGTTGACATTTTTGTTATAATCACTATAATTATTTCAAAAATGATGTAGGTGACCATTAGTAATGGTTAACTGATAATATTTGGCTGGAGCAATCGAAGATAGAACAACGAAAGATGCTACAACATATTGTGTTTGACGTGATTATAATCACGTTATGTTAGGTTCCCTTAAGAATAAAAGGTAAGTTTTTTCAAACTCTGAACAGGGCATGGAAAAGAAGATGAAAAGCAGATTCTGTTTGCTGGGCTTTTTCGGGCTGATCTTTCTGTCCGCCTGCGCTGAATCGCCTTATGTCATCAAAGAGATTCCGGAAAACTTTCATAAGCCGTATTTCCCCATGACTCAATCCACCATTGAGCCGGGTGACCTGCTTTCCGTGAAGTTCTATTACAATCCGGAAATGAACCAGGCCGTGACCGTGCGCCAGGACGGCAGGATATCTTTGCCTTTTTTACAAGGCCTGGAAGTGGCCGGCCTGACCCCTGACGAGCTGCAAAAGAAGCTGGTTGAATTCTATTCCAAAGAGTTCGTGAATCCGGAAATCATGGTCAATTTCGAGTCCAAGGTGGGTTCGTTCGTTCTTGTAACCGGCGAGGTAGCCACGCCCGGCCCCAGACCGCTGGCCACCAACACCACGGTAGGGCAGCTTCTGGCCGCGTCCGGCGTCAAGGAAAAGACGGCCAGACTGAATTCCCTGATCCTGGTCCGCCGGGATTCGCCCAGTTCCTTCAAAGCCTATCAATTGAACGCCGATTTGGCCGACGGTCCGGAACGGGACATCTATATGGCGCCGGGAGACATTCTGGTGGTGCCGCGTAACATTATAACCAAGGTCGGCGACTTCGTTCAGCAGTATATAAGAGACCTTATACCGCCCAACATGGGCATCTCGATGGGTTGGACCTACGAGTTAAACCGCCCGGACTGATAGAGGTAAGACCGTGAGCACGAGCCTGCGCGACATACTAAACCTTTTGTTCAGGTACATAAACATTCTGCTTTCTTTTACCTTGATCGTTCTGTTTTTGATCGCGATTTATTACCTGGGCTCGACCAGGAGCTATGACTCGAAGGCCAAGGTTCTGATCCGGCTGGGGGTCGAACAGATGGGTGGCGCCCAGTTCGTGAGCCGCCAGAGCAATGTCTATGTAACCCGCCGCGAACAGGAACTGACCAATGAAATGGAAATCCTCAACAGTGAAAAAGTGATGGAGGCGGCGGCCAAAGCGATTATCGGGCCAAAGGATCAGGCTCGACTCAAGAATGAAGGCGCCGAACGTATCATTGAAATCGCCCTGGGGCAGGAGCCAGGCAAATATCATCATCCCACCAATCCCGTTTCCCAGGTATTGGGTGGAACTTATGATTTCCTTTTACGTTATTGGCAAAGGTTTCTGGACCTGATCCTGGGCGGCGGGGAGCAGGCCGATCCTATTGTAGTGATAAAGAAACGGCTGAAAGACGGTCTTAAGGTCAAAGCGGTTTATTCGTCGGATACCCTGGAAGCGACCTTCAGTTTTCCCAATCCTTTGGTCTCCCAAATGGTCCTGGATATTATTCTGAGCGAATACACCGAAGCCCACATCAATGCCTTTAAATCTTCAAAAGAATTGAAATTCCTCGAAAAAGAAGTGTCCGAAGCCAGGACCGGCTACCAAGGCCTGCTGGCGCGCTTTTCCGATTTCATGAAGCAGCAAAAGATATACGACGATGATAAGCAGCTTTATTTTCTTCTGGAGGAGAGAAACCGGCTGCGGCAGGAACTGGACCGGGTGGAAGCCGAGCACGCTTATCACCTGAACCGGCTGACCCGTTTGACCCAGATCAAGACGACGCTTAAGCCCATGGTGACTTATGCTTCCGTGCGCGGCCGGAACAAACGTCTGGATCAGATGAAAAGCAACCTGGTCTCCATGGAACGGGAAAAACAGAGTCTTCTCAATCGTTATACGGCCGACAGCCGGATCGTCAAGGAACACGAAAGAGAGATGGAACTGCTGCGGCGGTTTATCGAGGAGTCGCCGGAGCAGGTCCTGGATTCCAGGGATGACCGAAAGAACCCGACTTTTCAACTGGTGGAAGAGGAAATAGTCCGTAGCGAGGCCGACGTCGAGGCCGAAAAAGCCAAGATAGCCTCGCTCAAAAAAGCCATGGACGGGAAAGACGCGGAACTGGAGCGGTACTCCCAGGAGGTCAAGGATTACACTTCCATCAAAAGGGAATTGAACTTGGCCCAGAAAAACTATGAGCGAATTTTTGAAGGTTTCGTGGACAGCCGGTTGAAGAGCTTGGTGGAGATCAATCAGATAACCAACGTCAGCGTCATAGAGTCGCCGTCGCTGGATATGGCGCCGGCCAAACCCAAGCGGGTCAGATTGATACTGTTGGCCTTAGGCCTGTTTGTTTTCGGCAACCTGGCTTTGTTGGCCTTTCTGACCGCCTTTGACAGCACGGTGACCAATCCTTCTCAGATCACCAGGATTTTGGGGTTGCCCGTTGTTTGCGTCTTCCCCTGGTTGAGACCGATCAGCCGACGGGAGTCCACCGGTTTTCTGTGGTTTTATGAAAACCAGATTCGGGAACTGCAGCGTTGGGCCATTAATTTGACCGGCCGGGAGGAGCGTCTGAAAGGGTCGTTCCTGATAGGTAAGTCCCAGACCGGCGAAGGCGGCACCACCATGTGCCTCAACCTGGCCGCTTTTTTGGCGGCCCACCAGCATCAACGGGTGGCCGTGATCAACTATGACCAGGAGAAAAAACTATCTCTGGAGGCCGGTCTGTTCCAAGTCGGCGGGCTAGGCGGAGAAGCGTTCCGCCAAGTGGCGCTGGAAGGATTCACTCTCTTTCAGTACGAAAGCCCGGCCGGCGGCCCGAAATGGGATGATGAAAAAAAATATGGCCTCGTCGGAGAGTTGGAATCCAAGTATGACGTGGTCTTGATAAATACTCCTCCGGTGAGCAGTCTGCCGGATTTGTTTTACTTGCATCGTCGAGTGAAGAAGACCGTGCTGGTGCTGATGGCGGAAAGCACCAAGATTCAAGTGGTCAAATACAACACCGATATATTGGATGAATATGGGTTCAAGGAAAAAATCGCCATCTTGAACAAACGCCGGCACTACATACCTAAATTCATTTATAGCCGGATTTGAACCCGGACTCCATGAATGGCTTATAGTGGAAACAACGTCTTAATTCAGGAAGCTTAAATGTGAACTATAGCCCTCATAATCTGGCCCGCCGTTATTTATATAAAATAAGGAACATCTATGATATAAGAAAGAAAATTAGCGGTATGGATAATTCAATATCGGCAGGGGAAGGATTTCTGCGAAAAGTATCTATTGCCGTTGAAGGTAATAAGAATTCAATTATCGTCAATAAAAATGCTTTGGTGGTTGACAGCCGTATCAGGATCAGAGGATCGAATCACCAATTGATAATAGGAGAAGAAAGCTATATAGAGGGGGTGAATTTTTTTTTCGAGGGAAGTAACTGCCGGATTGAAATGGGACACAATTCCATTGCTTATTCCGGAGTTTCCGTTTCCGCGGCCGAGAATGAATGTTCGGTGGCCATCGGCCCTCATTGCCTTTTGGCGGAAGGAGTGGACATCAGAACAACCGACTCGCATCCGATCCTGGACCTTTCTTCCAAAGAGAGAATAAACCCTTCCCGGAGCATCGTTATCGGCCGCCAGGTCTGGCTGGGAAAAGAATGTGTTGTCCTTAAAGGAGTAACGATCGGCGCAGGCAGCGTCATCGGTCTGAGATCGGTTGTCACCGGCGCTATTCCGCCGAATTGTTCCGCCGTCGGTGTTCCGGCCAGGGTCGTCAGAGAAAATATTTGTTGGAGTTTTGATTGAGTTGATTCCGAAAAAAAAACAATGATCGACACCAACCTAGTGCATAATAAGATCGAATTCAAGGCCGCCCGGCTTTATACCGCTTTTCTTAGGAGTTCTTTCAAATACCTGGGGCGTGGTTCGCTGATATTCTTTCCGGTAAGAATCACCGGGGCCGCTCATATGGTTATAGGCCGCCGGGCGCTCATCATGCCCGGAGTCTGGCTTAACGTGGTTGAAAACTGGGGCGGCCGGTCTTATCAGGGCCGGCTGGTGATGGGGGATAGGGTTACCATCAGAGCCAATGTCCAAATTTCCACCAGCGATCTAATTTATCTAGGCGACAACGTGGCCATTGGACAAGGTTCGACCATCGTGGACCACGCCCATGATTACAGCGTCGTGGATGAACCCATTGTTTTTGCTCCCCTGACCGACCCCTGTCCGGTGTTCATCCTCGAGGACGTTGTGATCAGCAATAATTGCTTTATAGGTCCGGGGGTGACCATAGGGCGGCACGCCATGGTGGCGGTCAACTCGGTGGTATTAAAAGATGTTCCGGAATATACCCTGGTGGCGGGCAACCCGGCCCGGATCATCCGCCGCTATGACTTTCAGACTTCGCGGTGGGTCAAGGCTTAAAGATGGCGGAAGGGCTGGCCAAGTGACTTCAAGACTGGTTTTCCAGAACACCCTTTTTCTGACCGGTTCCGGGTTTTTGACCAAGTTCCTGGCATATTTCTATTTCCTGATCATGACCAGGTGTTTTGAAGTCGGACAAATAGGCGTGTACGGCCTGCTGGTCACCTCGATGATGTTTATGGAAATCCTGGCCAATTTGGGACTGGACCGGATCATCGTCCGGGAACTGGCCCGCTCCACGGATAATGAGAGCATTCAGACGTTTCACTCGGCCTTTTTTTTGAAAATAACGGCCGCCGCCGGCGTATATGTCGCCAGTCTGCTGGTATTCAAGTATGTTTATGCCGAAATCTATTATTCAAATCGCCCGGCGCTAATCATTTTTTTCCTTTCGATCCTGCCCCTGGTCGCCGCCCGCAGCCTGGAGAGCTGGTTCATGGCCAAGGAAAAGATGCATCTCCCGGCCTTCAGCCAACTTCTGGAACGAGTAATCCTGTTGGCGGCCGCCGGCCTGGCGGCCTGGGGAAAGATCGGTTTCAAGGGATTTCTCATCACCGCCTTCATCGCCGTCACGGCCAGAATGTTGGCTATCAGCCTGGCCTTTCCCTGGGCCTCGTCGCGACGCTCCTGGCCCACCGATCTTCATCAGACCAGGTTTCTGTTGGGCGAAGCTTCCAAGATGCTGGCGGTCGAGATGCTGGCCGTGATTTATTTCCGGGTTGACCTGTTTCTATTGACCAAGATGACGGATTTAAAACTGGTCGGTCTTTATCACGTCTCGTACAAGGTCTTCGACTTTTTCATTACCTTCTTCGCCGGCTACCTTACGGCCGTATTTCCGACCCTGTCCCGCCAACGGGAACGATTCGCCCTCGGCAGAAATCTTATCCTGGGCGGGGCCATTACCGCCTTGGTTGCTCTGACGGTGATACTCTTGCGAGCACCTCTTTTAAGCATCTTCAGACCGGAGTACCTGGCCGGCCGGACGGCCCTGACTTTGTTGATGCTTACGCTGCCGCTGTCCTTCGTCACTTCCCTCCTGGCCAATTTCGCGGTGGCTTCGGAACGAATCGCTTTGCTGGTCCGTATAGCCCTGGTTTTGGTGGCCGGCAATTTGGGCCTCAACTTCCTGTTGATACCTCGGTTGTCCATCGAGGGCGCGGCGCTGGCCACCCTTCTGACCGAAATTCTAAGCGCCGCACTGATGCTGGCCTGCCTGTGGACCGCAATCGTCAAGAATCAAAACGTCTCAGCCGACTTTGTCCCGCTTGGTGAAAGCCGCAGCCATGAACATAAGAGTTAAAACACAAAGTCCGGGAACAGGCCTCTGGTTTTTCGCCCTCATCGCCGCCGCCCTGATGGGGTTGACGTTGCTTTTTCTGGGAGAGACGGGCCTGGCCGCCTGGTTGGGTTTGTTTCTGGCCTTCTTGGCTTTATACCTGACCTGGCGCTATCAGTATCCGGCCCTGTGCTGCGCCGTGGCGGTTTTAGGGTTGGCCCCGTTCTCCTGGGGTTTGAAAATAGAGCCGCTGCCCTTGATAAGACTGGACGATATTATCGTTTTAACCTACTTTTCTTATTTCTTCGCGGCGTACTTTTTATCCACTCACAAGAAATTCTCCTTGGGGACCAGAGACATAACCCTGGCCTTGATTTTTTTCCTGATCGGACAGGCGATCGTTTTCATAATATATCCACCTTTATATCCCGAGGCTCGTAATTTTATTAACACCGTTGTCCTTGGCTTGATATTCTACGTTCTGGTTTATAATGAAACCGAGGCTTCCAATATCGAAAGCATGATCGGCTTTATAGCCGTCACCACGATCGTTCTCTCCTCGGCGCTTTATATCGAGTTTTTGATGGGTCAAAATCCTTTGATGGAAAAAGCCGCCGAATATTTCTACATGTCCCGGGCGGAAACCGAAAGGCTCGGCGGCGTCTACCGCCCCTATCTGACCTTTTTCACCGCCTCCGAGGCCGGAACCTTTATCGCCATGGGTCTGCCCCTGGTTTTATATAAAATCCGCCGTTGGCCCAGAGCCTGGTATTACCTGATCCTGGCCTTTTTAGGCTTGGCCCTGATACTGAACTATACCCGCGGTGTCTGGCTGGCCCTGGGTTTGAGTTCCATGATTTTCCTGCCCCGCGTGCGGCGTATTATCTTATGGACTCTGCCCTTCCTGATTCTGGCCTGGTTTGTGGCCGACCTTTATTTCAGCGAGTACCCTTTTGTGAAGCGTCTGGGTGACCCGACCAACCTTTTGATCCGTTTCTTCTACTGGGACGTGGCCGCGGATATCCTGCAAGATCATTGGTTTTTCGGAGTGGGGCACGGCAACTTCAAACGCATTTATTTGGAATTCATTCGGACCCAAACCTTTGACCTGGAACTGCCGATAAAAAAGATTTTTGTCGCCGACAACGCCTATCTCACCACCCTGGTTGAACACGGCCTAGTCGGCTTGTCCGTCCTGCTGGCTCTAATATTTTTAGCGATAAGAACGCTCAGGAAGCTCCATCGAAATTTCATCCAGAAGGACGACCAGGTCAATAAAGCCAGGCTCATGACCCTGGGTTTCGGCTTGAGCGTATACCTGCTGGCCGGATTGCTGGTGGACGTCCACCTCTTCACCAAAGTTACCAATTTGTGTTTTGTTTTATTAGCCCTGGCCTTGTCCTTGAGCAAGCCCGAGCCGGCCTGATTTCCAAATGAGTCCGCCGCTGAAAGTCATTCAATTCACCGTCTCCGCCGGCGGAGTCAAGAAACACCTGGTGGACCTGGTGAGCAACCTGGACCGGTCCAGGTTCGAAGTTGTGGGCCTGTTTCCCCATAAACTCTTGTGGGATAAGGTTTTCAGTCTGGAAAGTGAAAAATACAAAGATATTTTCCAGCAGTTGGGGCTACCCTACCATTTGCTGGAAACGCCTCGAGGGCTCAACCCGCCGCGAGACCTGATATCGCTTCTTAAGCTCATCAGGATCATACGCCGCGAAAAACCCGACGTGCTGCATACCCATAGCTCCAAGGCCGGAGCCATCGGAAGACTGGCGGGCTGGCTGTGCCGGGTGCCTCTGATTCTCTACACGCCCCACTGTATGTATTATCAACTGGCGGCGGGCTGGAAGCGCCGCCTGTTTTTCTGGATCGAAAAAGCGCTGGCAGGCCTGGGCCATTACTTGATCGCGGTCTCGCCATCCGAATATGAGGAATTGGCGCGCGATTTCGGAAAACAGCGGGTGATTCTCATACCGAACGGCCTGGACCTGGACTCGATCCATGTTCCTCCCGGGGCCAAGGCCGCGCTATGGGCCTCTCTTAAACTGAAGGAAACGGACAAAATAGTTCTCTCCGTGACCAGACTTTCACCGCAGAAGGATGTCCTGACCCTGCTGAAGGCGGCCGAGGTTCTGAAAAAAGATTTGCCGGAGGCGGTGTTTCTCATCGCCGGAGATGGGGAGTTGGCCGAAGAATTGAAAGCCTACGCCCAACAAGCCGGTCTGGAGACGACGGTAAGGTTTCTGGGCTGGCGGGAAGACGTTTACGCTTTGCTGGACCTCTGTCAGGTCAAGGTCCTTACTTCCTTGGCCGAAGGCCTGCCTTACGCCGTCTTGGAAGCTTCGGCCCTGGCCAAACCGGTGATCGGCGCCGGAAGCACCGGCCTTCGGGACTGCATCGTGCCCGGCCGGACCGGATTCCTGTTTCCCCCAGGCGACTACCTGACTCTGGCCCGGTATATAAAAAATATCCTGCTCGACCCGGACCTGGCCGTGAGCCTGGGGCGGAACGGAAGGGGATTCGTGGAAGAAAAGTTCAGCCTTAAGGCCATGATCCGTAAGACCGAGGAACTTTATGCGCAGATTGCTTCTTAGGCTATACTTCCTTTGGCGTTACCTCGTCGTGCGTCTCACCAATCCCGGCGGGCTGAGGACCACGGGCTTGGTCTTTTTTGAACCTGACGTCACCTTCAAGATTGAAAAGGGCGGCCGGGTGATCCTGGAAAAAGGCGTCTACGTCAAGAAAGGGGCCATCTTCGAGTGTGCCGGCCACGGCCGCATTTTAGTAAGGGAAATGGCCTCCATCGGGCATTACGCCTGGCTGGGCAGCCGCCGGTGGATCGAAATCGGCCCCAAGAGTCACGTCGGCAGTTACGTGGTTCTTTTCGATTCCTATCACAACATCGAGAAAGAAACTTCCATCTCGGAAACCGGGTATCGGGAGGATGAAATCATCATCGGCCAGGACGTTATAGTCGGGACCAAGGCCACCATCGAGGCCGGAGTTCACTTAGGCGATTGGTCCGTGGTCGGCGCCAACTCCGTGGTCCGGGAAGACGTTGCGCCTGGAACCTACGTGGCCGGCGCGCCGGCCCGTATCATCAAGAAGAGGAACTCTTGATCCAGGTCTCGGTCATCTACGTCAACTGGAATTGCGCCGAAGAGATATTGGCTTCGGTGGATTCGGTCAAACGCTGGACCTCCGGCGGTCTCGACCACGAGATAATAGTGGTGGACAACGATTCCCGGGAGACGATAGAACCCTTGCGGCGGCCGGAAATCAAGTTGATCCGGAACGCTTACAACGCGGGCTTCGGGGCCGGATGCAACCTGGGAGCCCAGGCGGCCAGAGGAGATTTCCTTTTCTTCCTCAATCCGGACACCAGGCTGCAAAATGACGTATTGGGACTTCTGACTAACTTCCTGCGGGCGCGGTCAGAGGCGGGCGCGGTCGGCCCCATGATCCTGGAAGAGGGCGGCCGGATTCATTTCAGGGCCGTCCGGAACCTGCCCTCGCTCTTTAATGAATTTCTGGAACATACCACCTTGACCTTCAAGTTTCCTCGAAACCGGTTGACCGGCCGGCCTTATTACTCTTATTGGGATCATCAAAGCCAAAGAGAGGTCAAAGCCCTGCTGGGCGCGGCGATGTTTTTCCGCCGCCGGGTTTTCGAGGAAATAGGCGGTTTTGACCCACGCTTTTTTCTGTATTACGAAGAAGTGGACTTGTGTAAAAGGACCTGGGACGCCGGCCATAAAATATACTATTTCCCCCAGGCCCGCCTCATGCACAAGAGCAAGCAGAGTACCTTGAAACTCTACGGTCACGTCGACAAAATGATCTACACTTATTTCCAAAGCGCCCGGAAATACTTCCACAAGCATTTCGGCCCGGCCTACGCCGCTCTTTGGCGGATTACGGTCAGCTCGATATACTTCTGGCGGGGAGTATTGAAACACAATCCTTTGTTTCTGGACTACGCCCGCCATGTCTGGCGGCTCTGAAGTCCCCGGACAAGCCGGTGTCCCCTGATGTACCTCAACGCCATATCTTTTTATCGCCTGGCCCGTTTTTTCCATGAGAGGAAAGTACCGGTTCTGCCTCGAATCTTCGAGTTCCTGATTTTCCTGATTTTCAATTGCTCCATCCCAGTGGATTGTGAAATCGGCGCAGGCACCATCTGCGAACATCGCGGCATCGGCGTGGTGATCTCCTACCAGGCCAGAATCGGCCAGAATTGCCTGATCAAACCGCGGGTTCTGATAGGCGAAGGCGGTCCCGTCCCCGGCGCGCCGGTCATCGGCGATCGGGTGGACATAGGCGTGGGCGCCTCGATCATAGGCGGCATAACGGTCGGCGACGAAGCCAGAATCGGAACCAACGCCGTGGTTTTGACCGATGTGCCGCCCCGAGCCACCGCGGTAGGCGTCCCGGCCAGGATTATCATTAAAAACAATCGGTCAGACACTCCCGCGCCGGCTTCGGAATAAGCCGGTCTTGGCTCCTTCCTCCCGTCACCTTAGGTCTTGATTTTAAGCCCGGGCTTGATTACTCTTGGCCCCCTGATAATTGAAGTCGGGACGGAATTATTTGAGGTCGGACGATGCTGGATATAGAAGTCGAGGTAATTCAAGAACTGGCCGGAGACCTGGCCACCAGGCTCATGGCCCGATGGCCGGGTCTGGAAGTCAAGACCGAAGAAAACAGCGTTTGTTTCCGCTTGCCCCTGACGGAAGCCCTTGACCGGAATTTGAAGGATTTTGAAGAAACGCTGCAAGCCTTGGAAAAGGCGCGGGGGCTGAACGAAGAGCTTTATGTCCGCTGCCGCAACCTGGCCGGCCCGGACCTCGGTCCGGAAAAGCTGATCATCGGCCGATTTCTGATCAGAAGACCGGATGTCGAGGTCAAGCCCGAGCCGGATCAGATAGTGCTGGCCCTGGAAGCCGGCCACGCCTTTGGCACGGGCGGACATCCCAGCACGGCCCTGGTTTTGACCGCTCTTCAGGAGTTCTACGCGCCGCGGCCGGGTTGTCCTTCCAGGGCCAACAGCCGGGTCCTGGACGCGGGCACGGGCTCGGGTATTCTGGCCTTGGCCGCGGCCCGCCTGGGCGGCGGCCCGATTCTGGCCGTGGACCCTTTGCCGGAAGCGGTGGCCACGGCCAGAGCCAATGCCGCCCTGAACGATCTGTCGGACCGGCTGGAGATCGTCCAGACTTCGGCCGAAAAAATCACCGGCCGGTTCGATCTTGTTCTAGGCAACCTGGTCCCGGCCGTATTGCTCCGGACCGCTAAGAAACTGGTTCCTCTTCTCGAAGCGGAAGGCTGGCTGATCGTATCCGGCTTTGCCGATTCCCAGACGCACCAAGTCATGGCCGCGCTGACCAGGGCCGGCCTCATGGCGGTAAAATCCTATTCTCGGGACGGCTGGGGCGCCTTGAGCCTGACTTGGGCGAACTGATCACTGTCTCGGCTGGCTTTGCTTGTTATGAGGAGCCATTAGTGTCCGGCTAACAATGGCGTCAGCTAGTCTACTCTTTACCATCACGACCCCCTATCTATAACTGTGAGAAGACACTTCCAATGTGACCTATAGCCCCCCCCTGTTGGCCATTGGCCCTCCGCAAACAGGACTCAGCCGGTAAGCAGCCGGTTTCCTTTCTTTTCTATCATCAAGGCTCGAGGATACAGAATAATAGCCAGATGCGATTGAACGTGACTAAAATAATACAGTCGAATATCACAAGGTAAGAAGTTAACTTATAGTAATAATAGATAAATATTTAATCAAGCGTATTGAACTGTGATCTACAAAGACGATAAACCCCAAGACAGGCAGGCCAGACCGGTCCCTATGTCCATCAGGGTGTTTCAGTCTTAGAGTTTCCTGCGGTCTGGACTGTTGGGAAACTAAAATTGAGTTGTAAGTAAAGTTGCTTTAAATTATTGGTTGTTAGATCGAATAAGGTCATCGGATCTCGTCTGCCCGCGGGAGAACCGCTGCCCGCAGTCATCTGGCGACATGCTTTATGAACATATCTCTATGATTGGGGCTGAAGATGTTTTCCGGCCATCGCGGCAAGATTCGATCAATACGGCCCCAAAGAGGAAACAGGTGGATCGCGGAGGGGGCTGAGGAGTTATACTGAGCAATATCGCATACATCCATGAACATAGTGATGCCGGGGCCAACTGAACCGATAGAAAAAACTTGACAAACGATTTAGTGCAATGCTACTAGATATATAAACTGAATGCTACTAAAGTCGGGGGATAGATCGATATGCCGAAGGAAATGGTTACATATCCCCGGAACTGAAGTCGTGCCTGTAGTATCTGGGCCGATAATTATCGCGCCTCCTGAAGTATTTCACGGTCGAACGGAGCAAGAAATGAACGGAAGCAGGCCAGCCACGGCGACAACCAAACAGAATATTTTAAACGCCGCGTCCACGGTAATAATCCGGAAAGGATTCGATGATTCCCGGTTAAACGAGATCGCTCAAGAAGCCGGTGTTACGGAACCAACCATCTATTTACATTTCAAAGGAAAGGAGAGTCTGCTGTTCTCCATTGCCGAGGAGCATATGGCCCGATACCTCCTTTTTCTTAACGAACATCTTCAAGGGCTCAGTGACGCCCATAACAGATTGAGGAAACTTGTCTGGGCTCACTTGCGTTACAGCGATATGAAAAGAGACTTCATGAGCGTGGTGCTGTTTGACTGCAGGAACAACCGGAATTTTTATCAATCGGGCGCCTACCAGTTGTTTCGAAAATATGCCGGTATCTTATCGTCCATTCTTAAGGATGGTATCGAAGAGAACATATTCAGGTCGGATATGAATATCGCGCTGGTGCGGGATATTATCTTTGGCGCCATGGATTACGAGGCGATCCGGTATTTTGTCACCAAGGAAGAGCCTGACGCCGTTCTAGATCAGGAAAATATCATGCAGCTTCTCGATCAAATGATCTTACTCAGATATCGAACGGAGAACAAGTCCGCGGACAAGAGGCAGCGAATACTTCGCGCGGCGGTTCAATCATTTTCCGAAAAAGGTTATTCGGGTGTAACCATTGCGGAAATTGCCCGCAAGTCCGACGTGGCCACCGGGACGATTTACGAATATTTCAAAAACAAGGAGGATCTTATTCTCTCTGTTTCGGAAGAACAGTTCAAGAGTAACTTGGAACAACTAAAACAAACTTTCGGTGGCAATAATTCACCCAGAAAGCTGTGGCTTTTCATGCAAGGCTGTTTTCAACAATATTTGGCTGATCCTGATTTCATTGTCGTCTTTTTGACTACGGTCCAGTATAACCGGCGCTTTTATCAATCCCGCGCCTACAAAATCCAGTATAAGTACGTAGTGGAACTTGATAAAATGGTCGAGACCATTCTCAATGAAACCAATGTCCGGAATATCAACATCAGGGTTTTCAGAAATATGTTTTTAGGGGGATTCACCCATATGGCCCTCCGCTGGTTCTTAGCCGGACATAATCGGGTTTTTGACAAGACGAGAGAAATCAAGGAGGTCGCCGGGCTACTTTCCGACGCCGTCTATACAGGCAATTCCCAACCGGATTGAACAAAAATTAATAACAAAAGCAACCGCCGGGAGAAAAAACATGGAAGCAGCGGAAGCCCTCAAGGACGTAAGCTTGAGTGAGAAGATCAGCATCAAAGCGGTGCGGAACATCCGCCGGGGTCAAGAAACCGAGGAGGGACGGAAGATTTATCGGCCGGGCGTTAGGGTTTGCCTGGAGAGAAACCGGCTGTTGACGGAGTCCTACAAAATGACGGAAGGCGAGCCGATCGTGCTTCGACAGGCCAGGGCGCTCGAACATATTCTGCTCAATATGACCATATATATTCGTGACTGGGAAAAGATCGTCGGAAATTACGCCTCATCGCCGGACGCCGTCTTCTGGCCGATCGAGCAAAACTGGAAGTCGGTGCACAGGTTGCTTAATAGTGAAGAAGGCCAAGCCCTGATTGACGACGAGGGACGAAAGGAACTCGACCGGATCGTCGCCTATTGGAATGGGAAGACGGTCAGCGACATCAGGAAGAGGGCCTTTGCCGGATCACCGGAACTTGAAAAATACTGGGTGTATGAAGGGACAATGCTCTGGTCGCAGTGGTCGGACCAGGGGGTTCCCAACTATGAAAAAGTGCTTTCCATCGGCCTTAACGGGATTATCGGACAGGCGGAGGAGAAGCTTGAGGCGTTGGGAAAAGAACTGCCCGGCGATTACATTCAGCGGAAAGATTTTCTGGAGGCCGTCGTCATCGCCCTGAAAGCGGCGATCAAATGGGCGGAAAGATACGCCGTAAAAGCGGAAGCATTGGCGGAAAAAGAGAAAGACGCGGGGAGAAAAAAGGACCTTTTAGAAATTGCGCGTATCTGTAGAAAAGTGCCGGCCTATCCGGCCTCGACCTTCCGGGAAGCGCTCCAGTCCTTCATTTTTATACACCTCATCGGCCATCAGATTGAATTTATCACCCTTGGCTGCGGCATCCGTTTCGATATGGTCATGGAACCATTTTTCCAGAAGGATTTGGTCGAGGGTAGAATCACCCGAGAGGAAGCGATCGAACTGATTAAACATACCCGGCTCCATCTCGAGGAACTCGGCCAGATGTATTCACCGACCACCACCCAGGTTTACGGCGGTGTCCAGGTCCTCCAGTCCCTGGTCATCGGCGGCATTGACGCCGCGGGCCGAGATGTATCCGGAGAGACGAGTTACCTGCTGCTGGATTCCGTCATCGAGCTTAAAACATTGCAGCCGAGCATTGTCTTGAGGGTTCATGATGGAACGCCCAAAAGGCTCATCCTCAAGGCGATCGAGGTGATTAAAACAGGGGTGGGGTATCCTTCCTTTCAGAACGACAAGGCCCTTATTCCCCTGATGATGAAGTGGAACTGCCCGATCGAGGACGCGAGAAATTACACCACCAGCGGATGTGTTTACCTCGATGTCCCCGGCAAAAATATCCTCCGCCGGAACGCGACCTATTTTTCCCTGCCCCGCTGCCTATGGTGGGCGCTCCACCGGGGCGTCAATCCCCGAAATGGACAACAGTACGGCGCGGCCACAAAAGACCCCGCCGGCTTTGCCTCGCTTGACGACGTGTTGGAGGCCTACCTCGAACAGGTAAGGTTTTTCATGGAGAAACAGGTCAAAGTGGAAAACGTCGTCAGAACCATCTATGCCGAACACTATCCTCGGCCTTTCGAATCCGCCCTGACCGACGGCTGCCTTGAACGCGGCCGGGACCTCCGAAAGTGGCGATATCAGGGCCGCGTCGAGAGTTTTTCGATTGCCGTGGGTCCGACCAACGTGGCCGACTCGCTGGCGGCAATAAATAAGGTGGTATTCGATGAAAAAAGAATCACCCTGAAAAAACTAGTCGAAGTTATGGACAAAAACTGGGAAGGACATGAGGACCTGCGCCTGAGGATGCTGGCCGCGCCCAAGTTTGGGAACGACGACGATTATGTGGATAAGATCGCCTATGAGGTGCATCTCCGGACGGAAGAAGTGGTCGAACGGTTTTCCGATACCTATGGTTCCGATTTTCACCTGGATGGGAGCGCGGTTTCCGCCACCTATGGACTCTCTCTTGACACTCCGGCTACCCCCGACGGACGAAAGAACGGAGACGGATTTGCCGATGGGTCCCTTTCGCCCATGCCGGGAAGGGATGTCAATGGGCCAACCGCCGTCCTGAAATCCTGCTCCAAGATCGATGCGCTTACAACATACAATCATCTCCTGAATCAGAAGTTCAGCCCCCAGTTTCTAGAAGACGATTATATGGAACTGTTTTACTCCTATCTCAGGTCGTGGGCGGACCTGGGCATCCCGCACATCCAGTTCAACGTCGTGGACAGGAAAACCCTGATCGAGGCCCAGAAGAACCCGGAAAAGCATAGGGACCTCGCGGTCAGGGTCGCCGGCTACAGCGCCTATTTCATAGACCTTTCCAAAGGGCTTCAGGATCATATTATTGAAAGGACCGAGCAGTCCTTCTCTTGACCGGCATCCTGACAGCCTGGCCCAAGGGGACGCGGAACCGGAGGAGGGCAAAACCGTGAATTTAAAAGATGCTGAATACAATCACCAGGGACTCGTCTTCAACATCCAGAAATTTTCCCTGCACGACGGTCCCGGAATCAGAACGACCGTTTTCGTGAAAGGTTGTTCCCTGGCCTGTAAATGGTGCAGCAACCCGGAGTCGATAAACCGGTATCAGGAAATCATGACCTATGACCTCAGATGCATCGGCTGCAAAAAGTGTGTTGAAGCCTGCCCGATCGGGGCGATCGTTTTTACTGAAAAAGGCCGGGAGATCGTCTGGGATAAATGCAACAACTGCCTTGAATGCGCCCGGGTATGCCCGTCCAAGGCCATTGAATGTACGGGTCAGTACATGACTGTAGATGAAGTGGTGAAAAAAATTGAGGATGACCGGATATTCTATAAAAATTCCAACGGAGGGATGACCATATCCGGCGGTGAAGCGCTGGTTCAAGCGAAATTCACCGGGGAGCTGTTCAAAAGATGCCAGGAAAAGGGGATTCATACTACCCTGGATACCACCGCCAATGCCCCCTGGGAGGACCTGGAGAGGATTCTCGATCATGTCGATCTCGCGCTAGTGGATATCAAGCACCTGGACCCGGAGATGCATAAGAAAGGGACGGGGGTCGGGAATGAGACGATCCTTACAAATGCCGCCAGAATAGCCGCCAGGGTGAGAACCTGGATCAGGATACCTCTGATCCCAGGTTATAACGATTCGGAATCGAATATAAAGAAAGTCGCCGCCTTCGCGGCGGCGCTGGGCGCGGAAAAGATATCGGTGCTCCCCTACCATGAATTAGGGTCATCCAAGTACCCGAAGCTGGGCCGGGTCTACACGATGGAGGGGACCGCCCCCCCTGCGGAAGAAGACGTGGCCAGACTCGGGAAGATAATCGAATCATGTGGAATGAAGGTTGAAATAGGGAGATAGAAAGATTCCGAGACGGCAAAAAGATAATGACCACGGTGACAAAATTAAAAATTTATTGGCGTCGAAAGAATTATACTACTCGGAGGCGTACCAAATGAATAAAGCTGTTGCCTTAAGTGACGAGCTTAAAATGCTTCGCGACGGTATTTCCATAAAGCTGGCGAGAAATGTCCGGCAGGGATACGAAAAAGATGAAAACACGCGCGGGATGTACCGTGACGGAGTAAGGCTCAATGTGGAAAGAAATCGCCTGCTGACCGAATCGTACAAGGCGACGGAAGGCGAACCGATGGTCCTGCGGCGAGCCAAGGCGCTTTCACATATCTTGAGGAACATGAGCATTTTTATCGTTCCCCAATCCCGTATTGTCGGCCATTCCGGATCGACGCCGCACGATCTTTATTACCCGATCGAGGTGAACTGGCTATCCCCCTGGCGGGCGCTGAATTCAGAGGACGCCAGAAATCTCCTGGACGATAAGGGTCGCGAAGAAATGAAGGAGATCGTCGAATACTGGAAAGGCAAGACTCTCAGCGATATCAGAAAAGAGGCCTTCAAGGGAGATCTCGAAAAGTTTTTCAAATACGAAGGAACGTTCCTCTGGTCTCACTGGGACGAATTGGGAGTTCCCAATTATGAAAAGTTACTCACCAAAGGGGTTAACGGGATTAAAAAGGAAGCCGAAGAAAAACTCAATAAGGTCATCGAAACGATTCCAGATGATTATCTTGAACAGTGTGAATTTTTAAAGGCCGTTATCATTACTCTGGAAGCAACGATCGTTTTTGCCCAGAGGTATACCCAAAAGGCAAAAGAGGAAGCCGCCAGTGAAAAGAATGAGGCCAGAAAAAAGCAGCTTGAAGAGATCGCCAGGATTTGCACCCGCGTACCCGCGCAACCGGCAACGACATATTATGAGGCGCTGCAGTCCTTCTGGTTCGTCAACCTGATTTCCAGACAGATCGAACTCGTGAGCCTCGGGTGCGGCGCCCGTTTCGATATTCTCTTTGACCCGTATTACCAAAAAGACGTGGCCGAGGGACGGATCACCCGGGAGGAGGCCGTCGAGCTGATGCAACATCTCCTGCTGAAGTTCGAAGAGGCGGGGATGTGGTATTCGCCGATGATCACCGGCATCTACGGAGGCGTCCAGCAGCTCGAAGGGATCACCCTGGGCGGCCAGGATGCCCGCGGCCATGATATCACGAACGAGATGACCTATATCGTGCTCGAGGCTTCCCGGCGGCTTCATATCCTTCAGCCGACCATCGCGCTCAGGGTCCACAAAAATACGCCCAAGGAACTGCTTGCGGCGGCCACTGATCTTATAAGAACCGGCTGTGGTTATCCTTCTCTTTTCAATGATGAGGTGATTATGCCCCTCCTGCGAAAATGGAAGGTGGCTGAAGAGGATATTCATAAATATTCAAGTAGTGGATGCGTTTATCTTGAAATTCCCGGCAAGAATCAGGTGCGCAGGGCCTCCGGTTATTTTGTCCTGCCGAAATGTCTCTGGTGGGCGCTGCACCAAGGCGTAAATCCGAAAACAGGCGAGCAATACGGCGCGCCGACGCCCGACCCCGAAACCTTCACCGACATCAGGGAGGTCATGGACGCCTATCTCGAGCAGGTCAGATTCTTCTTCGGCAAGATGGTCAAGCTGGAAAGCACCGGCCGCGGGTTATACCAGAGATATGCGCCCAGGCCGTTTCTATCCGCTTTTCTGGACGGCTGCCTCGAGCAGGGGAAGGAGGCCAGAAGATGGGCCTATCCTTCCAACCTGAACTCCTTCAACCTCATCATCGGACCAACCAACGTGGCCGATTCCCTGGCGGCCATCCAGAAACTGGTTTTCGACGACCGGGAATTGACCATGCGGGAGTTCATCGCCATCCTGGATCGGAACTGGGAGGGACATGAAGACCTCCGCCAAAGGGTCATCACCCGGATTCCCAAGTTTGGAAACGACGACGACTATGTGGACCTCCTGGCCAAAGAGGTTCACGAACGCACCGAAGAGGTTATTCAAGAATTCAAGGATGAACATGGACTCAACTATCACGGCGACGGAAGCGCCGTATCCGCCACCTATGGACTTTCCCGTGAGACGCCGGCCACGCCCGACGGCAGGAAAGACGGCGAGCCCTTTGCCGACGCCACGCTGTCGCCGATGATCGGCCGGGACACCAACGGTCCTACCGCGGTTCTGGCCTCCTGCGCGAAAATCGATCCGTTAAAAGGATACAACCAACTCTTGAATCAGAAGTTTCCGCCAAAATTCCTGGATGACGAACACAAAGATGTTTTTTTGAGCTACCTGAGGTCCTGGTGCGAGATGAAGGTTCCCCATATTCAGTTCAACGTCGTGGACAGAAATACGCTGATTGACGCCCAAAAACACCCGGAAAAGCACGGCCACCTGATCGTGCGGGTCGCCGGCTACAGCACCTATTTTGTCGATCTCAGCAAGGGCCTCCAGGACCATATTATTGCCAGGTCTGAACAGGGATTTTAACGCCTTAATAAAACCAGGGAGGGGAACATGAGTTCAGTAGCGATTAATAAAGAGACACCGTGGCCGGACCTCAGCGATGAGCTTCGGCTGCTCAGGGAAAGCGTCTCGGTCAAGGTGGCCAGAAACGTCCGGCAGGGGTATGTAAAGGATGAACACACCCGGGGGATGTATCGGACGAGCATCCGGTTAAATGTGGTCAGAAACCGCCTTTTGACCGAAGCGTACCAGGCGACGGAAGGCGAGCCCATGGTCCTGCGCCGGGCCAAGGCCCTGGCGCACATCCTGCGGAATCTGCCCGTTTATATCATGCCCCACGAACGTATCGTCGGCCATTCCGGGGCGACCCCGGACGATCTTTTTTATCCTATAGAGGTCAACTGGAAATCGGCCTGGCGGGCCATGAACGCGGATGACGCCCGCGAGATTCTGGATGACGAGGGTCGCGCGGAGATGGAGGAGATTTTTAAATACTGGAAAGGCAAGACCTTAAGCGACCTGCACAAGAATGCCTTTAAGGGGGATCTGGAAAAATACTTCAAATATGAGGGAACATTCCTCTGGTCCCTTTTTGACTCCGGGTCCATGCCGAATTTTGAAAGGCTGTTCAGAATAGGCCTGAAGGGGCTCAAAAAAGAGGCGGAGGCCAGGCTGCAAGAGGTCATCGCCGGCATTCCCGACAATTATATCGATCAGCATGATTTCTTACAGAGCGTTCTGATCAGCCTGGATGGGGCCATCGCTTTCGCCAAGAGATATGCCCAAAGGGCCAGCGAGGACGCGGCCAAGGAAGCCGATCCCAGAAGAAAGAAAGAGCTGGAGCAGATCGCCAGGGTTTGCGACCGGGTGCCTGAAAACCCGCCGGAGACACTGCAGGAAGCCCTTCAGTTTTTTTGGTTTATTTATTTGATCAAGGGACAGATTGAGTTTGCCAACCTCGGAGGCGGCGGACGGTTTGACCTTTTGTTTTATCCTTTTTACCAAAAAGATCTGGCGGAAGGGAGGATCACCAGGAAGGAAGCCGTTGAATTGATGCAACATATGTTCGTGCATTACGAGGAATCGGGGGAGTGGTTTTCTCCGATGATCACCGGCATCTACGGTGGGGTCCAGCAGCTCGAGGGGATCACCCTGGGTGGTATCGACGAAGACGGAAATGACGTGACCAATGAGATGACCTATATCGCCCTCGAAGCAGGCAAGGGACTGCGTCAGCTTCAGCCGACCATTGCCTTAAGGGTGCACAAAGGTACCCCGGTTGAACTGCTTTCAGCGGCCACGGAGGTCATAAGAACGGGAATTGGCTACCCCTCCCTTTTTAACGACGAAGTCATGGTGCCCCTCATCAATAACTGGGGCACACCTCTGAAGGACGCGAGAAACTACCATGTGCCCGGTTGCGTGTACCTCGACATCCCCGGGAAAAACACGAATGCCCGGCGCGCCTCCGGCTATTTTGTCCTGCCGAAATGTCTCTGGTGGGCCCTGCACCGGGGCGTAAATCCGAAAACAGGCGAGCAATACGGCGCGCCGACGCCCGACCCCGACACCTTCACCGACATCGGGGAGGTCATGGACGCCTACCTCGAGCAGGTCAGATTCTTTTTCGGCAAGATGGTCAAACTGGAAAATACCTCTCGATCCCTTTACAGAAAATACGCGCCCAGGCCCTTTTTGTCGGCCCTCATGGACGGCAGCATAGAACGCGGGCAGGATACCCAGGAGTGGGCCGAGACCACGTCCTCCATCAACGCTTTTAACATCATTGTCGGACCGACCAACGTGGCCGATTCCCTGGCCGCCATCAAGAAACTAGTTTTCGACGACCGGGAATTGACTATGCGGGAGTTCATCGACATCCTGGACCGGAACTGGGAGGGACACGAAGACCTCCGCCAGAGGGTCATCACCCGGATTCCCAAGTTTGGCAACGACGACGACTACGTGGATTTCCTGGCCAAGGAGGTGCACGAACGTTCGGAAGCCGTCTATCAGGAGTTCACCAATGAGCACGGCGCCAAATGGAGGGGTGACGGCAGCGGCGTATCCGCGACCTACGGTCTGGCCATCAGCACGCCGGCCACGCCCGACGGCAGGAAAGACGGCGACCCCTTTGCCGACGCCACGCTGTCGCCGATGATCGGCCGGGACACCAACGGTCCCACCGCGGTTCTGGCCTCCTGCTCCAAAATCAAGCCCCTCAATCAACTCCTGAATCAGAAATTCCTTCCCCAGTTTCTGGAAAGGGAAAATAAAAAACAGTTTATCAATTACCTGAGGTCCTGGTGCGAGATGGGGGTGCCCCATGTTCAGTTCAACGTCGTGGACAGGAACACGTTGATTGACGCCCAAAAGCACCCGGAAAAGCACGGCAACCTGATCGTACGGGTCGCCGGCTACAGCACTTATTTTGTCGATCTCAGCAAAGGCCTGCAGGACCATATTATAGCCAGGTCTGAACAGGGGTTTTAACGCCTTAATAAAACCAGGGAGGGGGAAATGAGTTCAGTAGCGGCTAAAAAGGAGACACCGTGGCCGGACCTCGGCGATGAGCTTCGCCTGCTCAGGGAAAGTGTCTCCATCAAGGTGGCCAGAAATGTCCGGCAGGGGTATGAAAAGGATGAGCACACCCGGGGGATGTATCGGACGAGCATCCGGCTGAATGTTGTCAGAAACCGCCTTTTGACCGAATCATTCAAGGAAACGGAAGGCGAGCCCATGGTCCTGCGCCGCGCCAAGGCCCTGGCGCACATCCTGCGGAATCTGCCCGTTTATATTATGCCCCACGAGCGTATCGTCGGCCATTCGGGGGCGACCCCGGACGAGCTTTACTATCCTATCGAGGTGAACTGGGAATCTCCCTGGCGGGCCATGAACGCGGATGACGCCCGCGAGATTCTGGATGACGAGGGTCGCGCGGAGATGGAGAAGATCGTGGCCTACTGGAAAGGCAAGACCTTAAGCGACTTGCGCAAGAATGCCTTTAAGGGGGATCTGGGAAAATACTTCAAATATGAGGGAACCTTTCTCTGGTCTCACTGGGACGAAGGGGCCGTGCCGAACTTTGAAAAGATGTTCAAGCTAGGTTTTAAGGGGCTCAAGAAAGAGGCAGAGGCCAGGCTGCGGGAGGTGATCGCCAACATTCCCGACAATTATATCGATCAGCACGATTTCTTGCAGAGCGTTCTGATCAGCCTGGATGGGGCCATCGCTTTCGCCAGGAGATATGCCCAGAGGGCCAGGGAGGACGCGGCCAAGGAAGCGGATACCAAAAGGAAGCAAGAGCTGGAGCAGATCGCCGGGGTTTGCGACCGGGTGCCTGAAAACCCGCCGGAGACACTGCAGGAGGCCTGTCAGTTCTTTTGGTTTGTTAATTTGATCAAAGGACAGATTGAATTTGCCACCCTTACCTGCGGCGGGCGGCCCGACCTGCTTTTTAATCCCTTTTACCAAAAAGATATCGCGGAAGGTAGGATTGACAGAAAAGAAGCGATTGAATTGATTCAGCATTTATTCTTGCATTACGAAGAATCGGGGGAGTGGTTTTCTCCCATGATCACCGGCATCTACGGTGGGGTTCAGCAGCTCGAGGGGATCACCCTGGGTGGCATCGACCAAGATGGAAATGACGTGACCAACGACATGACTTATATAATTCTCGAAGCGTCCAAGGGGATTCACACCCTTCAGCCGACGATTGCCCTTCGCGTCAACAAGAACACCCCGGAAGCGCTTCTCTCAGCGGCCACGGATGTCATCAGAACCGGCTGCGGGTATCCTTCCCTGTTTAACGACGAGGTCCTGATTCCCCTCATTCATGAATGGGGCACTCCCATCGAAGATGCTCGTAATTATAACGTGATGGGTTGCGTGTATCTAGATATTCCGGGGAAAAACAATAATGCCCGGCGCGCCTCCGGCTACTTTGTCCTGCCCAAATGTCTCTGGTGGGCCCTGCACCGGGGCGTGAATCCGAAAACAGGCGAGCAATACGGCGCGCCGACGCCCGACCCCGAAACCTTCACCGACATCGGGGAGGTCATGGACGCGTATCTCGAACAGGTCAGGTTCTTCTTCGGCAAGATGGTCAAGATGGAAAATGCCTCTCGATCGCTCTACAGGAAATATGCGCCCAGGCCCTTTTTGTCGGCCCTGATCGATGGTTGCATTGAACGGGGGCAGGACGCCAAGGAGTGGGCCTACAGCACGTCAAAGATCAACTGCTATAATATCATCATCGGACCGACCAACGTGGCCGATTCCCTGGCCGCCATCAAGAAACTGGTTTTCGACGACCGGGAATTGACCATGTGGGAGTTCATCGACATCCTGGACCGGAACTGGGAGGGACATGAAGACCTCCGCCAGAGGGTCATCACCCGGATTCCCAAATTTGGAAACGACGACGACTATGTGGATTTCCTGGCCAAGGAGGTGCACGAGCGTTCGGAGGCCGTCTACGCGGAGTTCACCAACGAGTTCGGGGCCCAATGGAGAAGCGACGGCAGCGGTGTATCCGCAACCTACGGTCTGGCGCCCGGTACACCGGCCACGCCCGACGGCAGGAAAGACGGCGACCCCTTTGCCGACGCCACGCTGTCGCCGATGATCGGCCGGGACACCAACGGTCCTACCGCGGTTCTGGCCTCCTGCTCCAAAATCAAGCCCCTCAATCAACTCCTGAATCAGAAATTCCTGCCCCAGTTTCTGGAAGGGGAAAACAAAAAACAGTTTATCAATTACCTGAGGTCCTGGTGTGAGATGGGGGTTCCTCACATTCAGTTCAACGTCGTGGACAGAAATACGCTGATTGACGCCCAAAAGCACCCCGAAAAACACGGCAACCTGATCGTGCGGGTCGCCGGCTACAGCACTTATTTCGTCGATCTAAGCAAAGGACTCCAGGACCTCATTATTGCCAGGTCCGAACAAGGATTCTAATCAAGAATTGGCGCCACGGGAAAGGCTATGATTGAGGTCGGTCACAGCGAAACATAAAATCTCCCCACCCATCTCCTTTTATCAAGGCGAGGATTGGGGAAGGGGATTTTCTATGTAAATTTTTCGCCATGGATCTTGAGTTTCACCGTATGACTATCAGACATGGAGGATAAAATCCAATGGCTGGAAAAACATTTCGAGATAGGCCGTGGCTGGAGCACTATGTGGAGGGTGTTCCGGAAGAGATCAAGTTTGAAGATACCCTTCTCACGGATTTCCTGGAAAGGTGGGCAAAACAACGGCCGAACGAGGATGCGCTTATCTTCCAGGGATATAAGATGTCATTTAAGGATCTCGAGAACAGCGTGAACCGTTTGGCCACTCGCCTTTCCGGTTTCGGAATAAAGAAAGGGGACAGGGTGGCCATTCTTTTGCCCAACGTGATTCCCTGCGTTATCAGCTATTATGCCACACACAAGATCGGCGCCATAGTTGTCATGAACAATCCACTTTATTCCGACCGGGAGCTTGAAAATCAATTCAACAATTCCGGCGCGCGTGTTCTCATAACCCTGGACCTTCTTGGCAACAGGATGATCGATCTTAGAAAAAAGACGGGTATCAGGCAGATAATCTACACTTCCATAGGAGATTATCTCCCCTTTCCTAAGAATTATCTGTTCAGACTGGTGGCAAAAAAGAAAAAGCTGGCCGCGGTTGTTAAACCCGCCGATGATGTGTACAAATGGAAAGATATTCTCTCCGAAACCCCTCCCAATCCGCCGGCCGTTGAACTCGATCTTGACGATGTCGCCATGTACCAATATACCGGAGGAACAACCGGTGTCTCAAAAGGGGCTATTTTGACCCACCGCAATATAAGCTATAATACCCAGCAGTTCACCGCCTGGTTTCCGGGAATGAAGGGGAATAAACAAATATGCCTGGCCGCTCCGCCCTATTTTCATGCCTTCGGACTGACGGCGGCCATGAACGCCTCGATACTAATGGGGTGGACACAGATTGTGATTCCCAAACCGCAGCCAACCGAGCTTCTTGAAGCGATAAGGAAATTCAAGCCCAGCATCGTTTACCTTGTCCCCACCATGTTCTTGGGAATCCTCAACCACCCGGATTTTGACCAGGTCGATATGAAATGCATTAAGCTTTGCGGATCCGGAGGCGGCGCTCTTCCGGTCGATGTGCTGCTCAAGATCGAAGAAAAGACAGGGTGTCCTTTTTCGGAAGGATACGGAATGACCGAGGCTTCACCAATTACCCACATAAATCCCTTCGGTGGGTTGCGGAAGCCGGGCAGCGTCGGAGTTCCAATTTCTAATACCCTGGCCCGGGTCGTGGATTTAAATGATGGAGAAACAGAAGTTCCCGTCGGAGAGATCGGGGAGATTGTGTTCAAAGGCCCTCAGATCATGAAGGGCTACCTGGGCCTGCCTGACGAAACGGCCAAAGCCCTGAAGGGGGGGTGGCTTCACTCCGGCGACATCGGAAAAATGGATGAGGACGGGTATTTTTATGTGGTGGACCGGAAAAAGGATATGGTCATTTCCGGCGGCTACAATGTCTATCCTCTTGAAATAGAGAAAATATATTTAGAGCATCCGAAAGTCGCCGATGTCGCCGCCATCGGTGTACCGCATCCGACCAGAGGCGAGCAGGTTAAACTTATAATAGTCCCTAAAGAAGGATCAACCGTTACCGAGGAAGAGATAATCGAGTACTGCGGCGACAAACTGGCCAAGTATAAGTGGCCGACCATGGTTGAGTTCAGATCGGAAATCCCCAAATCAGCTATAGGCAAGATATTGAAGCATGTGCTCCGCGAACAGCATGTAGTTTCTGAAATTAAAAGAGATCGTCAGGAGGCAGAACGTTCAAATTGAATAGGCTATGACGTTGAGACTATCCAGGTAATTGAAGCATATTGAGGTGAAAACCTACACGTCAAGACCCAAAATGGCCTATCCGTAAACTCACAGGTTGATGCCCTTTTCGACCGGTCCGTGAGGAGGTGAAAGAGTTTCAGGTTTCTCTGCTTCTTTCGAGTCCGGCTTCTCTTTTTTAACCTCCGGCCCAGGGGGAGGGGTCGGTTTAATCTTTAGGGTCGGCGCCGGGCCCATCTGGTCGAGAGGAAGAACCTCGGGCAGGTGCGGATTAAGGTAATACCCCTGGAAGTTTCTCGATAACCCGACCCGGTATCCGCTCTGGTACAGGAAAACGTAAGGAACGTCTTCGACGACCCTGATTTGAATCTGATGTAACAAGGAGAGCCGGCGTCTTTTATCGTTCTGGGCATAGGCTTCCTTTAAAAGACGTCCAACATCCAGGTTTCGGTAAAAGGCGGCATTGTCTTCCGGGCCGATGGCTTCCGGTGAAAAGAATTTCTCCAGAACCGCTTCCGGGGCCGCTTGCACCGGCCGCCAAGTGCTCAACAGCAGGTCGTAATCGCCCGAGGCCCAACGAGTCCGGGCTTCGGGGGTGGACGAGGGCAGCAGGACTGTTTTCAGTCCCAGGGTTTCGAGGTTCAACCTTATCGTTTCCGCCACCTTGGTTTGGATCAAGACGGGGTTGTACAAAAAAATCAAATCCCGGCCGGGCCGGCCGTTCGAATCAAGAAGACTCGATGCTTCCCGGGGCGAGTAATCGTATTGAGCTAAATCCGGGTGACGTCCCCACAGGCCTTTGGGAATGGGGCCGAACATTTTCATCGCGACCGTGTCCCCGGCGGTTTCGATCAGTTGCTGGCGATCGATGGCCTGGGCCAAGGCGCGCCGCGCTTCGACACGATCCAGCCAGGGACGCCGCACATTCAGGGCCAGGAAATGAATATGGCAGGTGGCCGCGGTCTGGACTTCGAGTCGAGGTTCATCCTTGATGAGCAAGACGGTGTCCTGGTCCAGGTTCAAGGCCAGATCGACCCGGCCGTCACATAGCATCTCCCTGAGCTGGTCCTGTCTTGAGACTAGAAGCGTTTGCAGTCGATCGATCCTGGGTCGGCTGACCAGATCGGTTCTGGCTTCGAGAACGATCTCCCGTCCGGCCCGCCAGTCCTTGACGGTATATAAGCCGGACCCGAGAGAGCGCCGATCCAGGAAGCCGGGCGGCTGGTCCTGGATGCCCGGACTGACGATGGAAGCCGGCGCGGTGGCCAGGGCCGCCGGGAAGGCGGGCCAGGGCCGGTCGAGGTGGAACCGGATAGTGTTGGGTCCCAGCACCTCCAGACCGGATAAATAAGGGAAGGCGGCCGGGCCGGCCCGGTTGAGTCGCGTGGCCCGGCTGAAAGAAAAGCGGACCGCCTCGGCGTTGACCGGTTTACCGTCTGAAAAAGTGAAGCCTTCCTTGATGATGAAAGTGTATAGACGGCCGTCGTCCGAAACCCGCCATGTGGCGGCCAGAGAAGGCGCCGGTTCGGTGGAGCGGGCTTTGAAACCCACCAAGCGCTGATAACAAGGGAAGATGTAGGTCCAGGCGTAAGGGTCCAGGTCCTGATGTGGATCGAGACTGGCTGGTTCTTGAAGAGCGGCCACGACCAGGCCAGCGGTCCAGGCCGGAACCGCCGGGCTCAAGATACAGTAGGTCAGGGAAAAAATTACCAGGGTCAAACAAGCCCCGAGATCGGAAAAGAGGCGGTGATCGGGCGCCGGGGTTTTCAAGTGAAGAAGATCGAAGGGACCAGGCTGCCCAAGCCCCAGATAAGACCGTTGTACAAATAAAATCCCACCAGGAAAATGAACAGGGCCATGAAACAGAACACCGGGTCTCCGTCCAGGGCTTTGTACGTATTTTTGAGGGCCGTAATCCAGTTGCGGCGGTACGGGCTGATTAAGATGAAAATGATGGTATGAGCCGGCGCCACCATGTTAAGAATCCAGGATTCCTTCAGGAACCAATAAGCTTTGAACAGGTGCAGTTTATAAATCAGGTAACTGAAGATACAAACGTACCCGACATATCCCAGGTGCCAGGCCAGGAATTTCTTGAGGCTTTGTCTTTCCTGGGAAGAAAGGTCAAAGAGTTTCATGGACCCTGGAAAAACGAGTACGAACCATCACGTCAGTGCAGTGCTCCGGAATGGATATTGCTGTCCCTGGCATCGTAAAAAAACTTGAGTTCTCTCATCAGACGGTTGGTGGCCTGTTCCACTCTTTCTATGTCCAGATCCGAGACCTCATCCAATTGGATGGTCCGCAACGTCTTTTCCAGTTGTTTGAATTTAGCGATCAGCTCCGTGTCGATATTAGTTCTGACCAGGGATTCATGCAGCGCGACAATGGCCTCCACGCAGGAAGTCAGTCGGATTTTCTTTCGCTCGGCCTCCATTAAGTCTTGCCCAGTTCCCGCATGACGTCAAAGAAGACCTTGTAGAAACGTTCGTACTCCGCCAGACCGCGATAAATGATCTTGGAAAAATGGGCCTCATCCGCCAGGTTGATCACCGCGTTGACGGAAAGGGCGAAGGCGGTCATGTTGTCCAGGGAAGTGAAATTCTGGCCGAAATAGGCCAGGAAGGTGCGGCGCCGCAGATGCGTTTCCATGGGCAGAAAGAACCGCCAGATCGAGTTGTTGTCCCGGTTCTGACCGTTGAAGCCTTCGTGCAGCAGGACCACGTTAAACAAGGTCACCCGCAGACGTTTCAAGGCATCCCGGACCGAAACCGGGCGCACCGGCACGAATTCCAGATCTTTCATTATCTGGACCAGATTCTCCCTGGTCGGCCCCGGATCAAAGCAGATCAGGGCCAGTTTGGCTCCTTCCTCATAGAATTCGCCTATGGCTCCTTCTTCCTCCTCTTCGGCGGGAGCTGTCGGGGGGGCGGCGGTCTCGAGGCGATCCTCCGGCGCCGCGGGAGCGGCCTCGCCTCCGCTTCCGGCTTCAGGCACGTGGACGGTGTTGCGGTTCTTGCATTTAGGGCAGTTGAAGGAAAAGTCCACGCCAGGCGTGAGTTTATCGTCCGGTATGTTCAGAACAGCCTGGCAGTGCTCGCATTGAACCCTCATTCCCACCTCCGGGCGTCAGCCTGTAATGGTCCGTCTCAGCTTCAACGCTTCTTTTTCTGTTCGAGGGCTTCTTCTTCCAGCTTCAAGCCTTCGATGCTGGTGGTCTTTTCACCCCGCCGGGCCTTGATCTGGTCAATGCCCTGACCGATCACCGCCTTCTTGGAAGAGTAGAGTCGGGCCGTTTCTTCGGTGATGAGCTCCTGTTCGTATAGTTCCAGAATGTACTGGTCGAAAGTCATCATGCCGAAGGCGCGGAGTCCCTTGATGGTGTTGTAAATGGTCTTGTCCTCGGTCTCGCCGTTGAGGATCATGTCCTTTATGTTCAGGTTCATGCCCATGACCTCGAAGGCGGCCACTCGGCCTCCACCGACTTTGGGCAACAGGCGCTGGCAGCAGATCCAGCGCACGGTGTCGGCCAGGCGGATGCGGATCTGCTGCTCTTCCTCCTGTTCGAACATGCCCACGATACGGTTGATGGTCGAGCCGGCGTCCACGGTGTGCAAGGTGGAGAGCACCAAGTGGCCGGTCTCGGCCGCGGACAGGCCGATCTCCACTGTTTCCCGGTCGCGCATTTCGCCCACCAGAATCACCTTGGGGGCCTGGCGGAGGGCGGCCCGGAGTCCATTGGCGAAGGTGTCGAAGTCCTGGCCCATCTCTCTCTGGTTGAAGGTGGATTTCTTATGCGGATGGACGTATTCCACCGGGTCTTCCAGGGTGACCACGTGCACGGCCAGGGATTCGTTGATATCGTTGAGCAGAGCGGCCAGGGAAGTGGTCTTGCCGCTGCCCGTGGCCCCGGTCACCAGGATGATCCCGTTCTTTTCCTTGGCCATCATCTTAAAGGCCGGAGGCAGTTTGAGCTGGTCGAAGGTCGGGATGGTGGTTTCCAG
The DNA here is from genome assembly GCA_040755515.1 of Thermodesulfobacteriota bacterium. Classification (GTDB taxonomy): domain Bacteria; phylum Desulfobacterota; class Desulfarculia; order Adiutricales; family JAGVGV01; genus JBFMAW01. The sequence goes on along the minus strand of JBFMAW010000005.1, from coordinate 121,436 downwards.
TTTGCGCATGACCGTGGAGTAGCGACTGCGCTGGGAAAAGACGTTGACCCTGAACCTGGCCTTGCCCGCCACCTGGTAGGACATGTCGCAGGAACCTTCCCGCAGGAGAATTTCGGTCAGGCGGCGGTCGCCTCGCATCAGGTTCATGGCGAAAACTTCGGATTGAAAAGGGGTCAGTTCCTCGATCCTGGGCTTGAACTGGACCGGTACGAGCTGGCCGGACGATTCCACCTGAAACGGCCGGCCCACGGTAATGTTAAGGTCCGAGACGTTGGCGTGGGATTCGAGCATCTTGCCCAGGATGTAATCGGTCTGAGCCTGCTGCATGTCCAGGTTCCTCCCTTACACGTCGGTGAAGTCGTCGGGCGCGCGGGTGATATATTGCCTGAATTTGCCCTTGTCAATGCACTTGTTGTAGGCGTCGTCCGGGTCTATCCGTCCGTTGAGCATATGGTCCATGATGGCGTCGTCTATGGACTGCATGCCGAATTTCTTCCCGGTCTGGATGACCGAGGGAATCTGGAAGGTCTTGCTTTCCCGGATGAGGTTGCGCACGGCCGGCGTGGCCAGCATGATCTCGAGGGCGGCCACGCGTCCTTTCTTGTCTATGCGTTTGAACAGGGTCTGGGAGACCACGGCCCTCAGGCCGTCGGCCAGAGACGAACGTATCTGGGCCTGCTGGTTGGCCGGAAAGACTTCGACCACGCGGTCCACGGTTTTAGCCGCGCTGTTGGTGTGCAGGGTGCCGAAGACCAGGTGGCCGGTATTGGAGGCTTCGATGGCCAGGGAAATGGTCTCGAGATCGCGCATTTCGCCCACCAGGATGATGTCCGGGTCTTCGCGCAGGGCGCCGCGCAGGGCCGCGGAAAACGATTTGGTGTGCATGCCCACCTCGCGGTGGTTGACCAGGCAGCCCTGGCTCTGATGCACGAACTCGATGGGGTCTTCGATGGTGATGATATGGTCTTTTCGCTTCTTGTTGGACTCGTCCACGATGGCCGCCAGGGTGGTGGACTTGCCGCTGCCGGTCGGACCGGTGACCAGGACCAGCCCCTTGGGCAGGACGGCCAGTTTTTTCACCACGCCCGGCAGCCCCAGTTCGTCGGCGGTCAATATCTTGCTGGGAATCTCCCTAAAGACCGCGCCGATACCCCATTTCTGATTGAAAAAGTTGGCCCGGTACCTGGCCAGGCCGGGAATCTCGTAGGCGAAGTCCACGTCGCCGGTTTCCTCGAAGACCTTGATCTTCTCCTCCGGAGCGATCTCGTAGAGCATCTTTTTAAGGTCTTCGTTTTCCAGGGTTTTGAACTTCACCCGCTCCAGTTCGCCGCGAATGCGCAGAATGGGCTGATTGCCGGTGGCCATATGCAAGTCGGAAGCGCCCTGGTCGGCCATCAACTTGAAAAAGGCGTCAATCTGGGCCATATCTTTTCCCTAGCCTCCCTGTTGAGTAAGCAGCGGTTTCAAGACCATTTCCCGTCCGGACCGGGCTTAAGGTCAATATAACGCACCCGGCCGGAGTCGTCTATCATGGAACTGGTTAACCAGTTTATAAGGCTCAGTATGATCGCTCCGCCCAGGGCCGGCCAGAAGCCGGCGATCTCGATGCCTTTGATTATTCCGGACATCAGCCAAAGAATGAGGGCGTTTATGACGAAGACGAACAGTCCCAGGGTGAGAAAGGTCAAAGGCAGGGTCAGGATGATGAGCAGAGGCCGCACGACCGCGTTCAGGATGCCTAAAACCACGGCCGCCACCAGGGCGGAAAAAAGACTTCTGACTTCAAAGCCAGGTACAAGGTGGCTGACCAGCAACAAGGAAAGGGCGCTGATAAACCATCTGAGGACAAGACCCTTCATGGTTCTGAAACACCGCCAGCTAGCTTTTTAGCACATCCCCGCTTCTGGTTCAAGAAAGACTGCCACGTCGAGGTCGTGGAACTTCTTTCCTTCCGGCCGCGCCTGCGTTAAAATGGGCTTCATGATCGATCCTCAGGCCCTGGCCGAAGAAGAACGCCGCATCCGGGAACTGTCCCGCACCGTGGACCTGGCCTTGTTGTACCTCCAGGCGGCGCCGCTCGATCGCGAACAGGCCCAGGAACTGGTGAGGCGGGTCCGGGCCAAGGCCATGCGTCTCTTTCCCGACAAGGCCGCGACCTTTGACCTTATCTACCAGCCCCGCTTCCGCCGAGTCCTGGTGAAACGGTTCGGACTCAATTAATTTGTCCTCCAGCCCCTCCGGCGGCGATCATTGGTGAAGAACCGGACAAGGGTTCGAATCCGTGCGCCCGCAAAATGGCCTCCAGTTCGTTCCCTTCCATCTTTTCTTTTTCCAACAGCAGCAGGGCTCCTTTATCGAGTACCGTCCGCCGCTCTTTCAAGATGGCCTCGGCCCGGGCGTATTGTTGGTCAATTATCCGGCGCACGGCCTGATCAATCTCCCGGGCGGTTTCCTCACTGTACGGCCTGGGGCCGCTGGCGCCGGGTAAATTCAAGAATCTGGCCTGGCGTTCGGGTTCGAGGTAGACCTGGCCCAGTTTATCGTCCATGCCGTATTCCTTGACCATTCCCCGGGCAATATCCGTAGCCTTGGCCAAGTCATTATGGGCGCCGGTGGAAACGTCGCCAAAGACGATGGCCTCGGCGGCCCGGCCCCCCAGGGCCATGGCGATCCGGTCCAGCAGTTCCGATCTGGTCATTAAAAAACGTTCTTCGGTGGGCACGTTCAAAGTGTAGCCCAGGGCGGCCACGCCGCGGGGGACGATAGTGATTTTCTGGACCGTGTCCGCGCCGGGCAGGGAAAGACCCGTCAGGGCGTGGCCGACTTCGTGATAAGCCACTACCTGGCGTTCATGTTCGTTGATCAGGCGGTTCTTCTTCTCCAGTCCGGCGATCACCCGTTCGACCGCCTCCCGGAATTCGTCGATGGTCACTTCATCCTTGTTCCGGCGCACCGCCAGCAACGCGGCTTCGTTGACCAAGTTAGCCAGATCGGCGCCGGCAAAGCCGGGCGTCATGGCGGCCAGTCCGGCCACGTCCAGGTCGGCGGCGACCTTGACGTCGCGCATATGAACCCGCAGAATCTCCTGCCGGCCTTTCTTGTCCGGCTTGTCCACTAAAATCTGGCGGTCGAAGCGTCCCGGCCTGAGCAGGGCCGGGTCCAGTATTTCCGGGCGGTTGGTGGCGGCCATGAGGATGACCCCGGCAGTGGGATCGAAGCCGTCCATTTCGACCAGAAGTTGATTCAAGGTCTGCTCCCGTTCATCATGTCCGCCCACGGACACCCCGCCGCGGGCCTTGCCCAGGGCGTCCAGTTCGTCAATAAAGACGATGCACGGGGCCTTGCTTTTGGCCTGCTGAAAAAGGTCCCGCACCCGGGCCGCGCCCAGACCCACGAACATTTCCACGAATTCGGACCCGGACAGGCTGAAAAAAGGTACGCCGCTCTGGCCGGCCACGGCCTTGGCCAGCATGGTCTTGCCCGTGCCGGGAGGTCCCACCAGGAGCACACCCTTGGGTAGTTTGCCGCCCAGACGGGTGAATTTACCTGGATTTTTCAGGAATTCCACCACTTCCTGGAGTTCTTCCTTGGCCTCGTCCAGACCGGCCACGTCGTTGAAGGTAACGTTCAAATCCTCGATCATGTAGACCTTGGCCTTGTTCTTACCCAAGGACAAGAAACCCTGCTGGGAGCCCATGCGGCGGAAGAAGTAATACCAGATGCCCATGAAGACCAGGATGGGCAGTATCCAGCTCATAAGATCACGGATAAAAGTGCTTTCGATAACGCCTTTGAATTTAACGTTATACTTGGTCAGAAGCTGGGAAAACTCGGGGTCCACCCTGACCGTGGTGAATTCCTGAATTTCGTCGCGATTACCCGTGCGCATCTTCCCCTGGATGCGGTTCTGGGTGATGGCGATCTCCACGATGCGGCCGGACTCGAGGGCGGTCATGAATTCGCTGTAAGGGACATGTTTTATCTCAAAAGCCTGGTTGATGAAGCTCTGGATGATCATCACGGCCCAGAAGGCCAACAGAATGTACCAAATAGAAAACCTGGTCTGCTTCTCCATCTGACGCCTCTTAAAGATAAAACGCCTTGGGGGAGCGCAAATTGATTCGCACAGTTGTCAGTCTATCAGGAGCAGAGGGGCAAGGCAATGAAATTTAGGAATATCAGGGACAAAAACCAGGGCAGGGGCCAGTCCCGCCCCGGTCGGTCAAGCAGAAGCGCGATTGACGATATTCAGCCCATTTTCTCCTTGACGTAGGTCAGGGTCTTGATCTTAAAGTCTTCGGCTTCCGTAAACAGCCTGGCCCGCCGGTTGATCACGTCGGCGACGAATTCCTGGTCCTTGATGCCGGGAAGGTTGATGTCCACGGAGAGCATGCAGGCCCGCAGAGCGGCTTCGCAGACGTAGGCCCCCACGCCCACGTCGGAAATGGCCATCTTGTTGCCGAAACGGGAGAGTCGGTCGGCCTGTTTGAGCAGGTCCAGACAGACCTGGCAGATATTCAAGGGAATCAGCGTGGCGTTCTTGGCCGCGGCTTGTATGGCGGTCTGGCGGGCGGCCTTTTCTTCATCCGTATTCTTAGGCATACGGAAGCATTTCATGTATTCGTCAAAAGCGGCCATATCCTTTAAAGTGAGGGCTTTTAGTTCCTCTAAATCCGACATCACCTTGTCCAGGACTTCCTTGGCCTGATCCTGGCGCTCTTCATAGCCTTTCTTGCCCAGGGTCAGGTTGGCCACCATGGCGATCATGCTGGCGCCGAGAGTGCCGACCACGGCCGAGACGTTGCCGCCGCCGGGGGTAGGGCTGGATGAACAGGCTTCGGCTAGAAAGTCGTTGATGACCTTGGTGTAGACTTCGGGCATGGTTGGTCCTCCTTTAAACGATATCAGGCCAGGCCCTGGAGATGGATGGCCTTGAGCAGGTTGTTCATTATGATGCTGGTGGTTAGACTGCCCACGCCGCCGGGCACCGGGGTGATGGCTTTGACCACTTGAGAAGCGGTTTCATATTCGACGTCGCCGCAGATACCGCCGCCTTCCTTGGCGTTGATCCCGGCGTCAATGACTACCTGGCCCGGCGAAAGCATGTCGCCTTTGACCAGACCGGCCGCGCCGGCGGCCACCACTACAATCTCCGCGGTCCGGGTGATCGAGGGCAGGTCCACGGTTTTGGTGTGGCAGACGGTAATGGTGGCGTCACGCTTGATCAACAGGCTGGCCAGGGGCCGGCCTACCGTGTCGCCTCGACCGACCAGGGCCACCCTTTTGCCGCGAAGCTGAACTCCGGCCCGCTCCATCAGCTCGATACAGGCCAGCGGCGTGGCCGGGACCAGGGCCAGATGTTCCTGACCGCCGAGGAGATAGCCGCGGTTGACCGGATGCACGCCGTCCACGTCCTTGACCGGATCGAGGCGGGCCATCACTTTTTCCTTGGAAATATGCTTGGGCAGGGGCAGTTCCACAAGTATGCCTTGCACGCTCTGGTCGGCGTTAAGCTGGTCAACCAGAGCCAGCACTTCGTCTTCGGAAGTCGAGGCCGGCTTGACGGTGAGTTCCACCTTGACGCCGAGTTTATCACCGACCTTCTCCTTGGACTGGGCGTAAACCTTGGAGGCTTCGTCATCGCCGACCAGGACCACGGCCAGCTTGGGCTGAACCCCTTTGGCCTTCAGAGTCTGAACCTGGGCGATGATTTCATCCCTGATTTTATTGGCGATGGGCATGCCTTTTATTTCTTCGGCCGGCATAGCTTCTCCTTTCGTCGGATGTGAATTGTTTAGGATTATCAAGGCCAACAGGCCGATAGTCGCGCTTGTCTAAAAATGCACATGCACCGGTTTTTGTCAACGGTTTTTTGTTATCCCGATGACGCCGCCTGGAGAGATAACGGCGGTCGGGCCTCTCCGGTCAGCGTTTCCGGGCGATGACCTGATGGAACAGCGCGGGTAAGCCAAATACCAGTTCGCCCGGCTTCACTTCACTCGGCACCGTAAAGTCAATGATCCGGCTGACAAATAAAATAATCTTTATAAACAATATATTAATATAAATAGATAAATTACTACATTTAATTTGTATCGGTTTTATTGAAATATTAACAGAAATCATAGTCGAGTTTCTGCCGGAGGACCACCGAACCGGAATCGCCGGCAATCATGACAAACAACTGTCAATGACAAATTGAAATGACCGATATATGTGATAACCTCGTAAAAAGTCGAAAACCGACTTTTCACTCGGCGGGAGAGGGCTGCCCCTTTCCCGCCACTTGCAGTAAATTCAAGCGGTCCCACCTCACTGGTGATGGGTGGATCGGCGAATTCGTTTGACGCCGGTTATTTGGCCAACTGAGTAAGGCGGATGGTGGCTGCCTGCCGATGGGCGTCCATTCTTTCGAAGGTAGCCTGATCCTCGGCGTATTTGGCCAGCTTAAGAGAGGCCTTCAGGTCCGCTGACTGGTGGGTGATGATCTTGAGGAACATGCCCACCCAGAGCCCGCCCGTGTACCGGGCACAGCGGCCGGTGGGCAGGATGTGGTTGGTGCCGGAAATCTTGTCCGCGTAAACCTCGGCCGTCAGTTCCCCCAAGAAAAGCGAGCCGTAGTTTTCCAGCTTGGCCATGACTTCGCGGGGCTGGCGGCAGTGGATTTCCAGGTGCTCAGGAGCGTAATCGTTGGCCCAGGCGATGCACTCCTCGATGGTGTCGGCCACGGCCACCTCGCCCTTGACCTCCCAGGAGGCCCGGGCCACTTCCTCGGTCTCGAGAACCTTCAACTGCTTTTCGACCTCGTCCAGAACGGCCCGGGCCACGGTTTCGGAATCGGTTACCAGGGCGGCCCGGGCGTTGGGGTCGTGCTCGGCCTGGGCCAAGAGGTCCGCCGCCACCCAGTCCGGCCGGGCGGTCTCGTCAGCCAGAACCAGGACTTCGCTCGGACCCGCCAGGAAGTCGATGCCGCAGTGCCCGAAGACCTGGCGCTTGGCTTCCTGGACGAATTTATTGCCCGGCCCGGCGATCATGTCCACGGACCGGATGGTCTCGGTGCCGTAAGCCAGGGCCGCGATGGCCTGGGGTCCGCCCAGGCAGTAGATTTCCTCGACGCCCATTTTATACAGGGTGTAAAGGATGCCGGGGTTGATGCCGCCGTCCCGGCTGGGCGGTGAGCAGACCACGATCCTTTTCACCCCGGCCACCTGGGCCGGAATGACCGACATTACGGCCGAAGTCAGGCAGGGATACCGGCCGGCCGGGACGTAACAGCCGCAGGACGAAACCGGCAAGACCCGGTGGCCCATGGTAAACCCGGGGAAGAATTCCTTTTCCGTGTCCTTCAGACAGGCCCGTTGTTCCCTGGCGAAAGCCGTGACCTGACCGATGGCGAATTCGAGTTCCTCTATCACCGGGGGTGGGAGCCGGTCCTGGGCCCGAGCCGCCTCCGCCCGGGAAACCCGGAAGGGCTTTTCGTAGTTATCGAATTTTTTGGCGTAGAAACGAAGAGCGGCGTCGCCCTCCTCTCGCACTCTTTTCAGAATGGCCGCCACCGATTCCTGTACCTGCATGAGGTCCTGTTCGGTGACGGGCCGGGCTTCCTTGATCTTCCTTATGGCCATGATAAGCCTCCTCTATTGGTCATGAACGCGATGAAAAACGTTATTCGGGCCAGCCGCCCCGGCTCGTCGGGCGGCTGGGGGGAAGACGTCCGGCCTACGTGGGCCGCCACCTGGGTGACCATCTGCTCAGAATCCGGCCATCTTCGGAATGAGCAGGGTGAAGATGGGGACGTAGGTGATCAGAAACATGACCACCACCTGGATGATCAGGAAAGGAACCATCTCCCGGGTCAGTTCCTCGACGGTTACTCCACCCAGGGCGGCCCCGATCATCAGCCCCGAACCAACCGGCGGCGTGTTCAGGCCGATGAGCAGGTTGACGCAGAAAATGATCCCGAAATGCAGGGGGTCCACGCCATAACTGGCGCCGATGGGCCCGAAGATGGGCCCGAAGATCAAAATGGCCGGAAAGAGATCGACCAGACAGCCGATCACGAAGAGAATGCAGTTCAATATGAATAAAAATATATACTTGTTATCCGTCAGGGAGTGCATTAGGTCGGCCAAAAGGACCGGCACGTTTTCCGTGACCAGGACATAGCTGAAGATATTGCTGGTGGCCAGCAGCACGATCATGATGGCGGTGACCTTGGCTGAATTGACAAAAATATCCGGTAGCTGCCGGAGTTTCAGCAGCCGGAAGAAGACAAAGCCGATAATCAGAGCGTAGGCCGCGGCCGCGGCCGCCGATTCGGTGGCGGTGTAAATCCCGGACAGGATGCCGCCGACGATCAGGGCCGGCATGACCAGAACGATGGCTGATTTGCGCACTATGTCCAGTATCTGTCTCTTCGAATAGCCGTAGGTCCGCCGTTCGTAATTTCTCTTCCGGCTGATCCGGTAGTTGACGACCATCAGGCCCAGTCCGGTCAGAAGGCCGGGGACGATGCCGGCCATAAAGAGTCCGCCAATGGATATCTGGCCCACGGCCAGGGCGTAAATGATGAAGGTCAGACTGGGCGGGATGATCGGCCCGATGATGGCCCCGGCAATCGTCACCGCGGTGCTGTAAGCCCGGCCGTACCCCCGTTCGGACATGACGGGGATGAGCAAGGACCCGATGGCCGCACAGTCGGCCGTAGCCGAACCGGTGATGCCGGCGAAAAACATGCTGCCCACGATGTTGGTATGCCCCAGGCCGCCCCGGATCCGACCCACCAGAAGATCGGCCAGATCGGTCAGGGAGCGGGTCAGTCCGCCCTGGAGCATGATTTCTCCGGCCAGAATGAACATGGGTACGGCGCACAAGGTGAAGGAATCCAGACCGGCGAACATATAGTGGGAAATCAGCACCACGGGCAGGCCTTGATGCATCAAGGCGAAAAAGGAACTGACCCCGATGGCGAAGGCAATGGGCATTCCGGCGCCGACCAGAAGAAAAAATGAGGCGATCAGAATGAACAGGGTCATTTCCGCTTGAACTCCATGATGTCCTTGACGATCAGGATCGCCGTGGCCAGAGCCAGCAGAGCGGCGCTGACCGGCACGGCCAGATAGGGGATGCTCCGGGAAATCCGCAAGGCTCCGGTTTTCAGATCCATCAGGACGTACGATTCCTGGATTCCGGCCATGACCGCGGCCACCAGGAATCCGATCACCAGGAGATCGGTCAGGAGGCCCAAGGTGAAGGCGACTTTCCGCGGGAGTTTGTCGACGAAAAAGTTGACCCGCAGGTGGCCGCGTTCCAACTGCACGTACACCGCGGCCAACAGGGAAGACCAGATCATGGTGAAACGGGCCAGTTCCTCGGGCCAGGCCAGGGAATTGTTGAGGACGAAGCGGAAGAAAATCTGCAGACAGATAACCAGCAGGATGGCGGCCATGGCGGCCACGATAGCCGTCTTCATCACCAGGTCGGCCGCCCGGACCAGAGACCGGAATCCGCCGCGTATTTTTTCCGTGGCCATGAGAAACGCCCCGGTTCCCTCCAGCCGGACCGTTAACCAGTCAGGAATCGGTCCGGCCGGTCGTGTTGGGGACCCCGCCCGGCCGGAAGGCGGTGGCGGGGCCCGGATTCATAAATGTTAAGCCGCCGGCTTATTTCCCGGATCGGCCTTGAGCCAGGGCCTCGACGGTCTTCAACACTTTGTCCACCAGTTCCGCCCCGGCTTTTTCCTTGACCCAGGGAATGACGGCTTGGTGCGCCGTCTTTCGGAACTTGGCTTTCTCCTCCGGGGAAAGGGCAGAAACCTCGACCCCGTTCTTCTTCAAGGTCTCCACGGCGATGGCCCGGTTGCGGTAGGTGGCGATGCCGAATTCCGCGGCCGAACCCATCTCCGCGCCTCTCTTGATGATGGCTTTATCGGCCTCGGACAAGGATTGATACCACTTTTCGTTAACCAGGTACAGATTGGCGCAGCCCATGCTCATGTCCAGCGTCACGGACTTGGCCACTTCGTAGTACTTCTGATCGACCATGATGGTCAGGGTGTGACCCAGACCGTCGATAACGCCGGTCTTCATGGACGTATAAATCTCGGCCCAGGGAACCGGCGTGGCCGAAGCGCCCAAGGCTCCCCAGGTCTTGATGGTCAACTGACTGTTGGGCAGGGTCCGGAGTTTAAGGCCTTTCATGTCGGCCAGGGTTTTGATGGGTCTGGTCTTGTTGATGAAATTATAGAACCCGTACGGGGCGGCCCCCAGGACCCGCACGCCCAGTTCCTTGGCCATGCGGTCGTTGATCTCCTCGAAGACCGGGCTTTCGAAAAATTTCTTCATCACCTGTTCATCCGGAAAGAGATAGGGCGTGAACCAAATCAACATGGGGGCGTACGCGCCGGTGATGGACTCGTCGCCCTGGGCGATCTGATGAATGCCCAGCTTCAGGCCCTCGAGGAGCTTTTCCGAATCGCCCAGTTGGCTGGAGGGGTAAATGTCGACCTGGATGGACCCGCCACTGGCCGATTCGACGTACTGTTCAAAGGTTTTCCAGCCCAAGGTGTTCGGCCCGTCCGGGGATTCCAGACAGCCCACCTTGAGAGTCATGGCGCCGACCGCCGGGGAAGGAGTCCAGGCGACTAGTCCGGCCAGAGCCAGGGCCGCCAGGAACAGGTTCACCAACCGCGTTCGCTTCAGTACATGGAACATACCCGCCTCCTTGGAAAAAAGTATTATGGGCGCCGGATGGCGATGGTCACCGGCCGAGGTGACCTTATTCTCCCCGCCGTCCGGCCGACCGCCGGGGAAAAAGGACCCGGGCTAAAACCAGGTCATCAGGAATCGGGAATGATCGGGCCGCAGCCGAAGGCTTCCAGGCCCAGGTTTTCGATCACGGCGATGACCACGTGGCTGACGTCCCGAGCCTCCAGTCTGAAGACGGCTATTTTCAGGCCCGCTCCCTCGGAATCGCAGACTTCGACCGATCGAATGGGCATCTCGAAGCGCTCGATCAATTCGACTATTTTACTGAGCGGACTGGTTCCGGGATCATAATGGACGAAGATTTGGGCCAGAGCCGGCACGCTCTTGGCGGTGGCCGATAACTCCCGAAATGAAATCCGACCTGAAATCACACGGTGTCCCCGATCCTGGCCAGCGAAATATGAATAGCCCACGCGGGCGCCCTGACTAGTTTTCGCCACTCGTAACTTAAGTGTTACAATTTTACGGTAATGGTTCGGGGGGGAGCAAGAATCGCGCCAACGATCGACGAAGAGAGCGTGAGGCGTCCGGGGTGCAAGAGGCTGAAACAATGGTCTTTTTCTGTGTGGATTCCTGGCCGGGGCGGCCGTCCGGAGTAGGCCACCCCGGACCGGGAGAGCGCAATTTTGCGGTTCTGCAAACTAGTTGGGCCTTATGTAGCTAACAAGGCAATTTAATTATAAATATTATTAGCAATAATGCAAGGCCGCTAGTGCGCTATGGCCTGGCCGGACGGAATCAGGTATTTTTTGGCCTTCCGGCCCAGTGTCGAAGGGTCGATTCCCAGAGCCCGGGCGGCCCGGTACTTGTTCCCGTGCCGTTTCAGAGAGTTAACGATCATGTTCTTCTCGTACTCCTCCAGAGCCTGACGCAGCGGAACCGTTCTCTCCTTCCCCGAATCCGCGGCCCAGGGACCCGGCTCCAGCAGGTGGTGACGACCCAGGTCGGTCGACCGAATCTCGTCCTGGGGGCAGGTTATAATCAGGCGCTCGATTATGTTCTGCAACTCCCGAATGTTACCCGGATAGTGGTAGGCGCACAGAACCGAAACCGTCTCCGCGGAGATGGTTTTCTTCAGGTCGTGTTTCCGGTTGAAGTCGGCGATGAAGCCGCGGATCAAAGCCGGGATGTCTTCCCTCCTTTCTCGGAGCGGGGGGATGTATATGGGCGCGATGTGCAGGCGATAATAGAGGTCCTGGCGGAAACGACCTTCGGCCACTCTCTTCCGGAGGTCGCTGTTGGTGGCGGCGATGATACGCAGGTCGATCTTGATGGGCTCCGTTCCTCCCACGGGAATTAGTTCCTTGTCTTCCAGCAGGGTCAGGAGCTTGACCTGCATGTTCACCGAAAGCTCGCCAATTTCGTCCAGAAACAGGGTTCCCTGATGGGCCATCTGGGCCAAACCCGGCTTTCCGGAGGCCTCGGCGCCGGTGAAGGCGCCCTTCCGGTATCCGAAAAGTTCGGATTCCATCAAAGTTTCCGGGATGGCCCCACAGTTGATCTTCAGAAACCGGTGGTTCTTTCTCGGGCTCATTTTGTGAATATAGTTCGCAAACAAGCTTTTTCCCGTTCCTGATTCCCCCAGGAGCAGTACCGTTGTATCGAAGCGGGAGAGAACCCGGGCCGTGGCCAGGGCCTCCTGGGATCGCGGCGAAAGGGCAATGGGATCCGACCCGCTCGGGTCCCCGTTCGGCCCGCTCGGCGGCATAAGGGCGATTTCTGTGGCCCCGAGATCTGACTGGAGCTGATTCTTCATCAGGGTCAGATAGCTGATATCCCTTTCGTTGGTCACCACGAAGTCGATCTGGCCCTGGCCGTCGAAGACCGGTGTGCCGGTGACAATGATCTGTTTGCCATTCTTCAGTTTCTGCAGGATGGTCAGAGGCGTTTTTCGCTTCAGCACTTCCAGAGTGACGGAGCGGTCGATGTAGCCTTCCTGAACGATATCCCGGATGTTCTTCCCGATAACGTCACGGATGATGTGTCCGTTGAGTCGTTCCGAGCTTTTGTTTAGTTTGAGAACCAGCCCGGTCCCGTCGGTGATGAAGAGCCCGTCGTAGGACGATTCGAAGACCGCGTTGAGCTGGCGGTTCATCTTTTTATAGGTGTCCAGTTCCTTGGCCATGTCTTCGAATTCGGAAATCTTCTGAAAGACCGAGACCGCCCCGATGGGCCGTCCGTCCCGCAGAATGGGCGATATATTGGCCATGATCTCGACGGATCGTCCCTTCAGCCGGTATCCGAGGAAAGGCTCTCCGCTCGATAAACACTCCAGTAGAATGCCCCCGGTGTTCGGTAGGACCTCCAAGATGGGTCGACCGAGAGCCTCTTCGGTCGGAATCTGGAAGATCTGTCCGGCGCTGGCGTTGAAACAGACGATCCGCCCTAGATGATCTATGGAGACAATCCCATTGGCGACAGCGTCGAGCAGATCGGCGTGATCGGCCCGCTCCCGGTCCGGCCGAATCGGTTCCGGCGATCTTTCTTGCGCAGACATGGCCACCTCCCGGCTCGAAAAGCTCCAAACCTCTGCCCTCTAATTATAATGAAAAACCAAGGCGAAGTAACTGCCCGGTTAGGCGGACCCACGGCCGCGCCGGCACCTTGATGGCCACCTGACCTCCCGGAGCATTCTCGACCGCTTCATGGATGCCCCCCCACTACGTTGATGCATCCCTCATCGGTCAATTCATGTGCTACCTAATTCGGTCATATCATGTGCTGCCGACACAACCATGATAAACGACTTGACAGAAAGCTCAAGGAACAATATACTATTATTGTCTTAAGGATAAGACGAGGAATAACCCAGGGAAAGGGCGCTGAAAGAAAGCGCCTATTTTTTTGCCTTAAGAGGCCAGGGAGCGGCCTCGAGGGCCATAAGTGGAAGAAACCAGCCCGGGGTCGGAACCGCTCGAGTTCCAGAGAACCCCCCAGGCGGTGACTCCGCCTAGGATCGGCCGGTCGGGACATCGAATGACCGTTCAACTCGTCTACAGAGGCTATGCCTACGACCTTCAATCCCGGCCCAGCTATACCGGCAGCCTATCCCTTAGCTCAAAAACCAACAATGTCCCCACCCAGCCGCGGTCCCAGCAGGACCCACCGGATAAAGACCTGATCAGAAAAACCGATGCCCGCTTTGATCATCTCCAGCCCCGGACCGACCTTTCGGCCTGGGGCGGATATCGTTTCCGCCAGCAGGACCAGTTTGACCTGGCCCAGAGCATCATGGTTACCCAAAAGCTCCTGGAAGCCCGTTTTGACGGCCGGGGGGAAACAGGCCTGGTTAAGCGTGATTCAGATACGGTAAGCCATGATTCGGACCGCGTGGCCGACGACCAGCTCAGGGTCTCCGACGATTTCCTGCTCATGAAAGACTCGATGTGGATGTCCGGGGCCAGGGTGGTCACGGCTTGGGACACTTATGCCGGCGCGGAGAGTTCGGGTGGGCAAAACAATATTTTGGCCCAAGCTGGTTCGACCTCGCAATCCCAGGCGGTCGCCCGGGGGCTAAGCACGGACCCGCTGGCCCAGTTCAGAATGGCTAAAGGAACGGTAAAAAGGGATGAATTCAAGCCGGGTGAAGAAGAGGTCGATCTGATCGTGCGGGACGGCCCGAACCATCCGGAAAACAACATTGACTACAAAGAGTACGTGACGAGCCGCCTGCGTCCGGGCGAAGTGGGTCCTGGTTACGGACTGGGTGATTACCGGGCTTATCCCAACCTGGGAGTCAACGCCATTAATTTTGTCGAGACCAAAGTCGACGGATTCCACGTGGCCACCCGGGCCCCGGGTTCGGTCAACACCGATCCGTCCAAGGTCGGGGGCGTATATCTAATCCGGCCCACTGAAGGAGCGGTGGCCACGCCGACCAAAACCGTGGCCACCATCGGTCTGGAGAGAGGGTTCGACTATTTCGACCCGGACGCGGTGCCGGACAAGACTATTCTTATTCCCGAGGCCGCGTACTATGTGCCGCCGGTCAAGAAAGGCCACGATTTCTTTAAGCCTGACGCCGCCGGCCAGGCCCTGGAACAGAAATACAAAGCCACCGGGAGCGCGGGTAGGATATCGCTTTCACGAGAAGCCACCGCATCGAGCCGCCTTCAGGCCGCCGGGGCTTATGGGTTACAACTTGTTTCCCGCCGCTTCGGAGAAAGCCGAAGGCAAGATATTCCTTTCATCGAGGTCGAGCCTGATCTGAAGCGTTTTTCCACCGTGCCGATCAACGTGGCCAGGGAATACGATTCCTATTATTTAAACCTGAGCCGGATTCCGGTGGAGCGTCACGTCGGCGCGCTGAAACGAAGTGAGATCACCGTGGGTCTGACGGTCAAGCCGGTCGCCCACGACCTGGAGGACAAGAACAGGTATTATGCCCAGGCTTTTCCCCCGGAATGGACCAGCCGGACCATCACCTCACGGAATCCTTATGATCAGGCCAGCCACTATGAAAGAGTCGTTCTGGCCGAAAGAGTGCCGGACGCGGCTTTGAACTATCGCCGCCTCGAGCACAAGGTCTGGCCGGTGGACAACATCCAGAAGGCGGTTTTCAACGGCCGAACCAAAATGGTTCGGGAAGACGATATATACGAAAGGAACGATCCAAGAATCCAGGAAGTCATAACCATCAAGGAAAGAGTGGAACTCTACGATAACTCGAAGGCCGTCGAGTTCCAGGAACGGGCCAAGGTCCGGCCGGAGCCGCCGCTGAGTATTACCGCCGAAGCGGGAGCGATCCAATACGTGGCCCGGGGTTCGTCCGTGGACTCAATGACCTGGGGTTGGGGCGGCCGGGAAAAAAGTATTTGACGAATTTATAAAAAAATTCGCCGACGGCCGAAGGTGATCAAGCCCCGGCCGGGTTGATAAAAGCGGCCAGGATTCCGGACGTGATCTGAGCGAGTTCCGCGTCGGCTGGAGTGAAGGGGTTTCCATCCAGCTTATCGGTAACGTTCAACAGACCGACGACCCGACCGCCGGCCATGATGGGCGTACCCAAATAGGCCGTGGTGCTAAAGCGCTTCCTCAAGCGGCGGCCCAGCCGCTTTTTCAGATCATTGTCAATCATGGGTTCCGCGCGGCCGGTCTTCAAGGCCCGGTTCAGAACTTCGGTCATCAGGACCGCTTTTTCCACCTTGATCATCCTGGCCGGCTCCCGGCCGGGTGAAGCCGTATTCGAGGCCAGGGCCGCCAGTTCGTAACTTCTTCCAGACGCCGCCACGGTATAAACGGATATTTCGGACGCGCCCATTATTTTCGTTAGTTCGGACACGGCCGCGGAGATGGCGTCGGAGCGTTCTTCGATGGACCTGGCCCAGGCCAGTTTAAGGCCAAGATCGTGCAGCAGGGACAAACGGCGGGCCTTGTCCTGATAAAGACGGGTCACCTTCAGGTTCTGGGTGATCAAGCCGGCGTGCAGTCCGAACAGGGTCAAGGTTTCGAGGTCTTCCGGCAAGACGGTCTCCTTGGCCGCCAAAATGATCCCGCGGGCCGCTTCACCTTCCAGCAGCGTGGTCACGGCCAGTTCGCCTTGTTTGAAACCCAGACGCCTCAAAGTTCGGCGTTGAGCCGCGGTGGCCGGGGAGGCGATCTTAATAATTTCCACCGGGGTTGCAGGTTTGGCTTCCTTGGCCGCGGAAAGCCAAGTCTGAACTCGCAAGCCCAGGTCCGACAAGGCCAGACCTTCCGGTGGTCGAACCCCGGCCAAGTCACTGCTCACCGCCTCCTGAATCCTCGAGCTTTCCGGGTCCAGGTTAAAAATCCAGACCCTTTCAAATCCGATTCGAACCAGAGAGTTGGCCAGGAGTTTCTTGTTTTCCGCCTCGAAATCCGCCTTGGTCACGCCTTGGCGCTGGAGGTTCATATCCATCTGGGTCAGCGCCAAGAGTTGATTGACCTTCTTCTCCAGGGAAGTCTTGGCCAGTTCAAGTTCCCGATAGAGTTTGGCGTTGAGGATACCCAGGGCGGCCTGATTGAGGATATCCTTGATGAAATCCAGGTCGCTCGGGACAAGGCCAAGATTGACCACGCCCAGGATTTCCTGTTCCCGCTCCGGTCTATCGAGCAGAATGGGAAAAGAGACCGTCGGGCCGTGCTTGGCGTTTTCAGGAAAGGAATGCACGGCTTTCTTCTGCGCGGCCAGATGGGCGGCCACGTCGAAATCCCGGCGTCGTTCGGCGGTAATGTTCTGTTCCGCCGCGATCCTCAAACCCCGACCGGCTTCCATGATCATGATCGAGCAGGGCGCGCCGTTGCCGTTAAGGGGCAGGGTTTCGGCTATTTCTTTGAGGGTGTAAGTCAGAACCTGATCCAGGTCCAAACGTCCTTTCAGGGTTTCGGCGATGCGTCGCAAGACGGCCTTTTTTTCCGACTGGGTGAGGTGTTCGCCCCGGCCCAGAGGCCTGTCTCCGGCGGCTCCGCCCAATACCACCCGGTTCTTGCCTATCTCCTTGGCCCGGTATAAGGCCTTGTCCGCGTAACGGATCAAATCCTGGGGTGAATGGACGTCCGCCTCGGGGTACCCGGCCAGGCCCAGGCTGGCCGTGACCTTGAGTCCCTTATATATCTTCGGGAAACGCGGGGTCTTCTCGATCGTTTCCTTCAGGCGTGTGGCCACCACCACCGCGTCGGCCACGTCGGTCTGCGGCAACACTATGGCGAATTCTTCGCCCCCATACCGCGCGGCCGTGTCCACTTCTCGAACACACTCCCGGATCAATTCGGCCAGAAGGATCAAAACCTGGTCGCCGATCTGATGGCCATAGGTGTCATTGATCAGCTTGAAATCGTCGAGGTCCAGCATTATCAGACTCAAGGAAGTGCCGAAACGTCTGGCCCGCTGGAACTCGTCGTGAAGACAGCGGTGAAAGTGAAGGTGATTGAACAGGCCGGTCAGACCATCGGTGACCGAAATCTTTT
Source organism: Thermodesulfobacteriota bacterium (assembly GCA_040755515.1). Lineage (GTDB taxonomy): Bacteria > Desulfobacterota > Desulfarculia > Adiutricales > JAGVGV01 > JBFMAW01. The sequence continues at coordinate 103,743 of JBFMAW010000005.1, read as the reverse complement.
CCAAGTAGAGGTTCTTGGTCTTGAGTTCTTCTTCCAGGCGTTTGCGGTCGGCGATGTCTTTGATGATGAGCAGCAGACCGGCATCGCCGGGTTGGCGCCGCAGGTGGGCCGCGGATATGTCCACCACCATCGGCCGGCCGTTTTTCTTGAGCATTTCCGCTTCAAAATGCTTTACTCCTGTGTGGGCTTTCAGTTTACGCAGCAATCGACCCAGGTCATTGCGGTCCGAAGGGAAAAGATTGCGCAGGGGTCGACCCAGGACATCTCCGGAGCGGTAACCGAACATCTCTTCGGCCCCCAGGCTGAAAAAGCTCAGACGCCGCCGGCCGTCCGCGGAAACGATGGCGTCCACCGAACTCTCCAGCAGGTTTTCCAGGTAGTTCTTGGTACCCTCGACCTCTTCCTGCCGCATCCGCAGTTCGCGTAATAGATGGTCGGTCTCCTGGTTCTTATGTTCCAGAAGTCGGTTTTTGTCCTCGAGCGCCCGCGTGGCCGACTGGATTTCATGTTCCAGCCGGAGCCGGAACATTTTTTCACTCAGAGAGAGCTTGCGTTCCTTGACCGCGGCGCTGACGGTCTCGATGAGTTCTTTAACCTGGAAGGGTTTGGACAGGAAATAATTGATCTTGCCTTGAGTGAAGGCTTGGATCACCGTCTCCTTGGTGCCATACCCGGTGATCAAAATGGCCGCCAGAACAGGATCGCGTTGTTTGAGGATCGTGACCAGCTCGATGCCGTTCATGCCGGGCATAAGCCAGTCGCTAATAAGCACGTCCGGCTTGATCCGTTCGAAGTCGGCCAAGGCCAGATCGGCCGAAACAACGGTCTTGACCTCGTAACCCAGGGGTTCCAGGGTCGCGGCAATAACCTCGGTCACGCCCGGATCGTCGTCCACCACCAAGACGCGCTCGACCCCGAGAGGCTCCGCGGCGTTGAGTGTTGGCGGCGAGCCGGAGCTTTTCAGTCCGTTTTTGGCTGAACCGGATTCCATGGCGATCGGGCTTAGGCCCATCCTCTGGTCAGGATTCGATGAGCCGGCGGTCCTTTTCGAACCTGAAGCCATCCGGGCGAGCGAAAGGCGGAATTACTCGATCCGCTCGACCCGTTCAGTTTATCCCTAACAGTTTCTTTATCTTGGGCCAGGCTTTCTTTCTGGCTTGGTCGTAGCGCTCCATTTCCGAGGGATCTTTCGAAGTGGCAAAGGCGGACAAGGCATCGGCCTCGGTCTTCAACAGTCCGAGAATTTCCATGATCGCATCCAAAAAAACCTTGTCGTTATCCGCGATGTTGGTCGAGCGGACTTTTTGCAGCATCTGGGACAGGTTGTCCAGGATATGCACCTTCTCGTCCATCATCGCCTTGATCTGGCTGGCCGGGTATATGTCCTTGGCAAAGGCGTCGGCCGCCGAACCTATATAGGCGTAGCTGGTGTAAATGTAGCTTCCGCTGAAAGCCCCGATGGTTTCCAGATAAATGTTGTCCTCGGAAGCGGCCGGCAGGCTGGCCGGAATGACGAGCCCCAAAATCAAGGTGATCAAGAATATACGTCTGACCATGATCTTCTCCTGGCAGTGCCCTGAAACACGAGCCGAATTAAAGGAATTGTTAACCTAGAACCTGTTTTTTTTCAACCTCGGGCCACGGCCGCTTAAGACGCCTCAGTCCGGCCAGTCATGGAAGCTCCGGTCCTGGTTGAGCAGGCGGCGCCCTTTCTCGGTAACGACCACCATTTCTTCGAGGCGCACTCCGCCGCGGCCGGGAAGGTAGATGCCAGGCTCCACGGTCACCACCATGCCGGGCTTCAACAAGGTTGATTTCCTCGGAGACAGGGCAGGGGGCTCGTGGGTGGCCAGGCCGACCCCGTGGCCCAACCCATGTCCGAAGTTCGGTCCGAATCCACCGTCCTCGATTATCCGGCGGGAAACACCATCCACCTCGTGGCTCATGATACCGGGCCGGATGGCCTCGATGGCCTGGAGTTGAGCCCGCCTCACCAAATGATAGATTCTTTTCAGCCAGGGTTTGGGCCGGCCCAGGACCACGGTCCGGGTTATGTCCGCGCCGTACCCTCTCCACCTGGCCCCGCAGTCGAAGATAATGGGTTCATCCGGCCTGAATTTGCGTCTGGTCGGCTGGGCATGGGGCATGGCCGAGTTGGGCCCGGAGGCAACTATAGTCTCAAAGGCGGGCTCGTCCGCGCCCAGTTCGATCATGGCCTCATTCAGGCGGCGGGCCGTCTCGATTTCAGTTTGACCCGGTTCGAGCCGCCGCATGATCCTGGCCAGAGCCCGCTCGGTCAGGCGTAAAGCCCTGACAATGGCCCTTATCTCGGTTTGGTCCTTGATGGTCCGGAGGTCATCCAGCAACCCCGGCAGCGGAACCGTCTCCAGTTTTTCCTCGGCCAGAAGCCGTTGTTGCCGCACGGTCAGGTAATCGTCTTCGACACCGATCCGCTTCAAGTCAGCCGGGCCGGCCAGTTCAGCCGCCAACTTGGCCGGGCCGGCCTGATAAATCAGCACTTCGTAACCGGCCGCTTCCTTCTCCGCCTGAAGGCGGTATCGGGAATCCGTGAGCAGGTATTGCCGCTTGGGGGTCAGGAGGAGGCAGCCGGCCGATTCATCCAACTGGGAATCCCGGGCCGAGTATCCGGATAGATAGAGCCTGTTGGCCGGACGAACGATCAGCAGGGCCGAAAGACCGGCGGCGGCCATGCCTTTTCTAACCTCGACCAGACGGGAGGCAAACGGTTGCGGGAGTTCATTCATAGGCCACCCAACAAGAATTCATGGATTTCGGGTCGGGGTGGGAATATCATCGCCCGCCCCTGGATGAAACCGGATATGCTTTTCGGACCGTCACCGGCGTACCGACGGTCAAAGCCGGTGGATTTTCAGCCCGGCCCTGATTGCGGGCGATCTCGAGGAACCCGCCGCTGCCGGCCACGGCCAGCCACGCCCCGGCCGGTGCGGTGCCGTAGGAGGGGCTGAGGCCGGTGATGATCACCGGGCCGAGACTGATCACGCTTCTGGGCGGCCAGGCCGCGACCAAATGGTTGGGAATATTGGTGATCAGATTACCGTATCCATCCACGTAGATCACCCGACCCTTGATCGAATCCGGACCGACTTCGGCCCGTAGCGAAGGCAGCCGAACCAGGTTGTTCATCTCCGGGCCCAGGTTTTCAAAAGGAAAGCCGAGGGCGAGATGGGCCGCGGCCGGGGCGAGAACGTCCCGGCCGTGAAAAGTGCGGCTCAAAAGAGGCGGCAGGATGTCCGGGCACTGGACCTGGCGGGCTTGGTGATCGGGATATTTTTCGAGGATGTAGCTGAGCAGTCCGTTGTCCGGCGCGAGGAACAGGCTGTCGGAGGTCCGTACGGCCGCGATGGCCCGAGGTGATCCCACCTCCGGGTCCACCACGGCCACGTGGATGGCGCCGGCCGGGAAGTGAGGAACGGCGGTCAGCAGCGAAAAGGCGGCTGAAGCCACGTCATGCCGGGGCAGGCCGTGGGTCAGGTCCATCACCCTGGCCCCGGGATTGATGGCCAGTATCACGCCCTTCATGACGCCGGCGAAATTATCCCGGTAACCAAAATCAGTGGTCAGGGTGATGATCGGCGCCAGGGTCATGGGGTGGAACCGGTTTCAGAAACAAGCGCCGGCAGGATCACTCCGGCCGATCCGGACAGGACCAGGTCCGCCTCGGCCGAAAAAGGCGTCCGCTCCGGATTGATTTCCATGACCAGGACGCCGGCCCGCTTGGCTTCCCAGGCCAGGGAGGCGGCCGGCTGGACCAGGGCGGATGTCCCCACCACCAGCATCAGTTGGCCCGAGACCACCTTGTCCAAGGCCTTCTCCCAAAGGCCGGCGTCCAAGGCCTCTCCGAACCAGACCACGTCCGGCCTCAGCAGGCCGCGGCAGTCAGGGCAGAGCGGCGGATAGGGCAGGGGAACGGAGCGATCATCCCTTCCCCGGCCACAGGCGGTGCAACGGACGCGCCATATCGACCCGTGTATTTCCAGGACGTTGCGGCTGCCGGCCAGGAGATGGAGCCCATCCACGTTCTGGGTGATCAAAGTGAAGTCGCGGCCTTTTTCCAGGGCGGCCAGGGCTTGGTGACCCGGATTGGGTCTTTTTTCCGCGATGAGGTCGCGCCGCCAATTGTACCATTCCCAGACCAGTTCCGGTTGCCGCAGGAACGCCTCGTAGGTGGCCAGTTCCTCGGCCCGGTATTTTTTCCATAATCCTTGTTCACCCCGAAAGGTGGGGACTCCGCTTTCAGCCGAAATGCCCGCGCCGGTCAGGGCGGTGAGCCTGACCGCTTTCTTCAGCAGGGTCCGGGCCTCCTTCAATCTGGTCTCCAGATCGGTCCGACACATAGTCTCCAAGTTTATCACAATCGTCTTGCGATTTTACCTTTTTTATCTGCTGCTTTAGTATTATTATCCTCGGTAACCGGACGGAAAGGCGGAAATGCACCACGGAAAGTTCGACCTTCGTTGACCGGCGATCGAGTGGATATAAGGTAATAGCAAGAGGAGGGGATATGTCCGACTTGATGGAGATTATCAAGGGCCGGCGAAGCATCCGGAAGTATGAAGACCGTCCGGTGCCGGCGGAACATTTGAACAAGATATTGGAAGCGGTTCAGTGGTCGCCGTCCTGGGCCAACACCCAGGTCTGGGAAATAGTGGTGATCGAGGATCGCGGCCTGAAGGAACGCTTGCGGGACACCATAAGCAAGGGCAATCCGTCCACCAAGGCCGTGGCCGAGGCGCCGCTCCTGCTGGCCGTCTGCGCCAAACTCAAAAGCTCGGGTTACTACAACAACGCCGTCACCACCAAGTTTGGGGACTGGTTCATGTTCGATCTGGGCCTGGCCGTGCAGAACCTCTGCCTCATGGCCCACGACCTGGGTCTGGGCACGGTCGTAGTGGGGCTCTTCGATCACGACCTGGCCAAGCCCGTCTTGAAAGTTCCGGAAGGCTATGAACTGGTGGCTCTCATTCCCTTGGGCTATCCGGCCAAGTCGCCCGCCGGACCCAAACGGCGCGAGATCGGCGAGTTCACTCACCGCGAAACTTTTTAAGCCACCCGGCCGGGATTCTGTATGGCTTAGACCCGGTCCGGAAGCCCTCCCGACCGATAGATGGTGATCGCGGATGCAGGCCCGCCGCATGTCGCGCCTGATGAGGCTGATGATCGAGTTCGCCGGCCGCGAGTTCAGGTCAGCCGAGGACTTGTACATCTCTTTGGGCGTATCCCGCTCCCAGTTGTACCGGGACAAGGCCGACCTCGAGAAGATGGGTTTCGCCTTCACCTTCCACCGCGACCGCCGGGCCTTTACCGTGGAGGAGGACCCCGGGGTTAAAGTGGAAGGGCTGACCTTGAGTGAAATCCTGGCCTTGATCATGGCCGTGGGCCGCTTGCCCGAAACCGGCGACTTCACCTTGGCCTATCGGGCTTTGACCGGATTGAAAAAGATCACGGTGGACCAACCCGGCCCGGTTTCCAGCTTTGTTCTGGCCGCGATCCAGGACGTGGTGGCGCGGGAGAGTTACGGTTGCCGGCTGGAAACGCTGGAAAGCCTGGTCGAGGCGGTGAGCGAAAAAAGGCGCCTGCACTTGGTGTATGGACGACCCGGAGCGGCCAGACCCAGGAGATTCAGCGTGGACCCCAAGCGACTTGTTTTCCGGGCCAGCCGATTATATCTGGAAACCGATGAAGTCGGCGGCAAGCGCCGCTTGTTCCGGACCGCTTACCTGCGGGAGGTGATCCCCACGCCCTTCCTGTCTCCGGACTGAAGCGCGGGGAATTATCAAAAATAAATAACCATTGAACTAAAGGTATATTTAAAATAACTAAGGTAATAAATTAATGTCAGACGAATCTGATTTCAAGCCGATATCACTGGAAACCATGCGGGAAGTGGTGAAGTCCTCACCTTTTGCCTCCTGGCTCGGAGTGCGGGTGGCGGCCTGCCGAGACGGTTACGCGGAAGTGGAACTGGACCTCCGCCGGGAGATGACCCAGTTTCACGGCTATACCCATGGGGCTATCGTCGGCGGAGTGGCCGACGTGGCTTGCGCCTGGGCCGCGGCTTCGGCCGTGGGTGAAGTGGTCACGGCTGAATATAAAGTCAACTTCCTGAGTCCGGCCGTGGGCGAAAAACTGGTGGGTCGGGGCTACGTGATCAAAGCCTCGTCCCGCCAAGTGATTTGCCGATCAGACGTCCTGACCGTTACCGGCGGTCAGGAAAAGCTGGTGGCCACGGCCTTGGCCACGATAGTCCCGGTCAACCGGGCTCTCAACCTCTAAAGGTCCATGACTCGGTCTTCGACCGTTTTCAGTCCTCGCCCCAAACCGGACGGAAGCTTCGCCGACGACGAGGCCGACGCGCCCCGGGAGACGGTGATATTGCTGCACGGATGGGGCCGGACCAGCTTTTCCATGCGCCGGATCGAGAAATACTTGCAAGGCCGGGGGTATGGAACTTATAACCTCGGGTATCCGACTTTGAGCGAACCCATTGACGCCCTGGCCGACAAGTATCTGGAACGGGCGGTTTCGGCCTGTCTGGCCGGAAACAGTCCCAGAATACATTTCGTGGCCCATTCCCTGGGCGGAATAGTGGTCCGCTGCTATCTCCAGAACCGCCACCCGCCTCCCGGCGGCCGCCTGGTCATGCTCAGTCCGCCCAACCGCGGCACCGAGGTGGTGGACTTTCTGGCCCGTATGCCCTGGCTGCCCCGTTTGGCCGGTCCGGCCGGACGGGCCTTGGGCACCGGACCGGAGAGCCTGCCCAGGCGGTTGAAACCCGTGGGCCTGGAAATAGGCGTCATAGCCGGCGACAGGAGCATCAACCCACTGTTTTCCGCGCTCATAAGAGGCCCGGACGACGGCACGGTCTCGGTGGAAAATACCAAACTGGAAGAAATGAAGGATTTCCTGATCATCCCCTGCAGTCACACCTTCATCATGCGCAGCCTCCTAGCCGCCCGCCAAGCGGCTCATTTCCTGGAATCGGGCCATTTCGACCGCGGTCCGATTGCCCGCGGTCCCGCCGGGTGAAACCTTAACGCCAACCAGGAGGTCGGCAGGAATATGGGCCAAATCACGCTTCCCACCTGGTTGTTCATCGTCCTTTTGTTCCTGGCCGTTCTGGCCATCCTGGACCGACTCTTCGTCCCCAGCCTGCGCTGGTTCTTCCGCCGGCGCCTTAACCGGGTCCTGACCGAAATCGGTTCCCGCCTGGAAATATCCATCCGGCCTTTCCAACTCACTAAAAGACAGGTGCTGATAGACCGGCTGATATACGACTCCAAGGTCATGGAAGCCATCGAGCACTTTTCCGCCCGGGACAAGGTGCCCCGGGAAGTGCTCCAGGCCGAAGCCTTGTCCTATGCCCGGGAGATAGTGCCTTCCTTCAATGCCTATTTCTATTTCCGCCTCGGGTACTGGGTGGCCCAAAAGGCCGCCCGCCTGCTCTACCGGGTCAGGCTGGGTAGCCCGGAAAACGAACGATTGTTGAAGATCAATCCCAACGCCACGGTCGTGTTCGTCATGAACCACCGTAGTAACATGGACTACGTCCTGGTGGCCTTTCTGGCCGCCGAGAGGACCACGCTTTCGTACGCCGTGGGCGAGTGGGCCAGAATCTGGCCCCTGGAAACCTTGTTCAAATTCATGGGCGCCTTTTTCGTGCGCCGTAATTCCCAGAACCAGCTCTATCGCCTGGTGCTCGAACGCTATATCCACATGGCCACCAGGGAAGGAGTCTGTCAGGCCGTCTTTCTGGAAGGCGGACTGACCCGCGACGGCCGGCTGCGTCCGCCGAAGATGGGACTGATAGACTACATGCTCCGGCATTTCGATCCGGAAACCGATCGGGACATTTTCTTCATTCCCGTGGGCCTGAATTATGACCGGACCATCGAGGACCGCAGCCAGATAAGGGCCCTGGACCCCCAGGCGACCAGAAGGTCCTGGTTCTTCGTATTAAAGACTACCTTTGGCTTCATCGTCCGCCAAATACTGCTCATGGCCCGGGGACGATGGCGTGTTTACGGCTACGCCTGCGTCAATTTCGGCGCGCCCATTTCGGCCGCCGAGTACTGCCGCGGCCAAGGCTTCGTTCCGGCCAGGATGGACAAGTATATGCGCCACCAGCGGGTCGAGGATTTCTGCCGCCTGCTCATGGCGGCCATGGAAAAAAACATCCCCGTTTTGCCGCTGCCCCTGGTGGCCGCGGTCCTCCTTGAAGCCGGCGGCGAACCCCTGAGCGTCTTCGAAATCAAAGCCCGGGTTCATTACCTGATAGAAAATATTCGGACCAGGGGCGCGCCGATTTTTTTCCCCCGGGAGGAATATGATGAGGTCCTGACCGAAGTCTTGGACACCTTGAAGCTCAGAAGGCTGGCCCTCGAACGGGAAGGCTTGTTCCAGGCCGACCCGGCGCAGCATGACCTCTTGAAATATTACGCCAATTCCATCGAACACTGGTGGAAAGAGACCTGAACCGCTGGATGAATTCAACGATGTTCATTCCCTCCCCGGCCGGCTCTCCTTGACCATCGGGCCGATATCCTTTAAAATAGATTCATGAAAACAAACACGGTCCGCTCGCTCCGCCGACTTTTCCTGGGGGCGGTCATATTGGCCGCGGTGATTTCGGCCCTGGCTTCGGCCGCCGAAAAGGAAAAGCCGGGCCCGATCTACGTCCTGCGATTGGAGGGCCCCATTAATCCCGGCACCGCGGGCTTCCTCAAATCGTCCCTGGAAAAGGCCCAAGCGGCCGGCGCCCAGGCCTTGATCATAGAACTGGATACTCCAGGCGGCCTGGCTGAATCCATGCGCAGCATGGTCAAAGCCATCATGAACGCCCCTCTGGCGGTGGTGGTTTACGTCTCGCCTTCGGGCGCCCAGGCCGCTTCGGCCGGAGTGATGGTCACCCTGGCCGCCGACGTGGCGGCCATGGCGCCTGGAACTAATATCGGCGCGGCCCATCCGGTCGGGGCCGGCGGCCAGGACATTTCGGGCGAGATGGAGAAAAAGGTCCTGAACGACATGGTGGCCTTTGTCCAGGGCATCGCCAAGGAAAAAGGCCGGAACACCGACTGGGCCAAGAAAGCGGTCGAGCGCAGCGTTTCCGTCACCGCCCCCGAGGCGGTGCAGTTGAACGTGGTGGACCTTCTGGCCGAGAGCCGGACCGACCTTCTGAAAAAACTGGAAGGCCGGCAAATCAAGAAGGGATCGGTCACCATAACCATCACCACGGCCAAGGCCGAAGTGGTCGAACTCAAGGAATCCATCCGCGACCAGGTGCTCAAGACCCTGGCCAACCCCAACATCGCTTACATCCTGATGATGCTGGGACTGGCTGGCCTTTACTTCGAGCTTTCCCATCCCGGGGTCATCTTTCCCGGAGTGTTGGGCGGCATCTGCCTTATCCTGGCCTTCTATTCCTTCCAGACCCTGCCGGTCAACTACGCGGGTCTCCTGCTTATCCTGCTGGGCATCGTTCTTTTTATCCTGGAAATGAAGGTGACCTCTTTCGGGCTCTTGAGCGTGGGCGGCTTGATAAGTCTCACCCTGGGGTCCCTCATGCTTTTTGAAAGCCCGGGCGAATACATCCGGGTCTCCTTGCAGATCATGGTCCCGGTTTTAGTCACCGTGACGGCCTTTTTCGTGGCCGTGACCTTTCTGGTGGTCAAGGCTCACGTGGCGATTTCGCCAACTGGGCCCGGCGGTCTGATCGGACTGAAGGGACCGGTAAAGGAGTGGGAGGCCGGCCGGGGCCGGGTTCTGGTCAACGGTGAATGGTGGTACGCCTCTTCACCCGACGATCTGGCGCCGGGTGACCAGGTGGAAGTCGTGGCCGTCGAGAACATGCGCCTGACCGTCCGGCGGGCGCCCCATCCCTGAAACTCAACTTGGAGGCGGATATGCAAGCTTTCATCGTCATCGTGGTCCTGGTTATTTTATTCTTATCTTCCGCCATTCGCATCTTGAAGGAATATGAGCGCGGCGTCGTGTTTCGTCTAGGCCGAGTGATCGCGGCCAAGGGTCCGGGCCTGATCATCCTGATTCCCATCATCGACAAGCTGGTCAAGGTCAGCCTGAGGCTGGTGGTCATGGACGTGCCGCCCCAGGACATCATCACCCGGGACAACGTCTCGGTCAAAGTCAACGCCGTGGTCTATTTCCGGGTAATGGACGCCATAAAGGCCATCATCCAGGTTGAGGACTTCTTCTTCGCCACCTCTCAGTTGGCCCAGACGACCTTGCGCAGCGTTTGCGGCCAGGCCGAACTGGATGAACTCCTGAGCCAGCGCGACAAGATAAACACCAAGCTCCAGGAAATCCTGGATGAGCACACCGACCCCTGGGGTATAAAAGTCTCCGCGGTCGCGGTCAAGCACATCGATTTACCTCAGGACATGCAGCGGGCCATGGCCAAGCAGGCCGAGGCCGAGCGGGAAAGGCGGGCCAAGGTCATCAACGCCGAAGGCGAATTCCAGGCCGCGGCCAAGCTGACCGAAGCCGCCAGCATCATCTCCGGTCAGCCCATAGCCTTGCAGCTCAGGTTTCTCCAGACTTTGAGAGAAGTGGCCGCGGAGAACAACAGCACCACCATCTTCCCGGTGCCCATCGACCTGTTCCAGCCCTTCCTCAAAATGGTGGAAAAGGGGCAGGGCGGTCAGGGCCAGAAATAAACCGGTCCGCGGCCGGTATAAGAGCGAGGCCTTGACGGCCGCGACGCCTTCCGTTTTTTTCCCTTGAAAAACAACCGGCTCAGGACTATACAAGGGGGATATTTTCGGCCCCACGCAGGAGAGGTATTAAATGGCCAAGAAGGAGAAAAAGGAAAAGAAGGAAAAACCCCTGGAGAAGATGACCACCAAGGAACTCAAGGAGATCGCCTTGACCATTCCCGGCCTGGTGGGCGTCCACGGCATGAACAAGGAGGAACTCATCGCCGAGATCAAGGAACACCGTGGGATCACGGACGAGAGAAAGGAAAAGAAGATTGACACCCGGGCCATCAAGAAGAAGATAGGCCAGCTCAAACTGGCCAAGACCCAGACCCGTCAAGCCGGCGAAAAAGACAAGACGGACATACTCCGGCGCAAGATAAGCCGCCTCAAGAAGAAGACCAGACGGGCGGCCTGACCGTCCGGGAGGCAATATGGACCGCGCTCAGGCCCTGACCTTGATGGAGTCCTATCTGGAAGCGGACAACTTGCGGAAGCACTGCTTGGCTTCCGAGGCCATAATGCGGGCCCTGGCGAGACGTCTTAACCAGGATGAAGAGAAATGGGCCCTGGCCGGGCTCCTTCATGACCTGGATTACGATCAAACCAAGGATGAACCAACCCGGCACGGTCTGGTCACCGCGGCCGTCCTGGAAGAAAAAGGCGTTGACCCGGAAATCATCCAGGCCATCAAGACCCATAACGCCGAAGCACTTAACCTTACCCGCGCCACGCCTCTGGACCTGGCCTTGACTTGCGCCGAAGTCATGACCGGCATGGTGGTGGCGGCGACCCTGGTCCATCCGGATAAGAAGATCAATTCGGTCAATCCCAAATCCATTCTCAAACGGATGAAGGAAAAGCAATTCGCCCGGGGGGCCAGGCGGGAACATATTCTGCTGTGCGAGAATTTGGGCGTTCCGATGGCTGATTTTGCCGTCTTGAGCCTCGAGGCCATGGCCGGCATAGCCGGGGAACTGGGTCTTTAGATGCCGCGCACTCATAACATCGCCGCCTGGCTGGGGCTAAGCCTGGCCATCATGGCCGCCTTGACCTGCCAAACGGCTTGCGCTCCGGAAACGGTGCCCAAAGGCCGGGTCGTGTTCGAGCATGATTCCGCCGTCAGGGACGAGACCTCGCCCGGCCTTAATTTCAAAATGCTGAATTTCGAATGGCGCTACCTGGCGCCCACGGAACAGATTCAAGTCATCGGCTTTGCCCAGAACATGACCCCGGACAGCGTCCAGGGCTGCCGGTTGATCGCTTCGGGCTACGATCAATTCAATTCCCCGCTTGGAACCGCCGAGGTTTTCCTGACCCCGACCTATATCCCGCCCGGTCAGAAAGGCCGTTTCGAAATGTTCTTCCAGCGCGGTGAATGGGTCAAGGCCATACGGCTGCGCTATCGATTCGAAGCCAGGTTCTGATCTTTCATCCGGGCCGGACCTGTCCCTACCCGCAATGAGGTCTACTCCGGCTTGACTCCAACCTCTCCCGGCCCTATTATGCCTTCATGCCTTCTAACCAGCGACCCCTGTGCGCGGCTGCTTTCCTGGCTGTATTCCTGATCGCCCAACCACTGGCCGCGGCCGATCTCCCTTCCTGCGAGGAACCTGCTTTAAGCCTGCCGGAAAAGATACGCTGTGAACTCTGGCGCCTGACCGGTTTCATGAGGGCGCCGGACCTGGACAACCTCAAAAGAACCACCGGTCCGGTGATTTTAGGCCCGGACCGATGGTTTCAGGTGGAAGCCGACCAGGATCAACTCAGGTCCTCCTGGCCGGACGTGGTGCGGATCACCTTCTTCAGCGGCCAGCCGGGTCAGGGGCGGCCCACCGAAGCGATCAGGGACCACGGCTTGAACGGCTTTACCGGCGACGACCCCGGGGACGCCTATCGCCGCTATATAAACGGCGAGGAATCCAAGAACCTGTTGTCGGACCTGGAACCTACTTTGCTGCCGGGGTTGAACCAGGAATACTGGGACCGACTCAATTTAGTCCTGGAGGCCCTGGAAAAAAGGAGCAACGTCATCAGCCCCTGGGTCTGGCAAAGGCTGGCGGCCGGGTTGGAATTGGGACGGGCCACGGCGTTACGGTATATCCGCCTGGGCGACAGTTCCCTTACGGTCCTGCGCTTCGAACCGGAATTTTTCAGCCTGGTTCCGAAATCCCATCAAGAATATGAAGACAAGAAGCTGTTGGATATCGAAGGCTGGGCCGCCAGAAGCCCGGAGGCGGCGGCCCTTTTCAACGCCGGCCAGTACTATCCGGACAAACGTTACATCGGCCTGCTGCTCAAGGACGGGGTTGATTGGGGCACCGGAATTCATCCGGTCTGGAAGGCCATGCTGCTTTCCGGCGGTCCGTTGGGCGGACCGGCCCTGCCCTTGACCAGAATCCTGGATATGCAGTTTCATCCTTTCACTCAGGCGGACAATCCTTACCGGTACGCCCTGCAATCCTTCATGCTCCTGGACGCCAACGGCTTTATCCGGGTCAGGCGGACCGACAGTCTGGCCAGTCGAACCGCGGTGGCCCAGGACGATCGCGGCCGGATGCTGGTAATCTTCGTCTCAGGCGCCTGCACCCTGCAGGAACTGGCCCAGCTTCTGCTGCGTTCGGACCTGGGCATCAAACAAGCCCTGGCTCTCGACGGCGGGTTTCAGTCCCAGCTTTACGCTCGTAACGTTCCCAAGGACTTGGTGGCTTACGGCGCCTGGGTGGTGAGCGACCGCAACCAGTATTACCTGCCCACTTTCAAACTACCCATACCGGCCGTGATCGCCTTGGTGCCTCTAACCCGGTAGCCCAACTGTTGAAAGAATCGACCGGTGGTGATAACTTTAGACGGATGGGTAATCGCGTCGAGATAACCCAGCCCAAACAAACCAAGGAGAGAACATGGCCCCCAAAGTATTTGTCTACGCCTTGAGCACCTGCGGGCACTGCAAACGGACCAAACAATTCTTGAAAGACAACCAGGTGGCTTTCGACTCCATTGACGTGGACCTCCAGGAAGGAGAAAAGAGGACCGCCCTCATAGATGAGGTCAAGAAATACAACCCCCGCTGCACTTTCCCCACCGTGTTGATTGGCGACCAGGTGATAGTCGGTTTTCAGGAAGAGACCCTCAAGCGCGAGTTGGGTTTGTGATGGAGGCCGGACAACTCCAGGAGATGTTGAAAAAGGTCCAGGAGCCGAAAGGTTATTTTTTCAGCCCGGACCAGATGCTGGTCCATGATCTTCTGGCGGCCCTGCTCGTCAATAAAAACAGGTACGGCTACATGTGCTGTCCCTGCCGGCTGGCTTCGGGCGACCGGGAAAAGGACAAGGACATCATCTGCCCGTGCGTGTACCGGGAACCTGACGTGGCCGAGTATGGGACTTGCTACTGCGGTTTATACGTCTCCCGGGACTGGCTCGAGGGCAAACCGCCCCCGGTCTTCGTCCCGGAACGACGGCCGCCGGAGAAGCTGGCCTACTGAGGTCCGGCGGCGATACCGATCAGGGCGGAAAGGTGGATAAAAAATGCCGGCCGGGTGGCGACGCTGGGGGCGGCTGATCGCGGTGGCCACGATTCTTCTCTGGACCGGTCAACTGGCTGTTCCGGCCGCGGTCGAGGCCAAGAAGCGCGACGAAGGCGTTCAGGTCGGCTTTTATGTGGCCGTGGGGGGCGGCTGCGCCGGCCTGATCCTGTTCTTTTTCTTCCGTTCCGGTCTTTCGCCCGAAGAGGAGCAGCCGCGGCCCGCCTTGATCAACTACACGGAGCGCGGTTGGGAAATGGGGCTGCCCGTGCCCTTGCCCCTGGAAAAAGATCGGAGCGGCCATTCCCTCGAAATACTGAGAATTGACTTCTGACCGGCTCGGCTGGGAACGTGGTGTCCTGGCCAGGCGTCCGGGTCTCGAAGATTCAGCCTCCATGTTTGCCCTCCGGAATTGAATCGGCTTTATTAAACCAGTCAACAGCGGATTGAAGTCTGTTTTTAAAAAGTGGCGTCGGCGCCTCGAGGTGGCGGGGTTTGGCCCAGGTCGCGGCCCCGAATCAAGACATAAACCAGAAAAAGCAGCGTAACCAACAGCCCCGAGACTCCGCCGATCCAAAACACCGAGGCCACGCCCCAACGCTCCTCGACCAACCCGGCCAAGAGCGGACCGGCCACCATCCCGAAGCTGAAAGACATTTCCAGAAGGCTCATGGCCTTGGTCATGTGGCCCGTCTCCCGGCCCACCTCCACGGTCATGGCCATCAACGGCGGAACGTACAGACCGAAGCTTGTCCCCATGATCAGGTTGACGACCAGGAGAGGGCCGAAAGTGTGACAAAATGGCAGAATCATGAGCAGCAGGGAAGCGGACAGCCCCCCGGCGATGGTCATCAAGGGTCGATTGACCCGGTCGGCTATCCAGCCGAAAAACGGCTGGAACATGGTGGTCATCAAGACGGTTATGGAGATCAGGACCCCGATCCGGCTGCTGGAAAGTCCCAGTTGGTGGCCGTACACGGGCAGAAACGACCACTGCATGCCCGTGCCGATGATCGTGCCGAAGCGGAACAGGAAGATCGCCGTCATCCCGGGATGACGCAGCAAAGCCAGGTAAGAAGCCTGTTTCTCGATCTCGCGGCCAACGGCGATTGGAGTGGCCTGGACGCTGGTCCAGGAGAGGACGAAACCGATCAGGGTCAAGATACCCATGGAATAAAAGGCGCTGCTGATGCCGATGGTATCCTTGAGGTATCCGCCCAGGAACGGCCCCAGGGTCAGACCGCCGAAAAAGGCCACGTTGAAGTGGCCCATCAGGCGTCCTTCCTGCCCGGGCGGGGACATTTCGCCCACGTAGGCCCGGGCCATGGGCACGACCATGGCCGCGGCCACGCCCTGCAAGACCCGGATGGCTATTATTTCGCGCACGTTGCGGGCCAGGTCGTAGGCGCCGGAAGTGACGGCAAAGAGAATCAGGCCCCACAGCAGAAACCCTCGCCGGCCGTAACTTTCAGCCATTCTTCCGGCCAAGGGCAGGGTGATGGCCCGGGCCAAGGCGAACGAAGTGAAAATCAGCCCCAACTCGAATCCGGTGGCGCCCATCTGGACGGCATAGACCGGGAGCAGCGGCAGGACGATGCTGGTGCCCATGGTGGTGGACAGGATGGTCAGAAACAAGGCCAGATACAGTCGGCGATCCATGAAATCCCTTCACGTCGGGGCGTTCCCCCGCCCGCTTAATAATACCCACTGTGTTTAATAGCAATGGAAAAGATAGATCGGCCAGGTTCGAGATGTGGTTCCTGCAATGGAAACAGGCTGGAAGCAAAAAGGCTAGAGTTTGTTAGGGCTCTTCACCAAGAACTTCATACTATGTCCCAGAAGACCGGTACGCTCCAATGAGACTATTGATTTCTTCCTAAGGTCTTTAAAGCCAGCCCCATCCACTAGCGCTTCATACACCAGCACGTCACTTTCATGAAGATGTAATTTGCCGCCTTCCACCTTGCCGGTGGAGTAGCATTGGCTCACCAGGTCGTCCTTGATCGAGTCGTCCACGTAGCAGGTCCGGCTGGGCCTGAAAAAGGAGACCATCTCGAAGCCGTAGGGCAGGTACACGGTCCGGCCGGCATAATCGTTAGCCAGTCTCTGGAGGGTCGGGCGGGTCAGGAATTGATAAGGGCCGGGCTGAAGAACCAGGGCCGCGATCTTGCCCAGAAAGGCGGAATTGATGACCAGGAGAAAAAGAAGGGCGGTTCCGGCCATCAGGAAACCGGGTCGGCGTTGAAATGAGTCGAGAAAAAAAGTTCGGCCGGACAAAACGGCCAGGATCAAGCCCAGGAAAGGCGCCGCGTTAAGCCAGCGTTCGGTCCCGTCAGGCTCGACCGCCAGGGCGAAAAGGGCGGCGCAGGCGAAGGCAATAAGGGCAAAGCCCAGATAGGCCGATTTTTCTGGTTCTGCTTTTCGGACAGTCCAGGCCTGCCGCAAAGCCAGCAACAGGACCGCTAAGACTCCACCGTTGACGGCCACCAGGGCCAGTCTCCCTAAAATAGACTGTTTCAACAATGGGCCAATCGAGACAGGGGAGGGGATGAGCGAGGCCGCGGCGCCCTGGAGCAGCAGGAGGAACCGGCTTTCGCCTCTGGCCAGGGAGGCCGCTTCCGGATATTGGGCCGGCCGCAGCAAAAAAGCGAACAGGGAATCATGGAGGCCGAACAAGACGAGGAGGGCTAAGTAACTAAACAAGGAAAAAGCGGCCCACCAGAGGACGGTCTTAATCCGGCGGCCTGAACCGGTCCCGGACAGACGGGCCGTCAGGAAGCAGTAGGCCGGCCACAGGGCCAGGGTCTGGAAATGAAAACAGCCGGCCAGGGCGAAGAGAAGTCCGGATAGGGCGACTCTGGCGGGGGAAGGTCTCTCGAATCCCAGCGCGGCCAGGGAACCCAGGGTCAGGGTTATCTGAAAAACATTGTCGTCCAGAAAAGAAGACGAGTAAACCAGGCAGTAGGAGGAAAGAAAAAACCCGGCGGCCAGCAACGCGGCGGGACGGTTGCGGGTCAGTTTGAAGCCGAGATGAAACAGGATCACTCCCGAAAACAAATAACAGGCATTGGCCGCTGCCACCAGGAGGATGAGCCAGACCTCTTTACTCACGAGCCCGGCCAGGGACTTCATTATTTCCGGCAGGAGAAAGGCGTAGGGGTTGGTCTTGACCGGCAGGTTCAAGGCCAGGGGCAGGACGATATCCCGGACCGTGTCCCAGTCGTATTTGAGGTAATACCAGTAATTGAATATGAACTTGCCCGAGGTAACGATCAGAAGCAGAACGACCGGAACCGCCGGAATTTCCAGCTTGGATCGCTCAAACCGTCCAGTCATCTCCATCGCGCTCTCAACCCGACCATCGGTTCGACCTCGGCTGGTCCGCCGTTGACTTCAACCCTGGATTAAACTATCCTGCGGGCGTTGGCAAGCACGACTTGTTCAGGGTTTCTCTTGAATACAGAATACAAAACCTCATTTCTCCCTTCGGAGCCAAAAGTTGGTCGGCTTTCAAGAAATCTGATTTAAACCATTGACCGGATCGGGCGGGCGAGCCTGATCCCAAGGAGGAGGCCATGGGCATATTCAGCAAGATCAAGGGCGAACTGGTTGACATTGTCGAATGGCTGGAAGACGACCGTGACACCATGGTCTACCGCTTCGAGCGCTACAATAACGAGATTAAATACGGAGCCAAGCTGGTGGTCCGGGAAGGCCAGGCCGCTGTTTTCATCAACGAAGGCTCCCTGGCCGACATTTTTTATCCCGGGACCTACACCCTGGTCACGGAAAACCTGCCCGTCATGAGCACCCTCCGGGGCTGGAAGTACGGCTTCAACAGCCCGTTCAAGGCGGAAGTGTACTTCTTCAACATGCGTCAGTTCACCAATCTCAAGTGGGGCACTCCCGGTCCCTGCACTCTGCGCGATACTGATTTCGGCGTGGTCAGGGTCACCGCCTTCGGCATCTACGCCCTGAGGATATCCGATCCGGCCACCTTTATGCGGGAGATCGTGGGCACGGAGGGCCGCTTCAATACCGAGGAGATCGAGGCCCAGCTCCGGGGCAAACTGGGCGTTTTGATCAAAGAGGCCATACCCGAGGCGGGTATACCGGTCATTGACCTGGAAGGCAAAGTCCGCCTGCTGGGCGAAAGACTGAAGGACAAGGTGGCCGTGGACTTCCTCAAGTTGGGGCTCGAGGTCACCGAGGTTCAGGTTCAGGACCTGGGCCTGCCGGAGGAAGTGGAAAAAGCCATCGACAAAGGCGGGGCCATGCGGGCCATCGGCAACCTGGGCGCTTACGCCCAGTATGAAGCCGCCAGTTCCATCAAGGACATGGCTCAGAATCCCGGCGCGGGCGGCCTGGCTGGCGCCGGCATGGGCATGGGCATGGGCATGGCCATGGGCAGTCAGATGGCTCAGACCATGGGGCAGGGTCTAGGCCCCCAAGCCGGACCTCCGCCTCTTCCCCAGCCGGTTCAATTCTTCGTGGCCATAGGCGGTCAGCAGAGCGGCCCCTTTGACGTCTCGATAATCAGGCAGCAGATACAGACCGGACAGGTGACCCGCGAGACCCTGGTCTGGAAGCAGGGTCTGGCCAACTGGATGCCGGCCGGACAGGTGCCGGAACTGGCTGGATTTTTCGGCCAGGTCCCGCCACCCGTTCCGCCCGCGCCGCCCAGAATGTGACCTCGAGGCGGAAAGGGGAAGCATATGAGCGAAGTGGCAGCCAAGCGTTACCCGTGTCCCTCCTGCGGCGCCAAATTGGAATTTGCCCCGGGCGCTTCTCTGAAATGTCCCTACTGCGGTCATGAGACCTCCGTACCCAAATCGGGCGAGGAGATCAAGGAACTGGATTTTCAAGAATACCTGTCCCAGGCTTCGGCTAAGGAAGAGGTGATCGAAAACCAGACGGTGAAATGCAATTCCTGCGGGGCGGAACAGACCGTGGACCCGAACATAACCATGAGCCACTGCGCCTTCTGCGGCCTGCAACTCATGGCCCAGGCCAAGACCACCCGGACCATCAAACCCAAGAGCCTGCTGCCTTTTAAAATCAATAAATCGCAGGCCATGGACCAATACCGGGGCTGGCTCAAAGGCCTTTGGTTCGCCCCCAGCCAGTTGAAGCAGTACGCCCAGACCGAAGGGGCGCTCAAGGGCGTTTACATACCTTATTGGACGTACAACGCCAACACCTTCACCTGGTACCAAGGCCAGCGCGGAGACGACTACCAGGAAACCGAATATTATACGGAAAAGGACGACCAGGGCAACGAACAGACCAAATCGCGCGTCGTGACCAGAACCGAATGGACGCCGGTCAGCGGCTTTGTCGCCAATGACTTCACCAATCTTTTAGTCTTGGCCAGTTGGTCCTTACCCCGGGAAAAGACCGAACGCCTGGAACCCTGGGACCTGGAAAACCTGGAACCTTATCGCGACGAATTCATTAGCGGATTCCAGGCCGAAGCCTATCAGGTGGACTTGGGCCAGGGCTTCGAAAACGCCAAACGGATCATGCAAGGTCCGATCGAGGATAACATTCGACATGACATAGGCGGTGACCACCAGAAGATAGATACCTCCAAGACCCAGTATAACAATATCACTTTCAAGCATATCCTCCTGCCCATCTGGATCAACGCCTATCGCTATCAGAACAAGTCCTACCGTTTCGTCGTCAACGGCCGGACCGGGGAAGTGCAGGGCGAACGGCCGTGGTCCTACCTCAAGATAGCCTTGACCGTGGCCGGCGTTCTCGTCGCCGGTGGATTGATCTATTACCTGGTCAGGCTGTTCCACTGATAAACAGCGGCCGGCCGTTTCCTGAACAAGAATCGGCCGGCCGACAAACCACGACCCAGCCCAATAACTGTTTCCATCCGGACGGACAAGGGGTAACTTTTCGAAAAAGATGAAAAGCACCAACTCTAGATACATGAATGAAGCGGTCAGGCTCTCCCTGGAAGCGGTGGCCGAAAAACAAGGCCCTTTCGGCGCGGTGGTGGTCAAGGACGGCCAGGTCATCGGACGAGGCCACAACCAGGTCTTATCCCTGTCCGATCCCACGGCCCACGCCGAGATCGTAGCCTTGCGGGCCGCTGCCCGGGCCCTCAACACTTTTGACCTCAGTGGCTGCGACCTTTACGCCAGTTGCCAGCCCTGTCCCATGTGCCTGGCGGCCGCCTATTGGGCCAGGATCGAGAAGGTCTTCTACGCCAATACCACGCAGGATGCGACCTGGGCCGGGTTCAAAGACGAACTTATCTACCAGGAATTCACCAAACCGGACGAGCTGCGGCGACCGCGGCTGGTGCCGCTCGGTCACCCCGAGGCCCGCCGGGCCTTGGAAATGTGGCGCGAACTGACGGACAAGATAGAATACTGAATGGGCGAAAGTCGCGGCTTCGATTGACAAGCCCTTGATCGGGGTCTATCTTGATCCAATGGCTCGGCATAATCCACGGCCAGGAACCATGAAGAAGTCCCAAGCGGCGGGACTGGCCGCGATCTGTTTCATTGCCGGGATACTGGTCGGGCTGCTCTGGGCCGCGTACAAAGGGCCGCCTCCCGGCCTCGAGGCCGAAAACAGACAGATATCCGCCTCATCCGACCCGGCCAGAATGAGAGCCATCCAGGATCGCCTGGCCGACCTCAAGGCCAGGATCAAGGCCCAACCCGGCCAAGTCGACCTGTACGTCGAAGCCGGAAATCTCTTGTTCGATAACGAGTTGCACCAACAAGCGATCGCTTATTATGAACAGGCCTTGGAACTGGGCGGCGAGAATCCGGACGTGCTGACCGATTGCGCTATAAGTTATCGGCAGATCGATCAGTCCGATAAAACGCTCGAGATGTTACGTCGGGCCAGAAAGACCGACCCCAGACACGTCAATTCGGCTTTGAACCTGGGTATAGTCCTCTTCCATGACTTCAAGGATAAGCAGGGAGCCCTGACGGCCTGGCGGGAATACTTGAACTTGGCGCCCGAAGGCGATCGGGCGGAAATGATCCGCCGGGTGGTGGCCCAGATAGAAGCCGAACTTAAATAATTCCGCTCCGGACCGCTTGTCAGAGTCGGGCGAAATTGGTAATATAACTACTTATGATAGCTTATGATCTGCAATGTGATCAGGGGCACGCCTTCGAAGGCTGGTTTGACAACTCCAAGAGTTATGAACAGCAACAAAAAAAAGGTTTGATCACCTGCCCGGTCTGCGGCAGTTCGCAGGTGCAAAAAGTCATGTCCACCTTCAGCATCGCCCGGCAGCGGGGCGCCGAAGATGGACCCAGCCAGCCGGTCAACAAGGTTCAGATGCTGATTAAATACGTCCAGGACAACTTCGAGGACGTGGGCGGCGACTTTGCCAAAGAAGCCCTGAAGATGCACTACGGCGTCGTCGAACACCGCAACATACGCGGGGTCAGCAGTTCCCAGGAAGAAGAGACCCTGCGCCAGGAAGGGATTCCTTTTTTCAAAATACCCATTCCGGTCTCCCAGCCTCCGGAAGAAGAATAGCACTTACAACTCCATGAATAAACCGCTCCGGCTTTCATTCGAGCAAGGTCCCATTCGGCCTCCCAGCGAAGCCGCCAGTCTGCTGCTCCGATTCACCCGCAATTGCAGTTGGAACCACTGTCTTTTCTGTCCGGTTTATAAGAACAGCCGCTTCAGCCGGAGACCGGTGGAGGAAATAAAGAACGATATTGACACTGTGGCTGAAATTATTAACGAAATCAAATCAGTGTCTTGGAGGCTGGGCCGCGGCGATCGGATAGACCAAGCCGTGGTCAGTCAATTCAACGCCAGCACGCACTCGCAGAGCTATATTTCCGTGTTGGCCTGGCTATATCACGGCACCGGGGCCGTTTTCCTGCAAGACGCCAACAATCTGGTTCTAGAAACAGAGGACTTGGTGGAACTGCTCGAGTATCTGCTCCAAAAGATACCGGGTATAACCAGGGTGACCAGTTACGCGCGCTCGCAGACCGCGGCCCGGAAATCCCTGGAAGAATTGACCCGGATCAGGAAGGCCGGATTGGACCGCATCCATATCGGCCTGGAATCCGGGTCCGATAACGTCTTGAAGTTCATGAAAAAAGGGGTTACGGCCCAGGCGCATGTCGAGGCCGGGACCAAAATCAAGGCCGCGGGGATAGAGCTTTCCGAGTACTATATGCCCGGCCTGGGCGGCCGGGCCTGGTGGCGGGAGCACGCCCTGGAGACCGCCAGGGTTCTCAACGCCATCAATCCGGACTTCATCCGCCTGCGTACTTTGAGGGTGCCGGACCGGATACCTTTGTATCAGAAGGTGGAAGCCGGGGAATTCGAGTTGATGAGCGACGACGAAGTGGTGGAAGAAATCCGTCTCTTCATCGAACATCTGGACGGCATAACCAGTTTCGTGGCTTCAGACCATATCATGAACCTGCTGCAGGACGTGGAAGGATATCTGCCGCGGGACAAGGATTTCATGATCGAGGCTGTTGACCGCTATTTGGCTTTAAATGCCGCGGACCGACTCCGATATCGGGTCGGCCGGCGGATAGGCCTTTATCATGGCGTGGCGGACATGGCTCGACCGGACCTGGCCGGCAAGGTGGACGGCATGATCGACCGCTGGCAGATCAAGGCGCCAGAGGATTTGGAGCTATATCTGGCTGAATTGGCCAATCGGATGGTGTGAGGTTCTTGGGCTTGATTCAGAACAGCTTTTGTTTGACTGATTGTCCTCGACCCGAACCATTTGACCGATTGACCGATAAGATATATTATGTAAACTTACATGACCCGGTAAAATAACAACCTCAGGGCCGCTCCCCCAGCCGCGATCTCTCCTCCAGCCAAGCCACGTAATCCGCTTCGGTATCCAGATCGCCGGGATTATCCTCGGCCTTCAGATCGAGATAAACCATGTCTTCAGACGCCATCTTCGCTAAAATGAATCGGCCCCCCTGGTCGCCGGTCAGTCTTGCCAAATCCTGGAAACAACTCCTGGCCCATAGAACCGGACCACCAGGTTCGCCGCCATAACGCGGTCTTACCACCCGGGGCTGGTCCGGCTCCTCGGCCCGCCGCAAAACCATTTCTATTATCGACGACTTGAGCCGGACCTGGTCAGCCATCAAAAACATGGCCGCTTCAACCTCGGGCCCTAAATACCTCAACCCTGTCTTGATACTGCCGGCCTGGCCCGAGGCGTAATCATGGTTTATCAGGAAATTCAAACGAGTTGCTATCGCGCCGGTTAAAACAAACGATCCTTCCAGAGCCGCCCGCACCTCGCTGGCCCGATGGCCCAAGACCACCACTACTGGTTCGAGCCTGGTGGTCAAGATTGTCTCCAAGATCATGGCCAGAACCAGACGGCCGTCCGCCGTCAGAAGTTGTTTGGGCCGGCCCAGACGTCTGGACAGGCCGGCGGCCAAAACCACCGCGGCGGTTTTCATGGACCTGAATCAGTTCAGCTTGGGCAGTGGTATACTTAAGCCTTTGTTTTTACTCATCAAATCTTTTAGGCCTGCCTGGACCAGGTCCGTCTGGGTGATAAGTTTCAGGGCCTTGGCGCCGCGGGCGTCCACGAATGAATTGTGGGATCTTAGTTCAATTTTTTTCAATATTTTGAGACTATCATCAAATAATATGAAGTGATAGCTTAGATAAAAATAGGCCGCGGCCGCACCTAGAACCAGAAGAAAAACCAAGACTTTTTTCATAAGCCCTTCCCATGGTGATGATGGTTGAAAAACGGCCGGCCGAATGTCCCTGGCTTCGGCCTTCCCCAAAAGGCGGCGGACAAGGTGAACCCGCGTTTAATAGTCGAACGTATTATGCCGATAAGAGAGTCAGGAACCGCTCCAGGGTGTTCTAATGAGCAAGAGACAGTTAATCGCCATATTAATGCTCAGCCCGCTCTATTTCACCTTAAACCTCAGGCAAAGACGCGAATTGGTCACCCGGCTGTCCCCAGGCCCGACCCATCTAGTGGCCCTGCTCTTCTCTCCGTCCAAAACAGATTGATATTACCTGAGTTATTCTTAACCTCCGGCAGAGTTATCGCCCGAACCGGTGAAAGCCAGGGCGGCCTGACCAGAGGCGGGCCGGCGCCACCGGTACAACCCAACCAGTTTGGCCTTCCGACCGCACTCCTGGGCTGAACAGTATTTCCTTTTACCGTTCTTGGACACGTCCAGGAAATATTTCCGGCACTCCGGGCATTTTTTCAAGCGAAACACCTGGCGGCTGATGATCAAATCGCGCAGCCGTCCGAACAGGAAAGCCCGATAAGTATCGGCCGTCACCAACTTTTCGAATCTGATGCCGGTCAGGTCCTCGGGACGGACATCCTGGTCGATCCGCGTCCGAGGCACAACGACTTCGCTTATCTTCTCTGACTCGCGAAAAATGGTCTGCCAAGCGGCCAGGGGGATGGTCCCGGTGCGGATGATATCATCAAGCATTTCTTGAAGTTCTTTTTGGAATATCATGAAAGTATGAAAAAAATCAGTATCAGGTCTTGGATTCTGGTACCGGTGGAAAAAAGGCCTGGTTTCGACGTTCACCTCGATGTCCAGCCCTTCCAGGCAATTGAGGTATTCCCTCCAGTTCAAGGCATAACGTTCTTCTTCCTGGATTCTCTCCCCGATTAGAACCTTGGCGGTCATCTTGTTTATTTTATATTTGAAATTGACGAAAGCCAGGAGCTCGTTAACCATGCGCTGACGACCTCGTAAAAAGTCGAAGACCGACTCCTTACTGGGCGGGAAAGATTATTATTCTCCCGCCAGTAAACCTGAGGACAGATTTTGTATAATAACCGCCCTCCTGACCCCGGTCATATTAGTCCTTATTGCCGGACAAGTCAAGCCAGGGATCATCGGGTTATGTGATGTCATTAGGTCTATATTTTACAGTAATTTATAATTAATATTTAATGTTATAAATTATTTTTAGGCAATTTTTTTATCGGCAACAGTAACTTAAAGAACAGGCAGAATCGGGGCAGCTTGAAGTCATTGGCCTCGCCCAGGCTGTATCTTCGAAACCAGACCCCAAACGTCGCGCCGCGGCGATTAACTCCTTTTCCAGATCAACCTCCCAGCCCGGCTCCAGTCTGATGGCCATGGATTCACCTCTTTCCGGAGCGGCAAAGTATAAGCCGGCTTCGACCCGCCCGGTCAGACCGGCCTTGACTAAAGCCAAGGCGTAAATTTTAACCTGAAGGTCATACTTCTCGACTTTTTCCGGCCAGGCATATTTATAATCAATCACCCTGGCTAACCCCTCTGAGGTTATATAAAAAAGGTCGATCTCTCCGGTCAGGATAAATCCTGGAGCTTTATCGCGGTCAGGTTTAATCTTCAGCCAGATCGGGCATTCCCGCCGCACCAGACCGTTTCTTGACCGGATCAGGTCCCGACCCCAGGGAGACTTCAAAAAAGACAAGGCCCGGTCGGCTATTATTTCAGCTTCCTGTTTCAGAAGGGCGACACCGGAGGTTTTGGCCCGTTCCTGGACTTGATCCGTCAGGGCTTCCAGCCGGGCCGGTCCGTCCAGGTCCAGGCTCTCCATCAGATAATGAAATAAAATACCCTTTTGTCGGGCATCTGTTTCAACCCGGGATGATTCATTTACTTCCAGGGAGGGCGGCGAACCCTGGCCTATCAGCTTTTCCAGATAATAACGTCGCGGGCAGAAAAGGAATTCGGTCAATTCGGTCACGGCCAGGGCCTGATACCGGGTGGCGTCCCTGATAGAGGTCAGCACACGATTCAATATTCGCCGGGCGGATGATCCTGAAGCGTTTTCAAGCCTTTCCCCCTCCCCGACCGGCCTGGTTTCCGCCGATTGCATTAACCGGAGATCATCGTCTAGTTGTATTCGGCCGAGAAGTTCAGGTTTGGTCCGGGCAAAATCATCGAGCCAAAACAGCCAGGAGTCTCGACGGCCGGTTATATGTCCTGAAAAGACCAAGTGATCCCGAGCTCGAGTCGCGGCCACGTACAGCAGGCGAACGTATTCGGCTCTCTCCCTGGCCTCGGCTTCCTTTTTGAATTCCGCAAAATCGGCCGGCCTTCTATCTTCCTGGGATTCGGGGTCCTGAAAGCGCAGGGCAAAAAGGTCATTCCGGCCAAAGGCGATCGGGTTCTTCTCGGAGACGCCGGTCCAGCCCGCGTCGGGAATCAGGACCACGGGAAATTCGAGGCCTTTGGCCTGGTGGATGGTCATGATCTGGATGGCTTGAGCCCCTTCCGCGCCGCTCTGGGCTTCAGGGTCTTCGGCCGGAGCGGCCAGACGGGCTCTAAGATACCGGGCCACCTCCCGGACGGCAAAAGCGGATTCGTAGGGATAATGCCGCATTAATTCAATGAATTTCTGGACATTGGCCGCCTGCTGTTCTCCTTGGGGCCGAGCCAGGAGCAAGGGCACGTAATCGCTCTCCTCGACCAGCATTTCCACCAGTTCCACGGGAAAGCTCAGGCCGGCCTGTTCCTTCAAGCGGCTCAAGATTTCTCGGGTCCAGGCCAGGGCTTCAAGCTGGGTCTGATCCACTCCTTCCGGCCAGGGAGGCGAAACTGATTGGAAATAGGCGGCCATATCCGCTTGTTCGCCTGACGAACCCGAGGGCCAGGCCAGTCGGGTCAGGGTTTGATCGCTCAGGCCGAACAGGGGCGATCTCAAGACCGCCAGCAGGGCCGGACCGTCGGATGGGTCGGCTAGATGAAACAAGAAGTTGATCAAGTCCATGACTTCAGGGCACTGGAAAAAGCCTCGTCCCCGGACCGTATAAAAGGGCAGTCCGGCCTGGGTGAAAGCTTGTTCGTAGACCTTCAGATGGGTGAAGCGATGCAGCAACAGGGCCACGTCCTTTGGTTCAGGGCGTCGGTTTTTTTCTCCGATCCGGACTTCACTCCGGCCGGAAAGAAGATCAGCCAGGTAGGCCGCCAGGGCCTGGGCCTCGAGGGCCCGGCGCCGGGCTTCGTTTTCCGCGGTGGGTGGTGATAAAATGAAGGCCTTGGGGCCCGGCCCTAGGTCAGGTCTGTGCCAGTCCTGCCGATCTTCCGGCCCGTACTCGGCCTCATAATCAGTTCCGGACGGCATTATGCCCGGGAAAAACTCGTTATAAAATTCCACCAACCGCTTTTGAGAGCGGAAGTTTTTGTTTAAGGCGATCAGGCGGCCGGACGAACCGGCTTCCGGGCCGGTCAGGGAATTCTTGAGCGCCTGATATACCTCAACTTCCGCGCCGCGAAAGCGGTAGATGGACTGTTTGGGATCGCCGAAGACCACCAGCCGGCGCTGAGCCCGGGGAAGGCCGGTAAAGGACGTCGTTTCTTCCGGATGGGTTTGCTCTTCCCCTTCAGGTTCGAGCAGATAAGCCAGAATATCGGCCTGCAGACGGTTGGCGTCCTGGAATTCATCCACCAGGACCACCCGGAATCGGCTTTTGAGCCGAGACCTGACTTCAGGGTTTTGAGACAGCAGGCGGCGAGTTAGCAGAAGCAGGTCGTCGAAATCCAGGACCGCCCGCCTCAGCCTGGCCTCGGCCAGGCCCGCGTTCATCTTTTCCGCCAGGACCGACAGGGCGGTCTTCAACGGTTCGGCGGCCCTTTCGTCCCGCGACGCGGCCAGACTCTTCAAGGCCTGGTCGGCCAGGTCCCGGGCCGGCTTGACCTTGCCCCAGTTGCCTTTGACCAGGCTTTGCAGCTCCAGGGCGGCGTCGAGCAACTCTTTTTCCTTGAGTTTCGAATCGGTCAATCCCCGTGCGGCCGAGGTGAAGTCCAGGGCCCTGTGGTAATAATTCGTACCCGGTTTGATGTGGCCGGCCCGGTTGTAGTCTTCGATCAACTCCGCGGCCTGGATCAGTTGGTCGATCGCCGGCTTTAGGGAGATAAACGGCCGCCGGGCCGGCGCCACCTTTCGGCCAAAGGTCCTCATGCGGTCTATTATCTGCTCCAGAACCCGTTCCAGACCGACACCGCGGCCCTGGCCTTGCCAAGGCAAGTAGTCCAGCATGGCCAGGAGGTCCGGGTCCTGATGCTGGAGCCAGTCCAGGAGTATCTGACGCCGGGTTTCGATCAGAAATTCCTGGTCCCGGGCCAATATCGAATAATCCGGTTCCAAGCCGGCCTTCAGACAATGCTGGCGAAGTACGGCCTGGCAGAAACCGTGAATGGTGGAGATTTGGGCCCGATCCAGAAGACGCCTCTGCCGGAGCCAGAATGCGGCCTTGGCCGGGTCCGGGTCCCCCATTCGAGCCATGATCGCCCGCCTCAGGCGTTCGCCCATTTCCCGGGCCGCCTTTTCCGTATAGGTCAGGGCCAATATGCGGTTGAGATCGAGACCGCCTTCAAACCCGGGGGTCTCCCCGGCCAGTAGTTTCATTATCAATTCGACCAGGGTCAAGGTCTTGCCGGAACCGGCGCCGGCCAGCACGCACAAGTTGGCCTCGAAAGCCAAAGCCTGTTTCTGTCGGGGCGTCAGTTCCAAGGGGTTATTCATGGCGGACTTTTTTTCAGGGAAAACCAACGGCAACTCCCGGAAAAATCGCAATAGTCGCAGGTTTCCGGTCCAGCTTGGGGAGGAAACGATCCCTGAGCTATTTTGGACCAGACTTCTTCCAAACGGTTGAAGAAATTGGCCTGGCCCAGTTCCCGGCGCCGGGCCGGAGAGGTCAAGAAAAGGCCCTGGTCCGGATATTCGCCCAGCAGTATTTGTTGAGGCGAATAGTCCCGCAGCAGTATCCAGCCGGCCGAAGTGGGGCGTTGGAAGAAGGTCGCGACCGCGGCCAGATAAAGGGGGGCTTGGAAACTGGTCCGGCCGGCGTTGTCGGGGGCGAGCAGGTCCCGGTACTTGGCCCGGTTGCTCGAATCCTTGTAATCCAGAACCCGGGCCTTTTCCCCGGTCAGATCAACCCGGTCCACCCGGCCGCGGAAAAGGAGTCTTTCGCCGGAGAGCAGGAGCACTTCCAGCGGCGGCGCCTGTTGGCCCGGCCCGAAAGACCACTCGAAACACGCCGGTACAAAGTCGTCCCGCCGGGCGGCTTCGTTGGCCAGCCAGCGTTCCAGTTTACGGCCGATGTTCCTGCATTTGGCCCGCCAGAGCGGCCGGCGGCCGACCGGCTGGCCGGCTTCGGCTTCGGTCAAGGTTTTGCGGCTTATCTCGCGCAGCAATTCCAGTTCCCGGGTCCGCCCGGTCAGGGGCAGCATTTTTTCCGTCCGACAAACTTCCAAGAAACGCTTCAGTATTTCGTGGAGCAGGCGTCCCTCGTCCCGTCGCGGCATTTCGTCCTCGGGCTGCTCCGTCGGGGCCAGGCCCAGGACATGCTTGGCCCAAAAGAGAAACGGACACTCGGCATAGGTCTGCAAAAAAGTGGGTGAAATCAAGGGGGCGCCTTCCGGCCCTGCCAGTTGCTTGAGCCAGGGCTTCAGGATCTCGGGGCCGACCAGACCGGAAAAAGGGCCTGTTTCCTCCCGGCGCCTCTTTTCCAGGCCGGCCCGCTCAGCCAGCGAGAGCCACCGCTTTTTAAGCGGCTGATGGTCGTTCAGGGCCGCCAGGACTTCCTGGGCTAAACGATCCTCGGCTGAGTCCCGACCCAGGCCTGCGAGGGCCAAGCGGCCGGTAAGTTCCTGCCAGGTTAAGGCCTCCTCCAAAAGCGGTGAGACCCGAAAAGGAACTTCTTTGACCTTGACGACTTCGGCTGGCCAAAGCCTGATCAATTCATCCAGGAAGGAAGAATTCAAGCAGAGGCGGCCTTCCTCGTCCTGGCGACTGTAGGACAGGGTTATGCGCCGGCCGGTCGAGGCCAGAGCGTAATAAAAGGTCAGACCCTCCAGGCGGTATTCCGAGGCTACGGTGGTCAGGATCGCCCGGCCGGCGGCGCGGTTAAGGCCGCGGATTTCGGCGTCGTCCAAAAAGAGACCATCCGGCTGGGGTCGGGGATATTCTCCTTCGTTCATTCCGGCCAGGAAGAGATGTTCGAATTCCAGACCGTGGAGGTCGAAGATGTTGAGCACCATGATGCCGCCGCCGCCGGCACCTGCCCCGACGTTTCTGCCGGCCAGAGCGTGTTTAAGCATCTTTTCCAGGCAATGGGGAGGCAGTGGCTCCGGGTTCGCGCCGTTTTCCCGGACGGCCTGTTCCAGTTCGGCCAGGCAGTTTTCCAGCCCGGACCAAGCCGCGGCCTCGCGGATGCGGTTCGATAACGGCGCCTCTCTAATCTTCTCCTCGATCCTGAATTCGGCCAGAACACTCCGAATTTCGGCCAGAAAATCGGACCAGGACCGTTCCCGGGCCAGCGGCGCCGTTATTTTCTTGAGCCTGTCCAAGGTCGACAGAATGGCCGCGATATCGGATTCATGTTCGGGGTGGAACTTGGCCAGTCGGGAAAGATTATCCAGCCAGCCGCCGCCGGCCCGATCGTCGGTGACCCCGGCCTGGGCCGAAAGTTGAGCCGCCCTGACCCAGGGAATAGTCAGGCCCAAGTCCAGGATGGGGCAAGCCAGCAAGTCCAGCAACAAATCCCGTTCCCAGTGGGAGCGGGCCAGGTTGAGCAGGGCCAGCAGGGTCCGAACCGGCGTTTGAACGACCAGCGGCGCGCCGCGGCGGAGGAAGAGGGGCAGCCGAAACCTGCGGAATACGTCTTCCACCAACTGGCCATATGTTCCCAGGTCCCTCATGGCCACGGCTATGTTTTCCGGCGGCGTTCCTTGTTCCAGCAATACGGTTATCCGCCGGCCTATCTCTTCCACTTCGGCGTATCGGCCCGGGCAGGAAATGATTTCCAGCCCCGCCGGAGGCCTGATGGACAATGGTCCAAGATCAGCCGTGACGGGTCGAAAAATACCATCGAGCCAGAAATCTTCTCCGGTTCTCGAATGGAGAGCGACGTAAGTCAGATCGAAATTGGGTAAATTATCGCCGGTGGACTCGAAAGCCCGCAACAGCCGGTGGGTTTCCAGAAAGGGATTGTCGGTCAGGTCGTGGTCCGGGTCAGCCTTCAGCAGCCAGGGCGGGCCGGCCAGGCGCAGGACGACTCTCACTCCGGTCCGGGCCAGGGCCTGGGTCAGTTCAATCTGCCACGGCGTCAAGCGGTGGAAACCGCGAAGGGACACTTCGTCCACTTCTCGAAAAAGAGCCGGCTGCCGGGAACGGGACAAGGCTTCCAATATGTTCCGGCGGACCCCGGCCCGGTCGGTCAAACCTCGTTGGTTCAAGAACAGATCGTAATCCGACAGTACCTTGGTCAGGAAATCTGATTTGGCCTGATCAATCACGCCGGTGGTGATCCGCTTCAGGCCTCCGGAGGTCATTCCGCCGGTGCGTAGTTGGGTTAAAATTTCGCGAATCCTGTCCACCAAGCCAGGGCGGCTCCAGTCGGATAAATCCGAGGAGCCCCAGGCTGACCGGAAAAGCGTGGAGTTGGTCTTCAGCCAGTTGGATAGAAAAAAGGTCTGACCCAGTTCGGAAACGATCGGCCCGGTTCCGCCGATTTCTTCGCTCAGGGCCGCTTCCAGGCCTTTGAAGGAATAAACCCGGGGCGCCAGGATAACGCCGTCCACGGTTCGTTCGAGCAGGTCGGCCCTGGCCTGTCTTACCGCCAGGCCGGACGGCAGTATCCAGACCTGCCCGGGCGGGAAAAAAGTCATGGCGTCTTCAACCGGCGGGCCACTTCGAGCACGGTTCGGGCGTAGGGCAGGCTGTTGTTGTAACGTTTGACCACGGCTATCCGCCGGTCTTCATTCAAGCCGTCGCGCCAGCCGCTCCGGTTCAGGTAATAGGCGGCGCTCATGACCGCGTCTTCGGCCTGAAACAGGTCCACCCGGCCGTCCTGGTTTCCGTCCTGGCCATAAGCTTTCAGGTTGGAGGGCTGAAACTGACAGAGTCCAATGGCGCCGGTGTAGGAACCATAAACCCGGCAGGGGTCCTGGCCGTTTTCCTTGAAATAGACGAGCAAGGCCTTGAGTTCGCCGAAGAACCAGGAGTTGCTCTGTCCCAGCCAGGCGACCAGGCTTTCCTTGGTGAAACGCCGCCTTTCCTCTTCGGGCATGGCCTTGAGGACCTCGGCGGCTACTTCCGGATGAAGCGCCATGGTCTGGCTGGCCAGGGTGTTGAGGGCCAGGAGCTTCCCGGTCTGGGTTCCGACCTTGGTTTCCAGAAGGAGGATGGCCACGATGATTTCAGCCGGGACCTTGTGCTTCTCTCGGGCTTGATTCAATATGACCGCCTGGCTGCTCAGGAAGGAACGGGCCAGGTTGAGGTTGTCCGGTTCGAGGAACTGGCCGTAGTTGATTTTGGCTTCCCGGACCGTGGCCCGTAGGACCAGGGCCTTGGGTTCCAGCTTGACGCAGGGTTGGAGGAAAAGGCTTTCCAGCCAGGAGCGTTCGAACCCGGAAACAACCAGTCTTTCCAGCAGTGGTTTGAAGAATGGATCGACTTCCGCTTGAACCGCCGTGGCGCCGATGATGAGCCAGAGGAAGACCGCCGCCGTCAGGGTGAGGAACAACTTTGTTTTGGCCGCTGAAATCATTTCGAGGCATCCCTGTCGGTAAAGGGTGTAAGGCTTCCGGCGGTCAGGCTACTACAACTTGGATGACGGAACAAGGTTGCCTTATGGTTCGGCCGGCTATATTAAAGAGATAAATCGAACGCGGAGGATCGTTGATGAACGCGGAAGTACAATTGACCGACATGGAAAAACTCGACCACCTGCTCAAACACTGGCGGGAGCACAACGACGAGCACGCGACCGTTTTCAGGACCTGGGCCGCAAGGGCCGCCGCGGCGGGCCGCGGCGAGACGGCCAGGTTGTTGGGCCTGGCCGCAGAGGCCGCCGGCCGGGTCTCGGAACTGCTCGATCAGGCCGGCGCCGCGCTCGAATAGACCGCCGGGACGGCCGCCGTCAACCGGTGAGCAAGCGCAGGGCCTCCTGGTACTTGTCGGCCGTCCGGGCGATTATCTCCGGAGGCAGGGACGGCGGCGGCGGGCTCTTATCCCAGTCGAGGCTGGTCAGGTAGTCCCTCAGAAACTGCTTGTCGAAGCTGGGCTGACCGCGGCCGGCCTGATACTGGTCCTTGGGCCAGAACCGGGAGGAGTCCGGGGTCAGGACCTCGTCAATAAGGATCAGTCGGTCGTCCACAAGGCCGAACTCGAACTTGGTGTCGGCCACGATGATGCCTTTGGCTTCGGCGATGGACCTGGCCCGCTTATACAGGCTCAGACTCAGCCGCGAAGCTTCTTGGGCCAGTTCGGCGCCGACGATCTTTTCGGCTTCCGCCAGGGTGATGTTTTCGTCGTGGGTGCCTCTTTCCGCCTTGGTGGAAGGAGTGAAGATAGGGGGTTCCAGTCGGCTGGATTCCACCAGCCCGGGGGGCAGCAGGTGGCCGCAGACCCTACCGGTGGCCAGGTAATCCTTGTACCCGGTGCCGGCCAGATAACCGCGGACGATACATTCCAGGGCCAGTGGTTCGGCCTTCCTGACCAGCATGCTCCGGCCGGCCAGTTGGTCGGCGTAGGGCCGACAGACGGCCGGGTATTCGGCCGGGTCGAGGCTCAGGAGATGATTGGGCGCCAGGTCGGCCAGGGCTTGGAACCAGAAGGCCGAAATCCTGGTCAGGACGATGCCCTTGCCGGGTATGGGTTCGTTCATGACCACGTCAAAGGCCGAAACCCGGTCAGTGGCCACGATCAACAGCTCCGAGCCCAGGTCGTAGATATCCCTGACTTTACCGCGGGCTTTGAGGGTCAGGTTCTTGAAATCGGTTTCGTAAACGGTTTCGGGCATACCTTTTCTTCTCCTCGCTAGTGATTGTCTCCGCGCCGATTTTAACTCCGCCGATTCAAGAGATGGTTGACACCAATCTCCAGAGTGCTATTTATGAATTATCAATCTGGCCTTGTAAAGGAGAAAGGATATGCGCAAAAAGGTGACCGTGATCGGGGCGGGCAACGTGGGGGCCACGGCGGCCCAGCGTTTGGCGGAAAAGGGCTTGGCCGACGTGGTTTTATTGGACATCGTCGAGGGACTGCCCCAGGGCAAGGCCTTGGACCTGATGCAGGCGGCGCCCATCGAAAAACATGACTTCAAGATCGCGGGTTCCAACGATTATGGTCTCAGCGCCGGCTCGGACGTCATCATCGTCACCGCCGGTGTCGCCCGCAAACCAGGCATGAGCCGGGACGACCTGATCAAGATCAACATGAAAATCGTGAATGACGTTACCCGGCAGGTGGCGCCTCTTTCCCCCGAATCGGTCTTGATCGTAGTCAGCAACCCCCTGGACGCCATGTGCCATGTGGCGTACAAGGCCAGCGGGTTCGATCAGAAGCGGGTGATCGGCATGGCCGGCGTCCTGGATACGGCCAGGTTCCGGACTTTCCTGGCCATGGAACTGGACGTGTCCGTGGAAAACATCCAGGCCATGGTTCTGGGAGGGCACGGCGACACCATGGTTCCCCTGCCTCGTTTTTCCACGGTCTCCGGCATACCGGTGACCGAGTTCATTCCGCCGCGACGCCTGGAGGAAATCATCAAAAGAACGGCCAACGGCGGCGCGGAAATCGTCAGCTTGTTAAAGACCGGTTCGGCCTTCTACGCCCCGGCCTCGGCGGCGGTGGAAATGGCGGAATCAATCCTTTACGACCGCCGCAAAATATTGCCCTGCGCCGTCATGTTGGCGGGCGAGTATGGTATCAGCGGCCTCTTTATAGGCGTCCCGGTCAAGCTGGGCGCGGGTGGGGTTCTAAAAGTAATAGAGCTTAAGCTCACGCCTGAAGAAGACGCGGCCTTGAAAAAGTCGGCCGCGGCGGTGCAAGGCCTGGTTGATTTCCTGGCCAGGGAAGGCCTATGACCAGGGCTCCGGCTGGACCGAACAGGCTGACAAAACCTTAGGGCCTGGTATAATTATAAAGAGAAGTAATAAGTAGGCTGCCGGTGGTAAAGGTCACTCCCGGGCAAACCCCGTCCGGGCGGGATCGCCGAACACCCGACTCCCGTTAATGAGTGGGTGCACACGCCAGGGACTTTTACCAAGCACGGCTACTTATATTCAGCTCCGGCGAGTAAAAGGAGAGGGTCATGGGTTTAAGAATCAACAGTGTCCTGTGCGCCACGGATTTTTCCGATTTTTCCAACAACGCGGTTTATTTCGGGATGGCGCTGGCTCGCGAATTCAAGGCCAGACTCTACGTCTGTCACGTGATTGACCTGCCTACCGCGGCCATGTATGGCGAGGCTCTGCTTGATCCCCAGGAAATTCAGACCCGAATCGAGGACTACGCCAACGAACAGTTGGCGCCGTTTCTGGCCGGCGAGAATCTGGACTGGCATATTCTCATCACCATCGGCCGCCCGGCCGAGGAAATTTCCAGGCTGGCCCGTGAAAACGCCGTGGACTTGGCCGTGGCGGCCACCCACGGTCGTTCCGGTCTGCAACGACTGATCCTGGGTTCGGTGACCGAACGCCTGATGCACACCCTACCCTGCCCCTTGCTGGTGGTGCATGATGAAGACTTGGCGCCAGACAAGAAGGTCAGATTCGAGCGGGTGGCCATCGGCTGCGATTTTTCACCGGACTCGGCCTTGGCCGTACAATACGGACTTCATCTGGCCCAAAACTTCCAGTCGG
Organism: Thermodesulfobacteriota bacterium; assembly: GCA_040755515.1. Classification (GTDB taxonomy): domain Bacteria; phylum Desulfobacterota; class Desulfarculia; order Adiutricales; family JAGVGV01; genus JBFMAW01. The sequence continues at coordinate 67,834 of JBFMAW010000005.1, read as the reverse complement.
AACTGCATCTCTTGCACGTACTTGAACCATCGGCTTTAAAGGATTTAATTAAGTCATCGCCGGGCCAGGGGGAAGAAGCCCAGGGCGCGCTGCGTGAACAGGTGAACAATGATCTGGCGGCCCTGATCCCGGAGGAAGCGAAACTGTGGTGCCAACCCAAGACGGCGCTCCTGGGCGGACAGCCCTATGAGGAATTGAATAAATACGCGGTGATCAACGATATTAGCCTGATCGTTCTGGGCGTCCACGGCCGTGGTTTCGTGGAAAAGGTACTGGTGGGTTCGACCACCGACCGGGTTATCAGGACGGCGCCCTGCCCGGTTCTGTCGGTCAGACCTCTGACGGAGAGGTGTTAAAGGCCGGCCTTGGACCGGACTAGACGGCTCTTGTGCGCGGTCCGGTCTTATAGATCAATAAAATCCTGGTGGTCCTGCCAGTAGACGATCCGCAGGCAGTTGGGACAGGTCATCAGGCTCTCGTTGCGCTGGAGTTCGTTGTAGCTCTGGGGCGGAATCTGGAGGTGGCATTCCAGGCAAATGCCGTTTTTAATAGCCACCACGGCCCGGCCATTTCGTTTCGAATAAAGGCGATCATAAAGATTGATGAAATTCTCAGGCAGTGCGGCCGTCAGACCGGCTCTTTCATCTTCCAGGTCCAGGCGGTCCACCCTGTTTAATTCCAGCCGGTCCTCGATCTCCTTCTTTTTCCGCTGGGCGGTCTGTCTCTGCTCTGCCAGCCAGGTCTTGAGCCGGGCGTTTTCCACCGTCAGGGCTTCCAGGGACTCCATCAGCGCCAGGACTTCATCTTCCCGGGCCGAATTGGTCTTACGCAGATAATCGGCTTCCTTGAGCAGGGCTCGATATTCGTCATTGTTCTTGGCTTGAAGCTGCCTGGCCTGGTTGTTCTTGACCTTATCGTCGGTGACGCTGATTTCCATTTCCAATTCGCGCCGGCGCTTGCTCATCTCCTTTTCCCTGGCCAGGGATTCATCCACCTTTTGTTCCGCGGCCAATAGTTCGGCCTCGACCTGGGCCATCCTTTCCGGGGCCTCGTTTTCCAACTTCAGGAGTTGGGCCAACCTGAGGTCGAGTTTCTGAAGTTTGACCAGATTTATCATATCCTGATTCAAGGACTATACCTCCATCAACCGCCAAGGGTCTTTTTCACAATCCAATACAATAAAGGAAAGGTCCCAGGCCCGCTTTCGAGCCGTGAGATCCAGCAGGTTCGCCAAGTCCTCGATCACCGGTCGCTCGGTGGCGAAATGGCCGGCGTCAAGCAGGGTCAGGCCGATCTGCTCCGCCTCCCGGGCCTGGTGATAGCCAAGATCGCCGCTGAGCAGCACTTGAGCCCCCCTGGATCGGGCCAGAGACACATAGGCACCGCCGCTGCCCGGCATGAGGGCCACAGTACGAACCTGACCCGGGTCGGGGCCGGCAATGCGGATGAAATTTATCTTAAGCGATTCCTTAATTTTATTGACTAAGTCACCTAAAGATAGGGGTATATTCAACACCCCAATACAGCCGTATCCTTCCGTCGGTTCGGCCGGGGCCAGGGGAGAGAGGTCCCAGGCCGGCTCTTCGTAAGGATGGGACCTGCGCAGGGCTTCAAGGATCCTGGGCATATCGTTGTCAGCGACCCGCACTTCCAGGCGCGACTCGGCTTGGGTCTCGTCGTGGCGCGGTCCAGCCGTCCCGGCGCGGTCCTCCGCCCCGAAAGAATAAGTCTTTTCGCCTCGAACCTGAAAAAAGCTTCCGGCGCCGGCCTCGAGTAAAGCCTGCTTGATCTGGCCTTCGTACCCTAGGGGCACGAAAACGGTCAATTTATAAGCCGGCGCGCTTCGAACCGGCTCCAGCACCGACACTTCTTTCAAGTCCAGATGCCGGGCCAGGGCCCGGGCCGTCCCTTGCCGGGCCGCGTCCAGATTGGTGTGGGCCGACACCACGGCCAGGTTGTGTTTAATGGCCAAGGCGGCGGTCTCGGCTATGGGTTCGCTCAAATCGAGCCGGCGTAACGGGTTGAGGCTGAGCGGGTGGTGGGTGACCAGGGCCTGGGCGCCGATCTGGATCGCGGCCTGGATTGTTTCCGGGATGGCGTCCAGGCTTAAGGCGATTTTTTGTATCCTGGCCTCCTTGTGTCCGACCGCCAGTCCGGGATTATCCCATTCCGCGGCCAGGCGTCGGGGAGCCAGGATTTCTATCAAGTCTAATAGGTCCTTTAGTTTGACCAAGGTTTGTTACCGCGGCCAGCGCACTCCCGAGCCCAAAATTAAAAAGGTGCACCGCCTGGAGGTGCACCTTTGATCCGGCCCGGTCAGGCCTGGCGCCGGTCCTGTTTCTAGTTCTAGTGGGGAGACAGCCATACGTTTTTACTGGTGGGCCCACCAGGGTTCGAACCTGGGACCGACCGGTTATGAGCCGGTGGCTCTACCAGCTGAGCTATGGGCCCGATAATCCTCCGCTGCTCTCGACGGCAGCCTATCCGCTTAACATATGCCTTTATCCGCATGATTGTCAAGATGGATGAGTTCGAAAAAACACACCTTTAACGAACGGTGGCCGCCCTGGTCAAGTCGAGGTTTTTCCTCGATATTTCAGAACCTGGCGTGTTCCGGGCCCCTTCGTTCCCTCGGCCCTGGGTCCGGAGCGGGAAAAACACGCTCCGCCCCAGGGTCATCAGGCTTCGATGAAGGCCTTGAGCCGTTTGCTGCGGCTGGGGTGCCTGAGTTTACGCAGGGCCTTGGCTTCTATCTGCCGGATGCGTTCCCGGGTGACCTCGAAATCCCGGCCCACTTCCTCGAGGGTGTGGTCCGCCTTTTCGCCTATACCAAAGCGCATGCGCAAGACTTTCTCCTCCCGAGGAGTCAGCGTGGCCAGGACCTTGCGGGTCTGTTCGGACAGGTTCAAGCCTATCACCGCGTCCGAGGGTGAAAGTATTTTCTTGTCCTCGATGAAGTCGCCCAGGTAGCTGTCTTCTTCCTCGCCGATGGGAGTCTCCAGGGAAATGGGTTCCTTGGCGATCTTGAGGACCTTGCGGACTTTTTCCAGGGGCAGTTCCATCTTCTCCGCGATCTCTTCGGGGGTGGGTTCCCGGCCCAGTTCCTGGACCAAGTACCGCGAAGTCCGGATCAGTTTATTGATGGTTTCGATCATGTGGACCGGTATACGGATGGTGCGGGCCTGGTCGGCGATGGCCCGGGTGATGGCCTGTCTGATCCACCACGTGGCGTAGGTGGAAAACTTGTACCCGCGCTGGTATTCGAATTTGTCCACCGCCTTCATCAAGCCGATGTTGCCTTCCTGAATCAAATCCAGGAACTGGAGACCCCGGTTGGTGTATTTCTTGGCTATGCTGACCACCAGGCGCAGGTTGGCCTCGATCAACTCTTTTTTAGCGTCACGGGAAACACGTTCCCCTTCCTCCACCAAGTCCAGCATTTTCTGGAGGGTGCCGGTGTTCATCTGGATCGCAGTCTCGATCAGACGGATGCTCTGCCTATGCAGCTTGATAAGCTTCTCCAGGTCGAGTATTTCTTCTGGCGTCATTTTCAGGCGCCGGCACAATTTGGCCTGGCTCTTGGGGTCCTTGCGGACCTGCTTGCACAGTTCCCTCAGTTCGCTTTCGTTTTTGCCCACGCGCCGGAAGCATTCATCCACGGTTCTCTGGCAGCGATTTATGGCCTGCTCCGATTCCTTTAACTTGGCCACCATCTGGTCGGTCTGTCTCTTGTCCAAGCGTAGATCGCGGAACAGGACCACGATCTTGTCCTTGTTGGCCTTGATTTTATCCTTAATCTTTTTCTTGCCCGCGATAGTCGGAGTGGTCTTGTACTTTTTCTGGAGGCCCTGGTTTTGTTGATCCAGCACCCTCACCTCCTCGATCAACTCCAGCACTTTTTCCTTGCGCTGCGCGGTTTCGACAAAGGTCTCGTCCTCTTCATCCGCGTCCTTGACCACTTCCTTGAGTCTCAATTCGTCGCTCTTGAGTTTTTCGCCCAGGGCCAATATCTCTTTTACGCCCACCGTTGATTCCAGCAAGGCGGTTATGATCTGTTGTTCGCCGGCTTCGATCCGTTTGGCTATCTCGACCTCCCCTTCCCGGGTCAGGAGCGACACTAGCCCCATCTCGCGTAAATACATCTTGACCGGGTCCGTCACCCGCGTTTCCGGTTCGGCTTCGACTGTCAGGTCCGGCTCACGCTCTTCGCCCTCTTTGATTTCTTCGGGTTTCTTGACGCTTTTGACCATCTCTACGCCTTCGACGATCTGAATGTCCATCTCATCGAAGTACATCATCATTTCATCCAGGTGTTCGGGTGAAACGATGTCGGGCGGCAGGGCGTTGTTGAGTTCGTCGTAAGTCAGAAAACCTTTTTCCTTGCCGATGGAAATCAGCCTTTTCAGTTCTTCCACTTCGCTTCCAAGAGCCATATTCGAAAATCCTCCCGGGAAATCTTTATTGAGACAGAGTTTTTTCCTTGAGGAGCCTGGTTTTCTCCTTCAAGAGAACTTCGACGCCGGTCACGTCCCCCGCGGTCTGGGCTTCCTTTATCCGGCGGGACAGGTCCCGAACCTGGTTCTGCCGGCGCCTCCGCGAGAACTTATTTATATAATCGGCCGCCGCGGCCGTAACTTCATCAGGGCCAAGGCCATCGTCGCTCAGGGCCAGGCCGGTTATCAGGTCCTGATCCTCGGGCGGCAGGTCAACCAGACCATCCGGGTCCAGCCGACCCAAATGGCGATACTGTCCGGCCAAGGCGTAGTAAACCCGCTGGAGATCGGTGTCGCTGAAGCAGGACTCCAGTTCGGCTTCAAAGACAAGGCCGGCCGCCTCGGGATGCAAGAGAACCATTCTTATCAACTCGGTTTCGAAATTAGTATTGATCCGTCTCGCCTGGGCATCCGCTCGTTCCGCTCCGGGTTCCGGCTGGTCCTGACGGCGCAGCGCCAAGGTCAAGGCCTGTTCGGAGACACCCAGTCGTTCGGCCAGGGCCCGGCGCAGCAGGTCCTGTCGGACGGACCCTTCCACTTGGGCTATTACTGACAGGACTTCCTGAGCGGCCCTGGATCGGCCGGACAGGGTGCGGGGGTGGCGGGCCAGGACCTGATCCAGGTAGAAATCCATCAGCCCGGTTGACTCCTCCAAAGCCCGGTCCAGGGCCTTGGCCCCATGGGCGCGCACAAAAGTGTCCGGATCATGACCTTCGGGGAGTCTCAGCACCAGACCTTCCATATCCGCGGACAGGAACAGGGGCAGACAACGGGCCGCCGCGTTCCGCCCGGCTTCATCCGCGTCGAAGATCAGCACCGCCTGGTGGACGTAACCTTTGAGCAGCCTCAAGTGAGCCGCGGTCAAGGCCGTGCCCAAAGTGGCCACCACGTGGTGAACGCCGTGGGCCGCCAGGGACAGGAGATCGAAATAGCCTTCCACGATCAGGACCGTCCCGCGTCCCTTGATTACGGTCCGGCAACGGTCGAGTCCGTATAATAGTCTGCCCTTGTTGAAGATCTGGGTTTCGGGTGAATTGAGGTATTTGGGCTGGCGGTCGTCCGGCGCGATCAGGCGCCCGCCGAAGGCCACCGGCCGTCCTTCCAGATCGTTGATGGGAGTGATCACCCTGGCCCGGAATACGTCATAGCACCCCCGGCCTTCCGGCCTGGGCCTGACCAGACCGGCTTGCTCCATCATGGCGGGGGAAATCCTTTGCGACTCCAGATACAGCCGCAGATTATCCCAACCGGCCGGCGCCCAGCCCAGGTGAAAGCCCCGGATCACTTCCTGGGTCAGGCCTCTTTGGGTCAGGTATCCTCGGGCCGGCCGGCCGGCGTCCGAGTTCAACTCATCCATGAAAAACTGCCGGGCCAGAGCCACGGTCTGGTACAAGGCCGTTTTCCAGCCCTTTTCCCGCCGGCTCCGGCCTCCGTCCGACCGAGGCAGCTCGAGGCCATAAGTTTCGGCCAGTTCGGCCACGGCCTCGGGAAAGCTGATGCCCTTTTGGAGCATTAAAAATCTGAATATATTACCGCCCACACCGCAACCGAAGCAATGAAAAATTCGCTTCGCGGGATTCACGGTGAAGGAAGGGGTCTTCTCCGCGTGGAAGGGACACAGGCCCTTGAAGTGGCCTCCGGCTCGAGTGAGCGGGACGTAGCGGGACACGATCTCCACGATGTCCGCCGCGGCCCTGATCTCTTCCAATTTGTCTTCCGGTATATACCCGGTCATGATCCTCGATGCCGCCTAATCCTTCAACTCGACCAGGGTCACCCCTTCGCCGCCGGCATTGGGCGCACCCCTCTGAAAGGCCTTGACCCTGGGTTCGCCTTTCAAGTACCCGCGCACCGCCTCGCGCAGGCGGCCGGCGCCCACGCCGTGAATAATGGCCAGGTTCTTGACTCCGCTGAGCGTGGCCTGATCCAGGGTCTTTTCGACGGCCGGCAAGGCTTCGTCCACGGTCAGTCCCAGCAGGTTCAATTCGCGCGGCGGCTGGCCGTAGACGGTCCAGGTGATCCGGCCCGAGCGGGTCGGTTCGCCTTTTTCGCCGGGCCGGGCCAGATCGGCACAGGAGGTTTGAACCAGGCGGCCGTCCAACTCGATTTCGACCTTGGTCTTGGCTTCGTTCAGGGAGACAATCCGGCCTTCACGGCCCAGGCTGACTATCAAGACCCGGTCGCCGGGATTGACCCGGGCCGGCGGAGCCGTCGGGCGAGGCGGCGGCGGCATAACGCCCAGCAATTCGGTCTTTATCCGATGATGTTCCTGGAGATGGCTCATCGGTTTTTTATCGTTCTCCAGTTTGCCCCGCACCGCGCGGAAACGTTCTTCGGCCTGGGCTATGGCGCGGTCAATCATAGTCTTGAACTCTTTAAGCGCGGCCTGGTGTTCCTCGGCCCGTTTCTTTTCTCCGGCCGCGGCCCTGGCCCGGGCCGCGACCAGTTCCTCGGTCAACGATTCATATTCGGCCCGGACGGCGGCCAATTCCGCGCGCTCCTGTTCCAGCTTCTGTATGAGTTCCAGGGTCTTTTTCTGCCCTTCCTCGAGATACCCGGCCGCTCTTTCCACCACTTCGGGGTCCAGTCCCAGATTGCGGGCCATGGCCAGGCCGGCCGAAAAGCCGGGAGCGCCGTAATCCAGGCCGAACAGGGGTCGGCCGGCCGCGTCGGTTCGAACCGAGGCATTGACGGCTCGATCCGAAAGATGGGCCCAGGCCTTGAGCAGGTGGTAATGGGTGGCGGTCATGGTCCAGGACCGGCGGGCGGTCAACTCATCCAGAACGGACAAGGCCAGGGCCGCTCCTTCGGACGGGTCCGTGCCCACGCCCAGTTCGTCCAGCAGGATCAAAGCCCGGTCGCCGGCCCGCTCGAGAATCCAACTCAAACGCCGAACGTGGCCGGAAAAGGTGGACAGGTCGGAAGACAGGTTCTGTTCGTCGCCCATGGCGATCAAGATCGCCGAGAAAAAGGTCAAACGGCTGCCTTCGGCCACGGGCAGGTGAAAGCCGGCCTGGGCCATCAGGGCCAGCAAACCCATGGTCTTCAAGGCTACGGTCTTGCCGCCGGCGTTGACGCCCGAGATAACCATGGTCCGGCGGTCCGGATTCAGGATTAAATCCAGTCCCACTACTTCCTGGCCGCCGGATGATTCGCCGGCGGAAAAACGGGCCTCCAACAAGGGGTGGCGGGCCTGTTTCAGGTAAATCCCGCCTTCCAGGTCCAAGATCGGGGCCAGGCATTTATAGGTCAGGCTCACCCTGGCCTGGGCGAACAGGGCGTCAATTCGGGTCAGCATTTCGGCGGCCGAAGCCAGACTTTCTCTTATGGCCGCGGCCGCCCGGCTGAGACGTTCCAGGACCTTGTCCGTTTCCTGTTTTTCCTTACTGCGCAGATAATTGAGTCGGTTGTTGTCCTCGAGCATCTCCAGGGGTTCAACATAAGCCGTGGCCCCGCTTTTCGAGTAATCGTGGACCAGGCCCGGCACTTCCCGCCTGACCGAGGCCCGGATCGGAATCACGTAACGGCCGCCGCGGCGGGTGATTATTTCGTCCTGGACCAGCCCGCGCAAGCGGTCGGTCCGCATAAAGGCAGTCAGCTTCTGATTGATCGAGCCCCTTAAACCCGTAAGGTCCCGCCGCACCCTGGCCAGTTCGGTGCTGGCCGTATCCAGTATTTCTCCTTCCGGCCCCAGGGAATACTCCAGGGTCTTCTCCAGTTCGGGATGCACGGGCAGAACCGAGGCCAGTTCGGCCAGCTTCGGCGCGTCCTCATTCCTGGCCAGCAAAAATCCCTTGACCAGGCGGCTGGCCCTGACCAGGCGGTGAATTATTAGAAGTTCGCCGGTCTTGAGGACCACACCCTCCCGGACCAGACGGTTCAGGATCGAATCCGTTTCCGTGAATCCTTCCAGCGGCGGCGGGCCGGCCAGTTTTATAATCAGCTTGGCTTCGTCTATCAATCGCCAGTTCTGGATAATCTGGTCCGGAAAAAGGTCTGGACGGAGAGAAAAACAACGAGCGGCGCCTGGTTCCGTCTGGGCTTGGCCGGACACGATTTCCAGCCAGGCTTGGAACTCGGCCAGTTGCAAACTATGCTCATCCATTAAGATTCTAATCACTCGCGCTGGTAAGTACCGGGCCGCCCGCAAGACGTTCCGATCCTTGAAAAATCTTAAGGCCAGGGATCGAACGTCAAGTAATACCTGAATTTCTGGAACGTCTTTTTGGCCGTGGAATGATCCTCGGCCAATAAGGATCAGGCGCCGGAAAGCTGCTTCTTGACCAACTCCCCCGCCAGCTTTCCGTCCACCTGGCCGGCGTACCGGCCCATGAACTCCTTCATCACCCGGCCCATATCTTTTACCGATTTGGCCTCCAATTCACTGATCAGCCCGGAAATAGCCGCCTCTAATTCCGTTTGATTGAGTTGCCTGGGCAGATAGGCCTCCAGAACGGCCAACTCGGCTTCTTCACGCTGGGCCAGATCGTCCCGGCCGCCGTTCTTGAACTGTTCCATGGAATCCCGCCGCTGCTTGACTTGGCTCATAACCACGACCAGAGCCTCTTTTTCCTCCAGCTTGCGCCGGACCTCGGTCTCCTTATGGCGGATGGCGGTTTTGAGCAGGCGCAGGGCGGAAAGACGTATGGCGTCCTTGGTTTTCAGGGCTTGCTTGTACTGCTGATCCAGTAGCTCGAAGAAGTTCACGGTTGATGTCGCTCCTGTCTTAAGGAGTCTGGAAGCAATTTGGGCCGTTGCCGGCAAAAAACATCGCGGTTTAAAATCAGCCTCCTGAGCCGCCATGTGGTCAGGGCCTCGGAACTCCTGTCTGAACCGCGATTACCTATAATTTATATTCAAATATATATAACTAATAACACTGTTCCTCTACATAAATATTAAGTATAGGCCGGCCTAGGGGTTCTGTCAATGGCCGAAAGGATTTGTGCGCTAATTATTTTTAGGAGGTCCAGTGGCCTTGGCTCCGGTCGTCAATTCCAAGGCCGCGGCCAGGTCCAGGCTGCCTTCGTAAACGGCCCGGCCGGTGATGACCCCGATTACGCCATCTTTTTCCAGGGGTATCAGGGCTTTGATATCTTCCAGGTCTTTGACCCCTCCCGAAGCGATAACCGGGAGGCGGACCGTTCTGGCCAAGTCCCGGGTCCTTTCCAGGTTGGGTCCGCGGCGGGTGCCGTCCCGCTCTACGTCAGTATAAATGAGGGCCGCCAGGTTCAAATCTTTAAAACCGCCGGCCAGGACCAGGTAATCCTTGTCCGTCTCCTCGGTCCAGCCTTCCACCACTATCTTGCCACCCCGGGCGTCGAGCCCGACCGCTATCCGGCCCGGAAACAGCCGGGCCGCCTGGAGAACCAGGTCGGGATCGCGCCAGGCCGCCGTGCCCAGGATGATTCGGTCCAGACCTCGCTTGAGGTAATAGGATATTGTCTCGAGGTCTCTGATGCCGCCGCCAAGTTCGAGTTTCGCGGCCACGGCGGAGCGGATGGCCAGAATGATTTCCTGGTTGATCGGTTTTTGGCCCTTTGAACCGTCCAGGTCCACCAGGTGTATCCACTCGGCGCCAATCCGTTCAAACTGTCTGGCCACGGCGGCGGGATCTTCGGAGTAGACGGTTTCGAGATCGAAGCGTCCTTGGGTCAGGCGCACGCAGCGACCGGCCTTGAGGTCGATGGCGGGAATGACCAGCATGGGATTTGTTACAAGGCGCCTTTGGTGGAAGTGACGCCGGCGGCTCTGGGTTCGAGTCGGGTGGCCTGGTCCAGGGCCAAACCGGCCGCCTTGAAAACGGCTTCGAAGAGGTGATGCATATTGCGGCCCCGGACCGCCTCGAGGTGCATGTTGGCGCCGGCGTGGAGGGTGAAGGCCCGCCAAAATTCCTCGACCAGTTGGGCATCGAAACCGCCCACCTTGTCGCTGCTGAGGGCCGCCTGAAAAAATAGAAATGGTCTTCTGGACAGGTCCACCGCGGCCACGGCCAGGGCTTCTTCCATGGGCGCGGCCGCCTGGCCGAAACGCCTGATGCCGCTGAAGTCGCCCAGGGCCTGGCTGAAGGCCTGTCCCAGGACAATGCCTACGTCTTCCACGGTGTGGTGGTCGTCTACGTGGGTGTCGCCCTGGGCTTCGAGCGTCAGATCGAAATACCCGTGAACCATGGCCGAGGAGAGCATATGATCGAAGAAGCCCACTCCGGAATGTATCCGCGCTTGGCCGGAACCGTCCAGGTTCAATGCCAGCCTGACCGTGGTCTCTTTGGTCCGTCGCTCCACCTCAGCCTTTCTGTCAGCCATGATCTTCTCCCAGCCGCGTCCTTCATCTCGATCAGGACATACGGCCTGACATTTCATTATCGCCAATACCGCCCCGCCGGTAAATCCTTTTTTCCACGAAAACTAGTATTAGATCGTCGACGAAAACGATTTTACTCCTCGCCCAGGCCTTTTCCAAAGGGGTAGGCCCAGGAAGCCATGTTAAGAATGGCCAGCGTGGTTTTTATCCGCTCGGCGACTTGTTCCGGCCCTGACCTAGGGGGAATTTCAAATTGAACACCACGCCCCGGCCGGGCTCGTTCACGATGGAGATATCGCCGCCGTGATCGTTGACCACTTTTTTGACGTTGGCCAGGCCCAAACCCTGGCCTCTCCTCTTGGTGGTGCGAAAGGGCGTGAAAAGCTCCGGCAGTATCTCCTGGGGCAGACCGCCGCAGTTGTCTTTGAAGGTCAAGGTCACCTCGCCGTCGCTTTTCTTGAGATCGATTTCGATGGCGGCCGGACCGCGGCAGGCTTCGACGCTGTTGCGGACCAGGTTTTCCAAGACCGTGCCGAACCAGTCCGGATCAACCCGGAAGGTTGTTTCATCCTTGGGCAGGTGGAGGCTGAATTTCACCCGCCGGCCCCAGTCCTGGCGGTTCTTGAGCGATTCGATCTTACGGGCCAGAGCTTGGGCCAGGTCGGTGTCCCGGTTGAGTTCGATCTCGGTGCGGTTGAACTGGGCGAAGTTTTTAAGCAGGACTTCCACCTGCTCGGCGTTCTCCAAGGCCAGCTTCATGAATCGTACGACCAAATCCTGATCGGCCCGATCGGACTTGCTCAGTCGTTTGAGGGCCGATTGCAGGTATCCGCCCACGCCCAGGTTCAAGGAACGAATGTCGTGGGCGATGGAGGCCGAGTGCCGGCCGGTCAGGACCAGGTTCTGATTTTTTTCATAGTAGTCGCTCAGTTTGTCGCGCAGTTCCTTTATGGAAATGGCCAGTCCGGCCAGGATGGAGAAGTCCCGGAGGGCGTCCACTACTTCGGGATCGAGGCGGCCCGGGCCTTTCTTGTCCACCACCAGCACGTATTTGGTTCGACCTTCGGGCATTTCGGGATCGTGGAATTCGATGGGGAACGCGGCCCGCACGGCTTGGCCCTCGACGAAGCGGCTCCGGCCGTAACCTTCTCCCTGGGAAGCCGCCACCACCCGGTTTTCGATGATGGCGTCGCCGGTGATGGTATGAGGCTGGATATCGATAGTGCGCTCGGCCGCGGACAGGATCGAGACGTCCACGTGGGTGCTGGTCCGCAGGAAAAGCATGTTTTCGATGAAATTGACCTCGTACACCCGGGCTTCCAGGTCTTCCTGATCCAGGTCCTTGGCCGATCTGGCCACCTGGGCCAGGAACTGGTCCAGGTCCAGGTGCAAGTCCAGCAGCCTGGACAGAATGTTACGCAGGCTCAAAACGATGGTGTGATACAACTGTTCCATGGATGACCAGCCGGCCCGGCTAATCGAGAAATCCTTTATTTATTATTCATTATCGGGCCGCGGCAAGTCAAACTCTTTCGCCGGGCCTCGATAAAATAGACTTCTCCTTCCCCCCCGATTGCGCCTCCGGCGAATCCTGTGTTAGATTTATTCGTTGAAGCAAGCTGGGATTATGAACGAACTGAGTCAATCAGAATATCGTCTGGCCCGCCACCAGATGGTCGAACGCCAGATCAAGGCCCGCGGCATCAAGGACCCGCGGCTACTGGAAGTCATGGCCAGGATTCCCCGCCATCTTTTCGTGGAGGAAGCCCTGGCCGGTCGGGCGTACGGCGATCATCCCCTGCCCATCGGCGAACAGCAGACCATTTCCCAACCCTATATCGTGGCCCAGATGACCGAAGCCCTGGAGCTTACTCCCACCGACCGGGTCCTGGAGATCGGCACCGGCTCGGGTTATCAGACGGCCATCCTGGCCGAGCTTTGCACTAGGGTTTACACCATGGAAAGACTCAAGCCCCTGATGGTCAAAGCCAAGGACCTGCTGGACCGGTTGGGATGCCGAAACGTGGTTTACCGAGTGAACGACGGCACTTGCGGCTGGCCGGAGCAGAGCCCTTTCGAGGCCGTCATCGTGACCGCCGGCGCGCCGGAGGTTCCCGCTCCGCTGCTGGAACAACTGGCCGTAGGCGGACGCCTGGTCATCCCGGTGGGCAAGACCCGCCTGGCTCAAAGTCTGCTCAAGGTGGTCAAGGACGCCTCCGGCCGCACCGGGAGCTTCAACCTGGGCGGCTGCCGATTCGTGGACCTGGTGGGCCGGCACGGCTGGACCGAAGAAGATTACTCCTAAGGGCCTGTTCGCCGCATCCTTATCCCCGCGGATAAAACCTTCCGGACTCAAATCGCCGCTTTAACCGGCCTGGCCTTCAGAAGCCGGGTCAGGACCTCGGGGGCTATCTCCACCAGCCAGCCTCTTTTTCCGGCATTGATGAAAAGACTGGGCAGTTCCAGAATGGATTGTTCCACGAATACCGGCATGGTTTGACGCGTACCGAAGGGCGAAATGCCGCCGACTTGGTACCCGGTGTGTTTCTGGGCCGTTTCCGGCGGGCAGGCGGTGATGGCCTTAACGCCGATGGCTCGGGCCAGGGCCTTGGTCGAAACCTTCCGGTCGCCGTGCATGAGCACCAACAGGGCCGCGCCGGTTTCGTCCCGCATGACCAGGGTCTTGACTACCCGATGCTCGTCCACCCCCAACTCCCGGGCCGCCGCTTCGGTCCCCCCGTGGTCTTCATACCGATACGGCCGCGGAGTAAAAGCCACGCCCGCGGTTTTGAGGACCCTTAGGGCCGGAGTCAAGGGCGGGTCGTTCTTAGGCATGATGACCTCGGTCCGCGCTGAAGGAAATATCACTAAACGATCTCGGCTTGGTTCAGTTCTGTTCGAGCCCGTTGTTCGGCCGCCTTCTTCATGGATCTGAGGTCAATAACCCGCTTATATTCTTCATGTTTTTTAGTCCGCAGATGGGCAACGAGCGCCTTGATATCGTAGCCATGTTCGTTAGCAATGGTGTCCTTGATCTTCCATAGTTCCTTAATGATTTCATCAGCCATTTTCATACACTCCCATGAGTTCTTGAGGTGTACATATTTCAGGATAGCCATACCCGTTCGTCAAGCAGATCTTTCGAACTATTGGTTTTGTTTCGGCATTGTCGATATGACGGTAATTCCAAGTGAGGAGGTAATCAATCCCATGTACCGCTGACAGCGCAATATGGAGGGAGTCACCTATGGCCTTTTGGGGGAGTGCTCTCGCATTGATGAGTGCCTCCGATAAAGAGATAACTTCGTCAGTTATTGCGAGAAGAGGTATCCCAGCCAAGGCTTCAAGCCTCCTGGTAACCGCTATATCATTTCCTCTTCCTGCTTCCTCGATTACGATGTCCGAGACAAATAAGTCGAAGCGGTTCCGTTGAGTGTCCCACCAGTCAATGGTTACTTTCTGCCAAGCGGCGGCTAATAAATCATTAGAGGGCCGAGCAGTCAGGTACGAAATGACCGATGTCTCAATATAGACGGTTCTTTTATCCATCGGCATCTTCTTCCCATTTCATAAATGTCTTGCCTCAGCGAACTGTAATCTTCCTGCGGAGACCAGGTCGTCATTTTTAATACATGAGGTCTATCTGTATGACTTCACCGATCATAATTCCCGATTGACCATATGAGAAACCTGTTTATAACTATATCAAAATACACCGGGAATTTCACCTTTCCCGTGCATGGTTGATACAAAGACGCGCCGGCCCGTTGAATATCCCGATCAATTGAGGCATAATCGCCCCCGGCTCGTTCAAGCAAGAGCTTCATTTCAGGTAATTCCGCCGGAGAGCGACGGCGGGACAAGGAGACGGAAAGTTGAGCCGACCGGGCTGGGCCGCGGTATTGAGCCTGATCATTCCTGGCGTGGGCCAGTTTTACAACGGTCATTTTCTGCGCGGACTTTTCTGGCTCATCGTCACTCCCGGGCTGTGGATAGGCACGGGCGGGATGCTGGGCTGGATCTGCCACATCGTGGCGGCTATTACGGCTTATAAGAAAGCTCAAGCCCTGGAATCGCCCCGCGGGTCCACGATCGATGTCCGCGGCCGCCTCGAATGATCAGCCGGGTGGAGGGCTGGTAATGGAAAGGGTAAATGAATAAAGCGATATGATCGAATTGGCGGAAAACGTATATTATATTTCCGGACGGAATAAATCCCGGTTCCCCTACTGCGCCTGTCTTTACTTGAAGGGCCGTGACGCCCGGGTCCTGATAGACGCCGGCATGGGAAGGGCCAACCTGGCCCCTTGCCTCGAGTCGGGCCTGGACGTTCTCATCCTTAGCCATTGTCATATAGATCACCGGCTGACCAGGCGGGAAATCCCGGACCTGCCGGTCTGGTGTCACCAGGACGAAGCCCAATACCTGCTGGACAAAAGCTGTTTCTTCGCCGCCACGGGCTTCAATCGCTGCGGTTTCGATATGGACGCTTTTTTCGCCGCCATGCCCGGCGCCTTTGGTCTGCCTCTAGCCAGGACCCTCATCGATGGAGATAAAATCGACCTGGGCGGCTTGACCTTGGAAGTGATCCATACGCCGGGACACACGCCCGGACACTTGGCCTTCTTGATCCCTGAAGCCGATCTGCTCTATGCCGCGGATATTGACCTGACTCCCTTCGGCCCATTTTACGGACACGATTTCGCCGACCCGGATGACTTTATCGCCTCCATCCGTAAACTCAAATCAATAAACGCCAGGATTGTGGCCACCGGCCACGCCGGACCTTTCCACGATAACCTGGATCAACGCTTCGACGATTTCGAAGCCGTGATCTATAAGCGGGACCAAGCCCTGCTGGCGGAACTGGACCGGCCGCGCCGCCTGGAAGATTTCAAAGGCAGCCGCTTTATTTACGCCAGCTATCCAGACCCCCAGGAACTCAGCCTCTGGTCTGAATTGATCCACGTGGAAAAGCATTTGTCCAGGCTGGCGCGCCAGGGCCTGATCGCCCCGGCTGACGGCGGCTGGGTCCGGATATAACCGGCCTTATTCAATCCATCGGTTATTCAGCGATTATGGCCGCGACTTAGTCCCGGTACCCTTTTTCTTTTCCCACCATTCTTTCCAGGTTTGGGGGTTTCGATCAAGACGCTGGCCGGTTATGGTTAGCAGGGCATTGTAGGTATTGAAAGGCTCATCCACCAGCGCGTCAATCAGCGGCTCGATGGCCCTTTCGTCTTTCATCCAGCCCAGACCTTCCGCGGCCAGACCCCGCAGGCGGCTGCTTTTATCTTTCAGTATTTCAATGAGAAAGTCGACCGCCCGATCCTTGTCCGCCTGGTCCGCCTGGGCGGCAACCGAGAACAAAGCCCTGACGATCCACTTCCGGGCCTCTTTGTCGGTTTCATTTTCGAAGGCCTTGATCAAGGGCGCCACGGCCTTAGCCTTCGCTTTTCGCGGCCGGCCGCCGAGAGCCACGGCCGCCGCTTCACGAACGCGAGGGTTTTTATCTTGCAGCAGGTCAATCAAATACGGCACTTTTTCATCATCGTTTATTTCGGAAATTCTCGCCGCCAGTGAAAATCGTTTATATTTATTCTCATCCTTTTTTATTGCTTCGATGAGTCGGCGCACATCGGGTTTGTAGTCGGCGGTGAAATTGTACCCAATTCCCAGCATCAAGATGAACAAGGCGGCTATGAAAACATGTTTCTTGACGGTCGGTTCCTTTTCCAGGATATGAATCAGCGAAGCGAGAACCGTGGTGAGACACATGATTAAAGATAAGGGAATAACAACGAACATGCTTATAAAGGTAGTTGTCCAACCCAATGTTCCCATCGAGTATCCGGTGCGTTCCGAGACGAAATAACCTATAACCAGAGAGCCGATGGCGCAGACCAGGCCAATAAGGCTTAATATTCTCATCTTGACCGCGGCCAGGCTGATCAAGACACAGGCCGCCAGCATGAGAATCGGCGCGGCGTTTCTGATAAAAGCGCAAACGACGCCGACATTTTCCCTGCCATGGGCCGGCTCTTTAACCAGAACGAAAACCGAAAAGAAGATAAGGCCGGCGCCCACGGTGATTAAAATCGCTCTCAACTTCATTGGTTGACCCTCTGAACCGTCTGAACTACATCCTGACATATCTCCAAACGATATCGTCAATTATGAGCGGCAGCGTCGGCCTTCTTTTAAGGGTAAGGATTCTTTTCCCGTATTCAACGTCCCACAGTTCGATCCGTCCGCACAGTCCCACCGCAATTTTTCCACCATCGGGACTTATCGTAAAAGATAAGCCATCCTTCCCTTTGGACAACTGTAGAGTTTTAGATAAAGCGCCGTCCTTAATTCCCGAAATATCAATTGAAACGCTGGAGTGTTTTCTTCCGGTTGCGGCGTATTTTCCGTCCGGGCTGAACGATACCATTTCCGTGAAACGTTTCAGCTTGATCGATCGAAGAAGTTCACCCGATTCCGGCGACCATACCTTTAAGGAGTTGTCCCAGCTTCCCGATAACACCTTCTGGCCGTCCGCCGTGATTATCGAACCGACGACCGTAGTCTTATGGCCGCTGAAAATACGAACGATCCCGCCCGTGACTGCATCCCAGAGGATCAAGCGGTCGCCCGCGGACAAGGCCATCCGTCCATCCGGACTGAATTTTAGAGAATGGACCGTTCCCTTCAATTTATCCGGCCGGCCGGCGCCCGGGTTAAATGTTCTTATCTTTTCATAAGTTTCGGTTTTCCAGAGAACGATGTTATCTTCGAAATCGCCGCTTAGAATATATCCGCCGTCGGGGCTGAAATCCACGCAGGGACCGGAAACGTTTGACTTGGATGGCAAAGAGCCTTCAAAGAGTTTTATCATCTTACCTGTTTCCAGGTCCCAAAGAATAATACCGTCCGTCCCGCCCGTAACGGCTTTTTTTCCGTCGGGGCTGAAAGCGATGTGATCAACCCCGCCGCCATAATATGGTTTCCATAGCGCTCGGATTTCCCGCCCCGAACTCACGTCGAACAGGATCATTATCCCGCCGCCGCCTACTCGGGCCAGGATATATCGGCCGTCCCGGCTGAAGGCGATCGAGGAAAAACAGCCTCTATATTCCCAAATGTAGAGGGCATAGACCAAGGCGGCCGCGAAAGCGGTGAAAAAGAACATGAATATTATCAATATAACCAGAATCGGCTTACTTCTAGCCACGGCTGTTTGCCTTAGTGATTCTTTTCATCTTGGTTGCGGTTTTATGAAACGAGTTCATTTTTTTCTCCTTAAGGCCGCCGCGAAAGCAACTGCAATATAATAGGTCAACGATACCAAAGAGATAAACAGGAGTGAAGCGATAGCGGACAACATCACCACCACGCCAGGGAACGCTTCTTCCCTTCCAACAGGCAAGCCGAGCCAGGCGCCGGCGGCATATACAAGAAGAAGGCACATGACGGTCAAGACCGGCCACCAGGAAAAGAACCAGTACTTCGACAATTGTCTTCTGAGTTTGTACGCGACAAAGGCAATCCAGAATACGCCAACAAGTATATCAAGTTTTGTTTTGTTAAGAAATATATGTGGATGGAATAATATTAACGGCAAGATATATGTTTCAATCACAAAAATACACATCATGATAAGGGCCGGACTGATTATGTAAAAAAATATCAGGCGAGGCGAATGGGGTGTAGACTCCTCGTCCCGATTTCTCTCGGAATATCCCATGACGACCTTTTCAAGCGGGTTGACGTCCACTCACAATGAGGGCCGGTCTTGAGACCTCATTCAAAAACATCGGCTCGGGCTCGGGCCGTATTGAATGCCTGACTTTTTATGGCGATTGTCCCCACGACGGTTCCCTTTGTTTCCAAATACCTGAGTTCATTAGGCCAGTCAAGGACCTTTTTCCGATGAGGGGCCGGCATCAATCAGAGAGGTGACATTGACAATTGGTCAAGGATTCTTTAATATTATTTATAGTCACCTGTAGGATGGGTCACGCTGGAGAGCTACCTGAGCGGCCGATTGGGGGCCAAGAGCGAGACGCACCATGAACCTACCTTTTGATCGTAACTCAGGGTTGGCTTCAAACCGTTAAATTTCAGGGACACGAAGACGAAGTCAGGCGAAAAGTTTCGGGTCGTTATTCCTTCACCTGAAAAACTCCCAATAACGCCGGCCCGATGGGGAGAAGTCCCATTGTTCCGGATTATCGGCCTGATCGGATGAATACGTGGTCCCGCGGTTGAAACCACGGCGATGGGATTGAAAGTGGAATCGAGCGCTGCCATCCAGCTTTCGTTGATCGAGGCCATCCGTCGGGCCGACCGTGGGGGCGCCAACGCCCTTCTCGACGATTGGGCCACGGAACATGGTTATGAGCGTCTGATCGGGGAAGTATTGGAGCCGACCCTGGTGCTGATCGGTGAAGAATGGCGTTCCCGTGAATCGTTTTCCCTGGCCCAAATGTACGTGGCGGCCAAAGTGGCGGAGGATGTATTGACCCGAATCGCCTCCCGGCGTCAGGTCGAGTCTGAAACCAAGCCACAAAACAGGCCGGCGATCCTGGGCAACATTGAAGAGGACTTTCACTCCTTGGGGCGACGGATGGTGGGAACGTTTTTACGGGCCGAAGGTTGGATCATCCACGATCTCGGCAACGACACGCCGGCGGCCATGTTCGTGAACAAGGCCCTGGAAGTCGGGGCCCGGGTGATTGGGGTGTCGGCCATGATGTTCACCACCGCCCTCAATATCAAGCTGGTCCGCCGGGAGATCGACCGCCGCGGTTTGGCCGGAAGGATTAAACTGGCGGTGGGGGGAGCGGTGTTTCTGGTCAGTCCAGGCCTGGTCGGGGAAGTTGGAGGAGACGGCACCGCCTCCAACGCCCTCGACGCCGTCAGAATTTTTGACCGACTTTGGAAGGAAGCCGTCGCCGGTGAGAGGGCGTATGAACAGCACGGAACGAGTCCAACTCACCCTGATGGGCCAACCGGTTGATCGGAGGGCGTTTGCGCCCGTGCTCAGCCTTTATGGCGCGCGCCTCACCGATTGCCCTACCGACCAATACTACACCGACCCAGAAGCCTACGCCAAGGGGCAGACGGCGATCCTCGAAACCTTTAAGCCGGATTTTCTGCTAGGGCCGTTTTCCATGCCCATGATCGGCGCGGCGTATGGGAGCGAACTCCGCTACCTCGATGGCGATTCTCCCAATATCATACGTCCAGTCGTCAGGTCCATGGAGGAATGGGACAGGCTCACTCCTCCCGATCCTGATAACCACCCGATACTGCTTTATATCAGGGCGGCGATTCGGAGGCTGGCGGCCGAACATGGGGGTCAGGTTCCCCTAGTGATGGTTCTTCCCACACCGGCGGACCTTCCGGAACTGATCATGGGCTTGGACCTTTGGATGGAAACGGTTTTGTTCAACTCCTTGGCCGCCCAGCGGATGATGGCTAAGATCATCCCGTTTTGGGTCCAATTGGCTAATAACTGTTTCCAGGACGGAGCGAATATATTAATGCTCCCCTGCGGTTTCGCCTCGCCCAGGGTCGTGACGCGAGAAATCGTCGCCACCATTACCCGACCAGCTCTGGCCACCGCCCTGGCCCAGCTTCAGGGGCCGGTAGTCCTGCATAATGTCGGAGGGCCGCTCCTGCCCTACTTGGACCTCCTGACCGGCTTACCGTCCACCATCGGTTATGCCATGGACCAGGCCGACAACCTTGGCCAGGCGCGTCAAGTGGTTGGACCCGAACTGGTTCTATTGGGCGGGTTGGACTGCATCAATCTGGCGCGGATCACCTCCGCCCAGGTCGAGGAAGCCTGTCTGGCCGTTCTGGATGACCGCCGACACGACGGACGTTTCATCCTCGGCACTTCCGGACCTGATGTCCCCTGGAGCACGCCACCGGAGAATATCCACGCCATGAGGAAAGCGGCGGAGTCTTTCGGATGGAGCCCTTCCTGAACCATAACCGGAGGCCCAAAGGGGTGATGATCCACCCTGAAGAATGCCGCCGGCTTTCGCCTCGAGGGCTACAGGAATGAAGCCAGCGAACATCCACGAAGACCCGGCCTTTCAGGCCATGACTCTTGACATCCTGAGCAACGTGCTCGACCGCGCGGACAAACCTGGGGAACTGGGTAACTATCTTGCGGAAGAAATTCGGGAACTCACCGGCGCGCGTTGTGTTCTGTTCATCCAAGGTCAGGAGCCGGCCCTCGGGGGGCGATTTCGCGTCATCGGCATGAATCCGCCGCGCAGCCTGGCTTGGGCTGAATCAGCCGCGGCCCATCACTTCTACGATATGATTCAACCTTTTCCGGGGGCGCAACTCTGGTGCGCGAAAGAGCCGTCGAAAGTGTCTGAGTTCCTGCGACAAAAGGGGTATGAGTTATCGTTGACCATCCCCTTGCAAGTCGGGGCCTTTCGCATGGGCATGATGCTTATACTCGGCTTGCCCGATGAACGCCATGTCACTTCCGTGCTTTATCTTCTCAACAATTTATCCACCATCGTGGCTTTGGTGGTGCGCAACTCGTTTCTTTATGAAAAGCAGGAACAGATTATCCGGGAGCGCACCCTGGATTTACAGAAGGCCTATGAGCGGTTACAACTCAAACTCATCGAGCGCGAGCGGGCGGAGAACATCATGCGGGCCCGTCTTCGCCTGTTGGAATTTGCGAATACACACTCGATGGATGAATTCCTGACGGCGACATTGGATGAAATTGAAAATATGACGGGAAGCATGATTGGTTTTTATCATTTCCTCGAATCGGATCAAAGAACGCTCACCTTGCAAAATTGGTCGTCGAATACTCTGAAAAACATGTGTACGGCCGAAGGAAAAGGCAGCCATTATGATATCGCCCGGGCCGGGGTCTGGGTGGATTGCGTACACGAACGTCGTCCTGTAATTCATAATGACTATGCCTCCTTAACGCATCGCCAAGGCATGCCCGAGGGTCATGCCGCCGTCGTTCGAGAGCTTGTTGTCCCGATTTTCAGAGGCGACCTGATAAAGGCGATCATCGGCGTAGGCAACAAAGCTAATGATTATGACGACGGTGACATCGAGGTAGTCTCACAATTGGGTGATCTTTCCTGGGACATCGCCGAACGCAAATTGATGGAAGAAGAAATCAAGAATTCCCGAGAACAATATCGGACCTTGATACACAGTGTTCCCATTGGAGTCATATCGGTCGATAGAAATTTCCTCATTACCGAATGGAACGCCATGGCCCGATCTATAACGGGTTTAACCAGAGAAGACTGTTTAGGGAAAAGTTATTTCGAAATATTGGAAGTCCTTGAGTTGAAAGATTGCCGCTTATTGTCGGAGGTTTTAAAAAATCAAGTCCTGGTTGGGCCGATCGAATATGTTTTGAAAAATAAAAGCGGCGCCTCAATCCCCGTCCGCTGCCTGGGGGCGCCATTTCTTGACCATATGGGGCAAACCGCGGGCGGCATCAAAACCATTCAAGATATCAGCGAAATAAAATCTTTGGAAAATGAACGTTATCTATTCATGTCCATGTTGGCTCATGATATGAAATCTCCTTTGGTAAGTATCCAGGGATTCGCCAAACGCCTCCTGAAAAAAGTTTCGTTGTCTCAAACTGAACAACTCAACGATTATCTTGAAATCATTTCACGGGAGGCCGGGAAGCTGGAAGGGTTGATCAAGGAATTTCTAGAGTTCTCTCGCCTGCGCTCTGGTCAGTTCTCATTGGATTCAAGCGCCACAAATTTGAAATTAGTGATACTGCAAATCATTGATACTTTAAGCCCACGCTTTTCCAAGGAAGAAATTAAAATTGAAACCCAATTTGGGGATGATTTTCCTATTTTAGAATTAGATTCATCAAGAATGCGTCGAGTTTTTATCAACCTCATCGAGAACGCCTTGAAACATTCTCCGGCAAAATCCACTATCACTATTTCGACCCTGGCAAGCAGTAGCGATATAATTATTAAAATAACCGACCGGGGTTACGGGATTTCTCCTGAAGATATCCCCAATATCTTCGAACCTTTCTACCGAGGGCTTCAGGCGAAGCCTTATCATGGTTATGGCCTGGGATTAGCCGCGGTGAGCGCCATCGTTAAGGCCCATGGAGGGAAAGTCTTTGCTTCCAGCCAAATAGGTCAAGGTTCCTGTTTTACGGTGGCTTTACCCCGTAGTCTTATTCTGAAAAATTGATAGGGAATTTCATTAAATGGATTGTAACCTCCCGCTGGCCCGATAATTTTCACTGGCTAACGTCCGGAAGCTCCGAAGACAAGCGCAAGACCTGCCTGACTTTTTCCAACAAATCATCGGCGCTGAATGGTTTTTGGATGAACCGGCCGCCTGGTTCCATTATTCCATTGCGTAAGATGAATCTGTCCGTGTAGCCCGACATGAAGAGCACCTTCACTTCCGGACGTGATGAGGCGAAACGGACGGCCAGTTCGGGTCCGCTTATCCGGGGCATGATTACATCCGTGAGCAGGAGGTCTATCCGGCCGGGGTATCGCTCCCCCAAGAGAAGGGCCTCCTCGGCGTCACGAGTCGCGATGACCTTATAGCGGCTCCGTTCCAGCATTTGGACGATCACGGGCAGCAGGATTTCTTCGTCTTCCACCACCAGCACCGTCTCTCCCCCGCCCCAGGCGACTACCGGCGTCCGGTTTGGTTTCTTCTCCTCCGGAATTCCCTCGACCCGGGGAAAATACAGCTTGAAGGTCGTCCCTTGCCCCAATTCGCTATAGACCCAGATGCTGCCGCCGCTCTGCTTCACGATGCCGTAAACCGTGGCCAGGCCCAACCCCGTACCTTTATCTTGTTCCTTGGTGGTGAAAAAGGGCTCGAACAACTGGGCCATGGTCTCCTGGTCCATACCGCAGCCGTTGTCCGTGATCGCCAGCATGACCTGCGGTCCCGCCGTGGCGCCGATATGCGTCCTCACATAGTGCTCGTCCAGCAGAACGTTCGCGGTTTCAAGCGTGAGCGTGCCGCCCCGCGGCATCGCGTCGCGCGCGTTCACGGCCAGGTTCATGATGACCTGCTCGATCTGCCCTGGGTCGGCTTTTATCAACCCCAGAGGTTCGCCCAGGATCGACACCAGTTCGATATCTTCGCCGATCAGGCGCTTAAGCATTTTTTCGGCGCCGCTGACCAGGGAATTCAAATCGAGCACCTTCGGCGCCAGCGCCTGCCTGCGGCTGAAAGCCAGCAGTTGTCGGGTGAGGCCCGCAGCCCGCTTCCCGGCCCGATGAATCTCCTGAATCTGCCCCCGGACAGAGTCGCCTTCACGTAGAGAACGCAGGGCCAGTTCGGCAAACCCGTTAATCACCGAAAGCATATTGTTGAAGTCGTGGGCCACGCCGCCGGCCAACCGTCCCACCGCTTCCATCTTCTGGGCTTGCCGGAACTGGGTTTCCAGCTTCTTCTCCTCGGTTATGTCCCGGAGAAAGCAGAGTACGCCCGGCCTCTCTTCCCAGGCAATCAAAGCCGCGGTGAGCTGCACATAAATCTCCTCGCCGGTCTTTCTAATAATCCGGAAGGAACAAGGTTCGGGAGGTTCCCCTGCCCTCACTCGCTCCATGCATCTTTGTGAGACGGCGCGGATGTCTTCCGGATGGATAAGGGCCCGGAAGGGCAGTTCAGCCATTTCTTCCGCGGAATAGTCGATCATGGCCAGGGTCTTCGGATTCGGAAATTTGACCTTCTCATCCTGGACGATGAATATGGCCTCGCCGGCGTTCGCCACCAGAAGGCGATACTTTTCTTCCGAGTCTCTCAAGGCTTTTTCCGCGGCCAGACGTTTCCGTTCCTCGAGGTCTCTTTGCAGCCTGGCCTTGAGAATGGGCGAAACCTTATAGGCCATGCGCTCCAGCAGTTCCTTATCCGCCTCGGTGTATCCCCCGTCTTTATTGGCCACGGAAAACAACCCGATGGTCTCTTCTCCGAAGACGATCGGCACCGTGAGAAAACAATCAATATGAATATGCCCCGCCGGCGTATGAAAAGGTCCTTCCGACCCGAACGTCTTTTTCTCCCGGACGGCGCGGCCCCAGAGGCTCTCCCCCCAGGAAGCGGTGGGAAAGACGATGGATTTGTCGGGAACCTGGCACTCGGCCCAGATATCCCTGCTCAAACTCGGAACGACCAAGTCCCCTTGTTCGCCGATGAATCCGAAGATGCCGTACCGGCTTTGCATCTCCCGCCTGACGACGTCCAGAACCTCTCCGTACATGGCTTCATCAGGGATGGTCAGAAAGATGTTGGTAATCTCGTTCAGGATGGTTTTCTCTTTTTCCGACCGCCGCAAGGCCTCTTCCGCCCGTTTGCGCTCGGTGATGTCCCAGGAAAGATCACCCAAATGTGAGACTATCTCGATGTCGCCCTGGTCATAATCAATAGCTTTGTTGCCCACGCCGATGATCGCCTTTATCAGGTTGCCCCTGAAAATCGGGACGACGACCTCGCGCCTGACCTGAGCATGACCCGGCGGCATCCCTTTGCGATGGGGTAAAGAAGCATAATCATTGTGAATGACGGGACGACGTTCATATACGCAATCCACCCAGACGCCCGCCTGGGCAATATCGTAATGGCTGCCTTTTCCTTCGGCCGTACACATGCTCTTCAGGGTATTCGTTGACCAGTTTTGCAAAGAGAGCGTTTTTTGATCCGGTTCGACAAAATGGTAAAAACCGATAGTGCTGCCCGTCAGGGCCTCAATTTCATCCAACGTGGCCGTGAGGAATTCATCCATCGAGTGCGTATTGGCGAATTCCAAGAGGCGAAGACGCGCCCGCATGATGTTTTCGGCCCGCTGGCGCTCGGTGATGTCCGCGATCAGGCCGTCGTAAGCGATCAGCCGCCCCTGGTCGTCGTAGTGCGGCACGGGTGTATTCCGCACCCATCGAACTGAACCGTCTCGATGCATTATCCTATGTTCCAGCGGCGACACGGGTTCTCCGCACAATATCCTCTCGGCCTGCCTGGTCACCGCCTCTCGGTCCGACTCATGGACCATTCGATACCAAAGGTACGGATCGGCCTGATAGTCTTCCGATCTATAGCCGGTCACCGCCGCGCAACCTGGACCATGGACCGTGGCGACTGGACGGCCGTCTTGGACTTGCACCGTGTAGATATAATCCGTAACCAAGTCGAGAAGCTGCTGGTACCGCTTTTCGCTTTCCCGCAAAGCCTCTTCGGCCCGCTTCTGCTCGGTGATGTTCACGGCGGAACCGATAATCCGGACGATCCGGCCCCCCTCGTCCCGGACCGGCGCCAGGTGGATCAGCCACTTGGTTACCTGCCCCTGGACCAGGAACGAATCTTCGTAGCGGATGACGTCGTCGGCCTCCAGGCAGCGTTGGCAGTTCGCTCTCAACCTCGCGGTAAATTCTCTTCCCAGGCCCGGTAGTTCTTCGAGCCGCCGGTCGACGATGTCAGCGCCCTGAAGTCCGGCGGCCCTCTCTCCGGCCGGATTGAGGCCGCCGAAAACGAAATCGCCGGCCTCATCGACTTTGACCACGAAGATCGGAACTTCAATATTCTCACTAATACCGCGGAAAAATCTTTCCTCGATCATAAGGGTCACCCTTGGATTGAATCATCCCCTCAATTGGCCTGGGGGCGGATGAAGAAGCTCACCGGCCGTGAGGCCACGCGGCTGAACCTCGGTCAGGCCCAGCCGCTGGTTCGACTTGGATTTTCTTGGCCGTCGAACCAGTCACGGGTTCAATGAAACCAGTCGCTTGGCCATCGAGTGGATATAACCTCGATATCAAAGTGCAATTGCCTTTCACCTCAAGGACGACCCCGCCAGGCTTCATTGACCGTTGATTCTTCCCCTGTAATATTATTTTCCCATTAGTTCCTCAGGCGTGCAAGCCCGCCTTACGGGAAATCATTTCGAGCCAGGGTTATTTTCCTTTCAAGTGTATAATCAACGCTTTTTTATGGTTATAGCTTCTGGGGGAAACACAACAGGAAGTTGAAAACCCTGACCATCCGGGACATAACCGCTCGGATTCTCGCGGGAAAGGACTCTGTTTCTTTTTCGTTCACCTGACAGCCAGGGCGGAGAATTGGAGCAGGGGCGTATCCCGCCAAGGAGGGACGCCCGATGGGGGCCGTTAGGCCGGATCACATATAGCCCAAATCCCGAAGGCGCTCCTTCACCAGCCTTTCTTCTTCTTCGGTGTAGCCGGGAGCCGGAGGCGCCGGCAGGCGGCCCATCATTTCCAGGGCCTTGATAATCCGGGCCAGGGATTCCTCGGGCGATTCCTCCGCGGTCCGGACCTCGATATCCGGCCGGAGCGGCGTTTCATAAGGATCGTCCAGACCGGTGAATTTCTTGATTTCGCCTTTCCTGGCCCGATCATACAAGCCTTTGGGGTCCCGCCCCAGGCAGACCTCGAGGGGACAGTTGATAAAGACCTCGATGTACTCTCCTATCCTGGCCCTGGCCGCGGCGCGGGAGGCCTCATAGGGAGCGATGGCCGCCACCAGGACCGTGTTACCCGCCTCGATCAGCTTCCGGGCTTCGTCGGCCAGGCGATTCAGATGAATCATCCTGTCCGCTCGGGAAAAGCCGAGATCAGGGCTCAGTTTTCGTCGGGCTTGTTCGCCGTCCAGAAGCGCGACCTCGAAGCCTCGATCAATCAAGGCCTTTTTCAACAAACCGGCCAGGGTGCTCTTGCCCGCCGCGGGCAGGCCGGTGAACCAGACGCAGAACGATATATCCATTATCGTCTCCTGGGCAATCGCCATCGGCTGAAGCTCTGTAATACTTAATCGTCAATACGTCAAGCCGGGCCGGATTCATCGCCCGCGGCGGCCGCACGGAAGCCTTGACCATCGGTCCGACCAGGGGTATGAAAGTCTGGTGCGGGTCAACCTGAAACAGAACGAGCGCGTGGCCCTGGTGCGAGGGCTCTTCAGCCGCGTCGCGGCCCGATACGATCTGCTCAACCATCTGTTCAGCCTGGGCCGGGACAGGTTCTGGCGCCGGGCCGCGGCCGGACGGGCCAGGACTTTTTTCACTCACCGCATCTTGGACCTGGCCTGCGGCACGGGCGACCTGGCCCTGGCCCTGGCCGAAGCTCACCCCGGGGCCCAGGTCCGCGGCCTGGATTTCACCCGGCCCATGCTGGTCCGGGCCAAGGAAAAGATCGCCCGGGCCGGCCTCGAGAAAAGAATCGACTTGGTTGCCGCCGACGCCCTGTCCCTGCCCTTCCCTGATCGCAGCTTCGATTCGGTCACCATCGCCTTCGGCATCCGCAACATACCGGACCGGACCCGGGCCCTGAGCGAGATGCTCCGGGTCCTGGCGCCGGGCGGCCGGGCCTTGATTCTGGAACTGGCCTTTCCCCGCCGGTTCTTCATCAGGCGCGTCTACGACGGTTATTTGAATCGCCTTATACCCAGGCTCGGCCGGCTCATCTCCGGCCAGGCCCTGGCCTACCAGTACCTGGCCGACTCGATCATGGATTTCCCCTCGCCCGAAGAACTGGGCGGCTTTATGGCCCGATGCGGGTTTGTCCGAACCGGATTTAAAAGCTATACCTTCGGCGTCTGCACCCTGCATTGGGGAGAGAAAGGAAAAAACCCAATTGACCATTAGGTATTTCAATCCAGTTTGTCGGTCCCTGGATTTTAGAACGAGGGAACTTGCTTAATACCATGCCCGTCTTTTCCAGAAGTCTTAAAGCAGCCCTGGCCGTCTGGCTCCTGTTCGCCTTTTTCCTGCCGCCTCGAACCGAAGCAGCCCCTGAAACGCTTCTGCTGAAACCGGACCAGGCCCGTTATCAGCTAGGACCCTACCTCGAAATCCTGGAAGACCGGGATAAGAACTGGACCATTGATAAGGTGTCGAGTCCGGAGATGGAACAAAGATGGGTTCGACATTCAAGCGACTATCTTCGTCTTACCAACAAGAAAGCCGCTTATTGGCTTAGATTTCGTCTGGCGCGCCCAACGAACTGGTCAGGCCAGCCGGACTGGCTTCTGGAGTTGTTCCGGCCAACCCTGGAAATGATTGAATTATATTTCGTCCCCGGTTCCAGGACGGGTGATTCACGATACGCCGCTTCACTGATAGCCAAGGCCGGCCTGCGGAATCCGCCGTCACTTCAGGAGAGCGGCTACCGAAGCTGGGTTTTCAAACTGCCGCGCGATTTTCCGGAGAATTCGTCCTTCTACCTTCGTCTGGAAAGCCGCTTTTCGATGAGCATGCCCCTGATCCTCTGGACGCCCAACAGTTTTGAGAAACACGCCCTCCAGGACACGATACTTCACGGTCTCTTGTTCGGGACCCTCCTGACCATGGTCTGCTACAACTTCTTCATCTTTGTCTCCCTGCGGGACCGGACTTACATCTTCTACGTTCTGAGCATGGCCTCGTTGCTCCTGTTTCAGTTCACCTTAAAAGGCCTGATGAGGTCGGTTTTCGGTTTGCCCGGCGACACGATATTGTTCTTATGGTGGTTTCTCCTGGCCAACGTCTTCCTATGGGGATTCATCTTCGCCAAGTCTTTCTTATCGCTCCAGACTTACTCCCCCACTCTCGACCGGATCATGACCGCGGCCATGATCGCCGGTGTTGGAACGGCCTTGGGCGGAATGGCCGGCTGGGTGCGGACCGCCAACATTTTCCAACAAATATTGGGCCTGGTCACGGTCGTGATAATGATCAGCGCCGGCCTCCATTGCCTGCGCCGGGGCTTCCGGCCGGCCAGGTTCTTCCTCCTGGGCTGGACCAGCATCTCCATCGGGACGGTCGCCTATGTCTTTCAAGGGCTGGGTCTCCTGCCCGCGACCGTTTATGCTTCCAGCGCCCTGTTGATGGGCGCGGCCCTGGATTCCATCCTCCTGGCCTTTGCCCTGGCCGACAGGATCAGCGTGCTGCGGGAGGAAAAGGAAGCCCTGCGGGAGAGGGAGTATCGCTATCTGAAGCTCAGCCTCACCGACTCCCTGACCGGACTGTTCAACCAGAGATATCTCATGAACATATTGCCGGCCGAGATCGAAAAGGCGAATCGACTGGAACAGCCTCTCTCATTGATCATGATCGACCTGGATGATTTCAAGCTTTACAACGACGCCCACGGCCACCTGGAAGGCGACCAGGTGCTGGTCGAGGCCGCCAGGTCCATCCGCGAAGGCGTTCGGGACAAGGACGCCGGCTGCCGCTACGGCGGCGAAGAATTCACCGTGGTGCTGCCGGGCGCCAGCGAAGCCAACGCGGTCCAGGTGGCCGAAAGAATCCGACAGGGCTTTGCCGCGCGGACCTTTCGTCCCGAGAAAGACCGGCGGCTCAATATGACCATGAGCCTGGGCCTGACCCAGTTTCACCCGGGCGACAACGCCCACAGCCTGATCAAAAGGGCCGACCAGGCCTTGTATGAAGCCAAGAGCCGGGGCAAGAACGTCACCGTGATCGCGGCAAAACCGGAGTGACCGACCTCGAGAGCGGGAAAACAGGGCTAGCCGGGCCGTGGTGAAATCCGGCCCGGCGGCCGGTCATTTCAATATCGCCAGCCAGACGGTGTAGGACAGAACCGAGGCCAGGGTGCTGAAAGAGACGCAGTTCGAAGCCAGTTCCTGGTCGCCGTGCATCTCCTTGGCCAGGATATAGGTCATCGAGGCCGTGGGCGCGGCCAGCAGGATCAGGCCGGGCAGATACTCCTGGGGCGGCAAACGCAAGGCCAGGTAAAGCATCAGGCCCAGGGCCGGCGACACCAGGAGTTTCATAAAGCTGGACACGAGCACCAGGGGCGATCGGCCGCGGAACTTCACTATGTCCAGCGAGGCGCCGATCAGGAGCAGGGCCAGGGGCAGAGACATCCCGCTGACGATCTTCAGGCTCCGATCCACGACCAGGGGCAGCTTGAGGCCGGCCAGGGAAAAAGCCAGGCCCAAGGCCACGGCGATGATGACCGGGTGGGTCAGGATCATCCTGAACAGAAGCTGGGCCCGACTCGTTTTGACTTTGGCCGCGCTCCCGGGCGAAATCTGGTTCAGGCTGAGTATGATTATGGCCTGAATGTTCTGCCAGATCAGCATGAAGCCGATCAGGAGACTGGCCCGGGTGAGGCCTTCGTCGCCCAGGGCGTAAAAGGCCACGGCCAGGCCTACATACCCCAGGTTGCCGTGAAATTGGGTCTGGAGAAAGGTGCCGCGTTCGGACCTTAGCTTCAACCGGCGGGCCAGGGGAACGCCCAAGGGCAGGATCAGGGTCAGGGGCAGGAGCGTGGCCAGCAGCATCACCGGGTTGAAATGCCGGGCAAAGGAAGCCCTGGCTATTTCCTGGAAGAGCATGACCGGTATGGCCACGTAGTAAACTAGCTGGTTGGCCGGGCCCAGGAAAATGGCGGGCAGCAACCCGATGCGCCTCAACAGGGCGCCCAGCAGGATGACCGCGAATATGGGGATTATACTGTTCAAGATGTCGGCCAAGTGATTCTCCTTTTTCGGACTTCGACCGATCAGGGTGGACGAGGCCGGTCGACGCGGCCCTCCCTGACACCAGGGCCGGAACATACGCCGGTCCATGGTTTTTGACAATGGTCTTGGCGCGCCCGGCCGTTGGTCCGAACAATCAGGACGGCCACGGGGGGCCGCCCCGGCCGGACCGCCGAAAGGTCGAGGCCGCTGGTCGGTTCGGGCCGAAACATGATATACTTGAACCTACACTCAGGGAGGACGAGGGCATGACGGTCAAGGTCAAACTGAGTTCGGTCCTGCGGGGATTGGTCCAGGGTTACCAACCCGACAACGGCCTGGACTATGACCTAGAGCCGGGCCGCACCGTGGCCCAGCTTCTGGAAAGCCTCGGCATTCCGGCCAAAAAGGTTAAAATCATCATGGTCAACGGCCACCACGCCTCCCTGGACCAGGCCTTGAGCGACGGCGACCGCGTGGGCCTGTTCCCGCCGGTGGGAGGAGGCTGAATCATGAGCGCCGACCTGGCCGCCCGGCTGAAGCCGCACTTGATCCTCAACGCCAAACCCAACCAGCCCGAGTTCTATTCGGTCAAGGAGGCGGCCCTTTTCGAACTGGCCCGGGAACGGGGACTGACCCTGGCCCGGATCATGATCGAGTGCCTCGAGCAGGACCTGTGGCCGGAGCGCTTCCGGCCCAACCGGGGCGCGTTTTCCGCCCAGGACCAGGCCCGTCTATTGAAATCCACCGCGGCCGTCATCGGCGCCGGCGGCCTGGGCGGCGCGGTCTGCCTGCTGCTGGCCCGTATGGGCGTGGGCTGTTTGATCGTCTGCGACTTCGATGTCTTCGATGAAAGCAACCTCAACCGCCAGCACCTGGCCAAACTCGAGCGCCTGGGCCTGAACAAGGCCCTGGCCGCGGTCGAGGAGATCGGCCGGATCAATCCGGCCGTCGAGGTCCGGGCCTTTCCGGTCAAGGTCGAGGAGGATAACGTCAGGGAGGTTCTGGCCCCGGCCCAGGTGGTCATCGATTGTCTGGACAACATGCCGTCCCGTTACCTGGCGATGAAGGCGGCCCGGTCCTTGAACCTGCCCTTTATCCACGGCGCCGTGGCCGGTCTGGAAGGCCTGATCCTGACTTCCTATCCGGAAGACCCCGGGCTGGACGGTCTGTACGGTCCCAAGCCGGCGGCCAAGGACGATTCGGCCGAATCTTTTCTGGGCGTGCCGACCGTCACGCCCCATCTGATCGCCGGATTGCAGGCCGTCGAGGCGGTCTTTCTGCTGCTGGGCCGGCCGAGCCTGGCCCGCCGCCGCTTAGTCCACCTGGACCTCTCCCAGCCCTCGCTGGACCTGATGACTCTGGCCGATTGATCCGCGCCGGAACCGGAGGAACGACCTACAAGAGGTTTTAGGCCTAGTGACATTGAAAGAGCTGTCTTGTAGCAACCATAAACGCGGCTGTCATTGCGAAGTCACGCCAACGGCGTGACGAAGCAATCGCTATAAAATAATGGCGTTTTCCATTCGACGGTCACGCCGGGGCGTGACTTCCTCGCTACGACGATGTGTCATAAGTTCTTTCGCTTAGGGATAACAGGACCAAGGCCATGAGCGCTAGGCAAGACAAGAAGGGACCACCTCAGATCGTCAAGGACCAGGGGCAGATTACGGCCACGGTTCTGGAAATCATCGAAAAGGTCAAGAAAAAGCGCGGCCGGCCGCTCCAGCCCCGAGACCGCATGGCCCTGAAACTTCTCACCCCCCAAAACTCGGCCCTGATCGTCCGCGGGGCGGAAAAAAACCTGGGCTGCCGCCAAATCTGCTTTGACCTGCTCACCGACGACCTGGGACTGGGCTGTCATTGCCTCAAGCCCAGCGGCCTCCACGTCTTCAACCCCGACCGGGGCTGGTGGAGCGACGACTACGGCCCGGGACAGTTCCTGTGGAACCTGTATCTGAAGGAGAACGCCAAGGACGGCTTGGCCAGGATATTGAAAAGGCTGTTCGGGTTCAAACTGGACGGTTTTTTCGGTCCCAAGGCCGACCTGGCGGTCAAAGACAACTTCCGCACTATCGCCGGCCTGGTGGACCA
The DNA here is from genome assembly GCA_040755515.1 of Thermodesulfobacteriota bacterium. Lineage (GTDB taxonomy): Bacteria > Desulfobacterota > Desulfarculia > Adiutricales > JAGVGV01 > JBFMAW01. Next base: position 34,478 of record JBFMAW010000005.1, on the reverse strand, counting down.
GGGCCTGAAGCTCTACATCGAACGCGAGGAAGGCATGGTGGAAACCACCCTGCGCCGCCTCAGGAAGGCCAACGGCCTTCATTCACCCGCGGACCTGGGTCTGAAATTCAAAGACCCGAGTTATGGCCGGCTGGTGCTCCTGTTCGGCCAGGGCAACCGCTTCGGTATCAGCTTCCAGATCGAAAAGATATGATCCGCCTAGTCTATCTTCTTCCGGGCCAGGGGATTGAAAAACGAAATGGCGGTGATGGTGTTGAAGGCCTGTTCCCGGGAAAAGAGCCCTAGCCTATCCCCGTCGGCCAGGCTTTCATCCGAGTGAATGGCCCGGCCGTTCTTCATTATCACCCGCACTTCGTCCGGTTCGAGGCCCAGGGCGGTCAGGGCGTCGGAGACATTCGCCTCATCGGACAGGTCTAAAATCAGTTCGCCGGCCACGTGGCCGGGAATTCTCTTCCTCAGCGGCCCGCCCATTTTGATGGTGATTTTCATGATTCAGGCAAAACGCGGGGCCGGGCGAACAATGGTCCCGGCCCCGCCGTCAGAGGTTTAGAAGACCAGGGTCTTGTCCAGATCGGCGTTGGGCACGTCAAAGACCGTGTTGTGCGGCGGCAGCTTCTCCTTCAGGAAGAAGTCCGGCAGCCGGTCGGCGCCGCTGGTGAACCCGGCCCGGGTGTTGAAGTCCTTTTCGATGTTCAGGACTTTCTGGCCTAAGGCGGCCACGTCGTTGCCGGTCAGGGTGAGGCCGTACTTGGCGTTGAGCATGTCCACCACGGCCTGGAAGGCATCCGGGATGTCCATGACCGGGAAGGCCACGAAGAGGCAGAGTCCGGTCGAATCGATGGCCGCGGTGGCGACCTGCAGGTTGCGGGAGAGTTCCACCTGGCCTTCGGGTTTGAGCGGGTCCACGTACCCGCCCACTTTCATGATGTTGGTGGCCGTGGCGTATCCGGCGGTGTGGTCCGCGCCCATGGGGGTGGTGGCGTAAGTCACGCCGATGCCCTTGACGCTCCTGGGATCGTAGGCGGGCAGGGACTGGCCTTTGACCACCGGCACCCGGCGCACGCCGAAGACTCTGCCGCAGGCCGCGGTGCCGGAAGCCAGGATGCGGCCCAAGGCCGTGCCCGCGCCGACTTCCCTCAGGATGCGTTCCGCGCCGCGGGCGTCGCCGAAGGGCAGGAGCCCGCCTTCCATGAGTACGGCCATCGCGGTCCCGGCCTCGATGGTGTCCAGGCCAAAGTCGTCGCACATCCGGTCATAACGGGCGATGGCGTCCAGGTCGTCAATGCCGCAGTTGGGGCCCCAGGCCCAGACCGTCTCGTACTCCGGCCACTTGGAAACGTAGTTCTTGTCCGGCCCGAGGAAGATGCCCGAGCACTTGATCACGCAGCCGGCCATGCAGCCGTGGGTGGGATCGCCGCCGCGTTTGACCGTGACCGCGTTCAGGGTTTCGCCGCCCACTTTTTCCGCGCCTTCGAAGCGGCCCGCGCTGAAGTTGCGCGTGGGCAGGGCCCCGGCCTCGTTGATGACATTGATCAAAATGTCGGTGCCGTAATTGGGCAGGCCGCCGCTGGTGACCGGATGGTCGGCCAGGGCCTTGGCGAAGCGCTTGGCCGCTGCCTTGAAGGCCTCGGCGTCCTTGAGCGGCGCCATTTCTCCTCCGGCCGGGTCCACAACGATGGCCTTTAGTCCCTTGGAACCCATGACCGCGCCCAATCCACCGCGGCCGGCGTGCCGGGTGGGCCGGAGTTCGTTGTCGGTGAAGGCCACGCTGGCGCCGGAAAGCTTCCATTCGCCGGCCTGGCCGATGGTGCAGTATCCGGCCTTGTCGCCGTGCTCGGCCACCAGGGCGGCCACGGTGTCGTAGTTGCCCAGTTCCTTGAGATTGTCCGCCGGCACCAGTTCGGCCTTGCCCTGGCCCACCACCAGCTTGTACAACTTGCCGGCCTGGGGCAGGCCTTCCACCACGATGGCCTGGATGCCCAGGCGGCCCAGGTACTGGCCGGCCTGGCCGCCGGCGTTGGCTTCCTTGATGGTCCCGGTCAGGGGGCTCTTGCCGCCCACCGAAATGCGGCCGGAATTGGCGCAGGCGGTCGCGGCCAGCAGGCCGGGCGCCAGCACCAGCTTGTTCAACCCGCTCAAGGGATGGCAGGTCGGATCAACCTCGGCCGCGATAATGGCCGACGTGAGCCCGCGGCCGCCCAGCCCCTGGTACACCGCGGGGATATCCTCGAACTTGGTTTTCAGATTGGTCATGTCCACGCGCAGAATCTTGAACATGGAACACCTCCTGCTGAGATGGGTCGAATAAAATACCGTCTTGAAGGGGGATAGTACAGGAGACCGCCGGGAAGGTCAACTGTTTTTATAAATAATATTAACCAGTTAAGTATATCATTCTTGACATAATTGCCGCCGCGGGCTCGGGAGAGGTGTATTCCCGGCCAGCCGGTAAAAGTCGTTGAACTTCGTGCGGTCGAAGAGGCGCCAGGATAGCCGTACCTCGGCCGCGCGCGGTGGTTCAACCGCCTTTTACCCCTCACCCCAACCCTCTCCCAGGGGGAGAGGGAGTAATTGCAACTGAAACCACCCCCTATTACCTTCTCCTTTTGGGAGAGGGCAGGGTGAGGGAATTGAATTGGATGCTTACCGGCAGTGTTCCCTTCGTCTTGCCAAATACTAGCGAAGGTGACATAATTCCATCTTCGTGATTGGTGGGAAAACGAACGGAGCGGGAATGAAGCCTTTTTTCAAAGTCAAGACCGTCGAGGAAGTCCTGGGGCTGCTGGAGCGGTTCCAGCCCCTGGAGGCGGAAGAAGTGGAACTGGCCGGCGCCCGGGGACGGGTCCTGGCCGAAGATTTACAGGCCGACGAATTCGTGCCGGACCATGACCGGTCGGCCATGGACGGCTTCGCCGTCCGGGCCAGGGACACCTTCGGCGCCGCCGAAACCCTGCCCGCCCTGTTTCATTTGGCCGGCGAAGTCCAGATGGGCCTCGAACCTGACTTCGAAATCGGCCCGGGTCAGGCGGCCCGCATCTGGACCGGCGGCATGCTGCCGGCCGGCGCCGACGCGGTGGTCATGATCGAATATTCCCGCCAGGTGGACGAGACCTCGGTCGAGTTGTCCAAGCCCGCGGCCCCCTGGGAGAACGTTATCCGCCGGGGCGAAGACGTCAAGCCCGGCCAGGTCCTGCTCCCGGCCGGCCTGGCCCTCCGGCCCCAGGACCTGGGGCTCCTGGCGGCCCTGGGCCGTTCGATAGTCCGGGTGACCCGCCGGCCCAGGGCGGCCCTGATCTCGACCGGCGACGAAGTGATTCCCATTACGGAAAATCCCGGGCCGGGCCGGGTCCGGGACGTGAACACCTATTCCTTAGGGGCCATGCTCGAGGGTTTCGGCGCGGAAGTCATCCGGCTGGGACTGATCCCGGACGATCCGGCCCGGTTGCGGGCCGGGGTCGAGCGAGGTCTGGCCTTGGCCGACCTGGTGATCGTGTCCGGCGGCAGTTCCATGGGCGTGCGGGACTTCGCGGTCGAAGTCTTTTCTTCTTTTCCGGGTTCGGAAATACTGGTGCACGGCGTGGCCGTGAGTCCGGGCAAGCCCTTGATCATGGCCGGCCTGGGCAACCAGAGCCTGTGGGGGCTGCCCGGTCACGCGGTCAGCGCCATGATCACGGCCGACGTTTTTGTCCGGCCTCTGCTCGACCGCCTGTCCGGAAAGACCAGGCTGGGAAAGCCCTGGGGTCGCCTGGTCCAGGCCGCCCTGGCCCGCAACGTCCCTTCGGTCCACGGCCGCCAGGACTATATCCGGGTCAGGCTGGAGCAAGAAGGCGGCGGCTTGAAAGCCCACCCCATCCTGGGGAAATCCGGGCTGGTTTCCACAATGGTCAAGGCCGACGGTCTGGTCTGCATCGGCCTCAACGAAGAAGGCCGCCTGGCCGGTTCTTTGGCCGAAGTACGCTTGTTTGACGATTGAACCAGCGTGGAGAGTCAGTCATGTCGAAAAAATTCGAACGTCACGTCTATCTCGATCTAAAGAGTCTGTCCGAGGCCCGGAAGATATTTCTGTCCCGCGGCCGCCGGCTTTCGCCGCTCACGGAAAAAATACCCGTGACCGCGGCCCTGGACCGGATTCTGGCCGAACCGGTCTTGGCCCGGTTTTCGTCGCCCAGTTTTCATTCCGCGGCCATGGACGGCATCGCGGTCAAGGCCGAAGACACGTACGGCGCCTCGCCGGAAGAGCCTCGGGTCCTGACCGTGGGCCGGGAGGCCCATTACCTCAACACCGGCCACCCCCTGCCCCCGGATACCGACGCGGTGATCATGATCGAACACGTCCAGGAACTGGGTTCGAACCAGGTCAGTATCGAGGCCCCGGCCTTTCCCTGGCAGCACGTGCGCAAGGTGGGCGAAGACATCGTGGCCACGGAAATGGTGCTTCCCCAGGGCTGCCGCCTGGGTCCGTACGAACTGGGCGCCCTGGCCGCCTCGGGCGCGGTCGAGGTCGCGGTCAAGGCCAGGCCTCGGGTGATCATCATCCCTACCGGTTCGGAACTGATACGCTTGGAAGAAGCCGCGGCCGAAGGCCCCGGTCCGGGACGGCTCATCGAATTCAATTCCGTGATCCTGGCCGCCTTGACTAAAAAGTCCGGCGCCGAACCCATCGTGTACCCCATCGTCCCGGACGATTACGACCGAATACTGGCGGCCCTGCGCCAGGCCGCGGCCGACCGGAGCGACCTGATCATCGTCAACGCCGGTTCTTCCGCCGGCAGCGAAGACTACACGGCCACGGCCCTGGCCGAATTAGGGCGGGTCCTGGTCCACGGCGTGACCATCATGCCCGGCAAACCCACCATTCTCGGCGAAATCGAGGGCCGGCCGGTCATAGGCAATCCCGGGTACCCGGTCTCGGCCGTCATCTCCTTCGAAAACTTCGCCGCGCCCCTGCTGGCCGGTCTGGTGGGCCTCGAGCCGCCGGAACGTCAAATCCGCGACGTAATCACCTCCCAGGCCCTGCCCTCGAAACTGGGCCTCGAGGAATTCGTCCGGGTCAAGCTCGGCCGGATAGGGTCTCAGATAGTGGCCGTGCCCCTGCCCCGGGGCGCGGGCAGCATCACCACCCTCACCCGGGCCGACGGCATCATCCGCATCCCGGCCGAAAGCGAAGGCGTGGGCGCGGAAGAAAAGGTCAAGGCCGAACTCCTCCGGCCTTCGAGCGAAATCGAAGGCGCCATCGTGACCATCGGCAGCCACGACAACACCCTGGATATCCTGGGCGACCTGCTGCGCCGGGCCGATTCGCGTTTGACCTTGTCTTCGGGCAACGTGGGCAGCCTGGGCGGCCTGCTGACCCTCAAGCGGGGCTTCTGCCATCTGTCCGGCAGCCATCTCCTGGACACCGACACCGGCGAATACAACCTCTCCTACATCAAGAAGCATTTGGCCGGCTTTCCGGTCCGGCTGGTCAACCTGGTCCACCGGGCCCAGGGCTTTCTGGTCAAGCCCGGCAACCCCAAAAGTATCCAGGGATTCGAAGACCTGGTCCGGCCCGAGGTTACCTACATCAACCGCCAGGCCGGTTCCGGCACCAGGATTTTGCTGGACTTCAATTTGAAACGGCTGGGCCTGGACCCTGATAGAATCCGGGGCTACGGAAACGACGAGTTCACCCATATGGCCGTGGCCGTGGCCGTGCTGTCCGGCCGAGCCGACACCGGCCTGGCCGTCTATTCCTCGGCCCGGGCCCTGGGGCTGGATTTCATTCCCGTGACCACGGAGCGGTACGACCTGGTGATACCCGAGGCCTTCTTCAACGATTATAAAATACAGACCCTGCTGGCCGTGGTCCGTTCGGATGAATTCAAGGCCGCGGTCCGGAAAATGGGCGGGTACGGCCTGCAGCAGACCGGCGAACTTCTCTGGACCTGGGACGGAGGCCGCTGATGGGTGACAACTCGACGCCGGTGGTCCTGATCGTCGGCCGTTCCGACGCGGGCAAGACCACGCTGATCGAAAAGCTGCTGCCCCAACTCAAGCGCCTGGGGCTGAAGGTGGGCACGATCAAGCACGACGTGCACGGTTTCGAGATCGACCGTCCCGGCAAGGACAGTTGGCGGCACAAGCGGGCCGGCGCCTCGGCCACCATTATTTCTTCGCCCACCCAGATGGCCCTGATCCGGGACTCGGATCACGACCAGACCCTGGACGAACTCCTGGGCCACTTCCAGGGCCTGGACCTGGTCCTGACCGAAGGGTACAAGCGCGAGAAGAGGCCCAAGATCGAGGTCTTTAGGCCCGAGGTCCACTCCGAACCTCTCTGCCGGGACGACCGCAACCTGATCGCTTTAGTCAGCGACGCGGCTCTGGACCTGGGCGTGCCCCGCTTCGGACTCGAAGAGGTTGAAAAGCTGGCTGCCTTTCTCAAGGACAGAATCGCCAATCACTGGTGCCCCGCCGGTTGCGGGAATCCTGATAGAGAAAACGATCAGGCTCGAAACACGGCTGAGTAACCTTTCAGTTACGAGTGGCGGTAACAGTCGGCAACCGTCTTGGCGTGTGCCTGACCCTCCGCTACGCGGCGGGTTTCAGGCGGAAGAAACAGCATCAGCGAGACTGCTTCTTAGAAGTACTTGCCACCAGCCTAGCGGCAGCTTATTTTAACAGGCAACATTCGTGTCATGGCGAATCCCGCGAAACGCGGGATGAAGCAATCTCTATTAAATGATTTTATTCCTGATTAAAAAGCTACCCTAGGTGAAACCAATGCCTATCCCGGGCAATCTCCTGACCACGGCCATGGCCGTCATGCCCCACACGGACGTGGACCAGGCCCTGGCCTCGGCCCTGACCCTCGACATCCCCTTCTGGCCCCAACTGCCCAACTACAGCTATTACGAAGACATGTACGTCCAGGCTTCCGAGCATTTTCCCGGCATCGTGCTGGACCTGGACAAAAGGGTCTTGAGTTTTTCCCTGGATAAGTTCCTGGCCGAGTATGAAGAAACCCTGGGCCATTTCGACGATCCTGGTTATTTCGACATCTCGCCGCGATACTCGGAGGTTTATCACCGTTTCCTGGAACTGGACCTGGCCGATCGTCCGGCCATCAGGGGCCAGTTGGAAGGTCCGATCAGCTTCGGGATGAACGTCAAGGACCAGGACGACCGCCCTATTCTCTTCGACGACAACATCCGGCCCTTTATGCTCGAATTCATGGCCCGGCGGGTGAACGTCCAACTCGAGCGCCTAAAGGCCCTCAACGCCAACGCCTTCATGTTCATTGACGAGCCCGGGCTGCAATTTCTTTTCAGCGCCTTGAGCGGTTACAGCGACGTGGCCGGCCGCCGAGACCTGGAATTGTTTTTCAGCCAGATAAACCGGCCGCGCGGGGTGCATCTCTGCGGCAATCCGGACTGGGATTTCCTTTTGGGGCTGGACCTGGATATTCTTTCGCTGGACATTTACAGCAACGGCGAGGTCTTCGTCTCGTACACCGCCGCGATCCGCCGCTTTCTGGACCGGGGCGGGGTCCTGGTCTGGGGTCTGGTCCCGACCAATTTCGAGCCCTTCTCGGCGGAAAACCTGGATTCGCTGGAAGACCGCCTGATCAAGCTTTGGGACCGCCTGGCGGCCAAGGGTCTCGATCTGGAATTCCTGCTTTCGCGCAGCCTGCTTTCCCCGGCCACCTGCTGCCTGGTCAACCCCGACCGCGAAAAGACCGTGGAAAAAGCCTTCCGTATGGCAAGGGAACTGTCGGCCAGGCTGCGGGGGAGATATGAGCTGGGGTGACTGGCGTTTGTGACGAGAATATGCGCCTTCGTGTTGAGTGTTGTCACCTGGCGGGTTCGTTGCGGCCCCTGGCTCATGCCTCAGCCGAGGCGTGACGACAGCGCTTTTCTTAACCCCGTCACACTTTCGGGCCGCCTGTCGCGGGCGGATGTTCGAAAACCGTAGAACTCCTACCCCGCCGCGGCCAGCTTCTGGGTTTCCTTCTCCAAGGCCCGAATCATGGCCTGAATGGACTCGACCTCTGCGTCTTCAAGATAGGACTCTCCGCACTGCCGGCAAATCCAGGAAGGGACATCGTCTACCGTCAGGTGAATCCGTCGACGGTCGATATGGAAGGGGGCCTTGCCACGCTCCATTTCTCCTTTACAATGCATACATTTCATTTTCTTACCCTCAGCCTGAAACCTTCCTGCCAGTTTTCCACTGTCGGGAGGTAAGCGGTTATGATGGCCAGATAGTCTTCCTTTGGAGTGCAGACGACATGCAAGGCCCTCTCATCATCGCCTGCTCCCAACATGAGGCAGCTATGTCCTCGAACGTCGTCCGGGTAGTCCTCAATAATCTCTCCCCTGTCTATAACCCCACGTACCTCCGCGGGAGAAATCATTCGTTCGGACCGCATCATTTGCCTTGCCGCGTGAGGCAGATAAAGAATCCGTCGTGCTGCCTTCTCACGCACCAATGATAGCAACTCTTTCCTGTTTCTCATACTACTCGTTCAACCCGGATGACTGTCTGTCTTAAGACGGAGGTCGTCGAACAGGAATTAGATTGATCCGCATAAGATGCGGAAATTCGGTTTCCTTTCCAAAAAAGACGCGCTGGCCTCGCGTCGCTTTGTGGCAATAATTATAAAGGTATTATTCAGTCGGGGCCAGGACAAACTTCAGAACGCCGGGGAGGAGGTTCATTTTCTTATCCTCAACTCTACTGGACCATTCTCATCTCCTATGATGACAACATCCGGCCCTTCATGCTCGAATTCATGGCCCGGCGGGTGAACGTCCAGCTCGATCGCCTGAAGGCCCTCCACGACAACGCCTTCATGTTCATTGACGAGCCCGGGCTGCAGTTTCTTTTCAGCGCCCTGAGCGGCTACAGCGATGTGGCCGGCCGGCAAGACCTGGAATTCTTTTTCAGCCAGATAAACCGGCCGCGCGGCGTGCATCTCTGCGGCAATCCGGACTGGGATTTCCTTTTGGGGCTGGACCTGGATATTCTATCGCTGGATATTTACAGCAACGGCGAAGTATTCGTCTCGTACGCCGCTTCGATCCGCCGGTTTCTGGACCGGGGCGGGGTCTTGGTCTGGGGCCTGGTCCCCACCAATTTCGAGCCCTTCTCGGCGGAAAACCTTGATTCGCTGGAAGACCGATTGATCAAGCTTTGGGAACATCTGGCGGCCAAGGGCCTCGATCTGGAGTTCCTGCTTTCGCGCAGCCAGCTTTCTCCGGCCACCTGCTGCCTGGTCAACCCCGACCGCGAAAAGACCGTGGAAAAGGCCTTCCGGATGGTCCGGGAACTATCGGCCAGACTGCGACGGAGATATTAGCTGGGGTGACTTTCAGCTGCGATGGGGAAAATCTAACTATGGAGGACTCATTTTACCTATGTGTAGTTTTAGTAACTTGGTAGTTCAAACGTAAGGAAGTTCATTTTTATTTGATCATGAAATAAGTCATAATGGCCTAATGTTATATTTCAGCGATGGAGCGAATGCTCGCCTCAAAGAGCCAAACATTGAACTTCTTCTCACTCGGACCAGTCGGCTGTGCAGGATTACGGCCCAGAGTTCCTGAAAGCATGTCAAGTATGGCAACCCTCCCGGAGCTTGTGATGTTCCCATTGAGCGCACCTGCGACACACCCAAGAAGAAGATCCGTGACTTGAAGTAACGGATGCCGACCGCCGACAACGCTACGGAGATTGAATCGTACACCTGGTTGCACGCTCGATGTGAGACGTCGCGAGACTTCAGCCAACGTTACCCCCTCCGGTCTGCTACGTTGATCAAATCGCATGTATGCTTGCTCACCCTGGGATAGATGATGGACAACGACAGAACGAATGAGGTGGAAAGCGAATGCATCCATACCGACATCTCGGGATCCATGAAAGAAGGTCTTGGAGTCGAGTGGATAACGATGCGTGTCAATGACGATAGCGTGAAATGCCAGCTTCGGATGCCGAAAGAAGCCCTTAATGCAGTGTTTGTAGAATTCCATGTACTTGCCTGGTTTTGTTGGTATCTTTTTCCAACCGAAATCTCCTCGCGGCGCAATACCAGCTTCAACCTTAAGTGATCGGATGTGCTTATTGAGACGAACGTCGTCGATGCCACTGACCTTTGGTCCGTGTACCAACAAGCCGCAGACAAACCAACGATTCGAGATGCCACTCTCATCCACATACCCGAACGTATATATTGGTCGAATGTCAGTTCTGGACCGCATTATTAGCGAAGTCTATCGTTTGGCTTCAGCCGCGCCGTTTTTCCGGCGTCGACTGGAGCGCTTTATTGGACCGACTAATCGTTGCGCCACCTCTATCAGTGAGCGAAGCGCATCGTTCACGGCTTGCTCGGTGGGGAAGGCTTTGGCCACATCCGGGTCGAGCAGCACCAGATTGGACCTGGGCAGATAGTCCTCGAAATACTTCCCGCAGATGCCTGACCCCAAATCTTCACGGCGATACTCCGGCCGCAATTCGTCCTTCTCAACCTTCTTCATATTCGATGAAAAGACAATAGTCAGGCATTAAGGTGCACGCCTTCCTGTTCGATAAGTTCGGAGAAACGACTCTTGGCGGACAGGTCAACGACATCCACCGGCTTCGACAAGGCGCACATGAGTTCGCCATAGAAAACAAAGAAGTCCTTATCTGCGATGCCCTCCACGCCAAGGTCAATGTCGCGGCTTTCTTGGTCAGGAGAAAGGCTTGATCCAAACAGTACTACCCTCTTCGCCTGATATTTAGCGGTTACCATTTCAATTATTCGTTTGTCCTTCTCTGAAATCATGCGATTATTATAACACACATCGGTGGTATTGGCGGATACTTCAAGAGCGTTGTATATGCGGTTAGCCCAAAGCGGCGTATACCGGCAAGCCTAAAGCTAATTACTGGCTAACCGGAGAAGCTCCCACCTGTGGCCCGTCTATTTTGCCTTCGGCCCGAGGTGGCGGCCAAAGAAGGAAGAGACCTCGCGAATGCTGTCGGCCCAGGCCTGGGGGTTCCCGCCCGTGGTGGCGCCGCGGCCGCCCGGGGCATTGGGGTTGACGCGCGAGGCGTCGTAACGCGCCGGCTTGGGGCTGTCGAACGAGTGGTGCGCCCCGGGATAGACCTTGATCGTGACGGGGCGCCCGGCCTTTTGGGCGGCTTCGGTCAGCCTCCGGCAGTATTCCGCCGGGGTCCAGTCGTCCTTTTCGCCGATGAGGATCAGCAGGGGCGCGACGGGTTTATACCCGCCGCCGGAGCCGGCGCCCCATCCGCCCGGCGAGGCCGCGCAACCGGGATAGAGGGCCACGGCGGCGGCGAAGCCCGCGCGCTTGTCCCGGGCAAGCGGCTCCGGGTCGCTTTCCGTCGCGGCCATAGCGGACAGCGTGGTCGTCCCGCCGTGCGAACCGCCCAGGAGGCCCACCCTTTGGCCGTCCACGTAGGGCAACGTCCGCAGATAGGCCAGGGCCGCGTACGCGTCGCGGACGCGCCGCGAGGGGCCCACCTCGTTCCGGCCGGGCGACGGATCGGTGCACACGCCCTGGGCATGGCCGCGCGTGGTGAAGCTGTCGGGGACGAGCACCACGTAACCGCGTCCCACCAGTTCCCGGGCCCAGCGGTCAGGCGCGCCGCTCGAGGCGTGACCGAGGCCGCTGCAGTCGTGCAGGATCACCACCGCCGGAAAGGGCCCCGGTCCGTCCGGCTTATATTCGGCGGCCTTGATCTGCTCGGGAGCGCCGCCGGGCCCGGTGACGGGAATAGACAGATTCGTGGCCATACCGGCGCAGCCGCTAAGTGACAAGAAGATAATCAGCAGTAGATTGAGTTTGGTCAGCATGGTTTTACCTCGCTATTGGTCCAACGTTCGGGCAGCGCCGCCAATAATCAATGGAACACGCGCCCATAACCCCGGCGCGGTGGTGAAATCTATTCCCCGGCTCAAGAAGGTCTTTTCAGGTGCACCCTGACCCTCCAGCCTTTTTTGTACTCGAAGACGCCGGCGATCGGCCCCACGGTCGCTTGATCTGATTTCAGCTCGGCCCGGCCCTGGGCCGATTCGAGCTTGATCGAAAAATCGCTTTTACCGTCGCCGTTATAATCGATTTTTTCTTCGATGACCGGCGGAAGCGCGGTTACAGGCTCCCAGGCGATCTGAACGAACCCGGTTTCCGACTCGCCGATCAAGGCGGCGAAGACGGGATGGTGGATATGGGTCTTGTACTGGCCGTGGTCAATGGTCCTGGCCACCTCGCCGCCGGTGTACTTGGGATTTATCTTCATGAACGAGGCCCGGGCCAGGAGCTGACTGAAAGGACCGTTGCCCAAAAACGTGGCCAGCACGATGAGGAGGCATATGGCTGCCCAGGCGTATCCCAGAATGGACTTGATCTTGCTCATGGCTCCTCTCTTTCCTCAAGTCAGCAGCACGCTGCCGTGCAGAACCAGGTTCAACAACCTGGCCACCCCCTCCACGACGTCCGCACCGGCCATGATGGTCAGGAAAAGAAAGGCCGGGTAAAGAAACAACAGCCGGGCGGTGTAGGGTCGGGTCGAAAGCGGACTTCCTTTGACATGATAGGAGATGGCCTGGGTGGGACAATTGTCCACGCACTTGCCGCATTTCGCGCAGGTAATGCGGGTCCGGCCCTCCTTCAAACTCTCTTCGCTGATCGAGAAGGTCGGGCAATTCTTGAGGCAAAGCTGGCAGGATTTGCATTTTTCCAGGTCTATCCTGACCTCGAAGGGATTGATCTTGTTGGTGAAAGACTGGAAAGCGCCGAAGGGACAGAACAGGCCGCATTGTATCCGGCGCTTGGAGAGAACAGGCAGCAGTATCACCAGGCCGAGGAAGAGCGAGACAAAGATGATGGTCTGCACCAGGATTCTGGCCGAGGTGACCTCCTGAAACTCGGTGACGGCCTTATAAGGACACAACCAGGAACAATAGGTCGGATACAGCCAGAGGGCCGAAGTCAAAACGATCGATAACAAGACCGCGAAACTAACGTAACTCCACTTGGGGTCTATCTTCCTGATGATCGGTCTTTTCAACAGCCGGGAAAAGCCTTCATCCAGTCCGCCGAAGAAACACCCCCAACTGCACCAGCCCCGCCCCAGGGCCAGGGAAGCGCCTATCCAGATGACGAACATGCTGGCAATGGAAGCGAACCCGCCCAGTATCCGGCCGGGAAAAATGATCGAATCGGTGAAGGCGGCCGGCACGAGGGTCATGGGTATGACCATGTGGCAGAACGGCGTTTCGCAGGCGGCCACGTTGGCGGCCTTGAGCACCATGCTGCCCCTCAGCTCGATCAAGTGAGCAATAAAGGTAAACACGAACATCAGGGCGTAGACTATGAAAAGAGTCGCCCGAGGCTGGTCCGTTTTTCCCCGGCGGAGCATCAGCAGAAACAAGACATTGGTAAAGACAAATACCGCGATCAAGGCCAGCCAACGTTTCGGATCGGCCGGCGCTTTGCCTCCCGACAACATCAAGGCCGTCAGAAACATCATCGGCAGACCAAGACCTATCGTTTTCGGCCAACTGGTCAAGACAACAGCCCGAGCGCGTTTCATCTTACCTTAGAACTCCTTCCCATAACGTGAACGATCCCAAGTATAGATAATAAAGGCCCATGATCCCCGTGGCTATCTTACCTATGATCTTCAGGCTGGGATAGACCCGCAAAAAACCGACCAAAGGCGCCGGGAGGAAGAAGACGGACGTACCCAGGAAAAACATGACAAAGAACCACACGCTCTGAAACAGGCCGCCGGCGGCGGCCGCGTGGGTAAAAGCCAGCAGAAACGGCGGGCACAAGCTCAATCCCGTGACCAGTCCCGCGGCCAGCGGCAACGGCGCGGGCCATATCGCCATGATTTTGCTGAATCGTCCTTCGGCCCGGCCGGCGGGGCAGTCTTTTTCGGTTTTAAAAAAACCTTGGAACAGCAACAGCACGGCCAGGATCAGGAAGGCCGAGCCGAAAACGATATCGCGGGGCCCGGCGGCCTCGAGCAGCGAACGGCCGACCCCCCAGGCGGCGAGGCCAAAGACCAGGTAGCCGATAAGCCTGCCCAGGAGGAACAGGCCAACTTCGGCCAGGTTCGACCAGACTTTTTGTCCCCGGCCCAGTAAATAGGGCATCAGCACCGGCGCGCAGTAAAGCAGACAGGACGTTCCGAGGCTCAGCCCCAACAAAAAGCCTGGCATAAGGGCCTCAGCCCGCCGGACGGTTCAAATCCAGCACCTCGACCCAGGCGCCCTGGTCCACTCGACCGGTCCCTTCCGGCAGGATGACCAGGCCGTTCTTTTCAGCCATGGATTTGAGCCGGCTGATCGATTTAATAGGCGCGGCAATGAAATGGTCGGCCTTAAACTCGAGACGGGCGTGGATCACCTTGGTCCAGTCGGGCTGGCCCTGGACCGCCTCGGTCAGCCTGGCCCGGCGGAAGGGAAAAGCCGGATCGCGCCGGCCGCCCATGGCCAGGAGGCCCGGCAGGGCCAGGAGCAGAAAAGCCGCTTCGTGGGAAGGCGGTCCGCCCGGCAGGATGAAGAAAGGTTTGTTGAATAAAAGGCCGAACCCGGCGGCCTTGCCCGGACCCAGCCTGACCCGGTGAAAAAGGCCTTGCCAGCCCAGGTTTTGCATCAGGTTCAAAACCAGGTCCCGATCGCTGCCCCAGGCCCCGCCGCTGGTGATAAAGGCGTCGGCCAGGTCCCGGACCCCGAACACGGCCTCTTTCAGGTCCTCGAGCCTATCCCCGGCCAGGCGGGTCAGGACGTCCTGGCCGAAGACCTCGAGCCAGGCCGCGGTCTCGACCATGTTGCTGGCGTAAAGCTGGCCCGGGGCCAGGGGCCGGCCGGGCAGAACCACTTCGTCGCCCGTGCCTATGACCGCCACCCGAAGACGGGCCGCCACCGCCGCCTGGTCCAGGCCGGCCGCGGCCAGAAGTCCGATCAAGGCCGGTCGGAGTTGTTCTCCCTTCCGGGCTATTGTTTCCCCGGCCTTGACGTCGGCGCCTCGAGGCAGCACGTTGCGGCCGGGTCCGGCGTCCCGCCGACAGATCACCCGGCCGTCCCGTTCCTGGGCGTACTCACCGGACAGCACGGCGTCGGCCCCGGGCGGCAGGGCCGCGCCGGTGGTCACCCTGACCGCGGTGCCAGGCAGCAAGGGTCGCGCCGGCCTGTCCCCGGCCGAATAGAAGCCGGCCAGGTCCAGGGCGACCGGATGATCCGGTCCGGCCGCGGACAGGTCCGCGGAATGGACGGCGTAACCGTCTTTCAAGGACGAGGGCGCCGTGGGGCTGTCCACCTGGGACACCACGTCCCGGGCCAGAATCCGGCCGGCCGTATCGAGCAGCGGGACCGACTCCACCGCTCCGGCGGGCATGTGCCGGAGAATCAGGTCCAAAGCTTCCGGATAACCGATCAGGTTGAGCATGACGGTTACTGTATATTACCTTCACTAGTAGCCGCAAGGTTACGTTGCCGCCAGTATTCAGGCGCCCGGTTCATCGAAGGCCAGGAATCCAAAAAAAAACGGCCGCTGGTTTCGACCCCAAAACCAGCGGCCTGGAGGAGGCTTCCTCTGACGCCGTGAAGACCGTCGGTCTTTGTCCCGTCCAAATTTGGCTTATATACCCGCGGGACTTGCCGATCAAGCCGGGCACGCACACCCAAGAAGCCCACCTTGAGGAAACCCTCAAGGCTCACCGCCTGCGGTAATTTACCAATTAATGATACCTATGTCAAGCAATATTTTGCAATTTTATATTTAATTATGTTTTTTTTGAGGATAGATTAGTTAACATATCAATACTGTTATGATAATTTAGGTGGCGTACCCTGGGCTGGGCCGGCCGGCGGCGATGAAGGTCAAGACCGTACCCAGTTCGAGGACCTTGGCCGCGACGCCCTGGCCGATCACGTGGCGATTGTCCTCCCTGGTCATCTCGATTTCCACTTCGCCGGCGCCGGCCAGCGCGGCTTGTTCCTTCATCCAGGGCATCAACCTGGTCCGGGCCAGTTGGACCGCCTCTTCGAGCGAAGGCAGATCATGAACCCCGTCCAGCAGGTGGAGCCGGGCGCGTCCTTCCTTTAGCGGCGACACATACGCGGTCCGCCGCAGGATGACCCCTCCGGCCACGGCGCCCACGGCGTTGGCCACGGCTTCGAGGGGCGGGACGGTCAGTTTCGTCTTCAGCAGTTCGGCCGCAAAAGGAATGAAGGCCCGGGCCGGCGCGCCCACGGCGATCAGGGGCCGGCGCAGGTTCAGGCCGCAGCCCACTTCGCCGGCCTGACCGGGTTTCAAGGCCTTGTCGAGCAGACGGGCCGCGGTGGGTTCGGCTTCGAAGTCCGGCGTAAAGCCTTCTTCATGAAGCGCTTTGGTCAGCAGATGCCGGGCGGCCCGGCGGCCGACTTCGGCGATCACCAGACGACAGAAATCGTCGGCGCCCAGGCCCAGCCGCGCTGATAGCGCCGCGGCGGCCATTCGCGCCGCCTCCCGGTCCCAGGTCTTCAGTTCCCCGAGGGCGTGCAGGGCGTCGGTCGGGGTGAAAGCCGATAGTTCCACTATCCGTTCGGCCAGGAGCGGTTCGAGGGGCGGGAACCAGGTTCCGGCTTGTCGGGCCTCGTCTTCCAGGAGGGACCGCGCGGCCGGGCCGGTCTCGAGTCTTTTCCGGAGATTCGCTTCGGCCTGGCTCAGGCCGTGGTTGGGTTGGCGTTCGGCCAGGAGAAAAGTGATCCGGGACGCCGCGATGAACCTGTCCGGCGTCAGGCCGGTCAGATAATCGCGGACAGCCGGGTATTCGGCGGCCAGACGGCAGAGGGGCCGGACGCGCCTGGGCCCTATGATGATCTCTTTATCCGGGCCGGCGCGGACCTGGCTGTCGCCGCCCAGGCCTACGGTATAAGCGTTCACCGCCTCGACCATGGTCCGGTATCGCCCTACCCTGGCCCCGTCTTTGTTCAGTCCGGGCCGGCCTTGGCTGAGCAGGGCTATATCCGTGGTCGTTCCGCCCATGTCCATGACCCAGACCAGGCCGTCTTCCCCGGCGGCCGTTGGTCCGGCCAGGCGCCAGGCGCCCACCAGGCTGGCCGCCGGACCCGACAGGACGGTCTCGATGGGCCGCTGGAGGGCGAATTCTGAGCGGACCAGGGAGCCGTCCCCCCGGACCACCATCAGCCGGCCCGAGACGCCCCGTCGGGCCAGGCTTTGGCGGACGGTCCCGATGAGTTCCCGGAGCAGGGGCGTGAGCCGGGCGTTGAGGGCGGCCGTGGCCGCGCGGCGGACCGAATCCAGCCGGCCGGTCAATTCATGGCCGCAGGTCACGGGCCGTCCGGTGAGGGAGGCGATGACGCCGCGGGCCTCGAGTTCCTGGACCGGGTTCCTCACGCCGAAAAACCCGGACACGGCAAAGGCGTCAACCCTTTCCGCCCGGGCCAGGACCGCCCGGACCAGTCCGGCCTGGTCCAGGGGAGAGGTTTCGTTGCCCAGGTGGTCGCACCCGCCGGCCAGCCAGACGATATCGGTCGCGGCCAGGTCGGGTTCGAGGTGGAAAGACTCGATGGCCCGGCGGTCGTATCCGATCAGGATGAGGCAGACCTTGCCGCCGCGGTCTTCGACAATGGCGTTGGTGGCCAGGGTGGTGCTGAGGCCGACTAGGACGACTTCGGCCGGCAACGGGGCCTCGGGTTGGCGCAGGACGGCGGCCACGGCCGCGTCGATGCCTTGGACCAGATCGGCGTGGGTGGTCAAGGCCTTGGCCAAAGCCAGGACCCGGCCGGACGCCTGGTCGAGGAGGACGGCGTCGGTATAGGTGCCGCCCGTGTCTATGCCCAAGACCGCGGTCATGCCTAAACGCCAGGCCGGCCCGGCCCTAGCCTCCCGCCTCGGAGCCCTCTTCGGGCGATTCCTTCAACCAGCCGGCGAAGATCAGGTGGAGAACCTGCATGAAACCGCCGCGGGCGAAGCGCATGGTCAACATCATGACCACGGCGAAGATGAGTATGCTCTGTTCGGCCACGAAACCCCGGATGAATTCGGACATTATGACCACGAAAAAGGTGCCGAGGATGGGTCCGTACAGGGTGCCCAGACCGCCGATTATGACCATGAGGCAGAGCTTGCCCATTTCGTCCAGGGCCCCGATGCTGGGGTCCACCAGGCTGAAGAAGTGGGCGTAGAAAGCTCCGGCCACGCCGGCCCAGGCCGAACCGAAGACAAAGCCGAAGACCTTCCAAAACCGGGTGCGCACGCCCATGGTTTCGGCGGCGTCCAGGTCGTCGCGCACGGCGAAAAGATACAGGCCCCAGCGCGAGCGCATCAACCAGGCCGAGACAACGTACATGAGCAACAGGAGTCCCAGTCCCACGAAATAGGCGTACAGGCCGGCCCGGGGGCCGCTGAAGAAAGTCGGCGCCAGGAAGCCGCCCGTGCCGCCGGTAATCTGGTGTTCGGTCTTGATGACGTTGTCCATGACCATGCCGAAGGCCCAGGTGACCAGGCAGAGATAGAATCCGCGCACCCGGAGCAGGATGAATCCGAGGACCAGGCTGGTCAGGCCGGCGGCCAGGCCGCCCAGGACCAGGCCGAGAAAGGGCGGGAGTCCGGCGTGCTGGGCCAGGAGGGCCGAGGTATAGCCGCCGATGGCGCCGAAGGTGACGTGACAGAAGGAAAACAGTCCGGTGTAGCCGAAGACGATGTTGTAGCTGATGGAAAGAATCGAGTAGTAGAAGAAAATGTTAAGGGTGGTGATCCACACCGGCGAACTGATGAACAGCGGGGCCAGGAGCCCCGAGGCCAGTATGGCCAATCCGACCAGGATATCCGTCCGTTTCATCATCACGCCCGGTTAAACTTTCTGGCCGAAGAGGCCCTGGGGCCGGAAGAGCAGGAACAGGGCCATGATGGCGAAGCCTATGGCGTCCTGGTAGGCCGAGGAGATATAGACCGCGCCCAGGGTTTCGCTCAAGCCCAGGACTATTCCGGCCACGACGCTGCCGGCGATCGAGCCCAGCCCGCCTATGGCCAGGACTTCGTAGCTCTTGGCCAGGGGCGGCCCGCCGGCGTGGGGTGAAACCAGGAACATCGGGGCCACTAAGGCCCCGGCCGCCGCGGCCAGGGCGCAGGCCGTGCCGCAGCCTATCCAGCTTTCCCGCCTGATGTTGACGCCGTTTATCCTGGCGCCGTTGCGGGACTGGGTGATGGCCCGCCAGGACCGTCCGCGCCAGGATTTCCGGATGAAGAGAGACAGGCCGATGACCAGCAGGCCCGAGACCAGGCCGCTCAGGACCAGGTTGCCGTCCAAATTCACCCCGAACAGGGTCACCTCGAAGGGCAGATAGTCCGGGGGCTTGCGGTAGAAGGGCCCGAAGATCAGGGCCGCCACCTTGCGGAAGAAGATGAGCAGGGCAAAGGTCATGATCAGGGTGTAGTCCATCGGCTTTTCGATGGCTTTCGAGTGGATGGGGCTGAGCAGGAGTTTCTCGACCACGGCGCCGATGACGAAGGTGGCGGCCATCGAAACGGGAATGCCCAGGAAAAACGGCAGACCCAGGAGGGTTATCGAATAGTAGGCCAGGTACCCGCCGATCATGTAGAATTCGCCGTGGGCGAAGTTGATGACCCGCATGATGCCGTGGAGCAGGAGCAGCCCCACGCCCATGAGGGCGTAAACCAGGCCTATGGCCGTGCCGCGGATGACTAGTTCCAGAAACATGTCGTTCTCGTGGAGGAGCGGCCTCGACTCGAGCCGGGGCCGCCCTCGGGCGATTACGGGTAAATCACGTCCGCGTCTTCGCCCTTCTGCTTGACCGCGGTCAGCTTCTTGACGAAGAGTTGGTGGCCGGTCCACTGGTTCCAGACCGGGCCGTCCTTACGTTCGAAGACTATCTCGCCGGTGGTGCCGGCGAACTTGGTCTGGGCCAAGGCTTCGTTGATCTTCTTGGGGTCGGCCGAGTTGGCTTTCTTGACGGCCTCGGCGATGATCATGATCCCGTCATAAAGGAAAAAGCCGAAGACCGGCGGCTCGAAGTTGTGCTTGGCCTTGAAAGCCTTCTTGAACGACTCGCCCAGAGGCGAGAGCTTGAGTTTCTTGGACTCGAAGGTGGCGTAGGTCATGCCCACGCCCTTGTCGCCCATGACTTCCCAAAAGTCCGGGTAGGTGGGCCAGTCCCAGCAGGCCAGGAGGCTCATCTTGGGGGCCAGGCCGATCTCGTGGGCCTGTTTGGGGATCAGGTTCATGGCCTGGTACACCGCGGCGATGACCAGGAGTTCAGGCTGGGGGGTCTTGGACTTGAGTTCGAGGAGCTGGGGTTTGAGATCGGCGGCTTCGGCCGGATACGCGGTCTTGTAGACCTTGATCCCCTTGGACTCGGCCAGCTTCATCAGCGATTCGGCGAAAGGCGTGCCGAAGGCCGTGGTTTCGTGCATGATGGCCATGGTCTTGAAGCCGCTCTTCTGGATGTACGGCACCAGCAGCGCGGCGATTTCGGAGTTGTACGGCCCCACGCGCCAGACGTAGGGCGAGTTCTTGCCGGTCAGATCGTCGGCCCAGGTGTAGTTCATCATCATGGGCACGCCCGATTCGTTGACCACCTTGGCCTGGGCCATGGCCACCGAGGAGTGCCAGGGACCGACTATGGCCGAGACCTTTTCGTTGGCGATGAGCCGCTGCACCGCGGTCACGCCCACGGCCGGCTTGCCTTCGTCGTCGGCCTTGACCAGGACGACCTTCTTGCCTAAAAGCCCGCCCTTGGCGTTGAGTTCCTCGACGGCCAGTTCGGTGGTCTGGACCTGAATCTGGCCCGACTTGTAATCGCCGGGCGCCGAAAGCGGCGTGGCGATACCCAGCTTGATCACGTCCTGGGCCGAAACCGCCGCGGGCGCGGCCAGCATCCCCGCCAGAACCAATACCGCCAAAACCATTAACTTCCTCATCTGACCCTCCTTTCCTTCAAAGGCCTAAGTAGTTTTTTTTCACGTGTTCGCTCGCCAACAATTCCTCGCTCCGCCCGGCCAGGGCCACGCGGCCGTTCTCCAGCACGTAGCCCCGGCGGCTGATCTTCAAAGCGTGGAAGATGTTCTGTTCGGTCAGGACCACGGTCACCTTCTCTTCCTGGTTGATCCGGACCAGGGCGGCCATGATGTCCTTGATGATCATGGGCGCCAGGCCCAGGGACGGCTCGTCCAGCATCAGCACCCTGGGGTTGGACATGAGCCCGCGGCCCACGGCCAGCATCTGCCGTTCACCGCCGGAAAGCGTTTCGGCCATCTGCCGCCGTCTTTCCTTCAAACGCGGAAAGAGCCGGTAGACCAGGTCGAGGCGTTCCCTGGCCTGGCCTCTGGCCTCCTTGGGGAAAGCGCCCATGAGCAGGTTCTCGGTAACGTTCATCTGGGGATAGAGCCAGCCCTCTTCCGGAACCAGGGCCAGTCCCAGGGCCGCGACCCGGTGCGGCGGCAGGCCTTGAATGGTCCGGTCGCCCAGGATGATTTGGCCCGCGCGGGGCTCCAACAGGCCGGCGATGGTCTGCAGCAAGGTGGACTTGCCGGCGCCGTTGGGCCCGAGGATGCAGACCATTTCCCGGTCCTCGACTTCGAGCGAAACCGAGTGCAGGGCCCTCAGGCCGTCGTAGTAAACGCTCAGGTCCTCGACCTTCAACATTGGGTCGGCGACTCCTCGAAACGGTATTCCTCGCCTAAATAGGCCTCGATGACGGCCTGGTCATTGGCTATCCGGCGGGGCGGTCCCTCGGCTATGACCGTGCCCTGGTGCAGGACCACGATATGGTGGGCGTTTTCCATGATGGCCTGCATGACGTGTTCGATCCAGAGGATGGTCACCTTGAGTTCGGCGTGAATCTGGCGCAGCAAAACCATCATTTCCGAGGTCTCGGTGGGGTTGAGGCCGGCCACGGTCTCGTCCAGGAGCAGCAGCTTGGGCTTGACCGCCAGGGCCCGGCTCAACTCCAGGAGACGCCGTTCCTGGAAGGTCAGGGTCTTGGCCGGGCGATGGCGCTTGGCCCAGAGTCCGGACAGGGACAAAAGCCACTCGAAGTCCACGCCGCCGTGGTGGGCGCAGACCTGAAGGTTCTGGAGAACGGTCATGTACATGAACGGCCGGGGTATCTGGAAGGTCCGGCCGACGCCCAGGCGGCAGATTTGGTTGGGTCTTAGATTGACCAGGGACCGGCCTTCGAAAAGGATGTCGCCGGCGCTGGGCTTGTAAACGCCGGTGATGCAGTTGATGAGAGTGGTCTTGCCCGCGCCGTTGGGCCCGATCAGTCCGACGATGCTGCCGGCCTCGAGGTCGAGGTCCACCCTCTGGAAAGCGACCAGGCCGCCGAAGGCCTTGGTCAGGCCTTTTACCTCGAGTAGTCTGCCGTCGTGGCCGGTCATGGTTCAGCGAACGGCGTCCGCCTTCTTGACCGCTTCCACCGGGTCGGCGCCATAGGCGTCGGCGCCGATCTGGTCGGCCCAGAACTGCGAGCAGGGCGAACCGCCGATCATGATCCTGACCTGGGCGCGAATGCCCTTTTCCACCAAAAGGTCTATCACTTCCTTCTGGCCGACCATGCTGGTGGTCAACAGCGCGGACAGGCCCAGCCAGACCGGCCGGTGCTGGATGACGGCCTCGACGAACTTTTCGTTGGGCACGTCGTTGCCCAGATCGATCGTCTCCCACCCGGCCGTGGCCAGGATCAGCTTGACCAGGTTCTTGCCCAGGTCGTGAATGTCGCCGGCGACCGTGCCGATGACGAATTTCCCCTTGGACATGGCCGCGATCTTGTCTTTTTCCAGCAAGGGCTTCAGGCGGTCTATCTCCGCGACCACGATATTGGACCCCATGATCAGGTCCGGAATGAAGGCGTCCTCCTGCTGGAACCGTTCGCCCAGCCGGTTAAGCCCCAGGGAAAGACCCGAGTTGATCAGAAGCAAGGGAGCCACTCCGGCGTCCAGGCCGGCTTGGACCAAATCGCCGGCCCTGGGGCCGTCCAACCTGTCCACGGCCGCCGCCAAGGCGGCCAGTATTTCCTCTTTGTTCATGCCCCTCTCCTTTCCTCACCCCTGGATGATCTCGTCCATGGTTTTTTCCAGGGCCAGGTGATCTTCCATGGGTTTATACGCCGCCAGCCGCTCCTCGAGGCGCCGCCTGATCCGGGTCTTCAGGGACTTGGGTTCCGGGGATTCGTGGACGTTGAACTGGGACCGGTCCGTGACCTTGCCGGACCAGTATTCCTGCCGGTGATACTTGAAGGTGTGCGGCGTCGAGATAAAGGCCCCGCCCGGTCCTTGGCGCTCGATCTCGGCCACGGCCAACCTGTCTTCGTCCACGGTCACGCCGGCCAGTATCCTCTTTACATAAGCGGCCATTTCGTCGTCGGCCACGAGTTGCTCCAGGCTGATGGTGTTCTCCGAGGCGATGAGTCCCTGGCCCAGGATCATGTTGAGGCCGGCCAGCGCGGGCAGCAGGGCCGTGGCCATTTTCTCCCAGCCCTGCTGAACGTCCAACAGCTTGGAATTGCCTATCAACCCGCCGCCGCCCGAAGGCATCCGGTAGAATTGGGCCATCTGGGCCGCCCCCACCCGGGCCAGCCCGAATTCGGGCGCGCCAAAGGCCACGTTGGCCGAACGCAAGTCCAGGTGCCTGGCCCAGGAGGCATAGATGATGGGCGCGGCCGGGTTGACCAGCTTGGCCAGGACCGTGCCGGCCAGGGCTTCGGCGTTGGCCAAGGCCAGGGTCCCGGCGATGGTGCAGGGTGCGTTGCCGCCGCCCTGGGGTCCGGCGCCCATGTAAATCGGCACCATCAGCCGGGCGCACTCGATGATGGTCTCGGCGATGTCCCGGCGGATGATGAGCGGGCTGGTGATGACGAAGATGATGGAGAAGATGGGCCTCTCCCGCAAGGCTTCATACCCGCCCACGCAGGCCGCGGCCATGTCCACCATCTTCTTGACGTGCCCGCGGGAATAAGCCTCGGGAATGCTCGGTTTGCGCGAATGGAGCAGACAGCCCTTGAATTCATAAAGGTCCAGGAGCTTGGGCTCCTGGTCCTGGGGACAGACCGGCGGCAGGATGAAGTCCACGTTCTCGAGGGCATCGGCCAGCCTGACCATTTCCACCAGGTCGTCGTACAGGGCCTGGCGGTACTGGCCGGTCCTCCAGTCCAGGGTAAAAGTCCCGTAACCCACGGTGCCGAAATAGACCCGCCGGCCGCCGGCCTTGAGGTCGGGCTGGCCGTCGCGGCCATAGAGGGTCACTACGGGCGAGCACTTGGCCACCGCGTCCAGAACCAGGTGCGGCGGGATTCGGGCCAGCCGCTTTTTCCGGTCTATTATCGCGCCGTGGTCGCCCAGGATGGCCAGGGCTTCATCCAACTCGAAGACCGCCCCGGTTTTTTCCAGTATCTGGAGCGAGGCCGCGTGGATTTCTTGGACTTCATCATCGCTCAGCATTTTCAGTCCGGGAATCATCGGGCTTACTCCTTGCGGGCTAAAGGTATTACGGGCCGGCGGCTGTAGGCTAAATTGGAGACCGGCCGCACTCCAATGGAAGCCGCTTGGTGTTTTTTACTGGTATACCACTATACGAATGACTTGACAGCAATAACATGCCAGCACGGGCCGGAATAGTCAAGTAAATTCTGACCGGCCGGATAATCGCTGAAGACAAGGCCATCCCTCCGAGGCGATCATCCCCTGGAGCGGCAGGTCAGGCAGACCCCGAAAGACGTTTCCGACCAAGCTGAATCAACAACCCGATTAACTCCTGCTTGCTTTTCCGCGACCACGATCATCCCGCGACCTTCTAGGGCACAAACCGATCCGAATTTTCCGTTTGGACCTCGTGAAAAGGGTGATGGACTGGGGAAAATGGATTCGCCAGGTTCGCTGGATCAATTACATAAATAATGCCGGCGGCTCTCGTTTCAGGGTTTTCGCGTTTTGAGGTTCGGTGAATGGGCCGGCGTGTCTGACCGCGCAAAGTGTTGACTTGTGATCCTAATCGGGGGCTTCATTCCTTCTCATCTAAAACACTCCGCACTTCGTGCAGCAAGTCAGCCAGATGATAAGGCTTGCCGATATACCCTTTCGCGCCGCCTTCCAATGATTTCTTCACCTGACCGTCAATGGGATAACCACTGGCGATAAGAATTTTAGCCGATGTGTCCATTCCGAGGATTTCCTGTATACATTTATGGCCGCCCATGCCGGGCATGCCTATATCGATAATGACCAAGTCGATTTTATGTGATTTATTGGAGTAGACTTCGAGAGCCCGCTCACCGCTGGCGGCCATCAAGACTTTATAACCTAAAGATTGAAGCGCTTGAGCGGCAAATTCTCTGACGGAGTTATCATCGTCAACAAGCAAAATAGTCTCGGTCCCCCCTTTAGGCGGACTATCCGCAATAGCCTTGGCCTCATCAGCGTCCATCCGCTCGAGAGCGGGCAAGTATATCTTGAAGGTCGTCCCCAGACCGATTTCACTGTGGCATTCGATATAGCCCCCGTGGCTCTTCACGATGCCATAAACAGAGGCCAGACCAAGACCGGTCCCCTTACCGATTTCCTTGGTCGTGAAAAAGGGTTCGAATACGTGTTCCACGGTCTCCTTGTCCATCCCGTGGCCCGTGTCGGAAACAACCAAGAGGACATATCGGCCTGGAGTTACTCCCGAATGATTTGGCGCCTGATCCGCGGCCAGGGTCACGTTTGCCGTTTCGATAATGAGCTTTCCACCTTCCGGCATGGCGTCGGCCGCGTTTGTTCCCAGGTTCAACAGGATTTGTTCCATTTGAACCGGATCTGCGTTTATGGTCCACGGACGACTGGCCAGATGAAGTTCGATGTCAATCATCTTGGGTAAGGTTCGTTCCAATATCCTTATCGCTTGATCGATTTCCTGGTTCAGCTCGACGGGCTTCTTGGCGGTTTCGACTTTCCGGCTGAATAATAGCAGTTGCCGAACGAGTTGGGCCGCCCTTTCACTTGCTTGATAGATCGCCTTCAGGTTATGACGCTTGGGGTCCTTCTCGCTTATATTCAGAAGCATTATTTCGGTGTAACCTTGAATGGCTTGCAGCAGGTTGTTGAAGTCATGAGCGATACCTCCAGCCAATATGCCGACTGCTTCCATTTTTTGGGATTGGTAGAGTTGGATTTGTAGTTTTTGTTTTTCCTCTTCGGCAACTTTGCGGTCGGTGATGTCGGTGAAAAAGACCATGGAGGCCTGGCGCCCTTCCCAAATAAAGTCGCTGGCATGACCCTCCACCCAGATGCTTTTTCCAGACGCGCTTTGGATCCGGTAACCAACCCGGTCCGCGATCTTTTCGCCTTGGGCGCGTCTGCGATACCGTTCCCTAATCATCTCTCGGTCGTCCGGGCAGGTGAAATCAAGGTAATGGGCCGCGGCCACTTCGGTCATGGACGCGGCAAACAATCCCAAGGCATAGGAGTTGGCGTATTTAATTCTTTCGTCCTGCACGACGACCACGCCCTCTTTCATATTCTCCAGCACCAGCCGGTAACTCCTTTCGCTGGCCGCCAGAGCCATTTCCGCCTGTTTGCGGTCAGTGATGTCCAGATGTGTGCCGCAAGCCCGAAGCGGGTTACCGTTGTCGTCGCGCTCGATCACCTTGCCCTTGCCTAAAACCCAAATCCAACCACCGGACTTATGCCGTAACCGATGCTCTGTTTCATATAACTCGGTTTCGCCTCTCAAATGAGAGTTTATGGCCTCCATGATTTGCGCTTTTTCGTCGGGATGTAATAAACTTTCCCAACCGCGGACGTGTTGTTCTACTTCGTCCAATTCATAGCCGAGCATCTCGGCCCAACGCTGGTTATGAGTGATAGTGCCAGTCGGGATGCACCAGTCCCAAGTTCCCAGATCCGCCCCTTCAAGGGCTAGGCGTAGACGCTCCTCGCTGACCCGCCGCGCCTCCTCGGCTTCGCGGCGCTTTTTCTCCTCCCGGATAATTCTCCAGGACGTGGCGCCGAAGTAGGCCAGCAACAAGCTGCCCGACATAAGCGCCGCGATAAGGAGCAGCAGGCTGTTCCGGAAATCGCTCAGGGGCGCCAACGCTTCCCGCTCGGACGTGGCGACCGCGATTGACCAGAACGTGTCGCCGATACGAATGGGCATGAAGACGGCCACCTTTTTCAGGTCCTCGGTTTCGTGTGCTCCGATACGGTTTAAGGAGTAGGTGGTCTCGCCCTGCTTCCCGGCGAGCATGTTGTCGACCATCCTTAACAGGGATGGGGAATCCCGGTGATTTTCATGGACGGACCGGCCCGTGTTGCCCGGCTCCGGGCAGTAAAGCTCGATTCCTTCCCGGCTGGTCATCCAGGCATATCCCGTTTTGCCGATCCGGATTTCCGACAGGTACACTTCAGCTAATTTTTTAAAATCCAGGGCCACGGCAATAACGCCGTCAAAGCCGCCGTTTTTGGTGACGGGAACGTGAATGGCCACGGTGGTGAATCCCCGGGGAGAGGTCAATACCTTGGAGACGGCCGGCCTCCCAGTGTGTTTGGCTTTTTGAAAATGGGGAAAGGAGTTGATGTTCCGCCCGACGGCATGGTCATCGGGGGGGATAATGGCCAGCACGTCACCGCCCGGTCCCACTCTGACCAGGCCTTGGATATCTTCCTTATGAAGCTCGTACATATGATTCATGAGGCGGAGCCCCTCGTCGTCAAGGTTAACCACGACGGCGCTCCTGGCCAGACTCTCCAGAATCTGAATCCAATGGTCGAAGGTTCGCTCGATGCCTTTCGCGGCCTGCCTGGCGTGGAGCATCTGGCGGACGTTAAGTTCTCTGATGACGTTTGTCCGGGCCTGGTTATAGGCGGCGTAAAACAGGTACAGGCAGACGAGCCAGAATAATCCTAAAAAGATAAACCAGTATTTATTTTTCATATTCTAAGCCCGCCGGCAAATGTTGGTGTATGCGGTGAGGAACGACCCGGGGCGCCCTTCATTTTCCCTTAACCTCGGCCGCGTACTTTCCATCCTCCTCCTCCCGCAAAGAGATTTCCATATTGACCGGGCCAGGTTGGTGTTGCGCGACTAGTTCCAGAGTTTTTTCGGCTGACGTCGCCCGCACACGGAAGGTGTGGTCAAGGCTTTCATGGCGGAGTGCCACGTCAAAAGCCATCAGGCCTTCATCCTCGGCAGGGTAATTTTTGACTCATCCGATCTTAGCGTATTTGAGGCTGTCTGAACAGGCAATTCAATGGGAACGATCGGTCAATGTTTTTTCCAATCTATACTGTTTTGTTACGGTGAACTCCGAACGTTGCCGTTAATAACCGGCTGGCAAAATCAGACCTGGGAGGCCCGCCGGTGGTCGACGATCCGCTCAAGGTAATTGACGCGACGCCGCGAAAAGATCGCTGATCCTTTGGCCGGCCCGGGCAAACCTACTGGATGTTCCAGCCGCCGTCCACGTGCAGGGCGTGGCCGTGAATGAACCCCGAATCTTGGTGGCAAAGAAATAATACCACCCGGGCCACTTCTTCCGGACGGCCGAAGCGTCCCACCGGGTGCTGTTTGGCCATCAGATCGCCGGAAGCCGGGTCTTTCTTGAGGTTCTCCTCCAGCATGGGCGTGAGGATCGCGCCGGGGCAGACGGCGTTGACCCGGATGCCCCGGCTGGAGTATTCCAGGGCCGCGGCCTTGGTCAGGCCCAGGACCCCGTGCTTGGAAGCCACGTAGGCCGCCAGGTTGGGTCTGGCCCGCACCCCGGAAATGGAGCCGAAGTTGACGATGGCCCCCCGGGTCTCATCCACGGGCTCTTGTTCGAGCATCCGGGCGATTTCATACTTGAGGCAGAGCCACGCGCCCTTGAGGTTGATTTCTATGAGAACGTCCCATTCCTCCTCTTCCAGGTCGGCCAGTTCCTTGGCCGGCCCGAGCATGGCGGCCACGTTGGCGGCGCAGTCCAGCCTTCCATAAAGGCGAACGGTTTCCCGCACCATTCTTTCGACGTCTTCAGCCTGGGATATATCCGCGCCAACAAAGGCGGCCCGGCCGCGGAATTCTTCCAGGAGCCGGAGAGTCTCGCGGCCGTCTTTTTCGCTCCGATCGGCCACGACCACGTTGGCGCCGGCTCGGGCAAAGGCCAGGGCCGTGGTCCGGCCCATGCCTAATCCACCGCCGACCACCAGGGCGGTTTTACCGTGGAATCCGTTGTTGAAGTTCATTTAGACCTCCAGAGGCGGGGAGAGAATATCCGCTGAATTTTTATGGTGGCTTGACATCCGGGCGGCGATCCTGGTAATAGCTTGATACAGCTTTAGCATACCACTGGTATCTCCACCAGGTCAAGGCGGAAAGACCTTCATGACTTCGCAGGATCACATCTATCGCACCTTGCGCAACCGCGTCATTTTCCTGGAATACCCACCCGGCCGCATACTGAACGAAAAGGTCCTGGCCGAAGAGTTCGGCGTGTCTAGGACTCCACTTCGGGAAGTGCTCAATCGCCTGGAATGGGAAAAGCTGGTCCGCATCATCCCCCGAACCGGGACCATGGTCACCGAGATCGAGCTGCCCAAGGTCAGGAACGCCTTCCAGGTCCGATTCGAAATCGAGAAGCTGGCGGCTTTCATGGCGGCTCAGCGCATTACGGACGAGCAGATCGAGCAGAT
Source organism: Thermodesulfobacteriota bacterium (assembly GCA_040755515.1). Lineage (GTDB taxonomy): Bacteria > Desulfobacterota > Desulfarculia > Adiutricales > JAGVGV01 > JBFMAW01. The sequence goes on along the minus strand of JBFMAW010000005.1, from coordinate 4,818 downwards.
CGATGTGGTCAAGGACGAGTGCGCCAACCTTATGAGCGAGAAAGAGCCCAAGAGATTGGTGGACATAGACTTCAAGTTTCGCGACATAATTTATGCCGCGGCCGGGAACGACATTCTCCGGGACATATCGGACCATTTGTATCACCTGACGGTTCGGGTCTGGTACATGGTGTTCAATCGGGTCCAGTGGGAGAGCGAGGTGCAGAGTTTCCTGGAAGAAATCGCCGCGACCGCGGCCGTATTGCGCCGCCGGAATCCGCCGGAAGCGGCTCAACTCCGGCATGACTACCTGGTGAAGTTCGTGGAAAGGATAAAGGATTTGTTTTAGCCTCTGGCCCGGCCGAATTGGATTCACCAACCTCCCTGAATAAGGCGCCATACTTTCAGGCTCGGAGTTCTGGCCACGATTTCGGCTTCTCGACGGATGATTAATTTGGACTGGCTGGCCGTCCGGCTTCTGAAAACAGTTGACAAACCCGCCTTCTCAAATATACTTATTAAATATTGCTGCACCACCATTGGTATACCACGGTTGAGCCAGAAAGGAAACAACCTGGTACTAGGGAGCCAAACAACCATGAAGGTTAAACAGACGGGAGGTCGCCATGATTTACCGGGGGAGACCGGGACAATATGCCGCTGGCGAGGCCATCGGTATTCTGTTGCTGGATTGCCTACTACCCCTACCGCCGGGCGACGTGGCCAACGCCACCACTTTTTCCTTTCCGGTGCGCTATAAGGTAGTCAAAGCCGCCTCCATAGACCGCTTGATCTATCAGCGGGACTTGACCCTCCTGGAGCCCTTCATCGAGGCCGCTCGGGACCTTATCCGCGAAGGAGTCAAAGCCGTCACCAGCGATTGCGGCTTCATGGCCCTTTTCCAGAAAGAAATGGCCAATGCCCTGGAGGTACCGGTCTTCCTCTCCAGCCTGCTCCAGATTCCCTTTATCCACAGAACCCTCAGACACGGCGAAAAAGTGGGCGTGATCGCCGCCGACGGCCGCAACGTGACGGAAAGGCACATGCGGGCCATAGGCTGGGATGAGTCCATACCGATCAAGATCACCGGCATGGAGAACTCGCCCAATTTCTACAACGGCATCCTGGCCGAGAAAGGTTACCTGGACTTCGAGAAGACCGAGGCCGAAGTCGTGGCCCAAGCCAAGACCCTGACCGAAGATCCATTGGTGAAGGCCATCCTGCTGGAATGTTCCAACCTGCCGCCCTATGCCGCCGCGGTGCAGGAAGCGGTCAATCTGCCGGTTTACGACTTCACCACCCTGATCAATCATGTCTTTTCGGCCCTGGTCCGCCGGAGATTCCAGGGCTTTGTCTGATTCGGTCAATTGCTTTGAACTATAAAGGAATCGAAAAATGATCCACCAGATTTATGACGTCATCATTGTCGGCGGCGGAGTGATGGGCTGCTCGACCGCCTACCACCTGCTCAAACAGGACCCCGGAATAAAACTGATCATCGTGGAAAAAGACCCCACCTACCTCTATGCCTCGACCACACTCTCGATGGCCAACGTGCGGCTTCAGTTCAGCCTCAAGGAAAACATCCAAATTTCTCAGTATGCCATGGATTTTTTGTCTAATTTTTCTGATGAAATGGCCGTGGACGATGAACGGCCGGACGTGCAGTTCCACCAGGAAGGCAACCTTTTTCTGTGGAACGAGCCCGGTCTGACCGCGGCCAGGGAGGATTTCGACCTCCAACGGGCCTTGGGCTGCCCAGTGGAGTGGTGGGATCCAAGCCAGGTCAAGAAAGCCTATCCCCTCTATACCCCCGATAAATATTCAGCCGCCACCTTCGGGCCGCGGGACGGTTATATAGACGCTTATTCCCTGCTGATGGGCTTGCGGGCCAAGGCCCGGCAATTAGGCGCCGGCTATCGGCCGGACGAAGTGACGGCCATCGAGGTCGAGGCCGGTCGGGCCGCCGGGGCGAGGCTGGCTTCGGGCGAGAAACTCTCGGCGGCCGTAGTGGTCAACTGCGCCGGGGCCTGGGCCGGCGACGTGGCCAAGACGGCGGGAGTATATCTTCCCCTAGCCCCCACCAAGCGCCAGGTCTTTGCCCTGGACCCGGCGGTCAAGCCCGACCGTCCCCTGCCCCTGACCATTCTCCCTTCGGGCTTGTATTTCCGCACCGAAACCGGCGGGCTCATCCTGCTGGGCAAATCATTGCCCGAAGACCCGGTCGGTTACGACTTCACCTGGGACCGGGACCGGTTCATGGAACTGCTCTGGCCCGAACTGGCCGAATTCGTCCCGGCCTTTGACACGCTCAAGCTCAAGCGCGGCTGGGCCGGTCTTTACGCGGTGAACACCCTGGATCACAATGCCATTTTAGGCGAGTGGCCTGAACTGAAAGGATTCTACCTGGCCAATGGATTTTCCGGGCACGGGTTGCAGCAGGGACCGGCCGTGGGCCGTTATCTGGCCGAACTGATCCTGGGACGGAAGCCGGTTCTGGACTTGCGTATATTGGGGCCGGAGCGGATATTGGAAAAAAGACCTTTGAGCGAAAAAGGAATCGTGTGATAAAGAAGCAAATCGGACCAAGGGAGGATGGATATGCCTGGCTGGATGGGACAAATATTACGGGTGGATTTGAGCCGCGGTCATATTCAAGAAGAGGAACTCGATCGGAAGGCGGCCCGGGATTTCATCGGCGGCCGCGGTCTGGGAATTCATTACCTGCTCAAGGAGCAGGACCCGAAACTGGACGCCTTTTCTCCGGACAACCGGCTGATCATGGCCACCGGGCCTTTGACCGGGACCAAGGCGCCCACCGGCGCCCGGTACATGGTCATGACCAAGTCGCCGCTGACCGGGGCCTTGACCTGCTCGAACGCGGGCGGACGCTTTCCGGCCATGTTCAAATGGGCCGGCTTTGACGCCATCATTTTTCAAGGCCGTTCCCCGGAACCGGTTTACCTGTGGGTGGAGGACGGCCGGGCCGAACTCAGACCGGCCGGCCGTCTTTGGGGCAAAAACTCCAAGGAAACCGACGAGGCCGTCCGCGCGGAAACCAACGAAAAGGCCAAGGTGGCTTCCATCGGGCCGGCCGGCGAGCGGGGCGTGCTTTTCGCCGCGATCATGAGCGACCAGCATCGGGCCGCGGGCCGGTCCGGCGTGGGCGCGGTCATGGGGTCCAAGAACCTCAAGGCCGTGGCCGTGTACGGCCGCCGTCAAGTTCCCTTGGCCGACGCCGAAGGATTCAACGCTTATTGCCGGGAACAGCTCGAGATATTCAAGGCCGCGACCAAGGCCAACCCACCGGCCATCAGAAAGCACGGCACGGCTTACGTGGTCATGGTCACCAACAATTACGGCGTCCTGCCGACCCGCAACTGGCAGCAGGGCACCTTCGAGAGCTGGCCCCTTATTCATGGCGAAAAACTGACCTCGGACTTCCTGGTGCGCAACAGCGCCTGCCACTCCTGCCCGATTGCCTGCGGCCGGGTGACTCGAGTGACCTTGCCCGGCTTCGAGGGCGAAGGAGAAGGGCCGGAGTACGAGACCATCTACGCCCTGGGTTCCAACTGCGGCGTTGACAACCTGGCCGCCGTCACCAAGGCCAATTACCTCTGCAACGAACTGGGGCTCGATACCATCACCATGGGCGCGACCCTGGCCTGCGCCATGGAACTGGCCGAACGAGGTTACCTGCCGCCCCAGGACCTGGGCCGGCCGCTCAAATTCGGCGACGCCGAAGCCCTGGTCGAGTTCACCCGCCTGACCGGGTTGAATGAAGGGTTCGGGCGAAAGCTGGGCCTCGGCAGCAAGCGCCTGGCCGAGATGTACGGCCACCCGGAACTGGCCATTCATTCCAAGGGCCAGGAACCGGCCGGGTACGAACCCCGGGGCGAACAGGGCATGGGCCTGGCCTACGCCACTTCGCCCATCGGCGCTTCCCATATGCGGGGCGACCCGGCCTATGTCGAGCTATTCGGCACACCGGTAAGGCTGGACCCTCATACCTGGCAGGACAAACCGGAATTGGTGGCCAGGTGGCAGCACGTTTCCGCCCTGACGGATTCGGCCGGCTTGTGCATCTTCTTCGCCGCCCGCCAACTGCTCGAACCCACCTTGAAGCTGAGGCCGGAAGGCATCCGGCGCCTGCTCAATTCGGCCACGGGCGCCGACTATTCTCTGGAGGAGTTGGAAAAGGCCGGCGAGCGCATCTTCAACGCGGAACGCCTCTGGCTGAATCGGGCCGGTTTTAATCGAAAAGACGATACCTTACCTGACCGCCTGACCAAGGAACCCGCGCCCACCGGGCCGGCCCAGGGCCAAGTCTGTCATCTGGACGAGATGCTGGAACCCTATTACCGGTTTCGAGGCTGGAACCAGAACGGCGAACCCACGTTGGAAAAACTCCAGGAACTGGGCGTGGCCTGATCCATCCGGCCCTGAATTCCAGGATGAGGGTCAAACTCAAGGTCTATTTCCACCTTCCGGGGCCGGTTCCGCCCAACCAAGGGCGCGACTGGCTTGACCTCCCTGAAGGGACCGAGTTCAAGTCCTTGATCGCTGGACTCGGCCTCTCCTCGCCTGCCAGATACCTGGCCTTGATCAATGGCCGTCCGGCCCGGGATGAAACGCGGCTCAAGGACGGCGACGAAGTGGTTCTTTTCCCGCCCGTGGATGGCGGATAAAGCTGTTGGCGGTTAAGGCGAAAATTGACGGACTTGTAAAAAGTCCGTCATCAGGCCGAGGGCGATTAAGCCCCGGCCTGGGGTGAGGGTGGAACCACTTGAATTTACTTCAAGTGGCGGGAGAGGGACAGCCCTCTCCCGCCGAGTAAAA
>JBFMAW010000004.1:0-323625 GCA_040755515.1 Thermodesulfobacteriota bacterium | reverse complement strand
CCACCCCACCTCGCGGTGACGCAGTTTCCCTCGGATACAGACCGGAGTGCGAATGTCTGGAGAGGACTTGCACCTCCCTGTTCGTGTGCGCCCGCAGGCGCACTAGGGGCGCACAGCCGTGCGCCCCATGCTTTTAGAAATCGCCGAAATCCTCGTCCATGGGGATGACTTCATCGGCTTTGGCCACCTTGGCCGGCGGCCCCGCGGCCGGGGCTTTGGTCTTGGCCGGTCCCGCCGGCAGCCGGGCCGGAGCTTTGGTTTTGGCCGGTCCCGCCGGCAGCCGGGCCGGGGCTTTGGCCTTGGCCGCGGCCTTGGCCGCGGGCCGGTGCTCCGCTCTCAACCTCTTATCCGCGCCGCCGACCATGGCCGCCAGTTCAGTCACGATGTCCCGCATGCTCTCGGCCTGGGCGTTGAGTTCCTCGGAAGCGCTGGCCGTCTCTTCGGCGTTGGCCGCGTTCTTCTGGGTGACCTGATCCATCTGGGACATGGCCTGGTTGATCTGGGTGATCCCCTGGGCCTGTTCGTTCGAGGCCGCGGCGATCTCGCCCACCAATTCGGCCACCTTGGCCGAATTGGTGGCCACTTCGGTAAAAGCTTCGTCCGCGGTCCTGACCAGTTCCATACCCCGGCCGATCTGGGTGATGGTGCCTTCGATCAGGCTGGCCGTATTCTTGGCCGCTTCCGCCGCCCGCTGGGCCAGGTTGCGCACCTCGTCCGCCACCACGGCGAAACCGGCGCCGGCCTCCCCGGCCCGGGCCGCCTCGACCGCCGCGTTCAAGGCCAAAAGGTTGGTCTGGAAGGCGATCTCGTCAATGGTCTTGATGATCTTGCTGATCTCCTGGCCCGAGGTCGAGATGCCGGCCATGGCCTGGGTCATCTCCTTCATCGAGCCCGCGGCCCGGTTGACCGTGGCCTTGGCCTCGTCCATCAGGGCGTTGGCCTGGCTGGCGTTGTCCGCGTTCTGCCTGGTCATGGAGGTCATCTCCTCGAGGGAGGACGAAGTTTCCTCGACCGCCGCGGCCTGTTCGGACGAACCTTCGGCCAGTTCCTGGCTGGCGGCCGAGACCTGGTTGGAAGCCCCGGTCACCTGGTCCGAACCCTCGTTCAGACCGTCAATGGCCCGGTTGAGCGGCTTGGTGATGCTGCGGGTGATGAAGAGGGCCACGCCCACGCCCACGATGGCGGCGATGATCAGGCCTATGACCATGATGGTGTTGGCCAGGGACAGCGAAGCGGCGGATTCGCTGGAGAGTTTGGTGGTGTTGTCGATGCCCGCCTTGGCCGTGGTTTCGGAGATATCCAGAACGCCCCTGGCCGCCTCCTGGCGCTTCTTGTTGATTTCCTGCAGCGCTTGATCGATAGCTACAATATCGTTCATCGACTTTTTATAAGCTTCGGTCCCGGCTTTGATTTCGGCCAGTTGTTTTTTATTGGCTTCAGTATGGGTGATTGGCGCCAGTTGATCGAGACGCTTGTTAATTTCGTCAAAATTCTTTAGGGCTTCCTGGATTATTTTCATGTCGTTGGCGGCTTGGCCTTGCCAGGCCGCCACGCGACTCAGGTTGCCGAAGCGGACAATCTCATTAGCCAAGTCGAACTTAACAAAGCGTTCCACAAGTTTTTCAGCCGGCAAACCTTCCTTTAACTCTTTTTCCATTCTAGCTTGTTGCTCGTCCATAAATTCGTTGGCGTTCTTCAGGAACCTGGCGGCGTTTTCCACCATCATCTTTCGGTTCGCGGCCAGGGCCTCTTTCTTGGCCGCCGTATCATCAAGTTGTTTCTCGTATTCCTTGACTTTGGTCTCCGCGATTGCCGCCTGTTCCCTTAACTTGACCAGGGCCGGATATCTGGCCGCCAAGTCTTGACCGGCCTTGACCTGTTTTTTTACCTCTTCCAGGTTCTTCCGTCCCTCTTCCAGATATTTCTTGTCATCACCCATGGTAAACCCGCGGACGGAATACATGGTCTGGAGAGCGTTTCGTTCCAGCTCATTAGCCATAGCCACTTCCGGCACATACTCTAAAGCCAGTTTATTGGCCGCGGTACTGACATTGGTCATCTGCCAGACGGCGATCAAGCCCAGGATGACGGCGATCGCCACCAACATAACGAAACCCAGGATGATCTTGGTGCCCACTTTCATGTTTCTCACGGGTTGAACCTCCTTGCCTTTGATGGTTTGATTATCCTGGCGGCCGCCTATTCGATCACGGCCTCTCTTGACTATCCCGAAACGGTCCTAACCGCCCGTGGGTCAGGTCATCTCTTCCAGGTCGTCCAATTCCCGGCCGGTCAGGACCCGGTCGATGTCCAGGAGTATCTTGACCCCGCCCGTCGTCTTGGCCATGCCCAGGATGTAATCCGTGTCCAACTTGGTCCCGAAGGCCGGCGTATCTTCGATATCCTCGGCCTTGACGTTGGCCACCTCGGAGACGGAATCCACGACGATGCCGATGTTGACCTTGCCGATGGCGGTCCTGGCCTCGACCACGATGATGCTGGTTCGGTCGGTATACTCGATCTCGGCCAGGCCGAATTTGAGCCTTAAGTCTATGACCGGGATCACCTGTCCGCGCAGGTTGATCACGCCCTTGACGAAGCCCGGCGTCCGAGGCACCGGGGTTATGGGCATCATGCCGATGATTTCCCTGACCTTCAATATTCCGATGCCATACTCTTCGCCGGCCAGGGAAAAAGTCAGATATTTGCCTTCCCTTTCTCCGGACCGGGTGGACGCCTTTTCATTTCTTGCCGCCATCTCAGACATTCGCCTTCACCTCCTCATACCACCTCATACCATGGCCGCGCGGCCCTGTTTTCAGGTCTTAAGTATAGTTCGCACCCTTTTTCATTCCGGCGGCGCCCAGCCTCCAACCGGCCGAGAATATCAGCCAGCGTTCCCCATCAAGCTGAGCGACGATACTATATAGGATATTTTCGACCGCATTTCAATAGAGAAAATCACCTGGAAATCGAATTTTCCGCGGTACCGGGTCGGTTCTGGTCTCCAGCGGACGCCGCGGATCATTCCACGAACAGACGGACGAACTCGAACTTATCCACGTCCACCAGGCCCCGGTCGGTCAGTTTGAGCCTGGGTATGACCGGCAGGGCCAGGAAGGACAGGCACATGAACGGCGCTTTCAGCCGACAGCCGATCTCGACCGCCGCCGCTTCCAGCCTGGCCAGGCCGGCCGCTACTTCCGCGGCCGGCGCCGGCGACATGAGCCCGGCCAAAGGCAGGGCCAGGCTGGCCAGGACCCGTTCGCCGGCCACTACGGCCAGTCCGCCGCGCAGGCGTCTGACCGTGTCCACGGCCAAGATTATTTCGTCCAGGCTCATCCCGGCGGCCACGATGTTATGGGAGTCGTGGGCCACGGACGAGGCCATGGCCCCTTGATTAAAGCCGAAACCCCTGACCAAACCCTGACCCACCCGGGCCGTGCCGCGGTGTCTTTCCACCACCAGCAAGCGGGCCAAGTCCCGATCCGGATCGGCGACCAGCCGGCCGTTTCGGGCCGGCGTTTCCAGTATCGAATGGCCGGTGACGACCTGAGCATCGGCCGCTTCGATCACCCTGACCCGGGCGCCGGCCGCGGGCAGGTCCAGGGCGGCCCGGTCCAGGACCGCCACGTTCATGGGGCTGATCCAATCCGGCGGCTCGATCCTGGGCGCCGGAACGGTCAAAGCGCCCCGCCTGGCCGCCAGGCGGCCGTCCTTATATACTTCCCTGACCTGGAAAGACTCCAGCGACTCGAACACCACCACGTCGGCCCGCCAGCCCGGCGCCAGGGCGCCCCGGCGCCTCAATCCAAAGGCCTCGGCCGCGTTGAGCGTGGCCATGGTCACGGCTTTCATCGCGGGAAGCCCGTGACGAACCGCCTTTCTCAGGACGTGATCCAGATGTCCTTCGCCCAGTAAGTCGTCCAGGTGCCGGTCGTCGGTGCAAAAGGAGAGGCGGCGGTAGTTATGGTCATTGACCAGCGGCAGAAGATCGGCCAGATTCCTGGCCTGGCTGCCTTCGCGAATAAAAAGGCGCAGACCCCGGGCCAGTTTTTCGCGGCCCTCGGCCAGCGTGGTGGTTTCGTGTTCGGTGGCGATGCCCGGCAGCAGATAGGCGTTCAGGTCCGGCCCATTCAAACCAGGCGAATGGCCGTCAATGGGCCGCCGGGCAAAAAGAGCCAGCTTGTCCCAGACCCGGGGCAGCCCGTTGATGACGCCGGGGAAATTCATCACTTCGGCCAGACCCAGAATCCGGGGTTCAGCCAGCAGCGTTCGCAGGTCTTCGGCTTCGAGTTCGGCCCCGCTGGTTTCGAGGTGAGTGGCCGGCACGCAGGACGGGGCCATGAAAAAGAAATCCAAAGGCAGGCCGGCCGAAGCGTCCAGAAGAAAGCGAATACCTCTAAGCCCTAGTACATTGGCGATTTCATGCGGGTCGGCCACTAGGGCCGTGGTTCCGCGGGGGACCAAAATCCCGGCCAGCTCACCAGGCGCGACCAGGGCGCTTTCCAGGTGCAGATGCGTCTCGATGAGGCCGGGAGCCAGATACAGTCCGGAGACGTCCCTGACGGTCAAACCGTCGTAACGTCCCAGGCCGACTATCAGGCCATCCTTAACGGCCAAGTCCGCCGCTTCCGTCTCGCCGGTGAAAACGTTGACCACGAGGCCGCCCTTAAGGACCAGGTCGGCCGGTTCCAGTCCTCGGGCCGCCCGCAGCAACGACCCATGGTCTGAAGGAAGGTTGATATCGGTCATCGGCGCGGTCGACTCCAAACATTCTTCCGGCCCCGACCTGGTCGGGCCGTCCGGAACCGGTTATCGTCATGGTTTCAGGTTGACGCTTTTGCTTTGGGCGAGAGTCCGGCCAAGGTCTCTTGCACGCCCACCATCAGCTTGGCCGCCGGGGCGAATTTTGGGTTTATGGCCAAGGACTTGCGCAGGGCCTGACCGGCGCTTTGAGGGTTGCCCATGTCCAGAAAGAGTCGGGCCAGATTGTAATACAGACCCTCGTCCCTGGGGGAAAGCATTATGGCCTTGCGGTATATTTCCATGGCTTCGTTATACTTCTTGTCCTTGCGCAACGAGATGGCCAGGCGGTTCATCACGTTGATGGATTCGGGGTCCTTGGCGACGGCCAGGGCGAATATCTCCTGGGCCTCCTTCCAGCGCTGCTTCTGGAGATAGGCGTCGCCAACAGTCATGAAATACTGCAATTCGGCGTCCGGGTCGTTCAGCACTTCCAGGAACAAGGCGTGGGCTTCATCCAAGCGGGAAGCCTCGAGCAGTTCCAGGCCCTGTTTAATCTTTTCCTCGAGATTTTCCGCGGCGAACTTGATGAGCTGCTTCATGAAGTCAACGTTCATCTTATGTTCGCCCTTGCGGAAGGAGACCGGACCATACGTGCCGGCGAATTTGGGGTGCTTGGATATCTTGATCAACAGGTCATGGAACTCGAATTCCAGAACTTCCCGTTCTTTTTTCAGCATGGGCGTGACCAGATAGAATTCGAGGGCCTTGACCAGATTGGCCATGGCCGCGTTCAGGGCGGCGCCGAGGAGGTTGTTCTTGACCGAGGAAACCAGGGTGAAGATGGCTTCGATTTTTGTCGGATCGAAGGTCTTATCCACGATAAATAACAACTCCTCGGCCGACGGAAAAGCTTTCCCCCGCGGCTTCTACAGGGTTTTATTCCGTTATAAATATAACATGAAGCATGACTCTAAATCAATCTTTTCTTTAACAGTATCGCTTTGTTTGAAGTCCAACTCATTTTATTCCGGCTCGTTTCCGGGTATAAACAAGACTGACTGGCGGCGGTCAATCGATAAAAAGTTGATCCGAAACAAGTTATCTAATAATATCGCCTTCTCGGTCGAGATCGGAGATCGGGAGCTGCCCTCTGAAGGGGGTGAAGACATTGCCGAGGATTTCAGACAAGATATTCAAGGAACTGGCGGAGATCGTCTATCGGGAATCCGGGATAGTTCTCGCCGATAAAAGAGAGCTTCTGGATGCCCGGCTGGCCAGCCTTACCCGGAAAAAAGGCTATGGCCGCCCGGAAGAGGTGCTGGCCCGCCTGAAAGCCGACCAAACCGGCGAAACACTGATCGAGTTTCTGGATCAGGTCAGCACTAACCTGACCTACTTCTTCCGCGAGCCCGCCCATTTCGACTTTCTGGCTAAAGTATTCCTGCCGGAACTCACGACCAGGAAGAAAGCCCGGCGCCAGAACAAAATCCGTTTCTGGAGCGCGGCCTGTTCCAGCGGCGAGGAGCCTTATTCCCTGGCTATTACGGCCTTTGACCACCTGGGCGATCCGTCAGCCTGGGACATCAAGATATTGGCCACGGACATTTCCACGCGCATGCTGAGAAAAGGCCTGACCGGCCAGTACAGCCGCCAGGAAGTGATGAAGGCGCCGCCGAGCACGGTCCAGCGCTATTTCGATCGCGACGGCAACCGGAACAACGTGGTCTACCGCGTCAAGGACGAAATCAAGAGACTGGTGGTTTTTCGGCGCCTGAACCTGCTGCGGGAGAGCTACCCCTTCCAGGGAAGGTTCGATCTCATCGTCTGCCGTAACGTGATGATCTACTTCGACCAGCCAACCAAACAGTCCCTGCTCCAACGTTTTCACCGCTACCTGGCGGAAGGCGGGTGCCTGTTCACCGGCCACGCCGAGTCGCTGACCGCGTACGAGCATCTATTCAAGCGGGTTCAGGTGGCCGTGTATCGGAAGTGACCGGCCGGACCCGATCAATCCAGCCTCCACCCCTCAGCCAGTCACCTTCATAAAAGGCCGCGGCCTGGCCCGGGGCCACGGCTGGTTGGGGAGACTCAAAAAATACTTCGGCCTGATTCCCGGCCCTCAGACTTACCCAGGCCCGGGCCGGTTTATGGCGGGACCGAATCTGGACCAGGGCGGCGAATTCATCCTGCGCCGGCTTCGAGGACCAAACCAGGTCCGTGGCTAAAAATCCGGTCGCCAAGGTTTCAGCCTTGGTCCCCACCACCACCCGCCGCGTATCCTGCTCCAACGCCAGTACGTAATAGGGTTCCGGCCCCGGCAGATTCAAACCGCGGCGCTGACCGACGGTATAATGGATCAGGCCCCGGTGGCGCCCCAGAACCCGGCCCCGCCGGTCCACGAACTCACCGCCCTCCCCAGGCGACGGACCGAGCCGCGAGGACAGAAAGTCCCGATAATCCCGGCCGGCCAGGAAACAAGCCTCCTGACTTTCCCTGGTCTCGGGCAGACCGAGGGCCGCGGCTTTGGCCTTGACCTCGATCTTGGTGAAACCGGCCAGGGGAAAGAGAGCCCGATCGAGCTTTTCCGGTCCGAGACGGCTCAAGAAATAAGTCTGGTCCTTGGTCCGGTCCCGGGGCCTGACCAGGACGGGCGTGGCGCCTTCGGCCCGGACGACCAGCCCGGCGTAATGTCCCGTGGCTAAAAAGTCCGCGCCGCGCCGCCTGGCCAGATCGGCCAGCAGCCCGAACTTGACCTCCGGATTGCAGGTCACGCAGGGGGACGGAGTTCGGCCCAGGGCATAGGTCCGGACAAACGGTTCGATGACGAGACTTTCGAAGGCCTGGCTCACATCCAGGGCCTCGAAGTCCAGTTCCAGGCGGCGGGCCATTGATCGAGCCGCCGGCAGGCTGCCGGCGCCGGGTATGAGCAGCAGATGAAAGGCTAAAACGCGAAACCCTCGCTGTTTGAGGGTCCAGGCGGCCAGGGCCGAGTCAACCCCGCCGCTGACGGCCACGGCCACGGTCCGGCCGGGCTCGATCCGACTCAGACCGGTCAGGTCCCGGCCTTTGGTCCTGAAAGCAGTCATCAGGAAGAATACAGGACCTGCTCTGTTTTACCCTCCTTGATCGAAAGGAGGTAAACAAAGAGGGTCAAGGGTTACCTTGGTCCAAGGTCGCGAGGCTTTATCATCCCCGTGAGCCGGCGGAACTTATTGTGGGAAAGCGGCGTCAATAGGTGAAACACCGGGGTGGCTCGTCACAGGGACGTCTCGCTGTTGAAATCGGCCCTCATGGCCCGGGGCGGGCAGACGGCCACGCACAGTTCACAGGCGCTGCAAACGTCCGGGTCAAAGATCACGTCCATTTCCGGCCGCTTGATGGACAAAGCGCCGGTGGGACAGATGGCCGTGCATAGTCCGCACCGATAACAGACTTCATCGTTGCGTTTGACGTCCTGGGCCACGGTCTCGACCTTGACCCCCATCTTCTTCAGATATTTGACCCCTTCCAGGAAGTTCTTGCGGTGGCCGGAAAGGTGCATGACCATGTGGCCTTCCCGGCGGGGAAAGATGGCCGCCTGAAATATATTGAAGGTCAGATCGAATTCCTTGGCCAGGTGGACCACCACCGGCTTGTCGGCCAGAGACCTGGGAAACCTCAGCCTGAGAATTTTCGAGTACATCCGGCCTCACCTTCCCCCGGCTTTCTCCAGGGCCCGTTTGAAGCCCGGCAGGGAACGCTCGATGGTCGACTCGGCCATGCAGTACGCCAGGCGGAAATGGCCGGGACCGCCGAAGCCCGAGCCGGGCACGGCCAGGATGTTCTCCTTCTGGAGTTCGCGGACAAAGGCCACGTCGTCGGCCAGCGGCGAACGGGGGAAGAGGTAAAAAGCGCCCTGGGGCACGGTCAGATCGTATCCGGCTTCCTTGAGGCCCTGAACGAACAAGTCGCGTCGCCGCTGATAGATGCCGACGTCCACGGACTGCCCTTGCAGCCGGGCCACCACCCGCTGCATCAATCCGGGCGCGTTGACGTAGCCCAGGATGCGGTTGTTGAGCACCAACCCGGCCATCAGACGCTCCTTGCGCGGAATCTCCGGATGAACGGCCAGGAAACCGATTCGTTCTCCCGGCAGGGACAAGTCCTTGGAGTACGAGGTCAAGGCCAGGACGTAAGGATAATAAGAGAAGACGCTGGGAACCTTCACCCCGTCGTAGACTATTTTACGATACGGTTCGTCGGAGACGAGGATCGCCGGACGGCCGTTCCGGGCGCTGATCTTTTCCAACAGCAGGCTCAAGTCCTTGATATTCGCCTCGGGATAAACCACGCCCGTGGGATTGTTGGGCGAGTTTATCAAGAGGGCCCTGGTTTTGGACGTGACCGCCGCGGCCAGGTTGTCCAGGTTGAGGGTGAAATCAGGATTGGTGTCGGCCGGCTTGACCAGCCCGCCATGATTGTCCGCATAGAAATTATACTCGACAAAGTACGGCCGGGGCACGACGATCTCATCACCCGGGTCCAGGATGGTCTTCAAGGCCACGTTCAGGGCCCCGCCCGCGCCCACGGTCATTATCACGTCGTCGGCCGTGATCTTCTGCCCGTATTCCCGGCTGGCGAAGGAGGCCACCTGAGCCCGGACCTCGGGCCAACCGGCATTGGACATATAGGAATGGGTGCCGGCGGTCTCGTCCACGGCCAGTTCCTTCAAAACGGCCTTGAACGCGGCCGGCGGCTCCAAATCCGGATTGCCCAGCGAAAAATCGAAAACCTTGTCGGCGCCTATCTCGGCCTTGAGCCGCGTGCCGGCTTCGAACATCTCCCTGATCCAGGAGGACCGGTCAATATAACTTTCGATCTTTTTGGCTATCGGCATTGTCCTCTCGCCTTTCCCCTTTGTCCCTATTTAAGAAATGGAAAAAAGAACGGACCCAAATCAAGGCCCGTCCACGTGGCTTGTGCCGGTCGCGCCCTGGACCGGCCTGAGCACGGGTCCAGGCCGCCGTATCGAAATCAACTGAAAATTTTCTCAATCTTTTCGTTCAGGGTGTCGGCCGTGAACGGCTTGACTATATAATTGCTGACCTTGGCTTTGACCGCCTCGATGATGTTCTCCTGCTGGGCCTCGGCCGTAACCATCAGAAAAGGCGTGTCCTTTATTTCATCGGTTGATCGCACGTGGCGCAACAATTCTATGCCGGTCATGTTCGGCATGTTCCAGTCGCTTATGATCAGGCCCACCTTCTCCCGTTCCAGAAGCGCGGCCGCGCTGGTGCCGTCGTCGGCCTCGAGTATGTTGTTGAAGCCAAGCTGCCGGAGGATGTTCTTGACTATGCGGCGCATGGTCGAGAAGTCATCAACAATCAGCACCTTCATGTTTTTGTCAACCGGCATTCCACTCCACCTCGTTTGATGTTACTGACCCGGATTTAAGCAGATTTCCCCCAGAGGAACAAGAATATTTTTCAAGAGGCGGTCAGGCGTTCCCGATAGGGGTAGAAGTCGCCCCGCCGCACCTTGCTCGTCTTCATGACCATGCTTTCGTTGGTAAAGGTATGGAAAAGCACCCGGCGACCCTTTATCCCGCCAACATCCTCGGATACTATGGGTATCCCTTTCTTCTTAAGTATTTTACGAGCGATTTTAACGTTCCGGGAGCCCATGTCCCGCCGGTCGCGGGGACCGGTCGTGGCTCCGCCGAAAATCTGGGCCTCCATGTCCTCCACCCGGCTGCCCTGACTGACCATCATCCGGATCAAGGCCGGAACGGCCACGTTGCCGAACTGGGGCGTGGTCCTATCCCGGCGGCCGGCCTTGGGATACAGAAAATGATTCATGCCTCCACACTTGAGCCGCCGGTCGTAAAGGCAGACCGCCACGCAGCTTCCGACCACCGTGGTCACCATGACCGGCTCCGTGGAGGTGAAGATATATCCTCGCTGAAGATGATACTTGAAGACTTCGATCTCATGGGTTCCGGGCATTTATAAGAACCACATATAGTGAATTTAATCGCAGGTTAACACATTATATTGATCAATTCAAGTAAAAAAAACGTTACAATCATTAAATCATATATAAATTAAATATAATTAAAACTATTATTAGTTATATTTATTAACTATTATAGACTGTTAATGCCAGAAGCAGTTCCAGAGCAAGGAGGGATAAGGCTGGGATCTAGTCTTGTACGTCTTCGGGCAAAGGGTTCTGGCGGATTAGGCCTCCTTTGATCAGCACCTTGAAACGACGTTTGAATTCCAGGAAGGACAGGCGATAGGTCTTTTCATTATGAATGATCCACATGTCTTCCCTGGCCCCCCGGCGTTCGATCCAGTAGCGCACCTTGGCCTTGCCGGGTAATCGGGTCCCGTCGCTCAGGACCACGACTTCCAAGGTTTTAGCCTTGCCCAGTTTAAGGCCTTTGGGGATTTCATGATGTTTATCGTTCATGCCTTGACTGAGCGGTGACTCGCTTTCGCCGGGCGCGGCGGCGTCATCGATTTCAAGCATCTATCTTGAATTCATTATATGGCCCGGCCGGCGGTTTTGACAAACGAATTTATCGCCGGCCCCCGGCGGACCTTCCTTAAGCCGGCATTTTAGCTTGACATACCGGCCGGGCTTGGGCAAATTTTGGTGAACGGTCATTCACTCCAGGATGGTTCGAATATATTCATACGAAAAACATAACCTGCACACTAAAGAGAGCGCTCGTCCGCTGATCTGGCCGGTTGGAGGGAATACTTCTAACTATTCTAATTTCCCGTAAAGGAACATCTACCGCTGAAGGAACAAGGAAGACTTCAGCCCAGGAGGCCGAGATGAAGAGCGAAAAGAGCCAGGCGTTGACCCAGAGATTCAATCAACTCTATCCCGGCGGGCACACCAACTATCGGGTCCCGCTCTACGCCACCCAGCATCGGGTCTTTGTGGATCGCGCCATGGGCAGTCGGGTCTGGGACGTGGACGGCAACGAGTATATTGATTATATCGGCGCCATGGGCCCGACGATTTTAGGCCACCGCCACCCGGAATACGTTCAGGCCCTGAAAGAGTGCCTGGACGGATACCCAACGGCCCTGGGCTCGGGTATTCTCTTTTCCGAAGACGATGTCATGGTGGCCGAAAAACTGATCAAGCATGTACCTTGCGCCGAAAAAGTCAAATTTTGCGTCACCGGCAGCGAGGCGGTTCAAATGGCCATTCGTCTGGCCAGAGCCTATACCGGTCGCCCCTATTTTATTCGTTTCTCGGGGCATTATCATGGATGGCTGGATAACGTCCTGGGCGGCCAAGTCCGACCTGAATCCGAAGGCAGGCCCTTTGCCTGGGACGACCCCAATTCGGACCCCTTCACCGATTACTGCTACACTCAAGGAAAAGCCAAGGGCGCCGTGGAGGAGAGCTTTCTGCTTCCCTGGAACGACCTCGATCGTTTGGAGAAGACCATCAGCCGATATGGCGAGGAAATCGCCCTGATCCACTTCGAGCCTTTGGTCTGCAACCACTTCTGCCTGATGCCCAAGCCCGGGTTTCTGGAGAGGGTCCGGGAATTGTGCACCCGGCATGGTATCGTGATGAGTTTCGATGAAGTGATCACCGGGTTCAGGCTGGGGCTGAGCGGCGCCCAGGGTTACTTCGGGGTTACGCCCGATATGGCCACCTTGGGCAAGGCCTTGGCCGGCGGTCTGCCCTTTTCCGCGGTCGTGGGCAAGGCGGAAATCATGAATCTGCTGGAAGAACAGAAGGTATTAGGACCGGGCACCTTCAACGGTTATCCCCTGGGGATGAAGGCGGCCCGAGCGACCATCGAGATACTGGAACGGGACGACGGCGCGGCTTATAAAAGATTGGACGAAATCCAGAATCTTCTGACCCAGGGCTTGGCGGACCTGGCCCAGAAACACGGTCTGCCCCTGTTGATTCAGGGAGCGACCGGGGTTTTCTTCACCATGTTCGGCCTGAAGAAGGATGCGGTGGCCTACACTGATCAAGACCTGGAGTCTTTGGATTTCGACCGGTACTTTGTCTGGTGGCTGGGTATGCAGGACGAGGGTATACTTACCCTGGTCGGCGGGCGGTGGTATCCGTCCATCGCTCATACCAGGGAAGACGTGGCCAGAACGCTCGAGGCCGCCGAGCGGGTCATGTCCAGTCTGCCGTCGTCCAAAGGCTGACCGATGACCGGTTCAACGCGGCCTGACTCAGCTTGACAAACCGATCTTGAAGGAGCTGGATAATCGACTATTATGAGAGAGAACGACTTCCCCACGGAAATAAGACCGTACCTGATACCCTCCCCCTCCGGCCGGCTGGTCTATCGCTGCCTGGGCTGCCGCCGCGAGTACGAGGCCGATTCGCTGTTCTACACTTGTCCCGAATGCCGAGGCGTCTTCCTGATCGAGGACCAGGCCGCCGGACGCCTGGCTGAACGGCCGGGCGAATTCTGGCGCCGCCTCTTCGATTACCGCAAGATGCTGAACCGACCGGCCTTGAAAGGCGTTTTTCTTTTCCATGAATTCCTCTGCCCGATGGTGCCGCTGGAGGACGTGGTTTATCTGGGCGAAGGCCATACGCCGGTGGTGGGCGCCAACCAGGCTTTGCGGGAGATGGTGGGCACGCCCTTCTACTTCAAGAACGACGGCCAGAATCCCAGCGCTTCCTTCAAGGATAGGGGTATGGCCGCGGCCCTTTCCTATCTGAAGTACCTGGTCCGGAAGAAAGGGCTCAAGGAAGTCTTGTCCGTCTGCGCTTCCACCGGCGACACTTCAGCCGCGGCCGC
The DNA here is from genome assembly GCA_040755515.1 of Thermodesulfobacteriota bacterium. Classification (GTDB taxonomy): domain Bacteria; phylum Desulfobacterota; class Desulfarculia; order Adiutricales; family JAGVGV01; genus JBFMAW01. The sequence continues at coordinate 310,091 of JBFMAW010000004.1, read as the reverse complement.
GCTTTATGCCTCTTACTTGGCCGGCGAGGTCAAGAGCGCGGTCCTGCTGCCCAAAGGTAAGGTTACGCCCCAGCAGCTCAGCCAGCCCCTGGGCAGCGGGGCCCAGGTTTTCGAGCTGCCCGGCGTCTTCGACGACTGCATGAAAGTGGTGGAGCATCTGGCCGACAACTATGACGTGGCCCTCTTGAACTCGAAGAACGCCTGGCGGGTGCTGGGCCAGGAGTCTTATTCCTTTGAAGTAGCCCAGCAATTCGACTACCGGGTGAAGAATTTGTCCCTGTTTCTGCCCATTGGCAACGCGGGGAATATCACCGCGATTTTAAGCGGCCTGTTGAAGTTCGAGCGGTACGGTCTGATTGACGGCCTGCCCCGCGTCTTCGGCGTCCAATCGGCCCACGCCGATCCGGTCTTCCGCTACTACAGCCAGCCTCCGGACCAGAGACTCTGGCGTCCGATCACGGTCCGGCCCAGCGTGGCCCAGGCGGCCATGATCGGCAATCCGGTCTCCATGCCGCGGGTGCTTCACCTGGCCGAAGAATATGAGAAAAGAGCCGGCGAACCCCGTTTTTTCGTCGTCCAGGTCGAGGAACAGGAAATCATGGATTCGATGCTGCGGGCCAACCGGAACGGCTTCGTGGCCTGCACCCAGGGCGGCGAAAGCCTGGCCGGGCTGCGCCAGGCCCTTAAGCAGGGTCTGATCAAACCCGGAGATCAGGCCGTTCTGGACTCGACGGCCCACGCCCTCAAGTTCGCCGAGTTCCAGAACCGTTATTTCGACGACGATTTTACGCCCGAGTTTGAAATCAAGCCCAGAGCCGAACTCAAGAACCGGCCCCGTTATATCCGCCCCTCCGATCTGCCGCGCGTGCCTGGTCCGGACACGGTCCTCGATCCGGATGAGTTCAAGACCTTTGTCCAGACCACGGCCCGAGAGATCGCCCAGGCTTTGGGGCTGAAACCCAAGGATTGATGAGACTGAAATTCGTCTTTGTCGGCCGGACCAAGTCCAGATACCTGGCCCAGGGCGTCAGCGACTATCTTACCCGCCTTAAAGCCTACCTGCCGGTCGAGGAAGTAATCGTCAAGGACGTGAGGGGCCGGGATGAAGCGGCCAGGGAGGTCCGGGCCGAGGAAACCCAAAGGCTCCTGGCGACCCTGAAGCCGGATGACTTTTTCGTTCTGCTCGATTCTTCCGGTCGCGAGATGACTTCGCTGGAATTGGCGACTTGGCTGAAAGAAACCTGGGACAGGGGAGTAAAATCGCTGGTCTTCGGGCTAGGCGGTCCCCAAGGCCTGGACGAGAGGGCGATCCGGCGGGCCGACTTGAAACTGTCCCTCTCGCGCCTGACCTTGACCCACGAGATGTGCCGGCTGGTGCTGCTGGAGCAAATCTACCGCGGACTCCGCCTGGCCACCGGGCGCCCGTACCATAAATGAAGCCGCGCGGGAACCCTTTTTAAAAGAAACGGTCCTGGCGGACACCCTCCCCATTACTTTTCCCGCTCAAGCACCATGCGCCTGGCTCGAGGCCAGGCGCATGGTGGCAGCCGATATATTCGATCGGGAAGCAGGGGCCGGGTCGAATATTCCTGGAAACTCAAACCGACTCGACGCGCTTGACTTCCGGGACTTCGGTCTTGAGAACCCTTTCAATGCCCATCTTCAGGGTCATGGTGCTCATGGGACAGCCGCCGCAGGCGCCGGTCAGCTTGACGCGGACCACACCGCTCTCATCCACGTCCACCAAGTCCACGCCGCCGCCGTCGGCCTTGAGTTGGGGCCGAATTTTGTTCAGGGCTGCCTCGACTTTTTCCTTCATGGTTTCCTCCTGCCATTACCTGGCCGAAATTTTGAGTATAGTCTATCACAGCCGGCCCCGGCCGGCCACCTGTTCTTTGCGCACCCCCGCCTGGACCGCTTGTTTATTTCACGTCCTCGAGGCGATCGTCCAGCATCCGGATCAATCCTTCCGGCCCAGGATCGAAGTCGAAAACCTCCCGCCAGACCCGAGGGCTTTCCATGCACAGGTATACGCAGGCCGCCGGGTCATATTGCCGGATCAGCTCGAGCAGCCGGCGGTACATTTCCACCCTCAAAGGACGGAGGTATCTCATCTTGCCGTCCTCGGCCAGGATGAACTCTTCATCCATGATCCGGGTTCGAGGATGGCGCCGGCGAACCACGGCTTTCAATCTGGGCAGGTAGCGGAAGGCGCCCAGGCTGAACCAGGCTATTCGATCCGCCGGCGTCACGCGAAAAATCTCTTCCACCGTCCGGGCGTAGCCATCCTCCCAGCCTGGATGGCGGATGATGGGGTCGAAATGAAAACCGACCCGATAGCCGGCCCGAACCACCAACCCCGCGGCCTCGATCCTTTTCCCGAGCGGCGCGGCCCGCGTCTCTTCTTGTCGAGCCACTTCCGGAGCGTTGACCGAAAAGCTGATCAAGGTCCGCCGGCCGTGGTCAAGATCAAGCAGTCCCTTCACGTCGGCCGTCTTGGTCTTCAATTCCAGGAGATGAGGGGTCTTGGAAAATATGAGGACCAGCCTGGCCGCCAAGCCGGTCAGGTCTTCGAGCAGAAGGCTGTCGGTGAATTCGCCGGTGCAAAATCGGGCCGGTTTGAACGATGGCGCGGCCAACCGGCTTTCGACCTCCGCCAGGCCCTCATCCACGTTGCCGAAAAGTACCAGGGCCTCGGTATCCAGGTAGGCCTGGAGGATACAGTACGAGCAGCCGAGGGAGCAGCCCAGCCCGAAATGGATTATCTCCAGGCCGCAGCATATATAACCCTTGGTCCCCGGACACGGTTTGACGAAGCTGCCTCGATGCCGGGTCAGAACCAGACGATCCGAGCCGAAATCAGCGTAATCCTGGGAGGTTATCCGCTCCCGGACCTCGGCCAGCGGCAGCCTCCGCAACAACTCTTGGCCCAGACGGGTGGAAAGCGTTTCCCTTTCGGCCGCCAGAAAACCGGGGATTCGACCGGCCATCACCCCAACTCCAGCAGGTCCTTGAGCCTCCGGTCGGCCGTCAGGCGGGTCGCGGCCTCGATTCCCCGGCTCAATGCTGCCTCATCGGAAAAGTCAATACCCAAAGTAAAGTTCAATCCCTCGAAATTCCGGGGCAGGTCCAGCCTCAGGCCGGCCGGCAGATCGAGAACCTTGATTCTTTCCGCCCGATCGGCCTCGAGGCGGGCCAGGCGGGGATAACGTCTGGCCCGAAGCGCGGCCCGGACCATTTTCTCCTTGTCCGCGCGGCCAGGTTTTTCCGCGTCCAGCAAGGAAATAATATCTTCCGAGGCCAGGATTTGGTGAAAGGACATTTCTTCCCGGCGGCCGATCTCCTCGAGCCAGGACAAGGCCTGCCGTCTTTGGTTGCGGTTGAAGCCCAACCGGTCGTTGAGGTTCAGAAATTCCATCCAGTCCGGAAGCCGGAGTTCAAGCAGGAATTCACCCGTCTCGGGGTCCAGGCGTCCTTGGGCCAGAGCGTCCAGCCCCGCTTCCCCCAAGCCGGACAGACCCAGGTAGCGGCGCAGGAATTCCGGCTTGGGCGGCAGCCCCAAGCGAGGCAGGAAACGGCTCGTTATTTCTTCGACCTGAAAATGGCGGCCCAGGTGATTGACGGCCAGGACTTTCTCCGCGTCATTGAAGTCCCGCTGTCCCAGATTGTCCTCCAGAGCCAGCAACAGGGCTTCGACCTCGGTTACGTTATCCGGCAACAGCAGGGCCTTATATTCCGTCAGCCCAATTTCCCGGCCGATCTTGTACCGCCGGACGCCGCAGACGATTTCCAGACGGTCCTGGCTGGGCCAGAGCAGCAGGGGCGAGATCTGTCCGACCCGTTCGAGCGATTCTTTCAGACCGGCCGGATCACGGCCCCAGGAAAGAAGAAACGGCGGTTGCCGGCTTATTCTGTCCGCGGCTACCCTGGCGAAAATCACGTCTTTCATGGACAAGCCCTCGCTAAAGGCCGGGCGGTGAAGACGGGTGGAGCGATTCGGGCTACCGGGAATGAAGCAAAGCTCCGGAGGAATCAGGGCCGGCTCCGGCCTCGAGGGTTCGCCCCTCGAAACCGGTCTCCGTCCCAGGTGGATCACTCTCCCTGGAAGCCCTTGATCAGCGACCGCAGTTCTTCGATGAGGGTTGAGAGCTTCTCGGTCTGCTCGTGTATCTGGTCTATGGCCCGGCGATGAGGGTCTTCGGCCGGCAGCCGGAGCAGCAGCAGTTCGCTCCGGGCCATGATGACCGTCAGTGGTTGATTTATGTCGTGTAAGAGCTTTCTCGCCTTGGCTAATACCTGGCCGACATCCTGATCGTCGTTCATGTTTCCACCGCGCCGCCGGTCTGGCGGTTATGTTCAGTCAGCGAGCTTGTAGCCGGCCTTCTGCAAAGTCTGTATAAGGGGAGCGGTGTTCTTGGTTTTGACCCGAACGTAAATAGTCGGCATGCCCGTGTCCCGGTGGGGCAGCGCGAACATGGCCAGGATGGGCACGTTCTCCCGCTCGATGACTTCGGCCAGGCGACGGAAGTCGCCCACGCTGTCTTCCGAGCCTACGTTTTCCAGACAGAGTATCTCGGACTGGGCCCTGGTGCCGAAAATCTGGATCATGGAACTGAATATCTCGGTCTCGGTCACGATGCCCACCAGACGACCCTTGTCCACGACCGGGAAGGCCCCGATACCCCTTTTGTGGCCTTCCAACATCACGTCCATGATCGAATCCGTGGGTGAAACCGTGATCGGGTCCTTGTGCATGACGTCTTTGACCTGGAGTTTCAGGATCAGATAGTTGAGTTCGTGGATGGAGAGCGAAGTCGCGGCCGAAGGGGAGGCTTCGATTATGTTACGGTAGGTGACGATGCCTACGAGCTTGCCCTTGTCCACCACGGGCAGACGCCGAATATGCTTTTCCTTCATGATTTTCTTGGCGTCAATGATGAGTGTGTCCGGAGCTACGGTGATGGGATCAGGGGTCATCCAGTGCTTGATCTTCATCGCTAACCTCCTTATAAAGATCAGGTTGGTCGAGCCACTTATCGGACCGATAGTAGGTAAAATCGCCTTGAGCGTCAATCTAAAAACTCGACCGGGAATTATTGGCCTGGCCAATCGGCGCCGTATGTGGCATAACTCTGACGCCGGGACGCCGGGGACAAGACCTCGACTAAAAAAAATTTTGAATAGATACCAAAGGCCAGTCACACCGACTTGACGGTTCAAGCCGAATCTATTATGTTGACGCTTTCAGTGTTAAACAAAACCTAGGGGTATGGACATGGAGGCCGCGGCTGGATGGGACTGGGAGCCGGGGAACAAAGAAGTCCGACTGGATGTGCCTTCTATTGAACAGCTTTGGCGGGGCGAAGGTCCTCAGACCAGTCCGGACGGCGAGGAGATCGCGGCGGTGGTGGATCTGGGAGAGGGTGAATACACCCTCTGGGTCAACGGCCAAGCTTGGGAAATGACCTTTCAAAGGGCCTGGTTTCCTCGTTTCGCCCCCGACGGCCGGCTCACGGCCCTGGTCAGCCAGGAAAGCGAATGGACCGTGGCCATGGACGGAACGCCGTGGACCGAATGGTACAACTTCGCCTGGGGAACCATGTTCGCCCGGAAAGGTTCGACCGTGGCCGCGGCCGTTCAACGCGACGGGAGCTACGGCCTGTCCCTGAACGGCCGCGCCTGGGAAGAGCTTTATGAAAACGCCAACAATTTCGCCTTGAGCCCGGACGGGTCGGCCACGGCCGCGGCGGTCCAGGTGGAGTCCCTGCCGGCGGCCGACACGGCCGCTTTTCAGAAAGGCGTCTTCAGCCTGGCCGTGAACGGCCGGGCCTGGGAGACTAGATTCGTCAACGTCTGGACGCCCGAGTTCGATGAAAACGGCCTGCATGTGGCCGCCCAGGTGAGACTCAATCTTTACGACTACTCGATCGCCGTGGACGGGTCGGTCTGGCCCAAGACTTTCGCCTGCGTCTGGGAACCCAGGTTCAATCCGGCCGACGGCGCCGTGGTGGCGCCGGTGAGGGTCGGCGGGGCCTGGGGAATGGCCCGGAATGGAGAAATCCTGTGGCCGCCGGTCTTCAAGCAATGCTGGCGGCAGCGCTTCAGCGCCGACGGCGCCAGGCTGGCGGCCATCGTCGCGCCCAGGTTCGGCCGCTTCACCGTGGCCCTGGACGGGAAACCCTGGCCGATCACTTTCTCCGTGGTCACCGACCTGGCGCTCAGCCCGGACGGCCAAAGGGCCGCGGCCCTGGGCCAGGAAAAAGGACAGTGGACGGTGGTGGTGGACGGACAGCCCTGGCCGGGCCGATATGACCGGGCCTGGGGTCCGGTCTTCAGCCCGGACGGCGGCCGGTTGGCGGCCAAGGTCGAGCGCGGCGGCCGTTACACCGTCATCCTGGACGGCCGGGCCTACCAAGAGGATTTCGACCGTCTCTGGGACCCGGTCTTCAGCCCGGATGGGAACAAGATACTGATCCGCGCGGTCAAGGCGGGCGCTTATGTCCGCCTGGTCGCTCCCGTCTCCGCTTTCTAGAGCCAAGGGGAAAAACATGCACGCGGTCTATTCCTTTGTGATCGGACCAATGGCCTGGGCCGCCGGGATCGTTTTCGTGGCCGGTTCGATATACCAACTGTGGAGCATTTACCGGCTGGCCAAGTTAAAAGACCCGCTGGTGCTGGAATACATGAACCTGAAGTTCGGCCTGCGCTCGATCCTGCACTGGAGCATTCCTTTCCTGCCGGTGAATTCGAGAAAGCATCCGGTGGTGACCGTGGTCACCTTCCTGTTCCATTTCTGCCTGCTGTTCCTGCCCGTGTTCCTGACGGCCCACGTGATGCTGTGGGACTACTATCATGGCTTCTCGTACTGGAGCGTCAGCGACCACGCGGCCGACATCATGACCGCCATCGTCATAACCGCCTGCGTCTTTTTCGCCGTCCGGCGGGCGGCGCGGCGCGAAGTGAGGTACGTGACCTCGGCCGCGGACTGGGCCGTGCTGTCCCTGGTGGCCCTGCCCTTTCTGACCGGCTTTCTGGCCTTTCATCAGATCGGCGATTATCAGTTCATGATCATCCTGCATATAGTCTCGGGAGAAATCTGGCTGGCGGCCATACCCTTCACCAGGTTGAGTCACATGCTGCTGGCGCCCTTCACCCGGGCCTACATGGGTTCGGAATTCGGCGCCGTCCGCCGGGCCAAGGACTGGTAAGAGGAAATCCCAAGGAGCAGGAAAATGGTTGAGCAAAAAGACCAGACCGCGGCGGGGCTGACGCCTGACTCGGGGCTCGATCAAGGGGCGGCCCGGCTTACCCCGGAAAAGATAGACCGGGCGGTCAAACGCATCTTGACCGCCGAGACCGGGGCCAGGCTCAAGGCCTACAGCGATATCTGCGTGCGTTGCGGCCTGTGCGCCGAAAGCTGCCATTACTATCTGTCCCACGACGGCGACCCGGCCTATGCTCCGGTGGGCAAGGTCAAGGGAACCATCTGGGAGCTGTTGCGCCGCAAAGGCAAGGTGGACCCGGCTTTCATCCGGCGGGCGGCCGAAGTGGCCTACACCCAGTGCAACCTCTGCCGCCGCTGCGTCATGTACTGCCCGTTCGGGATCGATACGGCCTACCTGATGCAGACCGTACGGCGCCTCTGTCACCTGCTCGGGGTGACGCCCACCTATATCCAGGACACCAGCCACAGCCACTCGGCCACCATGAACCAGATGTGGGTCAAGGACGACGAGTGGATTGACAGCCTGATGTGGCAGGAAGAGGAGGCCCGGGAAGAGATACCCGGCCTGGTCATCCCTCTGGAAAAGGAAGGCGCGGACATAATGTATTCGGTCATCGCGCCCGAGCCCAAATTCCGCACCCAACTGATTTATTACGCCGCGGTCATCATGCACGTCGGCGGCCTCGACTGGACCATGCCGGCCACGCCGGGCTGGGACAACAGCGACATGGCCATGTTCATCGGCGATTTCGAGATCATGGGGCGGCTTAAAAAACTTCACTTCGAGACGGCCCAACGGCTCAAGGTCAAGAGAATAGTAATGGGTGAATGTGGGCATGCCTTCCGGTCGGTCTTCGACGTGGGCAACCGGAATTTAAGTTGGCGGGAACACCCGGTGCCGGTCATCCACGCCGTGCAGTTCTACCATGAACTATTGACGGAAGGCCGGCTGAAAGTGGCCAAGAAGTTCGAGCAGCCGGTCACCTTGCAGGACCCCTGCAACATCAGCCGGGGTCGGGGGCTCCACGAGATGGCCCGCGAGGTGATCAAGGCCTTCTGCTCCAATTTCATCGAGATGCATCCCAATCGGGAGCACAATTACTGCTGCGCCGCCGGCGGCGGGGTGATCAACTGCGGGCCGCCTTTCAAGAAGGCCCGCGTGGCCGGCAACAAGGTCAAGGCCGACCAGCTCAAGGCCACGGGCGCCAAGATAGTCATCGCGCCCTGCCACAACTGCCACGGCGGCCTCGAGGACATCATCAAAGCCTACGGCCTGGACATGCACCTCAAGTTCATGTCCGAGATCATCTACGAGTGCATGGAAAAGCCGGGCGCTGAATAATAACGTTGATCGGAAGGTAAGACCCGACGGAAGTGACGGCGTGAGGATTCAGATGAAAAGACCCGCCTTGATAATGATGGCCCTTGGCCTGGTCGCGTTCGCTCTGTCTTGGCCCCTGGGGGCCGCGGAGAAAAAGCAAGCCGCCCGTTCAACCTTGGCCGACGAGGCCTTCACCGCCAAACAGAGGCCGCCGTCGGTCTTCGGCCACGACGAACACATGGAACTCGAATCGGGCCAGGACTGTTACGGCTGCCATCATCAATATAAGGACGGCAAGCTGGTTAAAGAGGAATCTTCGGACGGGACCAAGTGCGTGGAATGCCACCCGGTCAACCCGGGTAAGAATCAGACCAGACTTCTCAGCGCCTATCACAATCTTTGCAAGAAGTGCCACGAGAAGGAAAAGAAAGGCCCCCTGGCCTGCGGCCAATGCCACGTGAAGAAGTGAGCCGGCTATCGCGGCCGGCAACCGAAAGATTAGATTTCGATCTGTAGTCCCCAATCAATCCCCTGTTCTGATTAATCTACACCTTTAGCGAGCTGATAACTTGACAATCAGCTCGTGGTAGAGGTTTTATTTGCCAGCGTCTCGAGCGTAATGTCTCCCGGAAGCGTCAGGTTACCATGTTGTCTTTTATGGGGAACAGGAGTCTGAATAATAAAAAGGCGGACCCGGCGCCCGCCCCGGGTTCGATCGTTTTCCAGGCCCGGGGGCTGACCAAGGTCTACCAGATGGGCGAGGTCGAGGTCACGGCCCTGCGGGGGGTGGACCTGGACCTTCACGCCGGCGAACTGGTGGTGCTGCTCGGCCCCTCCGGCAGCGGCAAGTCCACCCTGCTCAATATCCTGGGCGGCCTGGACACGGCCACGACCGGACAGGTGATGTACCGCGACCTGGAACTGACCCGGGCCACGGACAAGGATCTGACCGAATACCGGCGCTATCACGTCGGCTTCGTCTTTCAGTTCTACAACCTGATCCCCAGCCTCACCGCCCTGGAAAACGTGGCCGCCGTGACCGAGATAGCCCGGACCCCCATGCCGCCCGAGCAGGCGCTCGACCTGGTGGGCTTGAGCGACCGCCTGAACCACTTCCCGTCCCAGCTTTCCGGCGGCCAGCAGCAGCGGGTGGCCATAGCCCGGGCCATCGCCAAGAACCCGGCCGTTCTGCTCTGTGACGAACCGACCGGGGCCCTGGACTCGACCACGGGCATAGTGGTCCTCGAGGCCCTCGAGCGGATCAACCGGGAATTGGGCACCACCACCGCGGTGATCACCCACAACGCGGACATCGCCGACATGGCCGACCGGGTGATCCGGCTCAGTAACGGCCTCATCGCCGGAGTCCAACGCAACGCCCGGAAAAAGTCGCCCCAGGAACTGCGCTGGTAGCCGTCATGAAAGTCCTGGACAAGAAACTCCTGCGCGACCTCTGGGCCATGAAGAGCCAGGCCCTGGCCATCGCCCTGGTCATAACCAGCGGCGTGGCCACGTACGTCATGTCCCTGAGCACCATGGACTCACTCAAGCTCACCCAGAAATCCTTTTACCAGGACCATAACTTCGCCGACGTCTTCGCCAGCCTCAAGCGGGCGCCGGAAAGCCTGCGGCGGCGGCTGGAGCAGGTTCCAGATATCGAGCAGGTGGAAACCCGGGTGGTGGCCGAGGTTAAATTGGACGTGGAAGGCTACGCCAACCCGGTCACGGGCCGGCTGGTTTCCCTGCCGGACTCGGGCGAACCCATCATGAACCGGCTCTATCTGCGCCAGGGCAGGCTCATCAACCCAGGCAGCGACGATGAAGTAGTGGTCGGCGAGGCCTTTGCCCAAGCCCACCGCTTCAAGCCCGGCGACCGGCTGGGCGCGGTCATAAACGGCCGCCTGCGCAACCTCACCCTGGTCGGGATCGCCTTGTCGCCGGAGTACATTTTCCAGATCAAGCCCGCGTCGATCTTCCCGGACTTCGAAAGGTACGGCGTGCTGTGGATGTCCAGGACGGCCATGGCCGCGGCCTATAACATGGAAGGGGCCTTCAACGACGTGACCTTTAAAGTCGCGGCCGGGGCCAAGGTCGAAGACGTCCTGGACCGTCTCGATCTGTTGCTCGATCCCTACGGCAGCCAGGGGGCCTACGGCCGTCACGATCAGATGTCCCACCGCTATCTTTCCGAGGAGTTCCGGCAACTGGCCCAGATGGCCTTTATCTTCCCGGTCATTTTCATGGGCGTGGCCGCCTTTCTCTTGAACGTGGTCATCAGCCGGCTGGTCAACACCCAACGGGAACAGGCCGCGGCCCTGAAAGCCTTCGGCTACGGCAACCTCGATATCGGCTGGCACTACCTGAAGCTGGTGCTGGCCATCGTCATCATCGGCGCGGCCGGCGGCATCGCCGCCGGCGTCTGGCTGGGCCAGGGTCTGGGCCGGATGTACATGGAGTTCTACCGGTTCCCTTTTCTGCTTTATCACCTCCAGCCCAGGGTTCCGGCCGTGGCGGTCCTGGCCAGCGCCGCCGCCGCCATCCTGGGCACGATCTATTCCGTCCGTCGGGCCGCGCTCCTGCCGCCGGCCGTGGCCATGCGGCCGGAGCCGCCGGCCAGGTACCGCGAAACCTCGATCGAGCGCCTGGGCTTCAAGCGCTACCTGGCCCAACCGACCCGCATGATCATGCGCAACATCGAACGAAAGCCGTTGAAGGCCCTGTTGTCCGTGGTGGGCATAGCCTTCGCCTGCGCCATCATCATCACCGGCGGGTTTTTCGAAGACGCCGTGGATTATATCATCTACGTCCAATTCAACCTGACCCAGCGGGAGGACCTGTCCGTGACCCTGGTCGAACCGGCGGCCAGAAAGGCCTTGTACGAGCTGACCAGTCTGCCGGGGGTCGAGTACGGGGAAGTCTTCCGCTCGGTCCCGGCCCGGTTCCGCTTCGGACATCGGCGTTTCCGGACTTCCATCCTGGGCGTCGAACCGGAAAGCCGCTTGTTTCGTCTTCTGGACATGGAACTCAAGCCCTTCGAGCCGCCGCCGGAAGGCATCGTCCTGTGCGAATACCTGGCCCGGATGCTCGGCGTCCGGCCCGGCGATCGACTGACCGTGGAAGTGCTGGAAGGAAACAGGCCGGTCAAGACCGTGCCCGTAGCCGGCCTGATCAACCAACTGGTGGGCGTGTCCGGGTACATGGAGCTGGGGGCACTGAATCGCTTGATGGGCGAAGGTCACCTCATCTCCGGGGCTTATCTGACCGCGGACCACGACCACCGGAACCGCCTGTACCGGACCCTGCACGAGAGGCCCCGGGTGGCCGGGACCGAGGTCCAGGAAGAGGCGATCAAGAACTTCAAGGAGACCATGAGCCGGCAGGCCCTGATTTTCACCTCGGTCATAACCATCCTGGCCACCACCATCGCCTTCGGCGTGGTCTATAACAGCGCCCGCATCGCCCTGGCCGAGAGAAGCCGCGAACTGGCCAGCCTGCGCGTTCTGGGCTTCACCCGGGGCGAAATTGCCTATATCCTGCTGGGCGAACTGACGGTCCTGACCCTGGCGTCCATTCCGCTCGGGTTTCTGATCGGACGTCTGTTGTGCCTTTATATGGTGACCAACATGGAAAACGAACTCTTCCGCGTGCCGATCGTGATCCAACCCGCCACCTTTGCCTTCGCCGCCACCGTGGTTCTGGTTTCGGGTTTCTTTTCGGCCCTGATCGTCAAACGCCGCCTCAACCGCCTGGACCTGGTGGCGGTCCTGAAGACCAAGGAGTAGGCCGGATGAACTGGCGTTCCAAGTTGAAAATCCTGGCTTTTCTGGCCGTGGTGGCCTTGGCGGTCGCTTACGGCTTCATGCCCCGACCGGTTCCGGTCGAACTGGAAAAAGCCGCCCTCAAGCCCATGCGGGTGACCATCGAGGAGGAAGGCAAGACCAGGATCAAAGACACCTTCGTGGTCTCCGCGCCTGTCTCGGGCTACATGCGCCGCCTGGAATTGAAGGTAGGCGACCCGGTGGCCCGGGATCAGGCATTGGTGGAGCTCGAACCGCTGCGTTCGACCGTCCTGGACCCTCGAACCAAGGCCCAGGCCGAAGCCCGGGTAAAGGCGGCCCAGGCCGCGTTGAACGCGGCCCAGGAAAAGGCCGTGGCGGTGCGGGCCGAAGCCAACTACGCCGAGATAAAGCTGGAGCGGACCAGGAAACTCTTCTCGACCGGTCACGTGGCCAGGGACGAGTTGGATCAGGCCGAAGCCCAGGCCCGCCAGATAAAAGCCACTCTCCAGTCGGCCGAATTGGCCGTGCAGGTTTCCCGGTTCGAGCTCGAGGAAGCCCGGACCGTCCTTAAGTACCAGCAGGCGGAAAAACCCGAGAATCCGTCCCGTCCGGTCTCGGTCCAGGCGCCGGCGGCGGGATTGGTCTTGAAGATTTATCGCCAGAGCGAAGGTTCCGTGGCGGCGGGTGAACCGCTTCTGGAAATCGGCGATCCGCGCCACCTCGAGGTCAAGGTGGACGTCCTGTCGGACGACGCGGTGCGCCTCAAGCCCGGCCTGCCGGTGTTGTTCGACCGCTGGGGCGGCGGCGAACCTTTGACTGGAGTGGTGCGGCGGATCGAGCCCATCGGCTTCACCAAGGTTTCGGCCCTGGGCGTCGAGGAGCAGCGCGTGTTGGTGGTGGCGGATATCACCTCGCCGCCCGAGACCTGGACCAGGTTGGGCGAAGGGTACCGGGTGCTGGCCCGCTTTGTCCTGTGGGAAGCGGATAAAGTCTTGCAGATACCCAGCAGCGCCCTCTTCCGCTACAACCAGGGCTGGGCGGTCTTCGTGCACCAGAACGGCCGGGCCGTGAAAAAGCCGGTCCAGATCGGCCACCGCAGCGGGCTGGTCACCGAGATCGTCTCCGGCCTGTCATCCGGGGCGGAAGTCATCACCCACCCGGACGACGCCATCTCGGACGGCGGACGGGTCAGCGCCAAGAAGTGAGGGGGATTGGGCGTCCCGTCCCGCGCGACGCGGGACCGAAAACTCTGGACCGACATCGAGCCGGCCTCTTGGCCTACTTCAAGCGTCGAATCTCCACTGGCCCTTTCGAAGGGCTCAACAACAAAATCAAGGTCCTCTAACGACAGGCTTATGGCTTCCGGGATGAACTTTACTTCAAGCTTCGGTCCCGCGTCTCGCGGGATTCACGAGGCTATCCCGGCTTTTTCCGGATGAACCTTTAATAGCCCGTGGAATTAGATCCATTACGTGCCTTGATTTTTAAGCCTTCCGTCTCTATACTCAAAAAACATGTTTAAAATGAAAACCGGGGTGAATGTTGAGCATCCTGAGCGACAGTAAATTCACCTTCGCTTCCTCGGCCCTGCCGCCGAATACGTTCGAGGTCGTGGAATTCACCGGACGGGAAGGCCTATCCACCTGTTATGAATTTGATATCACCCTGATATCGGAAAAGAACGACCTGGACCTCGAAAAAGTGCTGAACAGCCGGGCCAAGTTCACCATCAGCCGACCGGAAGGCGATGTCCCGTACCATGGCGTGCCGGCCTCCTTCGAACAAATCAGGTCATTCCACGAATACACTTTTTACCGCTGCCGCCTGGTGCCGCGACTTTGGTTGCTCACCCTGAGCTGGAACAATCAAGTTTTTCTGGATCAGACCCTACCGGAGGTCCTGCAGACCATCCTCAAGGACGGCGGACTGGCTTCCGATGATTTTCAGATGTCTTTGCAAGCCGAATACAAACCCAGGGAATACGTCTGTCAGTACGACGAGACGCACTTCGATTTCCTGAGCCGCTGGATGGAACGGGCCGGCCTTTATTACTTTTTCCAACAGGGTTCGTCGGCGGAGTTGCTGGTGGTCACCGATTCCAGCCTGGCCCACGTCAACCAACCCCTGGGAAGACGAATCGTTTATTCTCCGCCCTCCGGACTGGAATCCTCCCACATGGAAGAGGTGGTCCATCGTTTCGTCGGCCGAAAACGCCAGGTTCCCCAATCCCTTCGCCTCAAGGATTACAACTACCGCCGGCCGTCCCTGGAGTTGGAGAGCCAAGCCGACGTCCTGAAAGAAGGCTTCGGGGAAATCTACATCTACGGCGAGCATTACCAAACGCCGGAGGAGGGACAGGCCCTGGCCAGGGTTCGGAGCCAGGAATACCTTTGTCATCGCGAGGAGTACGAGGGCGACAGCTCCGTGCCCTTTGTCCAGCCGGGATTCCTTTTCGATCTGGAGGATCATTTCCGCGACGATTACAACCGGAGCTACCTGATCACCCGGGTCGAGCACGACGGCAACCAGGTGGCTTATCTGACCGCCGGACTCAGGCAGGAACTTGGCCCCGAGGAAGAAGCCCCCAGATACGCCAACCGATTCACGGCCATTCCGGCCCAGGTCCAGTTCCGGCCCGAACGGCTCACGCCCAAGCCGAGGATCAACGGTACGCTCCACGCCCACATCGACGCCTCCACCTCCGGCGAATACGCGGAAATAGACAAACACGGGCGTTACAGAGTCCGACTGCCTTTCGACCTGGCCGGCCGGGAGGACGGCAAGGCCAGCCGCCTGATCCGTATGATGCAGCCCCACGGCGGACCCGACCATGGCCTGCACTTTCCTCTACACAAAGGCACCGAAGTTCTGCTGACTTTTATCGAAGGCGACCCGGACCGGCCGATAATCGCCGCGGCCGTGCCCAACCCGGAAACGGCCAGCCCGATAACCTCGGCCAATCAGACCAAAAGCGCCTTCCATACCAACGGGGGCAATCGCCTGGAGATGGAGGATTTGGAGGGCCACAAAAGAATACTGCTCCATACGCCGAATACGGATACTTTTCTGCGCTTGGGCTCCCATAACGACCCGGGCCAAGACGACAATGAGGACGGGTTTGCCTGGTCCACCAAGGGCAACATGTTTTTTAAAAGCCTGGGCAATTACGACATCAAGATTTGGGGGGCGGAATCTTCCTTGACCCTGGGAGGAACCGAAACCCTGGTGCTGGGGATATTCTCCAAGAACGTGATCGGCCTCGAGTCGTCATTCCTGATCGGAGGCAAGGCCACCTTCAACTGGCCCAAACATAGACTCTGCCTGACCATCAGCAAGGGAAAATTCATCGAAAAGAAGATCAAGCTCCTGGGCAAAAAGATCGAGGCGGCCGGGACGGAAGTCGAGACCGTGGACCAGAAGCTCTCGACGGCCAACGAAAAATTGACCGCCCTCAATCAGAAGATCGAACTGGTCGAACAGGAGGCGGAAGCGGTCAACGACCAGATCAGGGGCAAACAGGAGCACATCGAGGCCATCGAGGAAAAAATCAGGGCCTTGAATACCAGGACCGAAGCCATGGAAGCCCAGGTCGGAGCCAAGGACCAAGCCGTGCGGGCCTTGAATCTCAGCCTCCTCGAGGCCCAATCCCAAATCGAAGCCTTGGAGAATGAAGTCAAGGCCGCCAACAGCATGGTGGACAGCTATGAAATGGCCATCGAAATGGAAAATATGATGCGCATCGGCAATATTTTCGACGAATGAACCGGCGGCGGTCCGACCTTTGGGCGGCGATGAAAACCGGCGATAAATCAGTACCGTCACGCCTTACGGGAAACAGAAGATTTCAACCGGGTGACGCTCCATGGATGAAACCCCGACTTTAAAATTCAGCTTCACCTCCCGGGCCCTGGCCCCGGACGCTTTCTGGGTGGTCGACTTCCATGGAGTGGAAGGCCTTGGCCTGGATTATGAATTCGAGCTTCGTCTCATATCCTACCGGGCCGACCTGGACCTGGACCACATTTTAGCCGCTCCGGCCGCGTTCACCATCCACCGCCCAGACCGCGACGTGGTCTTCCACGGCCTTTTAACCCAAATCGAACAGGACCAAGCTTTCAGCGGGATGTTTTTCTATCGGGCCGTCCTGGCGCCGAGGCTGTGGCGTTTGAAGATGACCCATCACCACCAGGTTTTTCTGGACCAGGACCTGTCCGAATTCCTGGCCGCGGTGATCGAGGACGGCGGCCTCGGCCGCGACGATTTCGAACTGCGCCTGGTCGACGCCTACAAAAAACGGGAATACGTCTGCCAATACGGGGAAAGTCACCACGACTTCCTAAGTCGCTGGATCGAGCGGGAGGGTCTTTATTACTTCTTCGAACAAGGGGATGACCGGGAGAAACTGATCATCACCGACACCCGCCATGCCGGGGTCAAGCGACCGGGCTTCCCGGACCTGCGCTATGACCAGATCAGCGGCCTGGAACCTCTGACCGAAGACCGCCTCGTTTTCGAACTGACCCGCCGGCACGAACGGGTGCCCGGTCAAGTCAAAACCAAGGATTACAATTATATGATGCCTTCCCTGGACCTCTCGGCCGAATCAGAGGTCTCCCCGGATGGGCTGGGCGAAATCTACGTCTGGGGCGAATACTACGACACGCCGGAAGAAGGCCGGCGCCTGGCGCGTATCCGGGCCGAAGCCCTCAAGGCCGGTGAAGTGGTCTTTCAGGGTCGAAGCATCTGCCCCTATCTGTCTCCCGGATACCTTTTCCAATTGGAAGGACATTATCGGAACGATTTCAACGCCGAATACCTGGTGACTACGATCGAACACCGCGGCAGCCAGACCGGATATCTGGTCCGCGGCCTGGGCCTGGATCGCGATTTAGGCGAAGATTTGCACTACGAAAACAGTTTCACGGCCATCCCGGCCACGGTTCAGTACCGGCCCGGCCGCCGAACACCCAAACCGCTGTTTTCCGGCAGTCTCAACGCCCACGTGGACGCCGAGGGCTCCGGTCAGTATGCCGAACTGGACGACCAGGGACGATACAAGATCAGGCTGCCCTTCGATCTCGCCACCCGGTCGGCGGGCAAGGCCAGCCATTGGATAAGAATGGCCCAACCCCTGGCCGGTTCCGATTACGGCTTTCACGCCCCCCTGCACAAGGGCGCCGAAGTCCTGCTCACCTTCATCAACGGCGATCCCGATCGGCCGATCATCGCCGGAGCCGCCCCCAATCCGGAAAACGCCTCGCCGGTGACCGCCGAAAACCTGACCAAGAACGTCCTGTCCACCGCCGGCGGCAACCGCATCGAATTCGACGACCGGCAGGGCCGGGAGCGCATCCTCATCCAGACGCCCCAGTCCAACACCTGGCTTCGCCTGGGCGCGCCCAACGACCCGGGGGACGACGACGAGAAAAAAGAAGGCTGGTGGGGCAATACGGAACATGACACGGGCATATCCATATTCGGCAAGTGCAACACCAAGGTCTTTCGCAACGTCACCAACATCATTCTCGGGGGCAGCGAAAAGATCGTTGTCCTTCATGAAAACCTGACCGTGGCCGGCCTGGACACGGCCATCAACCTGGGCCCCCGGATCAAGGTGGAATACCCGTACCAGACCGAACTGAACTTGGGGGAATTGTTCTCCGGAACCGAGGAAGAGGAAGCGGCCTTGAGTAAAATCAAGCTGGTCAACCAGCACCTGCAGGCCCTGAACAGCAAGAAACAGGCCCTCAACCAGAAACTGGACCTGGTCAATCAAAGGGCCAAGGTGGCCAATGACAACAAGGAACTGATAGAGTCCAAGATCACGGCCAAGACCAGGGCCATCGAGGCCTACAACACCCAAGTCCGGGCCGTCCAAACCAAAATCGAGGCCGTCGATCAAAAGATCGAGGCGGTCAACACCCAAATCGGGACCAATCAGAACCGGATCAAGGCGGTGAACGACCTGGTGGAAGCCAGCAACACCGTCGTCCGCAACGCCCAAGCCCAGATACTGACCATTGAACGGGAACGGGTCAAGATGGGCACCCTGATCAATGACGACGGCATGATAATCAAGACCTGACCCTGGGACGTAGAGAAGACGCATCCGACTCATGATCGAAGTCAAGGAAAACCGATATGACTTCCTAGCCGCGGATTTACCCGCGGACACCTTCACCGTGGTTTCCTTCACCGGCCTCGAGGGGCTGAGCCGACCTTACCGATTCGATCTTCTGCTGGCCTCGGAAAAAGAGGACCTGGACTCCACGGGGATCATAAAGAAGAAGGCCCGCCTGATCATACACCAGCCGGGAAACGATCTGTTTTATCACGGCTGGCCTCTGTATTTCGAGCAAGGGCGACAGGCCCAGGGCCTGACCTTTTACCGGGTCCGGCTGGTCCCCTGGTACAGCCTGCTGGCGAATTTTTTCGGTCACCGCGTCCTCCTGGACCTGGCCCTGCCGGAGATTTTTTCCGAAACGGTGCGGGCCGCCGGACTAGAACCGGCCGATCATGAGCTGAGACTTCAGGAAGACTATCCGACCGTCCCCTACCTCTGCCAATACGGGGAAAGCCACTTCGACTTCCTGAACCGCTTGATGGAGCGCCACGGCGTCTATTACTTCTTCGAACAGACCGCGGCGGGGGAAAGGCTGGTCGTCACCGATTCGAGCCTGGCCCATGAGGCCAGGCCCGGCCAGGAGAGGCTGATTTACGCCCCTCCCTCCGGTCTGGACGCCGAGCGTCCGGTTCGGATGGTTCACGACTTTACTTGTCAGGTCAAACGCGGGCCGGGGAAAGTGCTGGTGGCCGACTACAACCCGGCCCAGCCGGGCTTGAAAATACAAGGCCAGGCGGATGTCCCCCCCGGGGGGCCAAATCGGGTCTACCTATACGGCCGGCATGTCCAAACTCCGGAAGAGGCCGAAAAACTGGCCCGGATCAAGGTCCAGGAGTTCCAGGCCGGGGCCAGGGTCTTCCGAGGCCGAAGCCTCGTCCCGGCTGTCTCGGCCGGGTACTTGTATGAATTGACGGGGCACGATCGCGCCGACTTCAACGCCAAGTACCTGGTCACGGAAGTGCGTCACCAGGGCCGGCAGACCGGCCCGCTCCTCTCCGGCCTGACCCCCGAGGCCGCGGAAGACGAAAGAAAGCCATTTTATGAAAACACCTTCCAGGCCATACCGGCCGACGTCCAGTACCGACCGGAAACGAGAACCCTTCGCCCCAAGGCCGCCGGGGTGGTGACCGCCCACGTGGAAGCCGCCGGTTCCGGCCGGTACGCCGAACTGGACGACCAGGGGCGGTATAAAATGAAACCGGCCTTTGACCTCTCCGATCGAACCGACGGTAAATCCAGCCATTGGGTCCGTATGGCCCAACCGTACGCCGGCCGGGGCGGTTTTCATTTTCCCTTGCACAAGGGCGCCGAGATCGTGCTCACCCATATCGACGGCGACCCGGACCGCCCCGTGATCGCCGCGGCCTTGCCCAACGTCGAGAACCAGAGTCCGGTCACCAGCGGAAACCAGGCCCGCGGCATCCTGCGCACGGCCGATCGAAACCAGATCAGCCTGGACGATACGCAGGGCGCCCAGGGTATTCTGCTGGCCGTGCCCGCCAACACCACCAAAATGAATTTGGGCTCGACCGAGGGCGGCTGGTGGGAGGTCACCCAGGAGGCCGTTAAAATCGCCGCCGAAGCCCTGGGCGAACTGGCCAAATCCATCTGGGACGCCAACGCCGAGGATTCGGGTTGGAAGCCCATCAAACCCAATCATGACGGGTTTGCCCTGAGCACCAATTCTTCCTTCGGCAAATACGTCGGTCAGGACCTGAAGATACAGATCGGCGGCAACTCTTTCGCCTTGCTCCTGGGCAGCGAGTGGACCGTGGTTATCGGTTTCAAACATCGGACCGTGATCGGACTCTGTTCCGTGGTCGTGCTGGGGGGCCGGATCGAGCTGCATCTACCGGAAAAATGGACCTGGTGCAACGTCAAGGCCAAGACCAACGAACAGTTGCTCGAGATGACAAACGAAAAAATAGAAGCCGCCGAGGAGAAGGAGCGGGCTTACGACGAAAAAATCCGCCTGGCCCAGGAAAAAGCCGAGGCCATCAATACCCGGAACGAAGCCGTCCTAGATAAAATCCGGCTGATCGACGAGAAGGTTCAGGCCGTCAATTCCTCGACCGAGGCCATCGAAAGCAAGATCAGCGCGGCTGACCGGCTGCTGGAGGCCACCAACACTAAAATCGGCGCCTCCCAAGAGGAAATATCCACCGTGGACAACCTGGTGGACGCCACCAACATCAGGTTGCACCAGTACGAAGCCTTGATCAAAACCGCCGGAGAACAGGTCGAAGTCGTGGCCGGTCTGAGGGCCGAGACGCAGGAACTGAAAGTAACCACCGGAGATGAGCAGGATCTCTGATCCAGCGGACGGTCTTTTATGTTGAAAGTAATCAAGGACAACGAGCACTCCCTGCTGCTCAACCACTACGGTCGGGGCAACCGGGACTACCTGATAGTCAGCCTCCTCACCTTTTTCAGCTTCGAGCGACCTGAAGAACCCCTCAAGGAAAAGGAGATGTGGCCCTTTGTCCAAGAGGAGATGGGCGAGGAGGCCATACTGGACCAGGGGCTGCCCAAGGTGCACGGCGAGGTTCTCTTGTCGGCCCGCTGCCACCCGCCCGACGGTCAACCGGCCCCTGGCTGCCCGGTTTCCTTCACCATCGGCCCTTTGGAAAAACACCTCTACGTCTTCGGCCACCGTCGTTGGGAAGGCCTGGTCGGAGGTTTTCGGGCCACCCAGCCCGAACCTTTCACCAGCATGGACCTTTCCTGGCGGAACGCTTTCGGCGGGCCCGGATATGACCGCAACCCTTTGGGCAAGGGCTACCATCCCAAACCGAGCGAGTGGGGGGAGGCGGTCCAGTGGTTGCCCAACGTGGAATACCCGTCCTCCCTGGTCGGCCTGCCCACGGACCGCCCCGAGCCGGCCGGATTCCTGCCCCTGGACCTGACTTGGCCGCAACGCTTCTCCAAGCGCGGGACCTACGGCGACAAATGGCTGCGGGAACAATACCCGTACTATCCCGAGGACATGGACCTCTCCTTCTTCAACGCCGGCCCCGAGGACCAATGGCTGCGGGAGGACTATTTCCGGGGCGACGAGACTTTCACCCTCGACCATCTGCATCCGACCAAGGCCCATCTCTCCTCCCGGCTGCCCGGTCTGCGCCAGCGATGTTTCATCCTGCGCCGGCCGGGTCGGGACGGCGACACGGTCTTCGAGGAGTTCAAAACCCGACTGGACACGGTCTGGCTCTTTCCCCACGCCGAGCGGGGCATAACCATCCATCGGGCCACGGTGCCGGTCCAGGACGACGAACACTCGGATGTCTCCCGGATTTTTCTTGTCTCCGAGCCGCTAGGTGAGACCGGTAAAAACCTGGAAGAATACCACCAGGAGATGCTGCGCCGCCTGAACCGCAAGGTCGAAATCGATCCGGCCCCCCTCGAGGCGGCCAAAAAGAAGATCAAGAAGGCCTTGGAACGGGTCGCCGGCCTCGGAGAGGAGATCAAGGACCAGTTCAGACAGACCCTGGGGCAGGCTCCGGCCGCACCGAAAAAGAGCCCGGCCCAGATGGCCGCGGCGGCGGAAGACCGGATCGCGGCGGCCCTGGGCCGCCTGGACAAAGCCGCGACCAAGCTGGCTCCGGTCAAGGCCAGATTCGGCCACCTGGTCAAGATCGATCTTTCGTCCATTCAAAAAGCCAAGGATAAGCTCCTGGCCGCCCAAGGCGAGATCAAGGCGGCCGCGGCCCGGATCGAGGCGGCCCAAGCCCAGGGCGCGGCGGCCAGGGAGAAGTTGGTCCAAAGCCTCGAGGCCTCCCCCCAAGCCGCGACGGCGGCCGAACAGGGGGTGGATGTCGCCGCCCTGATCCACCTCCGGCCCCGGCATCCCTGGCACGAAAGCGGCCTGGCCTTCCTGGATGAAGCCGGCCAAGACCTGGCCGCCGACTGGGAAGCCCAGGGTTACTTGAAAAGCCAGGGGTTGGAGGCCCGGACCATCCGCAAGGCCCGGCTGGGCGTCAACCTGGCCCACCGGACCGCCCCGGCCGCGGCCTGGGGACTCGAACGCGGCTCCCGGGGCCCGGAATTGGAACTGCCCGCCGGCTTGGTCATCCCCAGGTTCGAGGGGGCCCGGCTGAAAAAACTCCTCGTGATCCGGCCGCCGTACGACCGGCCCCCGGAAGTCGTCTTGGTGGATGGCTCCGAGGACTTGGCCCTGGCCATCGGTCTGGACCCGGGCAAGGCCGTGATCCGGGCGCGCAACGAGATCGAGGCCTGGCTCATCCACCAGGAGATCGGGGGCCTGGCCGGAGTGGTCGCCCTGCCCCGGCCCGGGTATCCCTTGCCGCCGGAAGCGGCCCAAACCCTGGCGGAAGCCCCCCAGTTTCTGGTCCTGGAGAATCCGGAACTCCAGCCCGATTGGGAAACCACCCGGACCGACTGGCAAAAGCTCTGTCCCCGGGCCGAGTTCCTGGCCTGGCCCGACGGACTCCCCCCGGCGGAAGCGAAACAAAAAGGGTTCGACCTGCGCCGTTATATCCTCGAAGCCCTCAAGCCGGGGTTGATCCCGGAAGAGGCCCTGGTGAAAGAACCTAGGCCCGGCGACCAAGTCCCGCCGATAGTCATCCCGGATATCAAGGCCCTGATCCAGGAAATCCAGGGCATGATCACCGGGGCCATGGCCCCGGCCCTGGCCGAGGCCCAGACCAAGGAAGCGGAAATGAAAAACTATTTCCGCCAGCACCTGGAAAAACAGGGCCGGAACCTGGACGAGATTCTCGCCCAGGGCCGGGCCGAACCCCGAGGCCAGCCATTTGATTCGGCCCAGGTCAAGGACGCTTTCCAACAGGCCCGCGATACTTTCCAGAAAAGCGACAGCCTGACCCCGGAAGTGGAAAAGACCCTGGGAGAATACGAAGCCCGGGCCACGGCCCTCCTGGACCAAAGCGCGGCCCGGTACGCCCAGGGCCAAGCCAAGATCGAGGCGGTCAAGAATCTCCAGCCCATCCCGGATTGGGCCCGGGAAAAATTCGCCGCCCTGGGCTTCGATCCCAACGACGCGGCCCCCCTGACCCGGGAGGAAGTGATCCGCCGGCACGCCCAAGGGCTCAGTCTGGCCGGGAAAAACCTGGCCGGCGTGGACCTTTCCGGGCTGGACCTCGCCGGAGTGGACCTGGGGAAGGCCAACTTGGAAGGGACAAACTTCGGAAAAACCAGACTGGACGGGGCCAGGCTCGACCAAGCCCTGGCCCAAGGGGCCGATTTTTCCGGGGCCTCGCTCCGGTCGGTCCGAGCCAAACGGGCCATTCTGGCCAAGGCCAAATTCGGTCAGGCCGATCTCTCCGGCGCGGACCTGACCCAGGCCCTCTTCAACGAGGCCGACCTGACCGGCGCCGTCCTGGTCAAGGCCGTCCTGGATCAGGCCCTGCTGGAAAAAGCCAAGCTGGACGGGGCCAAGCTGAACAAAGCCTCGATAAAGAAAGGGTATTTCCTCCAGACCACGGCCCAGGCGGCCGACTTCCGGCAGGCGGACCTGACTCGGTCCATATTCATGACCTCGATGATACGGAAAGCCGATTTCACGGAAGGCCGCCTGCACCGGGTCACTTTTTACCAAACCCAGGGTGGAGAAAACTCCTTCTCCGGGGCCGACATCCACGATCTCCGGGCTATCGGGGAAACGGCCCTGCCCGATTCCGATTTTCGGGGCGCCCAGGCCGGCAAAGGTTTTTGGCGCGAGGCCGACCTGTCCCACGCCCGCTTCGGGGAAAGCCGCCTGGACAACGTCATTTTTGAAAACTGCAACCTGACCTCGGCCGACCTGAGCCAGGTCCGGGCCCACGGGACCCGGTTCAACAAGTCCGACCTGTCCGGGGCCAACCTGGAAAAACTCGACCTGTTCCGGGGGTCCTTGCGCAAGGCCCGCCTGGTTTCGGCCGATCTGTCCCGGTCCAACCTGTATGGGGTCGAATTTTTCAAGACCGTCATGGGTCAGACCCGGTTGAACGGAGCCAACCTGAAAATGACCAGGATTGACAAGTTCAAGGATGCGCTGCCATGAACCGGGAAGAGGTCATCGCGGCCTTCCGGCGCGACGATACCGTCGAGGACCAGGACCTGACCGGTATCGATCTCTCGGGTCTGGACCTGTCCGGAGGGCGTTTCGAACGGGTTTCGCTGAAACAGGCCGATTTTCGGAGAGCGGAACTGCGACGGACCGGTTTCAAGGAGTGCGACCTGTCCGGGGCCAACCTCCAGGGTTTGAACCTCTCCCAAGCCCTCTGGCGGAAGATGATCCTGCCCGGGGCCGACCTGTCCGGGGCCAACCTGACCCGGATTCTTCTTTCCGGATCCAACCTGGCCGGCGCCAACCTGGCCGGGGCCGATCTCACCCAGGCCATCCTGGATCAGGCCGACCTGTCCCGGGCCAGCCTGGCCCGGGCCCGGCTGCTCCGGACCGTCTTATTCAAGGCCAAACTTAACGGGGCCGATCTGACGGCCGCGGACCTGGAAAAGGCGATTTTCATGAAGGCCGATCTGACCGGGGCCAGGTTAGCCAAAATTAGGGCCTACAAGACCTTTTTCCGGGAATGTCTGCTGGCCGGTCAGGATTTCAGCGGGTGCTCGTTCACCAAATGCCAGGCCGGGGCCGCGAACCTGGCCCAGGCCAATTTCCAGGGCGCGGACCTCACCCAATCCAATTTCGCGGAAGCCGACCTGACCGGCGCCAACCTGGACCAGGTCCAGGGCCGCCGGGCCGTCTTCCTGGGCGCCAAGCTCGATCAGGCCCTTTTGACCGCCGGCCGGTTCTATCAGGCCAACTTCGAGGGCGCCGGGCTGACCCGGGCCGACTTCTCCGGCGCCAAATTGAATCAGGCCCGCTTAGTGAGGGCCAAGGCCGTCGGGGCCATATTTGCCGGCGCCGATTGTGAGTACGTGGATTTTTCCCACGCCGACCTCTCCCAGGCGGATTTTTCCGGGGCCCATTTGTCCAAAGCCAAGTTGCATCTTATCATCGAGGATCACACTATCTGGGACGCCGAGGCCAAGGCCGCGACCAGCGGGACCGATGCGGACCTGGCCGAAGCCGAGACCTGGTCCTGAGAGACCTGGAGGAAAAGCATGAAAAACCTAGCCCGTAATCAGCGAGCCGCCGTCCCGGCGCTCGAGTACGCGCTGGTGATCGAGGAAAGCGACGACGGTTACATCGTCGAAGGCCCGGACGGGTCCTATCCGGCCCGGCAGGCGGCCGGGTGCCTGCTCGAACCGCGACCCGGCGATCTGGCCCTGGTCAGCCTCGACGGCGACGGCCGTTCTTACATCCTCAATATCCTGGAAAGAGACGATCGAGCCCCGGCCCGGCTGCGATTTCCCGGGGACGTCACCCTGGCCGCGCCCGAGGGTTCGGTAAGCCTGGCCGCCCGGGCAGGACTCCATCTTTCCGGCCGGACCTTCAGCCTGCGGGCCCAGGAAGCCGAGGCCAGAATCGAGGTATTCTCCCTGGTCGGCCGTTTCTGGCACGCCCAGATGGAACGGGCCAAGATAGTCGGTCACACCTTGGATTCGATCTTCCACCGCCTGGTCAGCCGGCTTCATTCATCCTACCGTTACGTCGAAGATCACGAGGAGGTCCAGGCCGAATCGATGAGATACCTGGTGGACGGCACCATGACCATCCAAACCCACAACACCATCCACACGGCCGAGGAACACATCAAGCTGGACGCGGACCAGATTCATCTGGCCTGAGAGCCGGTCCGGGTTTCTCTCCGGGTTGCCATCATGGCGGAGCGGACCAGATAAAGGAGTTGACATGTTTCAGAGCACCATGGGCGGGGGCATGAGTCTGGGATTTCCGGACGTGTGCAATACGCCGGCCGCCGCCGGCGCGCCGGTGCCCATCCCTTACCCCAATATTTCCACCGGAGCCGTGGCCAACCCGGCCACCGCGGCCATGACCGTCCTGACCGACTGCATGCCGTCCTTCAACCAAGCCACGGAAATACTGATCAGCAACGGTGACGAGGCCGGGGTGATGATGGGGGTGGCCTCGGGCATGATCATGGGGCCGACCGAACATATTCTGGGCAGCTTCACCGTTCTGACCGGCGGTTCCCCGGCCCAGCGGCTGACGTCCATGACCGGCCATAACGGTCTGAGCATGAATTGCCCCGGCGTGACCCTGGTCCCCAGTCAAGTCTCGGTGTTGGTCCTGGGCTGACCGGCGGCGCGGGTGGTCCCCATCAACGCCGGACCATGCTCGCGGGGTCGGACGGATAATCGGGTCAATAGCCGGGATTCGGGAAGGTGTGCGACAATACCTCATTCAGGGAAGTTAAACCCATTCGGGCCTTTTCCAACCCATCCTGGCGCAGCGTCTTCAGGCCTTCTTTCCGGGCGATCTTCATCAGCTCGTCTTCGGTCACCCCGGCCCTGATTACGCGCCTGAGCTTAGGGGTGATCTCCATGACCTCGAACAAGCCCAGCCGGCCCTTGTACCCCGATCCGCCACAATGGTCGCAGCCCGCGCCTTGGTAGAGATTCCAGCCGCCGATATCGTCCTTTTCATACCCGGCCGCGATAAGTTGCCCGGTATCAAGATCGCTTGCCGGCATCTTACAGTGGGGGCAAAGGCGTCTGACCAGACGCTGGGCCACGCACAGAATAAGCGCGGACGACACCTCGTAAGGTTCAAGGCCCATCTCCAGAAGCCGCATGACGGCGCCGGCGCAGTCATCGGGGTCCATGCCGGCCAGGATCAGTCGTCCGGCCAGGGCGCATTTTACCGCCAAGACAGCCTCCTCCCCATCGCGGAGGCCGCCGGCCAGGCCTATATCCGCATCCAGGGCCAGTACAGCCCTGAGGCCCCTGGCCCTGGTCATGCCTGTCTGCTTGACCACCGCCACCTGGGTGATGCCGTCGAAATGGCGCTCCACCCGATCTTCGACCGTAATTATTTTGACCTGTTCGGAGTTGAGCATGGCCAGGGCGGAATATAAGGTGCTGGTCTTTCCGGAAACGGACGGACCGGTGATTATTATCAGTCCGCTGGGCCTATGAATGGCCTTTTTGAATTTCACCACCTCATCCTGGCTGAATCCCAATTCGCTCAAGTCCAGGATCAGGGGATTTTTTTCCAAAACCTTCATTTCCATGGATTCACCAAACAAGGCCGGCAGGGTCGCCACCCAGAACTCGACCCGGCGTTCTTTCCCCAAGGCCACCTTTATAGACCCGTTCTGGGACACTCGTTTCTCGGTGATATCCATGCCCGCCAGGATTTTATAACGGACTATCAGGGGGTCTTTAATCTCCAACGGCAGCTTTAGCCAGGTGAAGAGTCTGCCGTCCTTACGAAACCGGACCCTGAACTGTTTCTCGAAAGCATCGAGGTGGATGACCGCGGCGCCTTCCTGGATGGCCATTTTCAGGATTTTCGAAGCCAACATAATGATGGGGTCGTCGCCGGCCGAATAGACTCGAGGGATTTCTTCCGATTCGCCGTCCTTCTCCTTTAAAATTTCAAACCCGTTGGCCCCCGAGTCGCTCGAAGCAGCCGTATGGTCCGATGTGGTTTCTTCAAGCGAAAGGTCTTCCAAGCCCAATTCGAGGTCGGCCTTATCTTCTGTATCTGGGACGGAAGGACTGCCGGCCTTGGGTTCATCGAGTAAAAACTCGATTACTTCCGAATCCGAAATCAATCCTGAATCCGGTCCTGAATTTTTTTCGGCGCCGATCTTTTCCGGCGCGGAGCCCTTCCGCTTAGCGTTGTCTTCCGTCATACCGGCATCCTCTTTATGAAAATGGAATACAATTATATCCCATTCTCCGTTCATTGTTTATATTGTAGCGTCCCTTGCCTTAAAAAATCGTCCATCCATTATCGCGCAACTTGAAAATACCGGAATAATGGCGTGCCATCCGGCCTCAGGGCAGGTATGACATGATTCCGGTACAGAAAAAGCTCTGGAGGATAGGTGATGAATACATAGGCTCCACTTTCCTCTAAAAGATCCTGCATTCTGCGATATACAAGGTCGCGTTTTTGGGGATCCAACTCGCGGGCGCCATCGACATGCAGCCGGTTGTATTCTTCATTGTCAAAACGTTCCCAGTTCCATATTCCGATTTGATCTTTGGTGAACCAAACGGTCGCATAGAATGGGTCGGGCAGGCTGTTAAACCTGTTAAGGATTAGCTGTATATTTTTCCAAGAATCACCTTTTGTCTCGTTTCCCAAACCCCAAAATGAACTGGAGTCACGCAATATCACCTCCACTTCAATGCCTGCTTGGATCAATTGCTTTTGCACAATCCGTCCTATGGCGGGGAACAACTCCGTGTTTTGAACATCCAGGGTCAACTTCAATCCGTTGGGGTAGCCGGCTTTTTTCAGCGACAGCCCGGCTTTAACCAAATCAGGACCTTCTATCAGGTTTTTAGGCCGGTGACCGACGAGGCCGGGCGCAATGATACCCGTGGCCCGCTTCGCGGAGCCAAAATAGATTTTCTCCAGGATTTCATCTACGTTGATTGCGTATTGAATCGCCCGTCGCAGATGTTCATTCTTGGTAACCTCGTTTTCCGTGTTTATTCCAAGCCATAGGTATCTTAGCGTGGACCTGGTCAGTAAAGTCGTATTAGGTCTTGGGTTTGATACATAATTACTTATCGAATCCAAAGAAATCTGGGTAAAATCAATTTCACCGGCATCATAAGCGCTCTCGGCATTCTTTGGGTCTTCAATAACCTTAATGTGAATCTCATCGAAATCCGCGGGCGGCCCCACCCATAGATCATTACGTTCAAGGATCGTACACCTTTTCCCTGTATCGCGTTTGAGTTTGTATGGACCGGATGAGCAAGGCGGCAGGTTGAATTTTCCTCCCGCCTCCAAGGTTGCCTTTTTAGAGACGATCATTCCGGGGGAATGGGCAATTACAACATCGGTAAAGGGAGGAAAGGGCTCCTTCAGGACGATTACGCCGGTATATCGGCCGGTGACCTCAACACCGGCCATGGGACCGAAATTATCCTTCATTTGGGAGTTGATCTTGGGATCGAAGTGACGCTCATAACTGAATTTCACGTCATCGGCGGTCATCTCGCCATAGCCGTTGGTGAATTTGATCCCTTGTTTCAACTTGAATTTGATATGCGTGCCGTCAACGGCATCCACATATTCAGCCGCTTCGTTGATGAGTGTCCACTTTTCACCCGGAGCGTGAGTCAAGAGGCGGTTGTAAATGGCGGTTTGAGCACAGTATTCTAACGTGCCGTAGACCTCGGGTGGATCCCAGGCCCGAATCGGTTTTGCCCCGCTGACCCTGAGAATCCTGCCGCCGTCGGCCCATAAAGGCTTTGGTGTGGTCATGGCGGCGGCCGATATAGCTATATCGCGCAGAAATTGTCTTCTGGTGATCATATCCAGGCCATGGCCATGGGGTTATCAAACCATTCTCTTATCGAGACCCCTACAAAACTTCGTCCTTTGGCCAAGCTTTTTGTCAGGCTCAATTTTAAGTCCTCGAAATATATCTAATATTCCTGCGGCTTAAAATATCGCCTTTCGCGATCTCGGCTCAAATTACTCGTTTTGCAGAGGTCTCTTATCGGTTACGTTTCGTTCCCATATCTTACCCATAATACGCCGGCCACGGCATTTTCAATAAATAAAGCGTTATTTGGATACAAATCACTACCTGGTTATTACGGGAGCCATACTGGTGCTCCAAGGCGCGTTGATCTTAGCGCCTCAGATAACAGCTCACCAGGCGTCCATCGGCCAGTATTTCCATTGACGGCGATTCCACCTTGCAGCGGGGCATTACGTATGGGCAACGGGTATGGAATTCACAACCGGGCGGCCGGTTGGCCAAACTCGGCACTTCACCTTCAATGGACGCCAGTGGCCGACGATTAACGGGATCAAGGCGGGGGATGCCATTGACCAAAGCTTCAGTGTAAGGATGGGACGGATTCTCGAATATGGACTCGCAATCGCCATATTCCACCAAACGGCCCAGATACATGATGGCCAACCGGTCCGCGATATGGCGCACCACCGGGAGATTGTGAGTGATGATCAGATAACTGAGTTTATGTTGACGCTGCAAACGGGCCATCAGGTTCAGTATCTCACCCTGCACCGAGACATCCAGGCCCGCGGTCGGTTCATCGGCAATTATCAGTTTGGGACGCAAGGCCAGGGCGCGCGCCACCCCGACCCGGCGGGCCTGGCCACCCGATAGTTCATGCGGATAACGTGAGAGGAAGTTGGCGGACAGATTGACCATACGGCAAAGCTCCAGTGCTTCCTCCCGGCGGTCTCCCCGGCCGATACCCGCGAACTCAAGCGGTTCGGTGATCAGTCCCCGCACGGTAGCGCGGGGGCTAAGGCTCCCGACCGGGTCCTGGAACATCATAGCCATTTCTTGCCGCAAGGGTTTAAGACTCTTCTCGGGCAGACCCAAAATCTCGCGCCCCTCGAATTTAACCGAACCCGAATGCGCCCTGACCAACCCAAGAATACAGCGTCCCAGGGTCGTCTTTCCCGAACCGCTCTCGCCCACCAAGGCCAAGGTCTCGCCGGGCCGCAGAGAGAGCGATACGTCGTAAACCGCGTCGATGTACGGATCGGCGACCCCGGTCAAAAGGGCTTTCATGGCGCCCATGACGCGGAAGCGCACCCTCAGGTCATCCACCTCCAGTAAGGCTTCCTTTTCCGGTACAGCGGGCCGCCCGGCTATCTCCTCCGCCGCTTTCGGGGAATCATCAAGCTGGACCAAAGCCATCTTGTTCAAGTCAGGGTCAAACAACCGGCAGCGCGTGCTTTGGTTGCCGTCAAGGGTGAGGAACGGGGGTTTCTCGTCGGCGCAACCTTCAAAGGCCTGGGGGCAGCGAGGCGCGAAATTGCATCCAACCGGCGGCTTGTGCAGGTCCGGCACATCGCCTGGAATAGTTGGTAACAAAAAGCCGCGCTCCAGCACGCGCGCCGGATCGCATTCCAGCAAGGCCCGCGTATAGGGATGGGTGGGCTCATGGAAAATCCGCTCCACGGTTCCGGTCTCGATCACCTCGCCGGCATACATGACAATAACATCGTCGCATAGTTGCGCGATAAGCCCCAGGTTGTGCGAAACCACGATAACCGTGGCGTTGAACTCATTCTTGAGTTCCCGCACCAGGTGAATTATTTGGGCCTCCATGGTTACATCAAGAGCCGTGGTGGGCTCGTCGGCGATCAACAGGGCCGGGTTCATCAACATGGCCATGGCCATAGCGGCCCGCTGGCGCATACCGCCGCTGAACTGATGCGGATATTGCCTGACCCGCGCCTCGGGGTCCGGGATGCCGACCCGACGCATCATGTCAATGGCCAGGCGCTTTTTCTCGGCGCCGCTCACGTCGTTGCGCCGGTACTGGATGTCGGTCATCTGCCGGGCATAAGACAGGACCGGGATTTGTGAGGTCATCGGGTCCTGGAAAACCATCGACACCTGGTTGCCCCGGTAGTAATTGAGTTCGGATTCCTTGAGTTTTAAAACGTCTTTCTTCCCCAATAGAACTTCGCCTTTGGGCACCACGGCATTGTTGGCCAATAGCCGCATGATGGACCAGACCACGGTGCTTTTACCTGAACCGCTTTCACCAACGATGCCGAGAATACGGCCGGCCTTAACGTCGATGTTTATGTCCCGCAGGGCATAAACCCGGCCGCGCGGAGTTCTGAAGTGGACGTTGAGGTCTCTTATGGTCAGCAGGTTTTCCATGGGCTATTGGCCTTGGCGCAGTTTGGGATCAAACACGTCGCGCAGCGCCTCGCCTAAAAACGTAAAACCCAAGGTGGTCAGGACCAGCGGCCCCCCCCCGGCGATTACCGGCCAGGGAGTGTCGCGGATCACAAGGTACCCCTCGTTGAGAATGGTTCCCCAACTGGCGGTTGGAGGCAGCACCCCCAAGCCCAAGAAACTGAGCCCGGCCTCGATGGTAATCACAACAGGTACATCCATCGCGGCCAATATCAGCAATGGGCCGATTACATTGGGCATCACATGACGAAGTAAAATGATGTGGTAGGGAGCCCCCAGCGAACGTTCCACGAGTATGAAATCCTGGTTTTTGATGGCCATGGTGTTGGTGCGGGCCAACCGGCCGAACCCGGGAATCGCGATCACGATCACGATGGTCATCACCAGTTCCAGGCTGGGACCGGCCAGCGCCACCGCCGCCAGGGCGATGACAATAGTGGGAAAAGCCCGGATAGTGTCAAACAGCATGATCAAGACGTGGTCGAGCCAACGCGGTCCGTATCCCGCGAGCATGCCCAGCAACAAGCCGACGCAGAAGGCGAAAGA
The DNA here is from genome assembly GCA_040755515.1 of Thermodesulfobacteriota bacterium. GTDB lineage: Bacteria > Desulfobacterota > Desulfarculia > Adiutricales > JAGVGV01 > JBFMAW01. Next base: position 277,327 of record JBFMAW010000004.1, on the reverse strand, counting down.
TACTCCGATGGCGGCGATCTTCAAGGCCACTCTGCCCCCATATAGGACCCTTGAAAAAGTATCGCGGCCTAGCTGGTCTGTACCGGCCCAATGTTTCGCGGTGGGTCCGGAGAGACGGGCGGGTATGTCCAGTTGATATGGATCATGGGGAGCCAAGAGGGGCGCGAAGATCGCGGTGGTAAAAAACAAGACCACGAGTAAAAGTCCGAAAACACCCTGTGCATTGCCGAAAAACAGCGTTATTATTTCCCGGAATTGGCTATAGCCGCGCTCACCCAACATCGTTCACCCTCTTCAGGAGAGGCCCTCTCTGACCCGGGGATCCAACCAAGCGATAATCAGGTCGGCGGCCAGCGTCACCACCACGTACAGCGCCGTGGTTATCAAGACGGCGCCCTGAATCACCGGGAAATTGCGGTTCATCACCATATCGTAAATAAGTTTTCCAACTCCAGGCCTGGCGAAAATGATTTCGGCGTACACGGCTCCGGCCAGAAGGTGGCCGAAGCCGATGCCCATAAGGGTGATGGTCGGCAGGATGGCTACCTTGAGCGCATAACGGTAAATCACGGTGCTCTGCTTCAGACCAAAGGCCCGGGCGGACCGAATGTAGCTTTCGCCCATAACCTCCAGCATGGAGGCGCGCACCATTCTGGCCAGGTAACCGACCCAACCGAGTCCGACCGCGAAAGCGGGGAGGATCAAATGGTAGGCTTGATCGATGAAGTCCCCGGGTTCTCCAGCCCCTATCACGGGAAGCCATCGGAGATGAATCGAGAATACCAGCAAGGCCCAAATGGACGCTAAAAAAGATGGTACCGCGATGGTGCCCACGGAAAAAATGCCGGTGATCCGGTCCAGGAGGGTGTTGGGGTGGACCGCCGACAGGCAACCCAAGGGAATACCCAATAAGGCCGCCCACCCCAGGCTGACCACGGCCAGAATTATTGTATAGGGCATTTGTTCGCCCACTATCACGGCTACGCTGCGTTCCGAGAAGACATCGACACCCAAATCACCGGACAGCGATCTGATTAAAAAGGTAATAAACTGAACCAGGACCGGGTCGTTCAGGCGCATTTTTTCAGCGTAGCGTTCCATAAGCTCCGGCGTTGCCTGCGGGCCCAAGGCTATGCTCACCGGATCGCCTGGTATCAGGTGCAGCAGGGAGAACAACAACAGCACCGCCACCAGCACGATCGCCACGGCGAGTCCGACGCGTTTGACCAGGTATATATACATAAGCACCAGGCCCGTTAAGCGAGGGAATCGGGCGGGGTTCCGCGCACCCCGCCCCAATTATTCGTCAACTGGGCTTGAAGCCTGAATAAATCATTTCACCTTTAGGTGAAGATTTAGGCGTCAGCGTCGCTTTATGAATCCAGGTCTCGGTTTCGTTGCAAATCCACACATAGGCGCCGGTAGCGTCCATTATGTCCTGCATACGCAGATAGATGCCTTCACGCTTGGCGGGATCGGTTTCGGCCAGGCCCTTGTCGTATAAGGTCTCGAATTCATCATTGGACCAGCGTTCCCAGTTCCATTTGCCGATCTGCTCCCGCCTGAACCACTGCATGACGCCGTAAGGGTCTGGATTGGTGCCGTCGCGCCTCAACCACAACTGGCTGTCCTTCCAGGCCTCGCCTTTCTTTTCCTGTCCCAAAGACCAGAAGGGACCACTGTCCACCGGAAGCACCTTGCATTTGATTCCCACGGCCTGCAGGTTGGACTGGACAATCTGAGCGGCCAGCACCCGCTCCTGTTCGTTAAGGGTTATCAGATCGAGTTCCAGTCCAGTCGCGCCGGCTTCGGATACGAGCTGTTTGGCTTTCCCCGGATTGTAGGAATAACCCCTTTGCTCGGGCTTGGTGCGTCTGCCGATTTGGCCGGGACAAATCGGGCCATAGGCGATTTCCACGGTGCCGGAGTAAGCGCCTTGGGCAATCGAATTCACGTCGATCGCGTTCTGGATGGCCTGGCGCACCCGGATGTCCTTCAGCTTGGGATGTTGGGTGTTCATGCCCAGCCACATGTAGCGCAGACTGGACGCTTTATATAGCAGGCTATGGGCCGGCAACTTCTTAAGATACCGGGCATGCGCCGCCGAGCTGATTTCCGTGCAGTCCAGTTCGCCGGCCTCATAGGCCAAATCAGCCGCCTTGGCCTGCTCGACCAGAAGCGCCTGAACCTCCGGGAAAGACGGCTTGGGCCCCGGCCAAGCCGGGTTGGGAGTGAAAACGATTTTCTGCTTGGGGGTCCATTGGTATTGATATGGCCCGCAGGTGGCTGGAATTTCGGTGGTGAATTTGCCGCCGGCTTTTTCGGTCGCTTTGGCCGAAAGAATGCTTCCCGTGCCATGAGCAGCGGTCGCCAGCCAGAAGGGCGCGAACGGCCACTTCAATACGACGGTGCCGTTCAATTTGTCCTTAACCTCGACCCGTTCAAACTGATCAAAATAACCTTTATAGGTGGACTTCACCATTCGTTCGTAGGAGTACTTGACGTCCTCGGCGGTAACATCACCGAAGTCGTTGCTCCATTTGAAACCTTCTTTAAGCGTGAAATCATACCTGACCGGGTCGCGTTGGACGATTCTTTCAACTATTGGCCCCGGCACGACGCTGTATTGATTGTTTTGATAGACGTATTCCACCAGGCGCGGCAGAACGGCAAACTGGACTTCTATATCAACCCCTCCCACCATGCTGGCCGGGTCCAAAACCTGGATGTCCCTATCGACCCTGACCATCAGTTTTTGCCCCACTGGCGCGCCGGCCCAGGACCTGAGCGGGCCAACCAAACCGTAGGCTCCGGCGCAGGCCATCGTGGTTAAAAATTGTCTTCGAGTTGGTTTGTAGCTGTTCATAATCGCTCCTTTCTTTAGGGTTGTTTACCTGTTCGGTGACCGATAAGCTCAACTGCCTTTCAGACCAGGTCTCTGGGCAGCTTTTTGGACCAATGGCGCGTAAACACCGGCTCGACGCCCTCGAAACCGTGCACATGAGCGTCAAGATGGAAGCTGTCCCTGGTGACGCTCATGGCCACTCTTGTTTCCAGACTGGCCCGCCATTCGCCTCGGGCGTGGTGAGAACGGCTGACCATCTCGCATCGGGCGGAAAGAGGATCGTCGGGCGTGATGGAATAGGTCCGGCGGTTATAGTCGCCGTATTCCCAGTCATGGTCGATAAGTTTGGTGACGCCGCTATCAAGAATCCGCTCATGGGTCTGCCGGCCCGAGGCCACATCGGTGGTTATGGTCCAACTGGTTCTCGGAGGGGCAAGCATCTCGACGGCCGGTGGTGACGCGCCCTCGGGGGGGCCGAACTCAGGCAGCCGGCTATCCCGCGGAAGCGGAGGCCGGAGGGGGAGTTCAAGCGCGCTGCCGTCTCCGGCTAGCCGCAGGGTAACCTTTTCGGGCGATGGCCAGATCAGCGGCCAATACGCGGTGGAGATGGCCAGGCGAAGGCGGTTCCCCTGTCCAAAGTGATGGGCGATCTCATTGAGTTTCACGGTCACCGCATACGGTTTATTCGGTTCAAGCGGTCGGGGGAACTCATGGCTTTCACGATGGGTGAGATTGAGAACCCCATAGGTTATCCTGGTGGCCGACCCGTCCGGCATCACTTCCGAAAGGGTGACCGCGACCAAGGCCTTCGTCCGGTCGGCGCTTACAGCCAGAGTCACCAGGGGCGCGCCCAGGATCTCAAAATCCTCGGTCAACTCCTGGCTGTCGAAGGCCAGGGAGCCGCCCAATTCCTGGCGTTGATCGGTGGGAAGGTCCGGCTCCACCGCATGCGGCGTCCATTTGCCGGCGGCGACGCCCGTGGTCTGGGGCGAGCAAATGGTAAAACTGCCCTGGCCGCTTGGCCCTTCCTCCAGGCGGCCCGGCGACGGGACAAATCGCCTGGCGGTTATACGATCGGAAGGCCACGATTCTTCCGCCACCCAGCGCCCGGGTCTCACCGGGTAATGTGGTTGGGGCCGGACCGGCTCTTGCATCCAAACCCGCAGCTTGGGTTCTTCCATGACCCCGGTGTCAATCCCCTTGAGCCACTGGTCCCACCAGCGCAGGCATTCGCGTAAAAATCCGATGGCCGGACCCGGCGCCCCCTGGTTGGGATATCTATGGGACCAGGGCCCCACCAGCCCCTTGCAGGGCGACTTCAGGTGGGCCAGCATGCGGAAAATGGCGTTGGAGTAGCCGTCCGCCCATCCGCCCACCAAATAGACCGGGATTTTTATGTCCGCGTAGTTTTCGCGGATCGAACCGTGCTTGTAAAATTCATCCCGCCTCAGGTGTTCGTGCCATTCGGCCACCCATAGACCGCTCTTCTCCATCCGCTCCAGCCACATCTCCCGCCAACGCTCACCCACCAGGGCCGGGTCCGGCGGCTTGGTGTAACGCGCCAGCATGGACCCACCCCAAGTCAGCTTGTCGGTCAGCAGGCATCCGCCCATGAAGTGGATGTCATCGGCGTACCGGTCATCCGTCGAGCATAATGAAATGACGGTTTTCAAAGCCTCCGGCTGCCTGGCGGCCACTTGAAGTCCGTTGAACCCGCCCCAGGAAATACCGATCATCCCGACGTTGCCACTGCACCAGGGTTGGGCGGCAATCCAGTCAATGACCTCCAAGGCATCATCTTGTTCCTGGACCAGGTACTCTCCGAGCAATACCCCATCGGAATCGCCGCTGCCCCGCATATCCACCCGGACACAGGCGTACCCATGACCCGAAAAATAGCCGTGGTTGATTTCATCGCGGTGGGCGGTCGTGTCCCGTTTGCGATAAGGAAGATATTCCAAAATGGCGGGGACAGGGGTCTTATCAGCATTTTCGGGAAGCCAGAGGCCGGCGGCCAGACGGCATCCATCGGAAAGTGTAATCCAGGTGTTCTCGATCTTCTCGATACCAAAAGGCGTTTTGGCTTGAGACATGGCCTCTTCTCGCAATCAGGCAGGTACGTAAACTCCGGAACTGGGAAGTGAAGAAAGCAAAGGCCGTGCCGTGAACGGCGGGACAGGCTGCCACCGGCCCGCTGGCAGCATAAATATTCGTTATTATTGTTTATAATGCGTCAGCGCCGTAATCGCGGCCCAGCCTGGAAAAAACCGAGCCGAGGCGTCTTCCAATAAACAGGAACTAAATTCTGGAATTTAAGACGGGTCGTTCAGGCCACATTCACGGAGCAGCCCGTATAACCGGGATACGGAAACACCGGCGATTTTACTCGCCTCATTCATATCCCTATTGGTGAACTTGATGAGTTCCTTGAGGTATTCCGCGTCCATGCGACGGCGATAATCGCGCAGGCGCGGAAAATCAGACGAAGAACTGGTTATCGCGGATTCCTTTTCCTTTGAATCCGCGCCGCTATCGATTCCCCGCCGGGTCCAGGCAATACGAATCATGAGCGGCAGGTGTTGAACCAATAGCAGCGGCTGTCCCAGGGACATGGCTACGGCCGATTCGACGGCGTGGACCAATTCACGCACATTACCCGGCCATTCGTAGCTGGCCAGCGCCTCCAGGAATTCCGGCGAAACCGCTTTGGCAACCTGTCGCTTTTGACTCAGCCTGGTCAAATAATGCTGGACCAGAGTTGGAATATCCTCCCGCCGCTCCCTCAAGGACGGCAGGTGAATACGCAAGGATTGCAGGCGGAAAAACAGATCACCGCGAAAGCCGCCATCTTTTACCAGCAGGTCGATGTCTTGGTTTGTGGCCGCGATCAGGCGGAAATCGATTTCCACCTCCTTGATTCCACCCACGGGTCTGAAACTTCGATTCTGCAGGACACGTAAAAACGTCTTTTGCAAATGCGGCGGCAACTCTCCCACTTCGTCCAGAAACAAGGTGCCGCCGTCCGCGCTTTTAATCAGCCCTTCAAAGGATTGTTCCGCTCCGGTGAAGGCCCCGCGCTTGTGGCCGAAGAGTTCACTTTTGGCCAGGTCTTCGTGTATGGAGGTGCAATCTACGGTGACCAGGGGCTTGTTCGATCTAACACTGTTCAGATGAATGGCCTGCGCGAAAAGCTCCTTACCGGTGCCGGTCTCACCCGTGACGAGTACGTTGTAGTCAGTCGCCGCCGCCTTGGCCAATAGGTCTATTGATTCTTTGATCTTTACGGATTCGCCCACGATGCCTGGCCGGTTGAGCGCCTTGACCCAATGCCGGCTCCGCCGGGCCTGGCGGTGTTCCAAGGCCCGGCTGATGGCCAGTTGAATCCGTTGCCATACGTCGGTCTTTTGCAAATAGTCCCACACCCCGCTCTTCAAGGCCAGTTCCGCGCCGGCCGCGTCGCCTTCTCCGGTAATGATAATAATTTCCGGGGAATCCGGGTTTTTTCGAATCCAGGGGAGCACGTCCAATCCGCTGCCGTCAGGCAAGCCCACGTCCAGCAGCAACAAGTCGAACGTCCGAGATCCCAGGGCTTCCCGGCACTGATCGATACGTCGGCAAACCTGGCTGTAATGTCCCAATTCCGTCAGAAGGTCACTCATTACAGCGCTAAAAATGGGATCGTCATCGACCACCAGCACTTTGGCTCTTCGAGCCAGGTCGCCTGGTTCTTCATTCATTGTTCTTTGCTCTCCAAGGCGGTTCTGAGCGCCGGCGCCAGGTCTTCCAGCACCAGAGGTTTCAATAGCAGGCTCTTGATCCCGGTTTTACGAAGTTCATCGAAATCCAATCGCTGATGGTAGCCCGTGCAAATTATTATGGGCAGGTTGGGGCGCATGGCCAGCATTTTAGCCGCCAATTCCGCGCCGGTCATCTTGGGCATGGTCTGATCCAATATCACTAGATGATACCGGTCCCGCGACGACTGGAAACACCGCCACGCCTCATCGGCACTGTCATGGGCGTCAACCTCGTACCCCAGGTAGGTCAGCATATCACAACCGGCCTCGAGCAAGGACCGGTCGTCGTCCACTAACATTATTCGCTCTTTTCCGGTCTGAAATCCAGCGGCCTCATTGGTGTTCGGCGGCGGTTTTGAATCTATTTGAGGGAAATAGACCTTGAAGGTGCTTCCCTTGCCGGGTTTGGTATCGACGGTAATCGCGCCATTGTATTCACTGACGATGCCATGGACCACCGCCAGCCCCATACCGGTGCCTTCGCGCCGGTCCTTGGTGGTGAAATAGGGTTCAAAAATGTGATCGGCCACCTTGGGCTCCATGCCCATGCCATTGTCAATGAAGGCCAGTTGCAGATATGGCCCTGGGTCGACGTTCAGGTTCTTGGCCAGAGCCGGGGTAAGCTCGATTTCCTTTAGCTTGATGTGCAATTCACCCTGGTTTTTTTCCATGGCCTGGGTGGCGTTGGTGCATAGGTTCATTATCACCTGTTGGATTTGGATGGGATCGGTCATTACGGACCGGGTTTCCGGCGCCAAATCCTGGTGTATCTCGATGGTGCTGGGCACGGTCGAACGTAATAATTTCAGGGTCTCCTTGATGATGGGGGATAATTTAATGGGAAGGGGCTTGATTTCGCTCCGTCGGCTGAAAGTCAGTATTTGACGCACCAGTTCCTTGGCGATATTGGCCGCCTTGAATACTTGCTCGAGCCGGTGACGGGTTTTTTGAGCATCATCGGGGTTTATCATCGCCATCTGGGTATAAGCAAGGATCGAACCTAGTAAATTATTGAAATCATGCGCAATGCCGCCCGCGAGGGTGCCGATGGACTCCATTTTCCGGGCTTGTTGCAGTTGACGCTCGAGCCTCAGACGTTCCCCGTCCGCCCTTTTCCTGGCCGAGATATTGCGCGCGATCGAGAGAACCGCCGCCCGGCCATCATAGTCGATATTTTTAGCGCTGATTTCGACCGGTATTTTTTCTCCTGACCTGGTGACATAGCTAGTCTCATGAAATTTATGGCCCTGATCGTCGTCAAGCAACCTCAGCATTTCGATATCGATAGGATGTTCATGATCAATAATATCTTGGAAACTCATTCTGATTAACTCATTGTGGGTAAAACCCAATGATCGGCAGGCCGATTGATTGGCCTCGATGAGGCCCCCTCGGGAATCCAGAACGATAATGGCGTCTTGGGCGCTTTCCACCAGCAACTGGTATCGTTGCTCCAATCGCAGCAATCGAAGACGGTTTTGCCGAAGACGCTTCAGGCTAATCAGCGCGATCCCCAAAAGAACCGAAGCCAATGCTGAAATAACCAATTGCATTAACAGGCGGGGGAATTCACTGGTTCGAAGCCCCTGATAGGCGCCGCCGTCCTTAGGTAAAACCAGAATTTCCCAATTATGACCCAAGGCGCTGAAAACCTTTTGTCCTAAAATATCCTTAGCAAAACCCTCTTTCCCAACCTCAATAGGTCCGGAAGAAAATACCCGGCGTCCTTCGACCAAAACCATTACCCAAAAATCATGGTCGAACCAGGGCGTGATCACCTGGCTGATGACTTGGTTGAGATTCATGGTGCCGGCGATCATGCCCTCGACCGAAACCCCACCGGACTTGTCCACCACGACCGGGGACCATATAACCAAACCATTGTTTCGGGTCAGCTTGGCGGTTATTGGCGCGTCCAACGGCATGAAAAATTTACGAACGGTTTGGAATACATCAGTATAGGTGGGGCGTGACAGTAAATCTATTCCGATCAGTTTATCCCGATTCCCCAGCGGCGGGGTCACCATCATTATTTTATCGGCGTCGGCATAGTAAACGGCGTCGAATGTCGCCTGCTGGTCGATCAGGTCTTTGGCGTAGCGCAAAAAGGTCTGCTGGCGGTCGGAACTGGGCGCCCTACGCCATAGGTTGGCCAGGAGAGCGAGGTTTTGCTTGCGCTCGCTGAAGTAAAGGTTCAGGCGCAAGGCCAGTTCCTCGGAAGTTGATTCGCAACGGTTCAGAGTGAGCTTTCTCTCAAAATCACGTGCTCTTTCCCAGGATATCAGATTGCCGGCGAGCAGAACCATGAACAAGACAATTGGAGTCAATACGATGAATATCTTCCAATGGAAATCGCTTGGTTTGTTTAGGTTCGCCTGGATATTTCCCATTGCTTTGTCTTGTGTATTATTTCATGTTTTCAGAATTTTTAATTTAAATATGATTTAAAGTCCTTATCACAACTGTCCGGTTAAATCTTTTTGAAATCAATGCATTCTCGTGTCGGTTTGAAACGGCCTATTTCCGGATTGGTAAACTCATATCGGCCAACAAGTTGCAGCGCCTGATTAACATTTGTAAAAGTATGAACCATGGCTTTATTTCCTTTGAATACATAGTATTAAACATATTTATTATAACACGTTATGGGATTTGGGTCAAAACTTTTGGTTGTTCTGTCTTGCTGCAGACGGAAGGAGATTGGTTAAAAAAAACTAAATGGGCAATACATAAAAATAATGAGACGTAAGTATTCGATTCTCATTATTAATCTTGAATTGGCCATTCTCCTGATTTGAGGTGAAATACAGTCGGCCAACGTATGGGATAAGCGGCCCAAACCGCGCCGCCAACGAACTTGAGGGAACATCACGAAATGCGTCCGGCGTGGTTTGAGTTCGCCTTGATCCCAAGTTAGCCGAAAAGATCGAAAACTGGCATTCGTATAGCAACAATGAGCGCTTATTCCGGCGTACTCGTTCTTGTCTTAAATAGCCAACCAAGGTTGATCATTAATACCATGAATAGGATCATACTGTATGTCGGAATTGGATCAAGGATGAAAAGTATCCATAACCAGAGAATGCTATATAAGATTGCCAGTAATGTGACTTTTAGTTGACGGTCGATAATTAACAGCCCAATGGTGCTGATCAGTGACAAACAAATGCCCGTGAGCCACATGATATCATAGGTAGAAGAGAACTCCATGCCTGGTCCGGCTTCAGCACGGGCTTTGATGCCCATTAACATTCGTCGTTCCATGAGGTAGTGCAGGGGCATCATAATAAAATATTCCAAATGATCCCCCAAACTTGACAACGGCTGGCCATGGGTCCGGACAATCAATCTCGTTTGTTTGGAGTCTATTTCGTTGAGTAAGAAGCATCCCCAACCTTTCAACACATAAGATTTTCCCGGGTCCACTGCGACAACGGGAAAGTTGTATTCTATCACGCTTTTGGACGGATCGAGCGATGTCCTTATAATGCGACCGACCTTCATGTCTTTAAATTCCGGCTCAATCCGGTTTTGTGCCCGAAACTTGTAACCCAACGGCCTTTCAATAAACCAGTAACTATAAAAACCGCCTCGATCCGAGCCCAATTGAATCAGCCAATCCCAAACCTCCGAAATCGGAGCACTTATTGTAACACTGCGTGTTGAGCTGATAAATGGCGCTAGGTGGTCACCAGGCATCGACATTGTTATTTCCTGATCAGTCGAGCCCCACGTAAATATCAATGGCTTTATCACCGTGATACCGACTATCAACTGTAGACAGATGATACAAAGGACAATTAATGCAAATCTGATGGCTTTGTTCATGCGACCCCCTCAGTTCAATTGACTGAATATTTGGGCACGGCATTAGTAGAAAAATCTCTAGCGTCGAACAGTGTCAGGGCTCTATCCATCTCCGTCATGCTAAGGCTAACGCCCAGGGTCGCCTGCACCGGCCGCTCAGGTGGCGACACGTCCCGAAGCGCCTACACGCGGCCGGTGTCAGGTGCGGCGCCTGGTTCGGCAACGATGCGATCCGACACCGCCGGTTATTCGCGACGGCCCTGGGGTTCGAGTCGCACGCGAACGAACCGCGGCCAATACAGCCTGGCGTCGGAGGCGACGTGCCAGAACTCAAACGAGTTGGCGACGTAGCTGACCACCAACTCGTCGCGCGTCCCCAGCGCGGAGTGGGCCTTGGCGTTGTAACAATAGATTCGCCGGTCCCAACCGGACTCCGGACACCGATACACGGTTACAGGCTCGGACCACGGCCCCCAAGGCCGCGGCGCCGAACGGGCCAGAATGCGGTCCGATAACCCGCCGTCCGTGTACACCAGCACGAACTGATGGCGGTCCGGCAGATAGCTGACCGATCCGTCACTGGCCATCCCGGGCACCAGACGGGTTGACTGGCGAAAGTCGCTCTGCCAGCGGCCGTCGTGAAAGAACTCCCAGCGAGCGAAGTCATCGATCGCGTCCCCCGCCACGCGCGCGGCGATCAGGTAGCGTTCCCTTCCCGTCGCCCGTACGTCTTCGTCGGTGCCGTAGACGTAAAGGCAGCCGGCGTGCTCGAGAACGGCCGCACCGAAGGTGAGTTCGCGCTCGGGCGTGAAGATCGTGAACGGCAGCCGGAGTTGCTTCAGGGCCCAGGTGGTCGGGTCGTCGTCCGGGTTCGGGACCACCCCGATCCACTGGCCGACCGAGTGAAACGAGAACACTCCGGCGTTTACGGTCTTCTCCACCTGGGTCAGGAAGAGCACCAGCCGCCCGTTCACGGCGGCGCCCGCCTGCATCCAGAACCAGCCGCGGCCGTCCGCCGGGGCAATGATTGCTTGCGGCTTCCCCCGGGAACCTTGACGAACCGCGAACCGGAACGGCGCCGAGGTTCCCCGCCCTTGTTGCGCCGCCACAGAATTGTTCACGATGGTGGCATTGAACCGCCTGCCCTCGCGGACCTCACCGACCCAGGTGTCGCTGAAGAGCCAGAGCGTCCGGTCCGGTCCGAGCGGCACGGAATGGGCGCCGTCCGCGCCGATCCACCCCTCGGTGCGGCGGAAATGGGCGTTCATCTCGGCGAGCGGTTCGGCATCTCGGACGGCGAGCGCCGACGGCGCTCGATCGCCGTCGGCGATCACTCGGGCCAAGATCGGACCCTCGACGGGCTTGGTCGTCGTGGGCCATCGACCGACCTGGATCAGGCCGATTGTGACCAACCCGAGCACGATGGCCACGCTCGCGGCCCACGCGACTCGGCTTCCACATCCGCCGTTCGCCATCGGTGCGCCCTCCGGCCGCTGAACGACGTGCATAACCGGCCGTAGGCAGCAGGGCGAAGCCCGCTGACGAAGGTCCGTGGGCATGCGCGGGTCAGCGGCTCTCCTTGAGCTTGTGGAGATCGACTCTGAAAAGCACCGGAAATGTCTTGCTCCATCTTCGCCAGCGTAGCGAACCGGCTTCCGAGACCGACCACAGGCGATCCTCATCGTCAAAGGCTATGCCTTCTATACCCACGACCATCTCAGAACGGGTTGCGACTTGACCTGTCTTGCCGTCGACCCTGTACAGTAAACCGTACCGGCTGCTGCTCGCGGCAATCCAGAGATTTCCGGCCTTGTCGAATGCAGCTCCTTGGGCCTCTTGCGGAAGCGAAATCGACCGGATGGCCGCGGATTCGTCTACTGTCTTGCCGTTGTGTGTCTCGAAGACTGACAAAGGAAGAAAGTGTCCTTTCGCCTTCGTCGCTTCTCTCTCAAAGGAACCGGCAAATAGCGCACCGTCAAAAGCGATAAATGAACCCTTCACCTCGCCGCGCAACGCCACGGTGGCAGTTACTGCGTTCGACGAATTTCCCGGTGGGAACGCCGCAGCCGAATCAATTCTGTAGAGTCGGCGCGTATCCGACGCGATCAAGATACCTTTCCCGACGTGCACAAGCCCACCCGCGTGTCCACAATCCTCCGGTAGGTCGAACTGCCCGAGAGTGCCGCCGTTTTCGGGATCAACCTTGAATATCCTGCAAGGGCCCCTATCGATCTTCGGATCGTTACTTCGATAACCAGACAAGAAAATAGCGCCGCCAGACCAGGCAACCCCCTGCGGGACATAACCGTCGTCGATTCCTGGAGCCCAGATCATTCTCGTTATTGCTTGCTCGTTTGGAACGTAACTTGGCCCACCCCATATGTGGCCTGGCTTCTTCCCAAGCACCTCTGCTGCGTTCGCCGCCAATGGAAGGAACGGGCAGAGCGCAAGACAAGCCATGACGATCAATCTCACGGAGTGACGATGCAGGATGATCCTCGCGATTAACCGGTAATTATACAGTCTGCGTAAAACGGCCAAGGCAGCCTGTATCCCTCTGTATAAGAAGCTGCCGTCTCTTCTTATATTTATTATCGTTCACCATCGAAAAGGCTTGTTTTCCCTGGTCTCCACTTCGAGTGTGATCTTTTAACATAATTGGAGTCTACGCGTCTATCCCAAAAATTTGCGGTTCTTGCCGAGTACCGCAGTTTTCGTTTAACCATTTGGCAATTTTTTGCATCATACTATCTTCCCAAACCCTGGCCTCCGTGGGACAGTTTTTAATACAAGCAGAGCAGCGAATGCATAAATCGATTTTAGTTGCCACGTTCCCATTAATTGAAATGGCCGCGGTTGGACACACACTGGCACACGTACCACAAACCGTGCATGTATCTTCTTTGGTCACTGGCGAAACAGTCATGGACCGCGGTCCGCCTTCATATGGAAATCTGCCGGGAATTTCCAAATCCATTTGGGCTTCGGGTGATGGTAACGCCGTGACTTTATCTTTGATCTTTACTCCAAAATCCATGGCCATTTGAACGTCCAGACTATCCGGACGTCCATTGGCGATAGGGACATCCTTTGTTGCGAATGAGTGCTCCCCAATGAATGCACCACCGGCCACCGGATTAAAGCCTAACTCAATTGCAAGATTTTTTAATTCTAACAATGCATCTTCAAACGCCCGGTTCCCATATACAACTATGAGAATCGCCAAGGTTTTGCATGCTTTTAACTGTTTGAATCGATCGATTGCCTGAACTGGCAGACGACCGCCATAAACAGGTGCGCCTATAATTACGAGTTCATCCGAAAAGGGTGGAACTGTTTGTCGAACTCCTTCCGGAAGTGTCAAATTAATATGCTCGGCATCTTCAACAGTGATACCCTTAGCGATACTTTCCAATACTTTTCGAGTAGTTCCGGTTGGTGAAAAATAGATGAGTTTTACGCGTTTAACTTCCATTGTTATATCCTCCTGTTCATATTAGACCATAATTTAACATTTATCATTCGGTATGGTAATTATTTGCCATGATACCTGATCTCATAAACATAAAACTCGGAACTCAAGTATACTTTCATAATTCAAATACTGACAATAGTCTAAGTAAATTCATTATTGACATTAATATCATAAAATATTCCAATTGTCTAAACATTTCTAGTGGGTGAGGTGTACCCCATTGTCAAGACAAAAAGTGAGGTTTTTTAAGGTGCGAACCACTTGGCTTGTATGACCGCGCTCAGAACCGAGGAGCCTGTCGGTTGCTTAACGCCTCCAAGGCTATACGCGCCTTGAACCCGGCTTCATATCTTTTCTTTACTCCTGCCATCTGCTCTATTTTTTCCTCTTTCTTTCCGGGCAGGTTTCACACTTTAATCCCCTGTCCGGTTTTTAGGGTACATCATAAGGTTTGGAAAAATAACCATTTATGGACAGACACTTGCTGATTTTCGGGGCGCCGCCGGCCCACTTAATTCCCTTGACTCCCTTTGGATCCCGTTGTACATTCGGCTGGTTTTTATATTATTTTCTGATTATTGCTTGAATCGAGACCTCCGCAAAACGAGTAATTTGAGCCGAGATCGCGAACGGCGATATTTTAAGCCGCGGGAATATTAGATATATTTCGAGGACTTAAAATTGAGCCTGACCGAGAGCTTGGCCAATGGACGAAGTTTTGCGGGGGGTCTCTAAATCGTTAATTTCCTAAACCTGATGCCAAGTGGTAGGGACCGTTCTATTTAGACGTAATCAAGCCTTGGGGATCATTAGTCTTCGTTTTTTTAGGGCTTATTATGAACAACAAGGTAAGGACCAACGAAGTTCCGCCAATCGAAGTGCTCGACATCCGGAAACGTTTCGGAAACAACGATGTCCTGAAAGGCGTATCCCTCACGGCTCATAATCACGACGTTATTTCCATCATCGGTTCCAGCGGTTCGGGCAAGAGCACTTTGCTACGTTGTATCAACCTGTTGGAGACGCCGGACCAGGGTAGTATAATAGTCAACGGGGAACCGATCAAACTGAAAACCAACCGGGAAGGGCGCCGAGTTCCGTCTGAAAGGTCCCAGGTCCGCCGTCTACGGACCAATGTGAGCATGGTCTTTCAAAACTTCAACCTCTGGTCCCACATGACCGTGCTGCAGAACCTGATCGAAGCCCCCATCAGGGTGCTGAAGCGCCCTAGAGCCGAAGCGATCGAATATGCGTTATTTTTGTTGGAAAAAGTGGGCATTCCGGAAAAACAGGATGAATACCCGGCCCGGCTTTCCGGCGGGCAACAGCAACGAGTGGCCATTGCCCGGGCCATGGCCATGACTCCACAGGTGCTTCTCCTGGATGAAATCACCTCCGCTCTCGACCCTGAACTGGTCGGTGAAGTCCTCAATGTCATCCGCGATATAGCCGCGGAAGGTCGAACCATGATCCTGGTGACCCACGAAATGAAATTCGCCAGGGAAGTATCGAACCTGATTATTTTTTTGAATGAAGGAGTTATATGCGAAACCGGGCCGCCAAAAAAAATATTCGAATCTCCGGAAACCGAAAGATTACAGGCTTTCCTGTCTCGCCTTTAGCCCGGCCTGGCCGAGCTACGTCAATGGTTTTGCCATTGAGCGCCGGCCCGAAGATGAGAGGCCATGTGCCCAGGTTAATTCGAAAAGCGCCCTTGGTCATGGTCAAACCTGGTTTACTCCCCTGGCGGCGGAACTTTTTGTCAGGGCATATAAAGGATTCTCAAAAAGCAGCAATCTATTGAGCCGGACATATCAGTCTGGCCAAACAAAGGAGGTCGGGACAATGAGTTTGAAAAAGACGATTTTTGTATTGATGTGTATGTTGTTGTTGGCGGCTTCACCTGTGCTGGGGGCGGACAAGATCCGGATCGCCACCGAGGGGGCGTACAGTCCCTTCAATTTTGTCAACGCCAAGGGAGAACTCGAGGGATTTGACATAGAGATCGCCCATGCTTTGTGCGCCGTCATGAAGGCCGATTGCAGCCTGGTCACCCAGGATTGGGACGGCATTATTCCAGCCTTGCTGGCCAAGAAATACGACGTGATTGTCGCCAGCATGGCCGTAAACGAAAAACGAAAACAGGCCATCGCTTTTACCGAACCCTACTATTATTCGGTGGCTTCCTACGTGGTGCGCAAGGAGTCGAATTTCCCGGATAAGGTCGAGGCCTTGATCGGTAAGACCATCGGAGTGCAGCGGGCCACCATCCACGAAGCCACCATCAAAGAGATGTATGGCGATAAAGTCACCATTAAAACTTATGACACCAATGAAAACTGCATCCTGGATTTAAAAAACAAACGCCTGGACGCCATGATCGCTTCCCGTCCCTTGATGGCTTACTACATAAAACATAATCCGGGTTCTGGCTTTGCCTTTATTTTGGGCTCATATAACCCGGTGAGCGCGGCCATCGGCCTGCGCAAGGAGGACACCGAACTCCTGAAGAAGTTCAACGCCGCTCTGAGTGAGATTGTCAAAAACGGCACTTACGACAAGATCAGCGGCAAATGGTTCGGTGAATCTTTACTGAAAAAATAATCGTTTTCGATCTTGACGGTTATTATTCGTCGCTTCAGTTCATGGTTCGACCGGGACGGCCCGAGGCCGACCCGGTCGAATTCTTGGAGTGACCGGATATCCGAGACCGATTTCGGTGTTTTGACGGATAACACGCGGATGAAAATCCACCATGCTTGATTTGCAAGGCTATGGCCACCAGCTAGTCAGCGGAACCCTGGTGACCGTGAAAATCTTTCTGGCTTCCCTGGCGATAGGGCTGATCATCGGATTGATCACCGCTCTGGCCAGGCTGTCCCGTTGGTGGTTACTGCGGATAACCGCGTCGTTTTATTCGGATCTGATCCGGGGACTGCCGGAACTTTTAACCATTCTTCTGGTTTATTTCGGGGTCCCCATTCTGATCACTCGTCTGCTGGATGGGGTGGGTATTGCTTTCTCCGTGGAAGTCAGTCCTTTTACCGGAGGGGTCGTGGCCTTGGCCCTGTATTTTGGCGCTTATGCCGGGGAAATTTTCCGGGGCGCGATCCTGGCCGTGCCCAGGGACCAGATCGAGGCGGCCCAGGCTTTTGCTTTCAGTGTCTTTCAAACCTATCGGCGGATAATTTTACCTCAAGCCTGGCGCATTGCCCTGCCTGGCCTGGGCAACATGACCCTGGCCCTGATGAAAAGCACGGCCCTGGTTTCGATCATCGGCCTGGATGAACTGATGCGTAAAACCGCGCTGGCCACCGCTTACACCCATCAGCCCTTCACCTTTTACTTTACGGCCTCCATGATCTACCTCGGCCTGACCGTCTTGATCTCCATCGCCATGCATTTCCTGGAGCGCTCGACCTCGAGGGGCGTGAAAGAGAGCGGGGCGTGAATCCGGAATTGATCGTCGAGAGCCTGCCCGAACTTCTGAGGGCCTCGGTTCTGACCATACAACTGACCTTTATTTCCCTGGCCCTGGGCGCGATCCTGGCCCTGCCCCTGGCTTTGGGGCGTATGTCGAAGAATCGGTGGCTATCGGGATTCTGTTTCGTTTACGTGTATTATTTTCGGGGAACCCCGCTTTTGGTCCAGATCTTTTTGATCTATTACGGACTGCCGCAAATCGGGCTGACCCTGGGCGCCTATTCCTCGGCCTTGATATCCTTGAGTCTCAATACCGCCGCCTATACGGCCGAAATTATCCGCGGCGGTATTCAGGCCATCCCGGCCGGCGAAATCGAATCGGCTTATGCCATGGGCATGACCCGCCTCCAGGTCCTGGAGGTCATCATTATACGCCAGATGATCGGTTTTGCCCTGCCGGCTTATGGAAACGAAATCATTTTACAGATCAAGGCCACTTCCCTAGCCAGCACCATTACTTTGATGGATCTGACCGGAATGGCCCGCACATTGGCCTCCGATACCTATGCCCCCCTGGAAATATTCAGCGCGGCCGGCATTATTTATCTGGCCATGGTTTTTTCAACCTCCAAACTTGTAGCCTGGATGGAAAAACGCTGGACGGTTTATCGGCTGGAACGATTGTAGCCGGGTCAACCCTTGGCCTTAAGGGACTCGAACACCGTGACCAAATGGTCCGGGATGGGGATCGGGCATGAATAAGGAATGGCTTAAAAGCGCCTACGCCGAGCATTTCACCACCGCGCCCAAGAAAGTGACGGACCTGGTAGTTGATCGGGGTGCGGGCCTCTGCCTATACACCATTGACGGCGAGAAGTATCTGGATTTCGTGCAAGGTGTGGCCGTCAACGCCCTGGGGCATTGCCATCCGGCCTTGACCGCCGCCGCGGACGCCCAAATGAAGAAACTGGGCCATACCTCCTTCAACCTGGTCAGCTACCCCAGCGCCCTGGCCTATGCGGCCGAACTTCGTAAATGGACCGGACGGCTGGATAAGTTCTTTTTCACCAATACCGGGGCCGAGGTGGTGGAAAGCGGCCTGAAACTGGCCAGATATATTACCGGGAAAAACTCGATCATAGCCTTCAAGGGTTCTTTCCACGGGCGGACCATGGGCGCGGCTTCGGTCACCGGTTCCAGCGCCAAATTCCGTAAGCACTACGCCCCTTTTCTTCCCCAGGTCTATTTTGCCCCCTACCCCTACTGCTTCCGGTGCCTTTTTCATCAAAAGCCCGAGACCTGCGGCTTGGATTGCCTCGAATACCTGACCGACGATTTCCAGCAAATCATACCGCCGGAAGACGTGAGTGTGGTTCTGATGGAACCGATCATGGGCGAAGGCGGCTATGTGATTCCGCCCCGGAAATACATGGAGGCCCTGGCCGGTCTCTGCCGGGAAAAAGGGATTCTGCTGATGTTCGACGAGGTCCAGTCCGGCCTGGGGCGAACCGGCCGGATGTTCGCCTTTCAACATTTCGGAATCGAGCCTGATATTTTGCTGTTGGGTAAAGCCGTGGGCGGGGGCTTTCCCCTGGCCGTATTGGCGGGCAACCGGGAAATCATGGACCAATGGCCGGCCGGGGCCCACGGTTCGACCTTTGGCGGACATCCGGTGGCCTGCGCCGCCGGTCTGGCCCAACTTGAAATAATCGGCTCGCCGGGCTTCCTCGATGAGGTGGCGGCCAAAGGGGAATATTTCCGGCAAGGCTTGCGAGAACTTATGAAAAGACGCCCGGAAATCGGCGAAGTCCGCGGCCTGGGGCTGATGAACGCCGTCGAACTGGTCAAGGCGGACGGGACCCCCGATCCTGAAAAAACGACCTCGGTCACCGCCTATCTTTTCTCGCAAAAGATTTTGGTTTATACCTGCGGGGTGAAAGGCAACATCATCCGTTTCATGCCCCCCCTTAACGTGGAAAAATCCGCGTTCGATCGTTTGCTGGAGGCCTTGGATCAAGGATTTTCCGTTTCGGCGGACTGATTGATAAGGTGTGGATCATCATCGTTGAATTGCGGGGAGGTCTCGAATCCATCGTTGTCGCCAGAAGCCGCGGCGTCAACTCGATCCCGAGGTCAGGCTTTCTCATTGTTTCCTCTCAGATACAAATTGCGCTACTCTTTCAGGAAGATGGTCCCAAACATCCGTCTTGTTGAAGATGGCGTCTATGTCTTTTTCAGCCTTGCCCTGCATTCGATATTCAGGGCATACGTCCATGAAGTGATGTACCATGAACTGGTCTACTATCCTTTCCTTGGTCCAGTGGGACAATCCATATTTCTTGACAATTGGGTCTTCAATTCCTATATGGACCGCTTCATGTAATATCGTCTCGAGAGGATTTTTCCCTCTTTTGAACATTCCCTCTTTTGTGGTCAATATGATTATGTTACCCGTCTTCGAGTCATAGGAACCTCCGGGGCCGTATAGGGTTAGCCTTATACTGTACTGCCGCGGCAGATGGAAGCCCCATTTCTTGTTGTAGGCAATAAACGTCCGCACCTGGTCATTCGCTATGGTCAACGAATTCGCGATTATTTCATAGCCTTTAAGGTAGTCCGCTCTTTTGTAGATTGTTTTCTCGAAATCTGCGAGCAAGAGGTCCCAATCTTTCGTCTCCAATTCGTTCCTATTCGCTTTTTCTATCAAGGCCGCCACTACTAGGCTATCAGGCAGGCTTAGCTTGTAGTTGTTGCTATTATAGAATTTGATATTCTTTAACAGATTCCAGATGAGCCTCGCTTCTTCATCGGCGGAAGGAATACTAACGGAAAAACGAAGCGTGTTCACATCACTATGGGCAATATGCCCGGATGCGGCCAGTATTATACCCGCGAGAGTCAGGCCCACGATTTGATATGAAAGTTTCACGATCATCATCCTCTTGATAAAGCCTAACGCTCCGGTGCAGCGGCGGCGCGTACGCCGTCCGCCGGAACCGGTGGTTGGAGGGCCCTCGAGCCGCGTCATTCACTCGTCTTGGTTACGATGGCCCGTGCCGGCGCCTCGTTGACGATCAACTGAAAGACGTCCGGCCGACTGTAGTGGCCCGCGACATCGAAATCGAACTTGCCTCGACCAATGTCGTCGAGATCGAGCGTCGCCGTGAGGATGGCTTCGCCGTCGAAATGGGGACCGGCGAGCACCTGGCCCAGGGGGCTGACGATGGCGCTGCCGCCGCGCATCAGCACGGCGTCCGGCGAATCTCCGAGAGACACGCGCACGGTCTCCGGAAAATCCCTCTTCCGGACGAACTGACAAGCCGTCAGCACGAAGCAACGTCCCTCGAGCGCGACATGCCGCATCGAGGCCAGCCAAGTGTCCCGATCGTCGGCCGTGGGGGCGCAGTAGAGCGCGACGTTCTTCGAGTACATGGCCATCCGGAGCATCGGCATGTAGTTCTCCCAGCAGATCACCGAGCCCCCTTTCCTTGTCGGTCCCGGCGCCCGCGCCGACTAACGTTTGAGTTCAGGGGCGGCCGACGAGCGAAGCGAGGAGGGCACCTGCGAGCATAGCTTGCAGGCCGTCGCCTGGAACGAAGGGTTGGGCGGCATGTGTGTTCAAGCACGAGCGATTGCTCTCCGGTGGCAAAACGCCGTGATAATGCCGGCTACGGCTGTGGCAAACGCAAACAAATGGAATTGATGGTGAACTGTTGCAGCAAAGGCGCCCACGGCGATACCAATTGCGGTCATTAAGACGGACAGTGGAACGACAGGAAACTTGATAAGGCGAAGGGTACCGCCAAGCATCAGTAAGCCGAAAGCAATAAAGAGAAGGCCGGCTGCATGCCATCCGAGGGTACCGCCAAACAACGATGGCCCCCACTCGAACAGGACTTGCCCCACGAACTCATGGCAGAAGCCGATAAACGCGATGAGAGCAGCACCACACGACGCCAACGATTGATAGACCGCCCCTTCTCTTGACATTGCGTTGCCCTTATCTCTCATGACGCCCAACGCCCCGCGTCAGCGGCGCGCGCATGCACACCAGCGACGTTCCGCCTTCGCGGAAATCCATCTTGGCAACCGGGCAAGTGAAGCCCGTTGGCCCCCACCAGCGCATCACAAGATCGGGATCGCTCCAGGCCATCCATGCCTGCTCGACTGGCGGGTCAAATATCCGGGTGACGACGAGATCGCGTTTCTCTGGTTCGGAGTGCATCTTGGCTTCTCCAGGGGCTGTGGCAGCTTCGCTGGGCGGTGGCTTCGTGCGCGCTGTCTGGCCGGCGGGATCGTTATTGGCATGGGAAGCGATCGGTGGCTGCTGACGATCGGAGCCAGCATTCATGCTTACCGAGAAAATCACAAGAAGAGGCAGACACCTTGGCATACCCAAATCCTCAGCCGCCGAACGCCCCGATTCACGCGCCGGCGGAGCCGATCGCGCGGAACCGGTTGTTGGGCTGCTCACTTCTGGGGAACCACGGCAATGGCATCAATCTCTACAAGAAAATCGGGGTGGGCCAATGCCGCCACAAAAATGCCGCTAATGACGGGTGGATTCGGACGTTGGCCCCACACTTTTTGAAACGCCTCGAATCCCACTTTGGCTGATTGGCCATGCACGATATAGACGTTCCACTTTACGACGTGTTGCAGTCCGGCCCTGCCTGCCGCCAGAGCTGTTTCCACATTCTGTAGCGCCTTTTCCGTTTGCGCTCTGAGGTCACCCTTGCCGACGATGTTGCCAGAAGCATCCACAGCATTCTGGCCACCAACATAGATTGTCGTTGCATTGCCGCTGACGACAACAGCCTGAGTATATGCGGGATTCTTGTGCAAGCCCGCCGGATTGAGATGTTGAACATTTCCATGCATCAGCTTTTGTTCCTCCTTTGGTGCGAGAGACTGACAGCCCACAACTAGTACTGCGGACACGATCACTGCCAATCGATGCATTGTCATTCTTGCCGCCTAACGGCAATCATGAGCCGCGCCCGCTTGGGACTTCAAAGAAAACCTCGGTCATGGTCGGGCGCCGGTTCGATGATTTTATTGGGCAATCGATTTGTCATAATTGCCGGCTTTGTGCTCAATGTACTTGGGTCATTGTTATGGCAACCATGAACAGCCAAGGCTCAATGACGAAGTCGATGGCCGCATGGCCGATAATGACGGGCATCAAGCTCCGCCGACTGACCAAATACACTATCGAACAAGATACGCCGAAAATGGCCGTACCGATTATAGCGCCTCCCATCATTTGCATGGTGAACATTCCCGAAGTGAAGCCCCAAGCGGAATGAACCAGTCCATACAGAACTGCCGAAATGGTTACTTGTGCCGCCCTTCCAAAGCCGGCCCAAGCCAGTTCGGTCATGAAGAAACCTCGAAAGAAAATCTCTTCCACAAAACCAGCGATCACACCCGCCGTTAGCGAATTGTAAATGTGGAATAGACTTACCTCTCCAAGATTCTGCTCATTCCTTAAGGGAAGCGCCAGATTAAACCAGATGAAGAGGCCCGCAACCATGGCCGCCGAAATCCAGCCCCACGCCGGAGACGAACCCCACAGGCCGATCTGCCGAAGCCCTATGCCGCGGTGCTTGAGATAAAGTACAAGCAATACCAGGACAACGATCTCGCTGAGCATCGCGTTTGTCAACTCGATCGTTACTCTCGCTCTCAGTCCAGAGGCCATAATTGTTCCGAACAGCATTTTGCCGATCATGTTGAATAGGACGACGACCAGCGCGAAGAGAAGTGAGCCTGTGACTATAGTAATGAGGCTATTCATCCGGGAAATGTGAGGTTCGGTCTTGGTAGAGGCCATTGTGTTTTCCTGCGTTTCGTGCATTGATAATCAAAGCCTGATTCGATAACTTGGCTCATATACAGGCCCAACGCTCCGGTTCAGCGGCGGCGCGTACGCCGTCCGCCGCATCCGGTGGTTGGGGGGCCCTTGAGCCGCGTCATTCACTCGTCTTGGTTACGACGGCCCGTGCCGGCGCCTCGTTGACGATCAACTGAAAGACGTCCGGCCGACTGTAGTGGCCCGCGACATCGAAATCGAACTTGCCTCGACCGATGTCGTCGAGATCGAGCGTCGCCGTGAGGATGGCTTCGCCGTCGAAATGGGGACCGGCGAGCACCTGGCCCAGGGGGCTGACGATGGCGCTGCCGCCGCGCATCAGCACGGCGTCCGGCGAATCTCCGAGAGACACGCGCACGGTCTCCGGAAAATCCCTCTTCCGGACGAACTGACAAGCCGTCAGCACGAAGCAACGTCCCTCGAGCGCGACATGCCGCATCGAGGCCAGCCAAGTGTCCCGATCGTCGGCCGTGGGGGCGCAGTAGAGCGCGACGTTCTTCGAGTACATGGCCATCCGGAGCATCGGCATGTAGTTCTCCCAGCAGATCACCGAGCCGATCCGGCCGTAGGGACTATCCACCACCGTAAGCGTCGAACCGTCGCCGAAGCCCCAGATCATCCGTTCCAAGGCGGTCGGCATGAGCTTGCGGTGTTTTCCGAGCAGTTGACCGTTCGGCGCGAAGAACAGCACCGTACAGTAGCAGGTGCCGAGTTCACGCTCGATGACGCCCATGACCACGTAGCTGCCCTGCGCCGCCGCGGCCTCGCCCAGTCGCAGCGTCTCCGGCCCGGGCACGGCGATGGCCGCGTCGAGGTACAGTCGGAATTCTTCGCGCCCGGCCGCGTCGCGCGCGCCAACCACCAGGCCATAATTGAGGCCCTTCGGGTACCCGGTGATGAACGCCTCCGGAAAGACGATCACCTTCGCTCCGGCGGCCGCGGCTTCGCCGATCAGCCGGACCGCCTTCTCGACGCAGGCTCCGCTGTCGAACGGTACTGACCCGGCCTGCACTACGGCCACATTTACCGTATTCGCCCTTGTGTTTGGAATCACGCTCCCCCCTTTCCTTGTCGGTCTCGGCCCTCGTGCCGCCTAACATACGCTTAACCTGCGTTTCCGCGCCCGCGGGGCATGGCATGATTTGGGCGCACGTAACGCAGCGACCGCATTAATCGTGCCCAAGGAAATGTCAGGTTGAAGCGATTGTCAGATCGCGGTCTTAAGTTGTTTTTCCCCATGTCCATGAATTGCCTGGTGAATTCTGGACCCAACTTGGATCCGGCTAATCCGCGAATTTTGACAAATGTATCCTTCTCAGATGGATCAAGTGTTTTCAATTTGTCATTTTTTGATGGTTACCATGTATCAATTATATATCAAACTACTCATTTTTCATACCCTCTGCTGATCCAATCCATCTCTTTACCAGTGGCAAATTGCAGCCTAAGTCCAAGTTGCGCGGTATGATGTTGTATATGCCGAATAACATTTACATAGCGCTCGAGTTTCGTCATGTTCTTGCGGACATCGGCATTCGGGATTATTAAGTCGGCTTCGGTTTTTGTTTCAATGGCCGATGCAACTTTTTCTCTACAATGTTCATAATACTGATTTATGAAACCCCGTTCATATAAATGCCGTGGAATCCGATCTTCAAGCTCTTCATAATCGGCGAAACTTTCCCTATTTTTTCGGTGGAAAATCTGTTCCTTGAATTCCTCTTCATTATTGCAAAGGTGGTAATCACAGTCAAAAAGTGTATGAAAAACTACCTGCGAAAAAGGGTAATCGTTATGGCGTTCATTCCATTCTTTCTCATGACATCTATCAATACAATCCTTAAGCATATAAAGGCCAGCGAGCAATTGACTAGCTAGTCCATGCGTAAGCGGTTTTTTTTCCATACCTGACTCCTTAAAAGATATAGTATTGTTCCGTTGCGCCTGACGACCGACGATCCGGCGCGGATAGGGAAAAACAAGAGACCGAATCCAATTCATTTCTATCATATGCACTCATCACATTTTCTTCCGAAGGTCGATCTAACGACGGCAATAACCGGCACGCAACCATTCGGCCGATAAGTCCAGATAGCGCCGGGAAGTATTCACCGCGTGGTTCGGGTCCGCGTGGATGGCCAGGTTATCCGGCTTCCTTCGGCCCGAGGAGGCGCGTTGAATTCTCCCCTCCTCACGGTGCGACGAGGTTCTCCCCCTCGATTCGACACCCGTTGTTCTTTTTCAAGAGTTCAATGCCCTCATCGAAGGACGACCGCACCTTGTTACCGAGGCGGGTGATGCCGAATACTTTGGCGGCCTCCCGCGCAAGGTCATCCTGGCCCATGCTGATGTGCAAGGCGAGGACCTGGGCCGCCGCGTTGGCGATCTCCTCGGGGCAGATTTCCTCCGCCGTTCGCGCCTTCGGGTCATCCTCCCCAGGAACGCGAAAACCCTTGTAGGGCTTCTCGGTCAACTCTTTAGTCCAGACGAATTCGCGCTTACCAGAGCGGCGCACGGGAAGGCCGTTCTGTTTGACCGCATTTCGTATTATATCCCGGATGCGGCTTCCCGCCCTTTGCAGTCCCCAGGCGGACGCGACTTCGGAGCAGAGCGTATCGAACAGCAGGGGCGCCTCAATGGCCACGATCACCCTAACCAGATCGAACACCTTATATGTGTTGGCCGGATCGTGAAGCTCACCTGAAAAGGTCTGGGCACTCGGCCAGTAACGCCGGTAGGCCGTCTGCCCCGGGAGATCGACAACGACCGGGAGGGGTTCGACGGGCTTTCGCTCGACAACCGCCGCTACCCTCGCGAATCGCCGGTTAATATCCTGCTCGGCGGGGTTATCGGTTGGTACATACGCCGGAGGGACATTTGCCGGAGGGCTCAGGTCAATGACGTCGGCCGTCATGGATCTCTGCTTCGCCAGCTTGAGCGCCTCTTCGAGCTTGGCGATCTCCCTGGGACGCTGAAACCACCAGTCGGGCGACCAGACGCGGTGCAGACGCCAGCCGAGACCCTCCAGCACCGCTTGGCGAAGCCGATCTCGGTCCCGGGCCGACTTGGCGCTGTGGTAGTTTGCACCGTCGCATTCCACGCCGAGGATGTACCGTCCGGGAGCGTCGGGATCGCGGACGGCAAGGTCGATCCGGTAACCTGAACAACCCACCTGAGCATCCACGCGCCAGCCCCGCCTGGTCAGTTCATCCAGAACCGACCGATCGAACAAGGACTCCACCTCGCCGGTTGTTCGGGATGTCTTGTCTACAAGCGCCACCTGACCGCGCTTCGCGAAGTCCAGGAAGGTCCGAAGGTGGTGAACGCCGGTAGCCTCGGTCCGGGAGAGGTCGATGTGTTCCGGCCGCAGCCGGGAGAAGACCAACAGTTGCTTGCGGGCCCTGGTGATCGCCACATTGAGTCTCCTCTCCCCGCCCTTGTTGTTCAGCGGCCCAAAGTTCATACGAACGACCCCGGCGGCGTCCGGCCCGTAGCAGATCGAGAACAGGATCACGTCCCGCTCGTCTCCCTGGACCGTCTCCAGGTTTTTCACGAAGACTGGTTCGCTGACCGTCGTGAAGTATGGCTCGATTTCCGGGTACTCGCTCCGGGCCGCGTCCAAAAGGTCCTCGACGAGGCCCTGTTGCGCCTGGCTGAAAGTAACCACGCCAAGGGAGCTGTTTTGTTCTTGGGGGTCTCGCAATCTTCGGACGATCTCGGCGACCACCGTCTCCGCCTCTTTGCGGTTCGTGCGCGACTTCCCATGGTCGTACACCCCATCCGGAACCTCATACCACCGGACCCCGAGCCGGGGGTGCTCCGCGAGCGCCGCCGGGAAAGTGTGGAGCCGGTTCTCGTAGTATTGCCGGTTGCTGAACGCGATCAGGCTCTCGTGTCGGCTGCGGTAGTGCCAGTCGAGACGCAGGGGTGTAATTCCCGCCGCCTCCGCCTCCTCCAGGATGCTCTCCAACTCCTCGGGCAGATCGTCCTCGCTGTATTCCTCATCGCCCTTCTGCCGCTCGAAGAAGCTCGTGGGCGGGAGCTGACGGGAGTCGCCGACCACGATGAGCTGGTTTCCGCGGGCGATAGCGCCAATGGCGTCGTAGGTCGGCATTTGCGAGGCCTCGTCGAAAACGACCAGGTCGAACTTCGGAAAGTCCGCGCCAATGAACTGGGCCACCGAGAGCGGACTCATAAGAACGCAGGGCTTGTACTTGGCGAGGGCGTTGGGACACTCCTTGAAGATGCGCCGGATCGTCTTGCGCCCACCTTGGGCGAACCGCTGGAGCAGCCCGGCCTCGGAACTGGCGGGCGTGCGCTGCCCGGCTGCCGCCGCTCGCGGCATCCCGCCGGCGATCCGCGCGAAAGTCTCTTTCCTGGTCAGGTCGGCGACCCTGGCATCATGCTCCCGGAACTCCCGAATCTTCAGGTTGTGCCTCTCCCCAATAAATCCGGCGAGGGAGGGAATAGACTTCAAGACAGTCCGCGCCCACCAGTCGGCGAATGAGTGCTCGAACACGATTTCCAACTGGTGAACGCCGATTTGACCGCGTTCGAGGACTTCAGCGAATCCGGCCAGGCGGTGCTCCACAAACGCCGCGCGCGACGCCTGGTAGTGAGACCACTCCCGCAGGCGAGACAGGTTTGCGTCCAGGTTTCGTAAGGTCGTCTGAACCCTCTCCAGCATCCGCGCGTCAGCATCGCCGCCCCAGGCCAGGTGGTCATCCAGATGCAGGAGGTTAGCGAGGCGCGCCCGCTGATGGTCGAAGCCCTGAAGGGCGTCCCGGAAAGACCGCGCCTGCCGCGCGGCGGGAGCGCCGGCGGCAAACAAGGCGCGGCCCTCCGTGGCGAGACGCGTCCACGCGCCCCTGGTTTTCAGCTTTGCGTCCAGGTTGGCGCCCGGAGCACGGTCGAGGATTACGCGGAACCCATCCGCCCAAGTCACGATCCGTCGCAGCTCGTCCCACCGCGAGTCGAGTCCCTGCCAGAAGGAGCCGAGGAGCCGGGAGAGGACCTCGCCCTGGGCCTCCAGCCTGGCGCTCTCCCCGACCACGGTCAGCGCCCGGCTAAGCTCCTCCTCCAGGTCGGCTAAGTCCTTTGGCTTTTTGCCGTCCTTGCGGACCGCCCGAACGGCCTTTTGGACAAAGACCCCCCAGCGCCACTTCTTCCAGAACCAGACTTCCTTTCTCGCCCGCAGCTTCTCTAATAAGCCAGGAAGGTCAAGCGTGAGGAGCCCATCGGTGTTGGTCTCCAGCAGCGTCGCCCGCCTCGCGGCACACCCGCTTCCCAGCTCGATCCACCCGTTCAGCTCGGCCCTGGTGCGCCGCCAGTCGGGCTCCGACAGGATCGCCTGGGTGACGCCCGGTGCGTTCTCCAGCATAGCGGTCAGCTCGCCCGCGAGCTTGAGGTCGGAAAGCGAGGCCTCCTCGATCCCGAGATCCAGGTCCGGCGGAACCGATAAGCCCGTGGCTCTCAGGCTTCGGTGCGCCTCCTCGGTGGCCTGGATCGCCTTCTTCACGTCGTCCTCAAGGCCGTAGGTCCAGGTGGACAACCGGACCGCGCCCAACGGGTGTCCCACCGGATCGCCGGAGACGCGCACCGCCTCGGCCACCTCGCGCACGGCGGCCCGCATCCTTTCGAACTCCTCGGCCGTCCGCCCGTCAGGATCGCCGAGGTCCAACGCGACCTTCGGTTCGCCCTTATGACCTATAAGCCTGGAGATGACCCAGTACGGGCTCTTACCGAACCCGCGGGGCTTGTGGAGGTCACGGGCGTACTCGTTCAACGCCCTGCGCTGCTCGGCGAGGCGGTTCGTCTCGACCTCCCAGCGTTCACTGGTTCCGGTACCGGCCACGGCGAGCGCCTCGCGCACTTGCGCCCGGAAAGACTCCTTCGTCGCCTTGTTCGAGTGCAGCTCCAGGCAGAAAGGGCCGAGTCCGACATCCGTCAGGCGCTTGTGCACCACCTCGAGCGCCGCCCGCTTCTGGGCCACGAACAACACCCGCTTCCCGACGGTCAGGCAGTGGGCGATCAGGTTGGCGATCGTCTGGGACTTCCCGGTACCCGGCGGGCCTTGCAGCACGAAGGTTCGACCCTCCGCCGCCGCATGGACGGCGCGGAGTTGGGAGGAGTCGGCGTGCAGCGGACAGAACGTCGCCGAGGGCGGATATCGGTCGTCGAGGGTCTCCAGGTCGGGAAACGACGCGCCTGGGTCGAACAACTCGTTCGAGGTCTCGATCAGGTGGCGGACTACCGCGTTCTTCTTAAGCTCCTCGGCGTTCGCCTCGAGGTCCAGCCACATAAGGAACCGGGAGAAGGTGAGGATGGTGAGACTGGCATCCTCCTCGATCTTCCAGCGCGGTTGGCGCTTGATCGCGTCGCGGATGGTCCGCAGGATTTTCGGCACGTCCAGACCGGACTCGTCTTCGGGCAGGGGGTCCAGACCCTCGACGGAGATGCCGAAGTCCACCTTGAGCTTCTGGAGCAGCGTGACGTTGATCCGAGACTCCTCATCGATCCGCTGGACGCGGAACCCGTCACGCACGGACTTGCGCTCGAGGCTCATGGGGATCAAGAGTATCGGCGCTCGGCGATCGAGGTCGCTCGCCGGCGCCTCCGTCCAGACCAGGAAGCCTAGGGCCAGGAACAGCGTATTCGCGCCTCCCTCCTCCAGACCCAGGCGGGCGGTGCGCTCGATCTCGGTGAGACGGCGGGCAAGCTCACGCTCCGGCACGGCGGCGTGCAGCCTTCGCTGAGACATCTCCTCGCGCAGGTAATCGGCCAAGGCGTCTCCGCCCGTTTGCTCTCGGTGCAGGGTGGCATCGCGGGGGTCGCCCGCCCCCCAAGCCTCCGGCTTGGGACGTACGCGAAAAGCCTCGTCGGCGGCCAGCGCATTCTCCAGTCCCGCGATGTCGGGGCAGAGTAACGGGATCGCTTTCTTGGAGTCTTTGAAGTTGAGCAGGCGGTTCCGCAGGCTGAGATCGAGCAGGCTGGTCTTCCATCGCGCGAGGCGGTCGGCGGCGCTCTCCTGACCGCGCGGAGGGCGTATCGGCTTCGCGGCGCCGGCTCCCGCAACCGCCTCCGGGACGGCCAGGTCTTCATCGAGGGATACGGCATCTCCAGCCAAGCCGATGTCCTCGTCCGCCGATCCACCAACCTCCTCGGTCAGAGACAACGGACGGATGCCGACCTGGCGCGCGGCCTTTACGTCCAGCGCGAAGCGAAAGCGCGCCTCGCTTAGGAGGTGAGTCTTCGCCTGCTCCAGTGCGGTCTTGAATCTCGCGGGTGGCGTTTTGGCTACCCCCGTCGATTCAACGACGAGGAGTTCGCCCAAAGCGATCCGATTCAGGAGGATCGAGGTGTGGCTGGTCACAATCTCGTCGAAGGACTTGTCCACGAGCCACACGCCAGGGAAGGCGTGCCCCTCCACCAGCACGACTACTGGTCGCAGTCCCGCCTGCTCGAAGCACGCGGCGAGGAGCGTGGTGGTGTCCATACAGGTGCCGAGCTTCCTATCCAACAGGTGCTCCGGGGTCCTGATTTTCTGGCCGGTGTTCTCAAAGCTCGCCGGAGGGTTGATATAGCTGATATTATGGCGGGCCGCCGCGATGTAGATCGCGGCGGCTTGGGCGTAGGCGCGACGTGAATCACCGCTCTGGTACCCCGAGAGCGAACCATCCTGCGTCTTCTCCAAGAGCAGCTTCGACGCCTCAGCCAGTACGCGCTCCACGGCCGGGTCGTTGGGCAGCACGTGCGCGGCGAGGATCTCCGGAAGCGAGGAGACGCCGAACCACTCGTTGTAGGCCAGTACGGATAGTGGGAGCGGCTGCCGACTGGGCGGAACGCCGTCAGCGGCGATCTCGATCCACAGGTGCCCTTCCTCGCGCTCGGACTGCTTACGGAGTGGCTCGCGCAGGAGCGTGAGGGCCAGGTCCGAGAAAGCGTAGCTCGTGCCGGGATCAATCGTATCCACCCTCAGTGTCTTCTCCGCGACGATGGGCGGGTCGCTCCACGCACGGACAACCACCCGAGTCGCCTGCTTGTCGGAGAAGTTCGTCACAACGAGCGCCCTAAGCAGTGGAACCGCGTTCTGCTGCATCGCGAAGTTAACGAACGGTGCGTACTCCGCCCTTACGGATAGAGGAGGCTCCACTTTCGACCGCGGCGATAATTCAACCATGACAGCTCCGAAAATTTACAACTGAAGCCAGGCACAATAGATGGTGATCGTACGGTTCGTCTCTCGTTCCTCGGATAACGCCACCGTTCAGCGCCCCGTGCCCACGGAACCCGAAAATTGGAACCGCCTTGAAGCGCGGGTGCGCTGGAACGGACGGTTAGGCCAAAATATGTAGCCCGCATGGAGTTTGCGGAATGCGGGACGCTCTTGGCTCCGTTCACCCGGATTCCGCAAAAGCTCCATCCGGGCTACGCTGTCTTCAAGTATCGAGAGAGCATTTTCCGTATTGCCTCCTCGGACAATTCTTCGGAATAATGGAACTCAACCAAAGTGTAGCCAAGCTGTTTGCAGAGGAATTTTTTCTTTCGATCATTTTCTTGCCGCTTCTTTAGTCCATCCTCTCCACCCCAGTGATCTATGGCCTGATAGTGTTGCTCACCCTGATATTCAATGCCTAGTCGAATCTCAGGTATACATACGTCAAGCTCAAGCCCCTGAAGTTCGACTCCTCGATAGTGATATACAGCCTCCATTGGGGAAAACATAGTGACCACGACCTTGAATAGAATTGTCTCTGAAATCCACCTCTCGCCAATTTTCGGATAAGCAAAGGCTTCTCTAACATCGTTTTCGATTTGCCTATAATTTTCTCCCTCGTAAACGTCATGTCCTAGTTTTTTTCGAGCAAAAAGTGTGTGGTAAGGCAAATAACGCTGAAGAAATGATGAGTAGTACATATCACTGCCGTAAAGATGGCTTGGAACCTTGCCGGTACACAAACTACAAATGCCATCTTTGACTTGAATGTTTTCAACGTGGGATCGAAGTGTCTGTTCACTATTTCCGTAAGGCAATAGCCGCTCAATGTCGTCTTTTATGGAGTAATATCCATCGAAACATGAGCATGTGAACAGTTGCCCACAACGACGACAGATACATAAGAATGGATAAGAAATTGTACCAATCCTGATTTCGTCAAGGTCGTGGTGACAGGTACTGTTGGTCGCGACAAGACCGTCCAATAGTCCATTATCAAAGTGAATACCAAACAAACAAAAGTAAGATTTATTCTTTCTTTGGGAAATTTGGTGTGCGTACCCAGTAGCACAAAGCCCTTTCCCAAACACAACATCTATTTCGTAATCTCCGTTTTCAACTAGAATCAGTATGTTTCCAAGAGAGAAATCTTGGATTTTTACGAACGGCAGCAATGACGGCAATTCACAATATGCTCTGTCGATATAATTGATTGCCGTTAGGCTGTAGTTGTCATGACCATATCCGGCGCAGAACTTCATATCGAGTTCTTTTTTTATTTCGTTGTGCCAGCCTGTAAATTTAATGAGGCTACTCCCAGACACACTCCGACTATCTCGAAAATAGTTTGTGTAACCCAATGTGGATTCTGGGAATGTGGAAATTCCATGTGCATGAAATACGCTCTCAAGCTGCTTCTTGAACGCATTCCTGACATCATGGAAGAAGTTGCCTCTTTTCACCGGCGGTTGTACCAATGAGATACTGAACGCATCCCGGATGGTCGTCGATGGAATTTCTACAGTGTGTTTCGTGGCCATGAAACCTGCGGATAAGAAGCCTAACGCTCCGGTTCAGCAGCGGGCCGCGCAGCGGACTGTCCGCTGCAACCGGTTGTTAGGCGCCCCATAGTGCCTACTCTGATTCTGGGGTATGTCACCCGAAGAGCTCCGCCTGGCGTTGTACAGCGGACTTCAGGTCAGGCCAGCGCTCGATAAACGGTGCTGCCGAAATGCGGCCCAACTCACTCGGCTCAATCTTGTTGAGCCCCCCGCCGTAGACGCGCCCTTCTCCGCGCAACTCGTGCCCCGTGACAGATCGCAAGAGATCGTGGATCGCTGCGCCACACTCTGGCTCCAGGCGCAGTTTCGCGGCGAGCGTGCTCTGTGGATACAGCATGAGGTAGAGGTTCGTCCCTATGGCGGCCGAGCGGTTCCAGATGAAGCGAAACGGTTGCTTCTCCTCGGCGCCCCGACCCATGTACGTGCACAGGAATGGCGCAGCCAACCGTTGCTCCTGCCTGTACCACGGCGAGCGCTTACCGACGAGATAGCCGTCTTTGATCCCTAGCGCCTCGGCGGTTTGCAGGTATTCCCAAAGGCCCGGGTACTTGGCCTCGACAACATGCTCCGGCAGCTCGCAGTCGATGACGCAGAACTGTGGGTCGATCAGCGGGTAGCCATCCTCGTCGGCATCGATGATCGTCGCCTTTAGGTAGCGCGGGCTGGGGAGGATGGGGCGTAGGAACTTCTTCGGTAGGCCGCGTCTGGCCGCGTCGGTCCGTTCAAGGACGAAAAACCTGTTGCTACCCGTGGCGATACCGCGCTGGATTCGAAACAGGTCGCCGAGCATTGGCCCTTCGCCGTTCGTTGATGTGCGACGGTCGTTCCTGGCGTGCTCGGGGTACACGGTCCACTTGCGTGAGTCACGCAGTCGGTCGAGCGTGATGGATTCGCGGGCGTGCGGCTGAGCCATCGTGCCACCGAAGGTAAACTCCACGGCATGTTCGCGTGGCGGGGGCGCCTTGTGGAACACCAAGACGACGGATGAGACCAAAGCGTCACCGAACTGCACATCTTCGGCGTCAAAACGATGAACACGGAGAAGCTCCACGCGGTCCGTCAGGAAGCGTTTGAGCGCCGCGCCGTAGTTGACGTCCATGAACTCGGAGGGGATAAGCCACGCGGCATAGCCGCCTTCCTCCATCCACGCCGTAGCGAGAAGGAGGAAGTAAACGTACAGACCCGCAAGGCCGTTGACCTCGACGCCCGTCATCCGGTGCGTGAGGGCTTGCAGGCGTTCCTTGTCCTCGCGCTCCAAGTGATGATGCCGGACGTAAGGCGGGTTGGCGAGGACTAGGTTAGGCGCGACCGGGCGGCTACTGCTTGCGACGATACGTGTGAAGTCGCCCCGCATCACATCAAGACCCGCCTCGGTCCACAAAGCGCACGCAACATCACAAAAGCTGGGATCGAGTTCGACGCCAACGGATCTCTCGAGTCGCTCGGGACCGAAAACGGCGAGCGCGGCGCTGTAGAAGCTCCCCGTGCCGATGGCGGGGTCGGCGAAATGGACCGTGCGGAGACGGCGGCCCGCAATGGACCGAACGTAGCGGGCGATCTCAATCGCGAGGGCGTTGGGAGTCGCGAATTGACCTAGGCGGTTCCTCTCGGCGGGCGACTTCCTTGCATCGAGCGCCGCCTGCATGGCCTGTCGTCGAGCTTCAATCGAGTTAACGTGTCGCGTGATCATCGTTGTTATAGCCCCAGCTTCGCGAGGTCCTCGATCCGGTGCTCCCACACCCAGTCGATCCCCTCGGCAGCTTCGTAGCCCAGATAGTCGCTGCCAAAGTACCCACAGAGGAAGAGCACGAACGCCACGGCCGCGCCGTAGGTTGCCTGCAACTGGTGAACCTTGGTCGCCTCCTCCTTGCGGCGCTTGTTGGTGTTCGTGAAATCACCCGCCGACTTGGCCTCGATCAGGATTGGCAGCCGGTCTTTTCGGAGCCTCTTGGGTTGGATCACGACGTCGACCGGGATATTCACTTTGAGAGCCTTTCCGACGGCCAGGTTCATGCGGAAAACGTACGTGCCCGGTTCCATCTGCGTGAGTGGCTTACCCGGCGGGTGGGCTTGCTTGCGATAGTCCCGGCCGTCGAGATAGTCGCCGATCAATGCGAGTTGTCGTTGCTCCTGAGCGTTGCGGACGATCGGGTTCGCCACCGCGCTGCACAGCCGATCGGCAACGATCGTTGAGGCCCGGTCGCGCTCATGGTCGGTCGGGGCCGTCCGGTTGTCGAGCCATGGAAAGATGTCCCGGTCCAAGAGCCGCGACAGAATGCCGCAGAGCTTGGTCAAGTCCGCGTCAATATCCGCGGCCTGCATCTTGGCCGGCAGCTTACCCTTCTCCATCCGGCCAACGAGATTCTTGCTCGCGTCGGCCAAACCGATCAGGCGGTCCACGGCGAGCGGCGGGGCGGTGCACATGCGAAGGGTCGGGAGCGCGCTGGGGTTGGCCTTCAACATGGCCGCGTTCAGAGTACGCAGGTCCTTCGTTGCCACGAGCGCCGCCTTGACGTGCTCAGTCGTCTCCACGCGCGTGGAACGGAACGCCTCAGGCGCGAAGCGCATGAACCACTGGTTGAATTGGTCAACAGAGGCCGCAATGTCAGCCTTCCAGAGGTGTGGTTTGTCGGCGTTGATCCGTCGAGTCGTCATGAGATCCACTCGTTCACGATCGCTTGGTACTCCCTTGTCAAGGTCACCATCTTGGGGCGCCTAACTGGCGCTATGCGGCCAGCGCTAGCGTAACAAGCCTGTCAAGTCCCGCAACCGTTGTCAACCCCCAAGCATCCTCGCGTTCCCACTTCAGACAGCGCCCGCAGGAACGAATGAGATCAGCGGCGGCTGAACGCCGTCCGCTGAAGCCGTTTGTTGGCCTGGTGCCTATCCTGTTTGTCGAGTCCAATCGCGGATGTTCATCCCAATGCGCTCAATATCCTCTTTCGCCAGCACCCCTCCGTGCATAACAATGTTCCTTGATTTTTCTAGCGTAGACAGAACAGCCTTTGCCCATTCAAGATTTGCCAAAATATCCTCGAACGCTGGCCAGTTCGTCACTATGATTGAGGAAAGGTCGCTGAAGTCGCAGTAATTCATCTCCGAAGTACCACGTGCACCGTGCCACCTGAACTTGGCTTCTTCCTCCATTCTTGTCTTGACCGTCTTTTGGATACGTTCAGGCACTTTCTGCCACCACTCCTCACCGTGATGTTCCGCCATCGCCTTTGTGACAAGATGTCGGACCATATTCTCGAATGCATGTATAGCGGTATATACAATGCTCATTCGTTGTGCATCTGAAAGGCTGTCTGGTTCCAGGAGGTCATAACATAGGGACTTCTGTAATTCGTGGGCCTCCTCACTTCCAAAATGTTTGCGACGATGCCTGCCAACTTTGTCTATAGCTTCTTCGGCAAGGACACCACGATAGACGAAGGAGTAGATGTTATCCATGGCGCGTCCCCACGTGCTCTCGTAGAGACCGGAATATCGCATCGTAAACAGCTTGGTCTCTTGTTTCTGGAAGCACGATATTAATGTGGTATTGGAGCGAGTCTAGTGACACTGCACCTCCAACAGAAGTGATTCCTCGATCTGACTTACTTTTCCCTTCTTCCTTTGTCTCTTTAGGTTTCTCTAAGCCCTCTTTTTTGACAACAGCAGTTGATTTTGAGAAGTCGGCATACTCGCACAAGGCCGTGAATGTTTTGGCAATGCGGTCGATAACGTTGTCGGTCTTCTTGCCTGCGTAGAGAGTACGGAGCTTATTCTTCGCATCATCTGCGCTGAGTTTGTTGGCCTCTTTGTTTACAGCGAATAGGTCACTGAAAGCTTCACGAATTGCATCTGCCAGCACTACGCGCGATTGTGATCTATCCATAAAATCATAATAGCGTTGCTGTGGCACACCATCCGCATTGAGAAACCCCATATCCTTGAGAATACTCACGAACAGACGATCATTTGTGCTTGTGAAGCCAAGGTTCTCGAGAAACTTTATGGAGAATCGCTCTGGAGGCTGTGCGTCCAGGACTGCGTCAAAATATGCTGGAATAGCCCCCGGTTTCTGCGTGTAGCTGTTAGGTAAACTCATAATGCTCCTCCTCCTGGCCAACAATAATTATACAGTCTGCATAAAACGGCAAATGCAGCCTGTATCCTTCTGTATAAGAAGCTGCCGTCTCTCCTTATGTTTATTTCCAACTTCATGAATATTATTCATATTCTCGCAAGAACTCTAATTACTTGTTTTGGCTTATACAGTCTGCATAAACCGGCCTAAAGCCCGTCTAATGGGCTATTGACGCCATTCCCTCCCTTGTTCAAGACGTGCGTGTAAATCATGGTCGTGCTGACGTCTTTGTGGCCAAAAAGTTCTTGGATAGTGCGGATATCGTAGCCCGCCTCCAGTAGATGAGTGCCAAAGGAATGCTGGATATCAACCATACTTGCACCATTGTAAAACACAGCATGCTCAAGCATGCTACTGGTATCTTCTAATCCCGGAAAAAACAGCGGAATCAAAGATTCCATATACTTCTAACGACTTACATCCTGAACCCAATCCACCGGCGAAGCCATTTGAAATGACGGCTTTCACCATGACCGGCGTAGAACAGGAGCAAGCGGCATTTAGCGGAATTAATTTTTTGCCCCACTATAAAGATAATATTACTAAATTTGGTTTCGGGTTGTCAAGCGGGTTTTAAAGGGGGTTGGACGCGGGTAGGCGATTATTTCTAGGGTCAAGGGCGCATGCCATGCGCCCCTACAAAACCGATACCGTCAGGGTCGAATGCACGGCTCTCCGAGCCGGCAGCCGGGCGGCCCTCCCGAAAAACCAAGGGCGGGTCTTCACCCGCCCTTCGAGGTTGCTGGAAAAATTGGCTCAGTCAATGGCGTCGAACTTGCAATTGCTGATGCAGGTCAGGCATTTGATGCACTTGGACTGATCAATGTAAGCCGGCTGCTTCTTCTCCCAGGTGATGGCGTTGACCGGGCAGGCCCGGAAACAGAGGCCGCACATGGTGCACTTGTCCACGTCCACCACGAACTTGACCAGGTTGACGCACCGCTTGGCCGGGCAACGCTTCTCGACGATATGGGCCTCGTATTCATCCCGGAAGTAACGCAGGGTGGAAAGCACGGGGTTGGGTCCGGTCTGGCCCAGGCCGCATAAGGCCGATTCCTTGATTATGCCGCTGAGCTCCTCGAGGGTGGCTATGTCCTCGAGTTCGCCGCGGCCCCCGCAGATTTTTTCCAGGACCTCGAGCATGCGGCGGGTGCCTTCCCGGCAGGGCGTGCACTTGCCGCAGGATTCGTCCTGGACAAAGTCCATGAAGAAACGGGCCATGTCCACCATGCAGGTGTCCTGGTCCATGACGATCATGCCGCCCGAACCCATGATGGCCCCGGCTTTGACGATGGCCTCGTAGTCGCAGGGCAGGTCCAGGTACGCCTCGGGCACGCAGCCGCCCGACGGCCCGCCGAGTTGGACGGCCTTGAACTTCTTTTTCTTGGGGATGCCGCCGCCGATGTCGTAGATGATGGTCCGGAGGCTGGTGCCCATGGGCACCTCCACCAGGCCGATGTTGTGCACGGCCCCGGTCAGGGCGAAGACCTTGGTGCCCTTGCTGCCTTCCGTGCCTATGGAGGCGTACCATGCCCCGCCCTTGAGGACGATCTGGGACACGTTGGCGTAGGTTTCGACGTTGTTGAGAACCGTGGGCTTGCCCCAGAGACCGGACACGGCCGGGAACGGCGGCCGGGGCCGGGGCATGCCCCGCTTGCCCTCGATGCTGGTCATCAGGGCCGTCTCCTCGCCGCAGACAAAGGCCCCCGCGCCCTGATAAACCTCGATGTCCAGGTCAAAGCCGGAGCCGAGGATGTCCCGGCCCAGCAGGCCGTACTCCTTGGCCTGGCCGATGGCGATGTTCAGCCGCCTGACCGCCAGGGGGTACTCGGCCCGGCAGTAGATGTAGCCCTGATGGGCGCCGATGGCCCTGGCCGCGATGAGCATGCCCTCGAGGACGGCGTGCGGGTCGGCCTCGAGGATGGACCGGTCCATGAAAGCGCCGGGGTCGCCTTCGTCGGCGTTGCACAACACGAACTTGACCTCGCCCGGTACGGCCGCGCAGAAGCCCCATTTGGTCCCGGTGGGAAAGCCGGCCCCGCCCCGGCCCCGCAGGCCGGATTTCTTGATCTCGGCGATGATCTGTTCCGGGGTCATTTCCAGCAGGGCCTTGCCCGCGGCCTGGTACCCGTCCCGGGCGATGTACTCGTCAATGTTCTCGGCGTCGATCAGGCCCTTGTTGCGCAGGGCGATGAGCTGCTGGTGGGCGAAGAAGGGGATGTCCAGCATCTCGGGGATGGCGTCTTTCTTGGCCGGCTCCCGGTAGAAGAGGCGTTCGACCGGCCGGCCTTTGAGCAGATGCTCGCTGACCAGCACGGGCACGTCCTTCTCGGTCAATCTCTGGTAGAAGATGCCTTCCGGATAAACCACCATCACCGGGCCGGCGGCGCAGTACCCGTTGCAGCCGGTTTCGACCACCATGACTTCCTTGGCCAGGCCCTGTTTCCTCAGTTCGGCTTCCAGGGCCTTTCTAACCTGGGCGCTGCCGGAAGAATGGCAGCCCGTGCCTCCGCAGATGAGCAAATGAGAACGGAACTTTTGCATCGGTCGGCTCCTTAGCCAGAATATTCCTTAGGGAAAATGATGCTGCTCGAGTTTTTCGCGGATTTACTTCACCGGCCGTGACCCCTCGGCGCGGAAAAAAACCCAGCCGCGGACGAGGCTCTCTTTCGGCGGAAAAGATGTCGCCCCCCGCGGCGTCCGGTTATTTATGTTCCAAGCCCTTGGCCAGGACGAAATCGGTTTGAATTTCGCCGCCCAGCACGTGCCGCCGGAAAATCTGCCTCATCTTGTTCGGGTCAACGAAGTGGTAGCGGATGGGCGGTTGTTCCATCATCTCCACCGTGACCAAAGGTTCTTCGCTGCACAGGCCGATGCAGCCCGAAGTGGTCACGGCTACGTCGCGGCGGTCGGCGATGGTGACTTCGTCCATCAGGGCCTCCATGACCTGCCGCGCTCCGGAAGCTATGCCGCAGGTGCCCATATGCACCGTGACCTTGACCGTGGCCCCGCCTTCACGCAGCGACGTCTCCCGCTGCACCCTGTCCTTGATCTTCTTCAGGTCGTCCAGCTTCAACTTGGCCATGAAAGCGCTCCCGTTAAGTTTCCCGTCTCAGATCGGCCCCAGCAGGGCCAACGCTTCGCCGAGGTTCTCACGCAGGAAATTGATTACTTCCGGGTCGGACATAGGCGCCCCGTCCAGGGCCGCCTTGATCTCCCGGGTGTCGAGAACGAATTCTTCCTGTCCGGTCCGCTGGCGGTAGATAAAATCCACCTCCGCCCGGCCCACGATCAAGGTCAGGAGCGTACCGGTCATGTCGCCCAGGGGCGCGCGATCCAGGTGCGTCAACCTGAACTCGGCCGTGAGGCTCGTTCCGCGTCCGGCCGCGGATTCGATGCTGAAAGAACCGGCGCAGGCTTCGGCCGCCTGTTTCAGCAGCGGCAAGCCCAGCCCCACCCGCCGCGTGACCCGGGTGGTGTAAAAAGGATCGGCCACCCGCTCGAGTATATCGGCCGGCATGCCCGAACCATTGTCGGTCACGGACAAACCGAGCCGGTCGCCGGCTTCATCCTTGATCAAACCTATTTCGACGAGGTCGGCGCCGGCGGCCAGGCTGTTCTCGACCACGTCGAGAATATGCAGCGAAAGTTCCAGCAAGTCAACCGGTATTGATTATCTTTCTTCCCCCGGCCGACTTGAGGGCCAGGGCGATTTCCTCGAGGCTGGGTTCGGCCAGCAGGAACTCGGTCCAGGCCGAACCCAGGTCAGGGAGGAAATGGGCGTCCGAGGACCGGACGATGGGCCAGCCGGCCAGCTCCGGATGGCGGGCCAGAAAATCGGGCCAGTCACAACGCGGCGAGACCTCGAGGCCGTCGAGGGCCAGGCCCGGCGGGATGAAGCCCAGTTGGCCCAACAAACCGAAGGCCTCGCGGTCAACGTGCGAGGCCAGGGCCAGTCCGCCCAAGGCATGGATTTCGGCCACCACCGCGGCCAGTTCCAGGTCAGTGGCCGCGATCAGCAGCCGGTCGTTGAAGCCTTCGACCTCGTCGTCCTCGTTGGCCACCACCTGCTCGCCGAATATCTCGGGCCGGTTGGTCTTGGGCGGCAGGTGGTTGTAAACCACGGCCTGCATTTCGAGGGCCGTTTCCGGTTCCTCGAACAAGGCCAGCAGATGGACCTCCTCGGCCGTGCAGACCTCGAGGCCGGCCAGGACCCAGGGCCGGCCGCCCCTTCTTTCGGAAGCCCGCCGCGTCGCGGCCACGTTCTCGGCCGTGTTGTGGTCGCAGACGGCGATGATGTCCAGGCGGCCCGCCGCGGCCGCTTCGACCACGCCCCGCGGCGACATGTCCAGGTCGCCACAGGGCGAAAGACAGGTGTGGACGTGCAGGTCGGCCCGAAAAGGAATCACCTCGCTCAGCCCGATAAAAGCGCGTAAAGGCGGCCGCTGAGTTCGAAGGCCGGCAGGTCGCTTTGCAGCATGGGCCAGCCTTCTTCTTCGGCTTTGGTCAGGGCGTCCTGGGCCGGCGTCCGATTGTTGATCAGGACTACCCCGGCCAGTTCCCGCAGCGTGCCCACAGCCACCACGTTGATGTGGCCTTGAAGCGTTATCCAGACCTGACCCTTTTGGCTGTTGGCCATCACGTCGCTGATCAGATCGCCGGTATAGCCGCCGGTGACTTCCCGGTCCAGGCCCCGGGCCCCGGCCAGAACCTTGAGTTCCAGCTTCCGCGCAAGATCGCTCAGGGTCATGACGTTTTCCCCCCTGTCCTCACACTTCGTAAAAAGGGCAGTCCGTCAGTTTGGCCTTGCCCAGGACCACGTCCTCGGCCAGGGTCCGGCAGTCGGGCGCGCCGCAGACGGCGCAAAGCTTGCCCGGCAGCCGGGCGGTGATCTCGTCGGCTTTCCTCAGTTTCAGGATGGCCTTGAGGGGGTCCCGGTCCAAGGGAAACAGGATGGGTTTTATTTCCTTGTCCAGTTCGAAGAAACCCCGGTTGATCATGGGCTTGATGTCTTTGGGCCTCACCCGGGGCAGGCGGCCGAAAGTGTCAACCAGGCGGCGCAGAATGGACCTGGCCCGATACCGGTTCTCCACGGTCAGGGGGCCGCCCACGCACCCGTCCTGGCAGACCCGACACTCGACGTAGCGGACGTCGTGCAATTGGTCGGATTCGATCTGTTCGAGCACCTCGATCGTTTCCGAGAGTCCGGAAACGGAAAGGGTGCGCTCGACCTGCCTCAACCCGGCCACTTCTCCGCCGGACATCTCCCAGCCTATGCCGGAACCGCCGGCCTTGAAGAGCATGGTTTCGTGATCGGCCGGCGTCAGTTCCTTCAAGGCCTGCAGCAGGTCGCCGTACAATTCGTGCAGACCCAGGGCGCCGTTCAGGGATGAATGCTTGAGGGCCAGGGGATGGTTGATGGCCACGGTCTTGGCCGCGCAGGGCGTCACGTGAAAGACGCCTATGTCCTTGTCTTCCAGATGCAACCTCTCCTTGAGCACCATCCGGATGTGCTTGGCCCCGACCTCGCGCGGCGGCGAGAGCGTGATGATGTTGGGGATCAAGTCCGGAAAGCGCTTGGCGATCAGTCGGATAACCACCGGACAGACGGGCGAGATGGCCGTCCTGACGGCGGGATTCCTGTCCAGCCAGTCGGCCACGGCCAGGTTGCACCATTCGCAATAAATGGATTCGTCAAAGACGTAGTTGAAGCCCAGTTTGGTCAAGGCCAGCAGCACGTCGTTGGGATAGATGTCGTCGCCGAATTGAGTATAGAGAACGGGCGAGGGCAGCAGGGCCGTCACCTTGAACCTGGCCAGGTCCTTATAAGTGGACACGCGCGGCTGGACCGCGTCGCGCGGGCAGACGCGGATGCATTCGCCGCAGTCCACGCATAGCTCCGGCAGCACCGTGGCGATACCGTTGCGGACCCGCAGGGCCTTGGTGGGACAGGCCCGCACGCAGACCACGCAGCCGTTGCATTGGGCTTTATGTATATAGACGGAAAGCTTGTCTTCCCGGTCTCTAGGATTTTCTTTGGCCATTGACCGACTTCCAGACGTTATGGAAGATGATCTCCAGACGGGTGCCCTGGCCGGGAGAGGAGGTTACGCGCAGTTCATCCGCGTTTTTCTTGATATTGGGCAGACCCATGCCGGCGCCGAAACCCATCTCCCTCATTTCGGGCGTGGCCGTGGACCAACCTTCCCGCATGGCCAGTTCCAAGTCGGAGATGCCCTGGCCCTGGTCCTCGACGATCACGATCACGCCGTTCTCGCCCAGTTCGATGATCATCCGGCCTTCCCGGCCGTACATGACCGCGTTCATTTCGGCTTCGTACGAGGCGATGGCCACGCGCCTGATGAGATCGGGCTCGGCGCCGATGCCCTTGAGGATGTTCTTGACCGATATCGAGGCCTCGCCGGCGTGAATGAAATCCATTTCCTTGATGGGAAACTCGTGGCGGTAGAGGCTCATATACCGAGCAGACCGGACCCGTAAAGCCGTCCGCAGGCGTTGTACATCGAGTGGGGGGTCAGCAAGGTGGGTAGGGAGAGTTGCCTGGCTTTTTCAATGACCGCGTCCTGGGGCCGGAGACCTTTTACAAAAACGATTCCCGCCAGGCCGGCCACGTTGGCCGTGTTCACCACTTGCACGTTGG
Organism: Thermodesulfobacteriota bacterium; assembly: GCA_040755515.1. Taxonomy (GTDB): domain Bacteria; phylum Desulfobacterota; class Desulfarculia; order Adiutricales; family JAGVGV01; genus JBFMAW01. Next base: position 233,535 of record JBFMAW010000004.1, on the reverse strand, counting down.
CCAGGCCGGTCAACAGCAGAGTGGACGGTTCGGAAAAGGCCAGAACGCTGCTCATCAGGTCGGTGGCCACCACCTTGGCGATCCTGGCGTCCAAGACCTCCGCGCCGCTTAGAATCTCGGCGTCGAGCAGCTCGATTATCCGCCGCAGTTCTATCTGGGTGCCAGACACAAGCTCACTGGTAGGAATTGACCACTTCCATGATCTTATCGGACGTCAGTTGCCGGTGCGTGTCGTTGTCAACCACCGTTACCGGCGCCAGGCCGCAGGCGCCCAGGCATCGGACCGCTTCGACCGTGAAGCGGCGATCCGGCGTGGTTTCTCCGACCTTCACCTTCAATTCGCGCTGGACCCGATTCAAGGCTTCGCCCGAACCGCGGACAAAGCAGGCCGTACCGAGGCAGACGCGAACGGTATGCCGGCCGCGCGGCTTCATAGTGAAGAACGAATAGAAGGTCACCACGCCGAAAACCGAGCTGCCGGGGATGCCCAGGCCGCGGGCGACATGGGTCTGGACGTAGTTCGGCAGATAACCGCAGACTATCTGGGTCTGCTGGAGGACCGGGATCAGCGATCCGGGCTTGTCTTTCGACCGCTTGATGATCTCATCCACCTTGGCCATCATCTCGTCGGTGATGTCAGCGGGTCTCTGATCAGAAGCCATAGCCGAGGCGCACATGAACAATCTCCTCCCGAGCCGAGTCAATCGCCGGTTTATTTATCACGAAATTCCAGCCCAGGCAAGGGCTTTCCTGGCGTCTTTATTCTCCGTCCAGGCCAAGAAACGGCTCTATTGATGTCAGCTATTTAAAGGTGCACACCATATGGTTTCGGTGGTAGAATCAAAATAGAAGCCTTTTCGGAGAAGATTCATGAAACGATGGCGGCGAACGGCCGGCGGCGCGTCAGGAGTGTTACTTATGATATTATTAAGTTGCGCCCTGTCCAACGCGGCCGAACCTCAACCGGGCCCAAAGCCGGCTTACGTCCACCCTCAAACCGGCCTGTCCTTCCCCGATCAGCTTGGGGGTGCGATATTCACTCGGACCCAGCGGTTCGACGATCCCGGGCTGGGGGTGGTGGTCGAATACCAGGGGCTGGACCCATTCGCCGACGCCGGGGTCTACCTGTACGACATGGGACTTAAAGGCATTGGCACGGGAATAGAAACCAAACAGGTCAAGGAACAATATGAAGAGGCCCAGGCCGACATCGAGCAGTTTCGAGCCGCGGGGCTATATAAATCTTTCCGGACTATCGCGGAAAAGGAAATGAGGATTAAAACCAGGGGCGGCGAGATCAAGGCCTTCCGGGCCAGCTTTAGTTATGAAGTCACCGGTCTGGCTTATTTTTCCGAACTGGTTCTGACCGGGTACAAGGGCGTCTTTCTGAAGGTGCGGTTCAGTTATCCCCAACAGGAAGGGGAACGCGGGGCCAGGCTGTTCGAATCTTTCATGTCCGGGCTGGGGGGACTGATGCCCTGAGGTCCGGACCGGTTACCCTCATTGATCAAGGCCGGGAAAAGAAATATGATCTGGGCCAACCTGCCTCAGCCGGGACCCGAACATGGCCACGGTCGCGGAAAAATATCTGCTTAAGGCCCTGGCGGCTTTCAGCCATCGGTGCGTCATCGTCACGCCGGAATTGAAAATTCTGGCCTTGCGGACCCGGGACGGAGGCGAACCGTCCGCCGTTCAGGGCCAAGCCTGCCACGAGGTCCTGTTTCACGCCGATTCACCCTGTCATGATTGCGGCGCCCTCGAGGTCCTGCGCACGGGCCGGGCCGCGATCCGGCGGATATCGCCGGCCGGCGAGGCCGCCGGCCGAACCACGCAGCGACATTTCTTCTCCTTGAAGGACGAGGGTAAAATCATTGCCCTGGCCTGCCTGGACGCCGAAGTCCAATATCCCCGGGGCTTGAGTCCGGAGCTTACCGGCGCCGACGCTTTCCTGAACAACCTGATCATGAGTTCGGTGGACGGCATCATCGCCTCGAACCGGAAGGGGCGGATTCTGATCTTCAACGAGGCCGCGGCCAAGATAACCGGCTACGGCCAGGAGGAAGCCCTGAACGGCCTGGACATCCGCCTGATCTATCCCGGCGACGGGGCCCGCGAGGTTATGCGCCGGTTGAGGAGCGACGAACACGGCGGCCGGGGCAAACTCACCCCCACCCGCCTGGACCTGCTGGCCAAGGACGGGTCCCTGGTTCCGGTCAGCCTGTCCGCCTCGATCGTGTACGAGGGCGGCCGGGAGGCGGCCACGGTGGGCTTTTTCCGCGATATGCGGGAAAGAATCCGCATCGAGCGCGAACTGCAGGAAGCCCAGGTGCAACTCATGCAAGCCGAAAAGATGAGTTCCCTGGGCAAACTGGCCGCCGGCGTGGCCCACCAGCTCAACAATCCCCTGGGCGGCATTCTGCTCTTCGCCCAACTCCTGACCGAGGACTACAACCTCGAGGACAGGGCCAGAAAGGACTTGGAGCGCATCATCGAGGACGCGGAGCGCTGCAAGCATATAGTCCGGGAACTGTTGGACTTCGCCCGTCAGACCACGGTCGAGATCAGACCCAACGACCTCAACCAGGCCATCTCCCGGGTCATCTTTCTCCTGGAGAACCAGCCCCTGTTCAAGCGTATCGAGATCGTCCGCGACTTCGACCCCGATCTGCCCAAGGTCCCCTGCGACCTGCAGCAACTCAATCACGTCTTCATGAACATCATCCTGAACGCGGCCGACGCCATGGAAGGCCGGGGGCGCCTCACCATCAAGACCTATCAGGCCCCGCAAGGGGACCGGGTGCGGGTGGAAATCGCCGACACCGGTCCGGGCATTGACGGCCAAGTGCTGCCGCATATCTTCGATCCCTTTTTCACCACCAAGGAAGAGGGCCGCGGGACGGGGCTGGGGTTGAGCGTGGCTTATGGCGTGATCAAGAACCACGGCGGCCGGATAACGGTCTGCAGCGCGCCGGGGGAAGGCACCACCTTCGTCATCGAGTTAATGCTGACGGTGGCGTCCGGAGGAGAGGGCCTTGGCTGAAAGCGACCGACTATACAGCATCCTGGTCGTGGACGACGAGCGGAACATCCGCGAGGGCACCGACCGCATACTCTCCCGGCAGGGCTATCAGGTCAGACAGGCGGCCCAGGGCGACGAAGCCCTGGCCGAACTGTCCCGGCGGCCGGCCGACGTGGTGCTGCTCGATTTGAAGATGCCCGGCCTGGACGGCCTGGAGGTGCTGGAGGTTATACGCCAGCGGCACCCCGGGACCCTGGTGATCATAGCCACCGGTTTCGCCACCATCGAGACGGCCATCGAGGCCATGAAGAAGGGCGCCTACGATCTGATGACCAAGCCTTTCCGGCCGGATCAACTCCGCCTGAACGTCAACCGGGCGGTCGGGCACATCCGGCTCCGGGAAGAGCTGGAAAAGCTGAGCGCCGAACGGGAACGCGGCCTCTGGGCCATCACCACGGAAAAAGGCCGGCTCAAGACCGTGGTTGACAGCATCGTCGCCGGCATTCTCATCACCGATCTGGACAAGGGCATCGTCCTGTGCAACCCGGCTTTCACGGGCATGTTCCGCTTGAGTCCCAACGGTCTGATCGGCTCGAAGCTGGACAACTGGGTGGAACTGGCCCCGCTCACGGAAATGATGGACCAGGTGCTTCACGCGCCAGGAGGTCCCGGCGGCGATATCACCCAGGAGATCATAATCGCCGGCGACCGGATGACTTATCTGCGGGCCACGGTGAACGTGGTCTCGGCCGAAACCGGACAGATACTGGGGCTTGTGGCCGTAGTCCGCGACATTACCGCCCAGAAGGAGCAGGAAAAGGAAAAGATGGCCTTCGTGGCCATGCTGACCCATGAACTCAGGTCGCCCCTGGGCGCGGTGGACGCCCAGTTCCACGTGGTTTTGAAAGGACTGGCCGGCGAACTCAATCCCAAGCTGCAAGATATGCTGACCAGGATGCGCAAACGCATCCAGAACGTTCAGGCCATGATCAACGACCTTCTGGACCTGTCCCGGATCGAGGCCAGGCAATTCGTCCAGGAGAAACTGCCCGTGGACGTCCGGTCCGTGATCCTAGAGACGGTGGAACTTCTGAGCGGCCCGGCGGCGGAGAAAGAACTGAGCGTCCAAACCGTCCTGGTCGATAATCCGCCTTTGATCCTGGCCGACCCCAAGGCCTTGAAGGACGTGACCAACAACCTGCTCAGCAACGCCATCCGGTATACTCCCGAGGGCGGCCGGATAAGCCTCCGGCTGGACCGGGAAGGAGACTGGCTGGTGCTGACGGTCGAAGACACGGGCCTGGGCATAGCCAGGGAATATCACGACAAGATTTTCGAGCGCTTCTTCCGGGTCAAGGACGAAAGGGCCCGGAACGTGGTGGGGACCGGGCTGGGTCTGCCCATTGTCAAGGCCATAGTGGGCGATCACGGCGGCGAGGTGACCGTGGACAGCGAAATTGGCCGGGGCAGCGTCTTCCGTGTCCGGCTGCCCGTGTTCACGCCTTTGGAGTAACCAAGCAGTTGTAGGTGCAGGAAGATAGTAAATAGTCATTGCGAGCGAAGCGAAGCAATCGCTATAAAATAAAGGATAAAATCATCTTACAGCGATCGCTTCGTCGTCCCGCTGTGAGCGGGACTCCTCGCAAAGACGATTACTAAATATTGCCGCCACTCGTAGCTGAATGGTTACCCTTCGGATTAATTAACTTGGAAGTCTGTAGCAGTCATGATCTACGAATTGACCGGCGGCCGCAAGATAGATACCGATCGGGAACTCAATTTCGAAGAGAGGAACTTCCTGCAGAAGATGATGATCTATAAATATCTGAAGATAAGCCTGGAGGATTTCCAAAAGCGGTGGCGCTCGCCGGGCAACCCGGTCTGGAAAGGCGCGGAGACCCCGCACAACCCTGGTCCCGCCGCGATGATACTGCTCGATATGGAGTCGAGGATCGAGAACGACCAAGGGGTTTAGTCTTCCTGAGGCCGGCGGTCCGGTCAAGGAAAAAGGGGCCGGCCGGCCCCTTTTTTTGTCCGGTTTTGAAGACCAGGGCGCTAGTGCACCAGTTCAAGAATGCGGGCGACCAGGGCTTCCGGGTCCACCGGCTTTTGGAAGAACTCGTCCGCCACCAGTTCCTTGCCGTCTTGGTGGGAATAGTGGGTCGTGCCGATGTGGTCCACCACCGCGGTCAGCATGATGAGCGGAATGGAACTCAGTTTTTCATCCTTGGCCAGTTCCTTGGCCACGGCGTAACCGTCCTTGTCCGGCATCATCACGTCCAGCACGATCAGATCGGGGTCTTCGGACTTGGCCTTGGCCAGGCCCTCGATGCCGCCGTACGCCGCCAGGGGCGTCATCCCGGCGGCTTCCAGGAGCATGCTCACCGCTTCCACGAGATCGGGATCGTCGTCAATGATCAGAATCCGCTTGGACATATTCAGGCTCCTCCTGGTGGAATCGTCCCGCTTCGGCCGTCACCCGGCGGTTGATGATTAAAATGTACGCCATCCCTGGGAGCTTGTCAACATCGCTCGGTGGGCCCTACACCCCGGCCGCGGCCAGTATGTCCACCGTTTTCTCCTCGCGGCCTATGGCCATGATATGAACGCCGTCGCAGATTTTTTCAGCCTTGATCCGTTTGATCATCCGGCCGGCGATGGCCACGCCGGCGGCTATGGCCTGGCCTTTGGGCGCCGCGGCCATTTCATCGATCAGGCTCTGAGGCACGTTCACGCCCGGAACGTTCTTGTTCATGTATCTGGCCATGGCCGCCGAAGTCAGCAGGATGACGCCGGCCAGTATCTTCACCCCGAAGGGCCGGGCGTATTCCATGAATCCGGCGAAGCGGTTCAGGTCATAGACCGCCTGGGTCTGAATGAATTCGGCCCCGGCTTCGATCTTCTTTTCGAACTTGATCAGTTGCGGCTCGAGGGGATCGGCTTCCGGGGTGACTATGGCGCCGGCGCAGAACCTGACTCCGCCGTCGAGCTGGTTGCCGGCCAGGTCATAGCCTTTTTCCATGGCCCTAATAGTCCGCAGAAGCTGGGCTGAATCGAGATCGAAGACGCCCTTGGCCTGCTTATGGTCACCGACCACGATCGAGTCGCCGGTCAGGCAGAGGACATTGGCAATGCCTCGCTGGCCGGCCAGAAGCAGATCGGCCTGAAGGGCCAGTCGGTTTCGGTCGCGGCAGGTCATCTGCAGAATGGGCTCGCCGCCCATCTCCTTGATCAACATGGCGCCCCCCAGCGACGGGAACCTCATGACGCTGCTCTGGTGATCGGTCACGTTCAAGGCGTGAACCTTGTCCTTCAACAGTTCGATATGGTGCTTCATGTTGTCCAGGTTGGTCCCTTTGGGCGGCGCCACCTCGGCGGTGATTACGAACTGGCCCGAGTTGAGCACCTCTTTGAAACTGGCGGCCATGATCGGCTCTCCTTGATTGAAGAATGATCTAGGGTTAGGCCTCGCTCAGAACATACTTGCCCGGCTGGGGTTCGACGTTATAGTTCTTGGGCGGCTGGTAGCGCCGCATCAAGTCCAGTTGCCCGAACTCCTTGAGCCGGTTGTAGATCAGGGTCCAGGCGCAATCCTTGTTGGAATCTATCTCGCACTTGCCGGCGTTGGTCCCGCCGCAGGGTCCGTTGACCAGGCCCTTGTGGCAGGAAGTCACCGGGCAGACCCCGCCGGTCTCACCCAGGACGCACTGGCCGCACTGGAGGCAGACCTGCTGGAACGTGCCGGCCGCGGACTCCTTACCCACGAAGATGGTGTCCAGGGCCGGGACGACCATCTTCTTCATCTGGCTGGCGATGGTCTGGACGCCATAGGCGCAGGTCATGACCAGCATGGCTTCGGCCGCGGCCATGGCCTCCTGATGTTCCGCGAGTATCTCGTGGCTGAGTTCGTCGCAGGCCACGGGCACCACGGTCCGTCCGGTGATCATCTTGCCCTTGGCCAGCAGGCGCGCGCGCATCTCTTCGACCTCGGCCACGCCGCCGGTCTTGGTCAGGGTGACGCAGGTGCCGCACCCCACTATAAAGATGCGGATGAAGCCGGACAGCAGCCGGTCCAGTTCCGGTTCGGGCTTGGGCTGGGTGATCGAGCGAATCATCTTTTTTCTCCTTATTTGCCTTCCAAATCGCAGCGCAGGCAGCGGCGGGCCTCTTCCCTGGCCTGATGTTCTTCATAGCCGGCCTCGACTTCACGGAAGTCCTGTATCCGGACCTTTATTTCCTCCTGGGGCAGCTTGACGCGGCCGGTCAGCGGCACTTCTGCCTCTTCCTGGGAGAGCCGGTCCGTTTCCACGCCCAAGGCTGTTTTTTCATCCGGCATGACCACCTTCGAAACGTCGCCCTGGAGATATTTGGCGATGGCCAGGGCCGCCCGCCGGCCCGAAGAGACGGCCCGGATGACGAAGGTGGGGCCGGTGGTGAAATCGCCGCCGGCGAAGATGCCCGGGATATTGGTGGCCAGGGTGTTTTCATTCACCTGCAGGGTGCCCCATAATGCCCTTTCCAGGCCTTCGTCCTCGGACAGGAAGCTCAAATCCGGGGCCTGGCCGATGGCGATTATCAAGGTATCGCACTCGAAGACCGTCTTCTGTTCCTGGTCAAAGACCGGCCGGAAGCGGCCTTCCAGGTCAAAGACCGACAGGCAGCGGATGAACTCGACGCCCTTGACCCGGCCCTTCTCGATGAGCACCTGTTTCGGCCCCCAGGAGGTCTCGACGATCACGCCCTCGTCCTCGGCCTCCTCGATGTCCTTGATCCAGGCCGGCATTTCACCGCGCTTCTCCAGGCAGACCACCCGCACCTGGCCGCCGCCCAGACGCCGGGCCGACCGGGCCACGTCCATGGCCACGTTGCCGCCGCCGATGACCAGCACGCTGTAGCCCACGCGCAGATCGGGGTCGTCCTTGACCAGGCTCAGGAAGTTGAGGCCGTACATCAAGCCGGTCGGCTTTTCCTCTTCACCCGGAATGCCCACGGACTTGGCCGCCTGGGCGCCGGCGGCGATGAAAACCGCGTCGTAGCCTTCCTTGAGCAGGTCCTGGACGGTGTGATGCCGGTCAATGGGGGAGTTGTAGCGTATTTCCACCCCGGCGCTCTCGATGTAGGCGATGTCCTGGGTGATGATCTCCCGCGGCAGCCGGAATTCGGGTATGGTCACGGCCAGCATGCCGCCGGCCCGGTCCTTGGCCTCGTAAACCACCACGGGATAACCCATCTGGCGCAGGAAATAGGCGCAGGTCAGCCCGGACGGACCGGCGCCGACCACGGCCACTTTCCTCGGTTTGGTCGCCGGGAAGGGTTCGGGGCGCCGGCTCATCTTGGCGAAGTATTTATCCGAGGCGAAACGCTTCAAGGCCCTGATGGCCACCGGGTCGTCCAGTTCGCCCCGGCGGCATTTCATCTCGCAGGGATGCACGCAGATGCGGCCGCAGACGGCCGGGAAGGGGTTGCGTTCGCGGATGATGTCCACGGCTTTGATGTAGTCGCCCGCGGCTATGGCCGCCACGTAGTTGGGAATGTCAATGCCGGCCGGGCAGGCGTGCTGGCAGGCCGAAATGACCATGGCGTCACAGGTCGCCGCCGGACAGCGATGTTCCTTGATATGGGCCTCGTACTCGTCGCGGAAGTAGTTGAGGGTCGAGAGGACGGGGTTGGCGCAGGACTGGCCCAGGCCGCACAAGGAGGACTCCTTGACCGTCGTGCCGATATCGATCAATTTCTCGATGTCGCCCGGACGGCCTTCACCCCGGGTGATGCGGGTTAAAATGGCCAGAAGCTGCTTGGTGCCCAGGCGGCAGGGAAAGCATTCCCCGCAGGACTCGCTCTGGGTGAAGGTCAGAAAGAATCTGGACAGGTCCACCATGCAGGTGTTTTCGTCCAGGATGATCATGCCGCCCGACCCCATCATCGAGCCCACGGTCTTGAGGGACTCGTAATCGATGGGCAGGTCCTGGAACCTGGCCGGGATGGCGCCGCCGGAAGGTCCGCCCATCTGGGCCGCCTTGAATTTGCGGCCTTTGGGAATCCCGCCGCCGATGTCCTCGATGATCTCCCGCAGGGTGATGCCCATCGGCACTTCCACCAAACCGGTGTTGTTGATCCGGCCGGTGACCGAGAATATCTTGGTCCCCTTGCTGTTGGCCGTGCCGATGCCGGCGTACCATTCCCAGCCGCGCTCGATAATGGCCCGGACGTTGGCCCAGGTCTCGACGTTGTTGATGTTGGTCGGGAAGCCCCACAGCCCGGACTGGGCCGGGAAAGGCGGCCGCAGCCGGGGCATGCCCCGCTTGCCCTCGATGGACTGCATCAAGGCCGTTTCCTCGCCGCAGACAAAGGCGCCGGCGCCGACCTTGATTTCGATGTCGAAGTCGAAACCCGAGCCCAGGATGTTCGATCCGAGAAAACCCAGTTCATGGCCCTGTTTCAGGGCGATCTCGAGGTGCTTGATGGCCGTGGGGTATTCGGCCCGGACGTAAACATAGCCCCGGGTGGCGCCGATGGCGTACCCGCCCATGATCATGCCCTCGAGGACCAGATGGGGGTTGCCTTCCAAAACGGTCCGGTCCATGAAGGCGCCGGGGTCGCCTTCGTCGGCGTTGCAGATGATGAACTTTTTCTGACCCGGGCTCGAGCGGCAGAAGCGCCATTTGGTGCCGGTGGGGAACCCGGCGCCGCCGCGGCCGCGCAGGCCCGCTTTTTCGACCACGTTAATGACCTCTTCCGGGGTCATGGTGGTCAAAACCCTGGCCAGGGCGCCGTAGCCGCCGCGGGCGAGGTAATCCTCGACCCGGGTGGGGTCGATCAGTCCGTTGTCGCGCATGACCACGCGCATCTGCTTGGCGTAGAAAGGGTTCTCGCGGCCGTAAATGTAACGCCGGCCGGTGCGGGGGTCGGGATAGAGCAGCCGGCCCAGGATGTTGAATTTCAACAAGGTCTGGTCAACGATGTCCGGTACGTCGGTTTCTTCCACCTGCTGATAGAAGATATCGTAGGGATTGACCACCACCACCGGCCCGCGCTGGCAGAAGCCGGGGCAGCCGGTGGCTTTGAGTTCCACGGTGTCGGCCAGGCGTCGTTGATCCAGCTCCCGGACCAGGGAGTCATAAATTTTTTCCGCGCCCAGAGCCCGACAGCCGGTGTCCACGCAGACGTTGACCACTAATTTACGCGGGTCCCGCCCTAAAACCAGCGACTGCCGGTGCCTTTCCAGGTCTTGGACCGAGCTTAGCTTCGTCATGGATTATCCGTCCCCTTTTGACAGGTACTGGGCCAGGACGGTCTCGATGCGCTTGGGATTCATCCGGCCGTACACCTGCCCGTTGACCACCATGACCGGCGAGAGGGCGCAGGCGCCCAGGCAGGCCACTGTTTCGAGGGTGAAATCGAAGTCTTCGCTGGTCTGGCCGTCTTTCAGACCCAGGATTTTCTGCACCACCCTGAGGACGCCCCGGCCTCCCCTGACGTGGCAAGCCGTGCCCCGGCAGACCGTGACCAGGTTGCGGCCCCTGGGTTCGGTGTAGAACATGGCATAAAAATTGATCACACCCTGGACCCGGCTGGCCGGAATTTTAAGCGCCGCCCCGATGGGCTCCAGGGTTTGGGGCGGAACGTATCCGTATTCCTCCTGCACCGCCTGGAGCACGGGGATCAGATCGGCTTCGACTCGGCCTCGGCTCAGGATGTCCGTCAGTCCGCTCAGGTCGATCTCATGGGCCGTCATGTTCTTTCCTTTTCCCTCACCCGGTGATTTTTTCCAGCCTGACCAGGCAGTGCTTGGTGTTGGCCGCCCTAGGGGCGAAAAGCTGGTTGGGCCTGGCTTCAGGGAAGGAGGCCGGCAGAAAAACCAGGCCGGCGGGCAATTCGGCCGCCGGTTTGACCGGCGCCTCGAGGCGTCCGTGGGGCGAGATCACCCGGACCCGGTCGCCTTCCGCCAATCCCAGGGTCTTCAGGTCCTCGGGCGAAACCTCCAGATAGGCCCGACCGCATGCTTTCATGAGCCGGCGGGACTGGAGCGACCTCACGCCGGAACCCAGATGGGCCAAGACATGGCCCTGCATGAGCACCAGGGGATAGGCCTTATCCAGAGCCAGTCCGGCCCCGTCCTTTCCCCGCGGCGGCAGGAAGACGGCCAATCCGTCCGAGTGGCCGATACCGTGCGGCAGGGTGTCGGTGACTTCCTCGAGGCCCGGCTGGGGCCAGAACACGGCCTTGTTGTCCAGATCGGTCTCGCGCAGGGCCGCGTACAAGGGCACGACCCTCTCGATTTCAGCCAGCACGTCGTCGGTGTCGGCGTAATCCCATTTAGCTCCCAAAAGGCCGGCCAGGGCCCGGAAAACCTCTTGATCCGTCGGAAATCCGCCGGGAGTCTGCACCGCCCGGTGCAGGCGCTGGACCCGGCGTTCCAGGTTGGTGGCCGTGCCGTCTTTTTCGGCCCAGGCGGCCGAAGGCAGCACCAGGTGGGCCAGCCTGGCCGTTTCGGTGAGGAAAAGGTCCTGGACCACCAGGAAGTCGAGACGCTTTAAGGCCTCGACCACCGCCGGACCGCCCGGCAGGACGGCGGCCGTGTTCTCGCAGAATACGTAGAGGCCCTTGACTCGGCCGTCGCCTATCGCGGCCAGCATGTCCCCGGCCGCGAGACCAGGGGCTTCCGGCGGGTCTAGGCCCCAGATTTGACTAAAACGCTCCCGGCTCGGAGAGTCGCCCAAGGGCTTGTAGCCGGGCCACAGGTTGGGGCAGACGCCCATGTCCAAGGCGCCCTGGGCATTGGCTTCCTTGAGCACCGGGAACAACCCGCAGCGGTCTTTGCCCAGCTTGCCGGTGATCAGCAGCAGGTCCATTATCAGCCGTCCCAGATCGGCCGCGTCGGCCTGGCCGGTCAGGCCTTGGCCCAGGACGATGAAACCGGCGGGCAGGGAGGCAAAGAGGCGGGCGGCCCGGTAAAGATCGCCCACGTTCACGTCGGCCCGCAGGGCGCAGTCATTCACGGACAGGCCGGACAGGTCCTCTTTCAAGACTTCGAAGCCCCTGGTCTTGGCCGTCACGAACTGGCGGTCGGCCAGGTCCTCCTCGAGGATGACCTTGATCAGGCCCTGGAGGATATATACGTCGGCGGCGGCCTTGGGCCGGAGCCAATAGTCGGCCAGGGGAACCAGCTTGGTTCTGACCGGGTCAATCACGATCAGCCTGGCGCCGCCCTGCCTGACCGCCCGCTTGAGGTGATAGCCTAAAACCGGAGCGGTGCGGGTGGGGTCCGCGCCGATGACTATTATGACCTGACTGAATTCGAGGTCCTTGAACGAACTGGTGGCGGCGGCAAAGCCGGTGGCTTCGGCCGCGGCCTCGAGGGCCGGCCAGGATGAAGACCGCGAGGCGAAGTCTATATTGTTCGTACCGATGACGGTCCGGGCCAGTTTCTGGAAGAGGTAGTTCTCTTCGTTGGTGGACCTGGCCCCGCCCAGGAAGCCTATGGCCTCCGGGCCGTGGGTCTCCTTGAGGTCGCGCAGCCGGCCGGCTACAAGCTCCAGGGCCTCCCCCCAGCCGATGGGCTTGAAACCATCGGCGGTTCTGATCAGAGGCGTGCGCAGGCGGTCCGGGCTGTTGAGGTAATCGTGGCCGAAATGCCCCTTGACGCAGAGCGAGACGACGTTGGCCGTGTGTGGTTTGGCGCTGGGCGCCACGCCCCGGACCGCGTTATAGTCGTGTTCGAGATAAATGGCGCAGCCGCAGGCGCAGAAGGAGCAAACCCCGCGGGTGGCCGCGCCGGCGTGGTCCAGTCGCCTCTTTTCCTTTTCGGCGATGGCGCCGACGGGACAGACGCTCAGGCAGGTGCCGCAGAAAGTGCAATTGGCCGCCTCGAGCGGTTGGGCGAAGAGCGTGGCCGGATGAGCGTCGAAGCCCCGGAAGTTGTAATCAATGACCCCTTCGCAGACCACTTCCTGGTCGGCCCGGACGCACTTGGCGCACATGATGCACTTGGAAAGGTCCCGGTTCAGGAAGGGATTGAGGTCCTGGACCAGGGGATGATAAGGCATGTCATCCAGGCCATGCCGTCCCAGACCCATCTTGGCGGCCAGGTTCCTGAGTTCACACTTGTTGCCCTTTTCACAGACCACGCAGGATTCCGGATGGGCGGCCATCAGCAGCCGAAGGATGTTCCGCCGGTTGCGGACCACCCGGGCGGAATCGGTGTTAATGACCAGGCCCGGACTTATCTTGGTCACGCAGGCGGGAACGACCACGCCCCGCTTTTCATCCTCCACCTGGCACAGGCGGCAGGCGCCGATGGGCCGCAGGGCGTCATGATGGCAGAGAGTGGGAATGTAAATGCCGTGTTGGCGCGCCACTTCCAGGATGGTCCGGCCGGCGCGGGCGCTGATGGCGTTGCCGTTAATGGTCAAGGTGATCGTGTCCACCGGGAAACACCTTTACCCTTTCTTAAGGACGGCTGACCGCCGATAGGCTGATTTCGTGGTAAACGTTCGCGGCTTAATCGAAAAAAAAAGGTTGGACCGGTCAAAGTCAACAAAAAAGTGACCTCAATACGCTTTCCTGACAGCTTCCGGACTAAGGTCCTATTTCGCCCACGGACTCCGCTCAAGACGTTTTTTGTTGATTTTTCAGACTAAATTTAAGATTATAAGTTAAATTTGGCCAAGTCAAGTCTTTTCTGTCAGCCGTACTCTTAAAACCGACGAGGAGCGAAAATGCCCCACACCGAAGATCGTTTTCTGAACCAGGTCCGGGAAACAAGACCCTGGCCTGAACGCCGGCTGGAACTGGAAGCCAGATTCCTGGAGATACTGGCCCACGCCTTCAGCCGTTCGTCGGCCTATCAGGGTATATTTAAGGCGGCCGGGATCGAGCCGGGACGGGTTCGGGACCTGGACGATCTGCCTCTATTACCGATCGTGCGCATGTCCGACCTCATGGAAAAACAGAAGGAGAATCCGCCCTTCGGCGGCTTCGAAACCGTGGCCGCGGAGGACATCCGGCGCATCTATGTCAACCCCGGCCTTTTGTGGCAGTTGGAAGACTGGAGCTATCAAGACACGTCCTGGGCCGAAGGCCTTTGCGGGGCCGGGATCAAAAAAGGCGACCGGGTGCTCAACACCTTCAACTATCACCTCTGGCCCTACGCCTTTTTCCTGGACGAATCGGCCCGGATGATCGGCGCCACGGTGATTCCCGCCGGCGTGGGCAACACGCTCATGCAGGTCAAGGTCATGCAGGCCCTCAAAATCAACGCTTTCATGGGCACGCCCAGTTTCTTGAACACGCTGATACAGCGGGCCGAGGGCCTGGGCCTGAACCCGACCCGGGACCTGTTTCTGAACAAGGCCATGGTCGGAGCGGAAATGCTGCCCGAGTCCCTGCGCGCCAGACTGGAAGAGAAGTTGAACCTGACCATCCGGCAGACCTACGGCACGGTCTTTCTGGGCTGCCTGGGCTATGAGTGCCGGTACAAGACCGGCCTCCACGTGCCCGACAACCTGTTAATCGAGGTGGTGGACCCGCATACCGGCATGCCGGTCGAGCCGGGGACGCCCGGTGAAATCGTGGCCACCAACTTCAACCGCGGCTATCCCCTGATCAGATTCGCCACCGGCGACCTGTCGCTTTTCAGCCGCGAGAGCTGTGCCTGCGGCCGCAGCGGCCTCATGCTGGCCAAGGTGCTAGGCCGGGTGGACCAGGCCACCAAGGTCCGGGGCACCTTCATCCATCCCTGGCAGACCGACGGCCTGATGGCCCGATTCCCCGAGGTGTTCAAATATCAGGTGGTGGTGACCCGGGCCGAGGACCTGGACGTCATGACCTTTTACGTCGAGCTTCGGGAAGACCTGGCCGACACCAAAGCGCTGGTGGGACGCCTGGAACGGGACATCAAGGAGTTCCTGACCATCAAGGGTCAGGCCAAGGTCGTCCCGCGCGGCTCCATTCCCGACTTTCACAAAAAGATCGAAGACCGCCGCCGCTGGGAATAGCCCCGGGGAGCAGGCCCATGGAAAAAATCAAGATCGGCGGCATAATGCAGAGCGACGGCCGGGCCCTGGTCAGGATCATGTCCGTGCCCAATCAGTCGGGCGCGGCCGGGGCCATCCTGGGGGCCATGGGCGGCGCCGGGATAAACATCGAACTGATGGTGCAGAGCTTTGACCTGGACGACGCGGCCAATTTCGCCCTGGTGGTGGCCCACAAGGACCTGGATTTGGCCCTGACGGTTCTGGAAGAGGTGAAGCCGGCCATCGAGGCCAAGGCCATAGCCTACTCGCCCGACGTGGCCGTGATCAGTGTTTTCGGCCCCCATTTGCGGGAAAAGCCTCGCGTCCCGGGCGCCATGTTCACGGCCCTGGCCCAAGTGGGCGTGGGTTCCCTGGCCATCGCCACCTCCATCTCCAGCGTCTCCTGCGTGGTGGATGGACCTCACCTGGAACAAGCCATCAATGCTCTGACCGAAGTTTTCGACGCGCCCTTCCAAGTCAAACAAAGACCAAAGGATTATTGAGCGATGAACCCGACGCCGGCGGCCGCGAACGGCCCTCGAGTATCCGTGGCCATGATCGTCAAGAACGAAGAGGTCCTGCTCGAAAAATGCCTCAAATCCGTGCAAGACCTGGACGAGATAGTGGTCTTGGACACGGGCAGCCAGGACCGGACGGTCGAGATCGCCCGGCGATACACGGATAAAGTGTACCAGGACTATATATGGAACGACGACTTTTCCGAGGCCAGAAACCAGGCCAAGTCCAGGTGTTCGGGCGACTGGATTCTCTCGATTGACGCCGACGAGGAACTCGAGCCCGGCGGCGCGGCCAAGATCAGGCAGGCCATTCAGACCGCCAGGAAAGTGGTCTATCTCAAGATGTGCTCCGGCGACAACGTCCACTATTTCCCGCGGCTGTTTCGGAACCTGCCGGAAATCAAATGGGTGGGCGCGGCCCACGAATGCATCAACCTGGTGGATGACAACCGCGGCGACATCGTCATCAACTATGGTTACAGTCCGTCCCATCAGCAGGACCCGGACCTGATCCTCAGGATACTCAAGAAGGAAGTGGAAAAGAACCCTTCCCTGGTCAGGGAGCGCTATTACCTGGGCCGGGAATATTCATACCGCCGGGACTGGGCCCCGGCCATATATCACCTGGAACAATATGTCCAGGTGGCTTCCTGGAATCCCGAGTGGGCCGAGGGGTATTACCAACTGGCCAAGTGCTACTGGTCGGCGGGGCGGATCGAGGACGCCCGCCGGGCCTGTCTCCTGGCCCTCAAGATCAACGCCGATTTCAAGTCGGCCTGCCTGTTGATGGCCGACCTGACCGAGGGCCGTAACAGGCAAAGGTGGCTGGACTTCGCCGCCGGCGCCGCCAACGCGGACGTGCTATTCACGGTCAGTTAAACCGACACCGGCGCTGGACGGTCAGGCCAGCACCCCGATCAGGATGAGGCCCAGGACCTCGCACATTTCGTTGACCGCCCCCAAGATATCGCCGGTGACGCCTCCGATTTCCCTCCGCCATATCCGCACGCCGAAAAGCGCGGCCAGACCGATCAGCAGAGCGACCAGAAGCCCAGGGAGACCCAGGACGATGAGGGAAATCGCGGCGGTTATGACGCCGGCCGCGAGTATCTCGCGCGGCCCGGCCAGGTTGACGAAGGGCCGGCCCAGACCGCCTTCCACCCGGGCGTAGGTGGACAGACCGGCGGTCAGGGACACGGCCCACCGGCTCCAGACCGGAAACAGGACGATCGCGGCCGGCCCGAGGGGCGAATCCAGAAGTCCGGCCAGTAAGGAGGCTTTCAGGACGACGGCGAAAATCAAGGCCAGGGCGCCGAAGACGCCAATGGCGCTGTCTTTCATGATGGCCAGTTTGCGCTCCCGGTCCCGGTGGGAGAGCAGTCCGTCGGCGGTGTCGGCCAGGCCGTCCAGGTGCAGGCCCCGGGTGAAGGCGGCCAGGGCCAGAGTAATCAGCAGACCGATTACCAAGGGAAAGAACCAGGCTTTCAGCAACAGTCCCACGCCCAGGCAGAGCAGGCCCAAGATCAGGCCCACCAGAGGGTAATAGGCCACCGAAGCGGCCAGTTCTTCGGGAGTTTCCCTCAGATCGTGGCGGAGGCGAAAGACGGTGAGGAATTGCAGGGCTATCAAAAACAGTCGCGGCATGTATTTTATGTTAGACCATGACCCGGCGGCCGATTCGGCCGCCGGGTCCCGTTGTAGGGGCGCACAGCGGTGCGCCCATCTTTTCAAAAAGGGGTTCTCCCCAAATTCACTTCAATCTCAAAGCCAGCCCGGCGGCGACGAACAGGACCTCGGCGGCCCGGGCGGCCAGTATCTGGTGGGCCAGGCCGGCGGCGTCGCGGAAATCGCGGGCCAGTTTGTTTTCCGGCACCAGGCCCAAACCGACTTCGTTGGAAACGATGACTATCGGGCAGGGCGCGGCCTGGGCGGCCTGGGCCAGGTCCTGGGTTTGGAGCGCGGCTTCATCCACGGTGGCGCCCCGGCCGGCCAGGAGGTTGCTCAACCACAAGGTCAGGCAGTCCAGCAGGACTATCGAGGCGTCCTCGGTTTTCAGTCCTCGAAGTCGGCCGGCCGGGTCCAGGGGCTCTTCCACGGTGCGCCAGTCGGGTCCCCGTTCGGCCTGGTGCCGGCGGATGCGCTCGGCCATTTCCGGGTCCAGGGCTTCGGCCGTGGCCAGGTAGATGCGAGGCGCGGGGTATGGGGCGCAACGCCGCAAGGCCAGGGAAGACTTGCCGCTCCTGGCCCCGCCCAGGATAAGGGTTATCTCGGCCACGTATATGAATCCAGCCGGGGAAGGGCGGGGACTATTCGGGCGGGGATAAACCCCGCCCCTACGTTTTGATCGGGACGTCGTAGATAAGATGTTGGGATGGGATATATCCCTAGTCGTCCTGACAGCCGTTTCATCCTATGGTTCAGATTCTTCCCTGACAATTCAATCCGTGACTCGCCAGCCCGTCTCGGGACCGCCTGCCAGATCGAAACCCATGCCCCGGACGGTTTCGAGGTCGGCCGGCCGGCCGCGGCGGGCCAGATGGTCGGCCACTTCGCGGCGACGGCCGTCCTTGGGTTTGTTCTGCATGAAATCGGCCTTGCCGGTCATGCTCTCCGGCTTGATCTCGATCACGGCGCAGGCCTTGAATTCCGGATTGTCGGCCCTGACCCGCGGGAAATCGCCGTGGCCTTCGTGCTTGGCCACCAAGGCGTTGAGCGCGGCCAGTTTCAACTCGCCGTCCGTGACGATACTGGCCGTGCCGCGGATGATCACCGACCGGTAACACTGGTGGGTGTTGCAGGGGTTCCCGGCCTCGTTGAAGGCGACTTCAATATAAGCCAGCGGCAAGTCCACCTCGAAGCCGACCTTGGGATTACGGGCCAGGTTGTCCAGTTTTTCGCCCTTGGGCGAAGAATGGAAATAGACGCGGCCCCGGTGATAGACGAAGTTGACCGGCGTGATGTAGGGATAACCCTGGGCGTCAAGGGTGGCCATCCGGCCGACGTTGGTCGAGGCCAGGATGCGGACCATTTCTTCCTGCTCGTTGATTTGGCAATGAATGCGGCGCATGACGATCTTCTCCAATCAGGATGATTTTCGCCGTCATAGTAGAATAAAGCAGGCCTGGTGGCAACTTTGTTTACCTGGCCAAAGGCAGGGAAGTTAGGCGGGCTTGGGAAGCCCTGAAGGGGTGGTGAACAGTCTATATCACCAAGGGCGGGCACCAGGCCCGCCCTTCGATTTCTCGAGGAACCGCTCCTACCGGTCTACACCTGGGGTCGGGGAAGCAGGCCGGCGGCCTTGGTGATTTCCGGGACCTTCTCCTCCCACTCGATGAGCATCAGGTGCACGCCGGCCACGCCGGACATTTCCTTGAACTCCTGAATCTGCTCGACGGCGATGTCCATGCCCACCTTGGCCTGGCTTTTCTTGTCCGCGCCCTTGACCCGGTCAATGATTTTGTCCGGCACGTCCATGCCGGGCACGAAGTTCTTCATGTACCGCGCCATACCGAGGGATTTCATGGGGGTGACACCGGCCAGGATTTTTACTTTTTCCGTCAGGCCCAGGTCCACGGCCCGCTTCATGAATTCGCGGAACTTGTCCATGTTGTAGATGCACTGGGTCTGGACAAAGTCCACGCCGGCGGCCGCTTTCTTGGCCAGTCGGTGCACCCGGAATTCGAAGGGGTCGGCGAAGGGGTTGGCCGCGGCGCCGATGAAGAGCCTGGGCTCCGAGCCGGCCTCCATCTCCTGGCCGGACAGAAGCTTGCGCTCGTCGCGCATCTGCTTCACGGTCTGGATGAGCTGCAGCGAATCCAGGTCGAAAACGTTCTTGGAAGCGGGGTGATCGCCGAACTTCTGGTGGTCGCCGGAGAGACAGAGCAGGTTCCGGATGCCCAGGGCGTACGCGCCCAGGATGTCCGACTGCATGGCGATCCGGTTCCGGTCCCGGCAGACCATCTGCATGTTGGGTTCGAGGCCTTCCTGGAGCAGGATGAGGCTGGCGGCCAGGGAGGACATCCTGACCACGCTGGTCTGGTTGTCGGTGACGTTGACCGAATCAACGTGCCCCTTCAGGAACCGGGCCTTGTGCCGCACCACCTTGTCGTCGGCGCTGCGCGGCGGCCCGCATTCGCCGGTCACGGCGAAATGGCCGGCGGTCAACACTTTTTCCAGATTGCTGCCCGACTTCATAGCTTGAGGTCCTCCCTGACGATCTTGCGCGGTCCACCGTCGCGGCTGGTGCTCCAGTTCTTGATCGGTCTGACCTGGGTGAGCACGTCCAGCCGGTCCTGTTCCATCAGCTTGGTCACGATCAGATGCCAGACGCAGTCCACGTCCTTGCTGATTTCACACTTGCCGCCGCTGGAGCCGCCGCAGGGGCCGTTTAAGAGGCTCTTGGAGCAGCGGGCGATGGGGCAGAGCCCGCCAAAGAGATGTATCTTGCAGTCCCCGCAGCCCTGGCAGAATTCGGCCCAGACGCCGTGTTCGAGGGCGCCGCCCATGAAACAGGTGTTCAAGGCCGGGAAGACCTTGATTTCGGGGAAACGCTTGGCGATGAACTGGGGTCCGACGCTGCAGGCCATGGACACGATGGCGTCGTAGCCTTCGGTCCGGCCCACAAGCTGATCGATGTACTCCGGGTCGCACTGGCGTTCGAGCGTCTCTTCGTCCACCGTGAGGGCGTTCTGGTCCTTGTCGCGGGCCAGACGCAGGATCGAGGCCAAAATGCCGACCTCCTTGCGTCCGCCGGCGTTGCAGACCGTGACGCAACCCTTGCAGCCCACGAGGAGAATCCGTTTGAAATCCTTGACCATGGCCAGGATTTCCTCGATCGGTTTTCTTTCGGCTACTATCATGGCTTTTCCTTCCGCGAGGTCTCAGGCCGCTTTGGCCGTGGTTTTCTTGAACGGACTCGGCCCCAGCCCCTTGACGATGGAGGTGAACTCCTTGGCGATCTCGACAAACCTGGGGCCCTGGGCCGCGGACAGGTTGTACATGGCCACCCGTTCCTTCTCCACGCCCAGTTCCTCGAGCACCTTCTGGACGTAGTTGACCCTCTTGCGGGCCTTGAGGTTGCCGGTCAGGTAGTGGCAGTCGCCTTCCATGCAGCCGGCCACGTAAACCCCGTCCGCGCCGTCTTCCAGGGTCTTGAGCAGGTGAAGGATATCCACCCGGCCCGTGCAGGGCACCCGGATGATCTCCACGTTGGGGGGATACTGCAGTCGCATCGAACCTGCCAGGTCCGCGGCGCTGTACGCTCAGTACTGGCAGCAAAAGGCTACTATCTTGGGTTCAAAATCGGACATGGCTTCCCTCGCCTTTCAAGTGCTCAACCGACCAGGGCCTGGGCCTTGGCCAGGATTTGTTCGTCGGTGAAATGCTGGAGCGTGATGGCCTTGCCGGGGCATTCGGAGACGCAGGCGCCACAGCCCTGGCAGATGGCCGGTTCGATCACGGCGTGGCCTTCCGGGCCGATGTAGGGCACGCCGAAGGGGCAGGTGCGCACGCAGGTCAGACAGACCGCGCATTTTTCCGGCGTAACCACGGCCACGATGCCGCCGACCATGATCGAGTCCTTGGCCAGTATGGTCGAAGCCCTGGCCGCGGCGGCCCGGGCCTGGGCTATAGATTCGTCAACGGGTTTGGGGTAGTGGGCCAGTCCGGCCAGGAACATGCCCTCGGTGGCGAAGTCCACCGGCCGCAGCTTCATATGGGCCTCGAGGAAGAAGCCTTCGGCGTTGAGTTGGACCTTGAAGGCCTCGGCCACTTCCTTGTTCTCGTTGGGCTCGATGCCGGAAGCCAGTACCAGCACGTCGGATTCGATCTCGACCGGCCGGCCCAGGATATGATCGGTCACCGTGACCTTGATCTTGTTGTCGCCCGCGGTTTCCACCCGGGGTTTGTTCTCCAGATCGTAACGGATGAAGATGACGCCCTTGGACCGGGCTTCCTTGTATAGGGTTTCGCGGAAGCCGTAGGTCCTTACGTCGCGATAGAGTATGAAGACCTGGGCCTGGGGGTTCATCTCCTTGACCCTGAGGGCGCTTTCCACCGAATGGGTGCAGCATATTTTGGAGCAGTACGGCCGCTGAGGTTCGCGCGAGCCCACGCACTGGATGAAGACCACGGCCTTGGCCTTTTTGACCGCCTCCGATTTCGAGGCCAGGGCTTCGTCCATCTCGAGGGAAGTCAGAACCCGTTGGTGTTGGCCATAGAGATACTCGGACGGCTGGACCGGCCGGCCGCCCGTGGCCACTATGGCCGCGCCGTGCTGGATCGTGGTTTCACCCTGGGGCGTGCTCAGGACGGTCTCGAAGTTGCCCAGAAAGCCCTTTCCGCTCTTGACCCTCGAGTTCTTGTAAACCTTGATCAGTCGGTTGGACTCCACTTTTTTGGCCAGACCGGCCACGAAGGACTTGATATCTTCGCCCTTCCAGGTCGAGTTCAGCTTCAGGGCGTTGCCGCCCAGGACGTTCGATTTCTCGACCAGGTGGACCGGATAGCCCTGTTCGGCCAGGGCCAGGGCCGCGGACATGCCGGCCACGCCGCCGCCCACGACCAGGGCTTCCTTGGTGAGGCCCATGGGCGTCTGGCGCATGGGTTGGAGCAGGGCCGCCTTGGCCACGGCGGCCCGGACCAGGTCCCGGGCTTTGGTGGTGGCCTTGTCCGGCTCGGTCATGTGCACCCAGGAGTTGTGGTCCCGGATGTTGGCCATTTCGAAGAGATACTTGTTCAAGCCGGCCTGCTGGAGGGTTTCGCGGAACATGGGTTCATGGGTCCGGGGTGAACAGGAAGCCACGACCACGCGGTTCAATTTATGTTCGGCGATCAGGTCCTTGATCTTGCCCTGGGTGTCTTGGGAGCAGGTGAAGAGGTTGTCGCCGGCGTATTCCACGAAGGGCAGGGTCTGGGCGTATTCGGCCACGGACGGCACGTTGACCACGCCGCCGATGTTGATGCCGCAATGGCAGACGAACACGCCGATGCGCGGCGCTTCGGCGGCCACGTCCCTTTCCGGCGGGTATTCGAGGATTTTGGTCCTGGTGAACCTGGCCTCGGCCAGGCCGGAAGCCGCGCCGCTGGCCGCGGCCGAGGCTTCCATGACCGACAGGGGGATGTCCTTGGGTTCGTTGATGGCGCCGCAGGCATAGACGCCCGGCCGGGAGGTGGCCACGGGTTCGAAGGAAGAGGCCGAGATAAATCCTTCGCCGGTCACCTTCACGCTTAGGCGTTCGGCCACCTGCTTAAAGGCGGCCGGCGGTTCGAGGCCCACGGACAAAACCACCAGGTCGAAATTCTCCTGGCGGGGTTCGCCCTGTTCGCTGACGTACTCGAGTTCCAGCCCGCCGTCCGGCAGGGGATTGATGGTGTGGATGCGGGACCGGACGAAGCGGACGCCCGCCTCCTGGGCCCGGTTGTAATATTTCTCGAAATCCTTGCCGTAGGTGCGCATGTCCATGTAGAAGATCGCGGCCTGGAAGTCATCGCTCTTGGAGTGTTCCTTGGCGATGACCGCCTCCTTGATGGCGTACATGCAGCAGACCGCGCTGCAGTAGGGCCGATCGCAGCGGTTGATCTCGCGCGAGCCCACGCACTGGAGCCAGGCGACCTTCTTCGGTTCCTGGTGGTCGGACGGCCGAACCAGGTGACCTTGGTACGGACCCGAGGCGGACAGAATCCGCTCGAACTCCATGGCCGAGATCACGTTGGGGAACCGGGTATAGTTATATTGCGGGAAAACGGACGGATCGAAGGGATCGAAGCCGGTGGCCAGCACCACGGAGCCGACTTCGAGTTCGACGATCTCGTCCTTCATCTGGTGGGTTTCGAGGGTGACCGCTCCGGGCAGGCAGGCCTTGACGCACTGGTAACAACGGCAGCAGACGCCGCAGGCCAGACAGCGGGCCGCCTCTTCCTTGGCCTTTTCCGGGTCGAAGCCGAGTTCGAGTTCCTTAAAGGAACCGACGCGTTCCTCGAGGGAAATCTTGGGCATGGCCAGGCGGGCCTTTTTCTGGATGTCGTTGGGAATGGGACGCCATTCCTCGTCGCCGCGTATTTTCAAGGGTTCGCGGGCTTCGACCAGGTCCAGGCCCTTAAGATACCGGTCAATGCTTTCGGCCGCTTCCTTACCCTCGGCCACAGCGTCTATGGCCAGCTTCGGTCCGAGATGCATGTCGCCGCCGGCGAAGACGCCCGGCCGGCCGGTGGCCAGGGTGATGGGATCGGCGGCCACGACGCCGCCGCGGCCGAAGGATATGCCGTTCTGGCCCTTGAGCCCGTCCACGGACGGGGCCTGGCCGATGGCCACTATGATCGTATCGGCCTCGACCGTCTCCAGGCAGGATTCATCGTAGGCCGGCGAGAAACGGCCGGTTTCGTCGAAGACGCAGGTCACGCTCTTGAGTTCGAGACCCTTGACCCGGCCCTTCTCGACCAGGAAGCGGCGCGGCCCCCAGCGGTGCCGGATGGCCACGCCCTCTTCCAGGGATTCTTCGACCTCCCAGGGCCAGGCCGGCATTTCCACTTCGTTCTCGAGGGCGATCATGGTCACCTGGCTCTGACCCCTGGTCAGGCGCACGGCCACCCGGGCCGCGTCCACGGCCACGTTGCCGCCGCCGATGACCACGATCTTTTTTCCGAGTTTGGGTGCTTGGCCGAGGTTGGCCTCGCGGAGGAACTTGGTGACCGGAATGATGCCTTCGGCGTCTTCGCCTTCCACGCCCAACCGGCGGCTGCCGTGGGCGCCCAGAGCCAGGAAGACGGCCTTATAACCGGCGTCAAACAGGCCGTCCAGGCTGATATCCTTGCCTAAGGCGGTGTTGTACTTGATCTCCACGCCCATCTCGAGGATGTTGTCAATTTCATTCTGAAGTACTTGCGGGGGCAGGCGGTAGTCCGGAATGCCCAGGCGGAGCATGCCGCCGGCCACGGGCGCGGCCTCGAAGATGGTGGATTTGTAGCCGCGGCGGACCAGGTGGAAGGCGGCCGCGAGTCCGGCCGGGCCGGCGCCGACGATGGCCACTCTCTCGGGCCGGCTTTCGACCTCGGGGAAAGTTACGGCCTTCAGGGCGGCGTTGTCCGCGGCCAGGCGCTTGAGGTCCCGAATCGAGACGGCCTGGTCGACCTGGCCCCGCCGGCATTCGCCTTCGCAGGGATGCGCGCAGATGCGGCCCAGGGTCCCGGGCAGGGGCAGCACGTCCATGATGACCTGCAAGGCTTCCTGGTACTGGCCTCGCGCCACGAGCGACACGTAGCCGTGGGCGTTGACGTGGGCCGGACAGGTCACGGTGCAGGGGGAAACATCGAGTTTGGTTATGGCATAGGCGTTGGGGTAGGCCTGGGCGTAACGCTTGTAGGTGACCTTGCGATTGTCGAGGCCCATATTGAATTCGTTGGGCACCTCGATGGGGCAGGCCTTGGCGCATTCGGCGCAGGCCGTGCACTTTTTCAGATCAACGTACCTGGCTTTCTTCAGGACCTTGGCCTTCATCCGGCCGGGCTCGCCGTTGACTTCGAGCACCTCGGCGTTGGTTATGGCTTCGATGTTGATATGGCCCCCGCAGTCATTCAACTTGGGGGAGATGATGCACATGGAGCAGTCGTTGGTGGGAAAGGTCTTGTCGAGTTGAGCCATGCGGCCGCCGATGGCCGGACTTTTTTCCACCAGATAGACGTAGTAACCCATTTCCGCCAGGTCCAGTGAAGACTGGATGCCGGCGATACCGCCGCCTACGACCAGAACCGCGCCGGTTTTATCAGTTTTTACCGCCATTGCTTCAGACCTCGAAATCCGGTGGCCGGCCTCGGGTCGAGGCCGGTCTTGCCGTCAAAAGTAGAAAAATAGGAAACCAAAATACGCGGGCGTTATAGCAACCAAGCCCCGCCCTGTCAACGGCCTCCGGGCGAACCAAATTCACCACTTTTGAGGCAACAGGCGCATAACTCCTGGCTGCAACGCTCGTTTCACGATTTTGGCTCCTCGACGTATATTGAATACGCCTGCGGGCCAAAATCGTTCCAACTTCGCGTTTCGCTGCGGATTTCCGCGCCCATTCCGCGATCAGATGGTGGATTTGGGGGTGGCCGTTCACGGGGAGGGGCGCCGTTTTGGATTCACCTACCACGGAAGGCCCTTTCCTTTCAAGAGGAAAGGGATTCTGGACCGGCCGTTTCAGCTTCATTTCTGATCAACCACGGTCACAAACGGCCTGGGGTTGTCTTCAGTCCCGCGGAGACCGCCATGATCTCCGCGGGACTTTCCGTCAGTCGGGGCTGCTAAGGCTGGCGGCGGTTTTAGAAGAGGCCGCTGACCTTGCCGGTTTTAACGTCCACGTCCACGCGGCGGAAGGCCGGATCGGAGCTGGTGCCCGGCATCAGGCTGATGGTGCCGCACATGGGGCAGAGGAACTTGGCCCCGGAGAAGATAAGCACGTCCCGGACCGGCAGGGTCCAGCCCTTGGGCACGCCCTTCAGGGCCGGTTCGTGGGTCAGGGACAGGTGGGTCTTGACCATCATGGTGGCGTAGTCGTTGTACTTCGGATCGGCTTCGAGCATCTTGGCCTTGGCTTCGGCCTCCGGAGCCCAGGACACATTCTGGGCGCCGTAAACTTTCTTGGCGATCAAGTCCACGCGCTGGCGCAGCTTGGTCTCCAAGGGATAGAGGAACTCGAACTTGCTCTCCTGATCGCAGGCTTCGATGACCGCGTCGGCCAGTTCCAGGGCGCCTTGGCCGCCTTGAGCCCAATGGTTCGAGACCGCGCACCGGGCCCCGGCCGCCTCGGCCGCCTTGCGGACCATGGCGATTTCATCCTTGGTGTCCGTATGGAAGCAGTTGATGCAGACGACCGGGTTCATGCCCGACATGCGGATGGTGTTGATATGGTGGACCATGTTCGGCAGGCCCTTTTCCAGGAGACCCAGGTTCTCCTTAGTGTAATCCTCGGGCAGGGCCAGGCCGGCCACGACCTTGGGACCGCCGCCGTGCATCTTCAGGGCGCGGATGGTGGTGGTCAGAACGGAAACATGGGGTTTGAGTCCGGAGTAACGGCACTTGACGTTCCAGAACTTTTCGAAGCCGATGTCGGCGGCGAAGCCGGATTCGGTCACGTGGTAGTCGAACATCTTGAGCCCGAGCCGGTCGGCGATGATGGAAGACTGACCCACGGCGATGTTGGCGAAAGGCCCGGCGTGAACCATGCAGGGTTGGTACTCGGCGGTGGACATCAGGGTGGGGTTGATGGTGTTGCGCATCCAGGCGGTCATGGCCCCGGCCACTTCCAGGTCGCCGGTGGTCACCGGCTTGCCGCTTTTATCAAAGGCCACGGTGATATTGGCCATGCGCTGGCGCATGTCGGCCAGGTCATTGACTATGGCCAGCATGGCCATCAACTCCGAGCTCACGGCTATCCCGAACCGGGACTGCATCAGGAAACCATCCTGGCGGCCGCCCAGGCCGATGACGATGTTACGGAGCGACTGGGCGCAAAAGTCCATGATCCAGCCCATCTCCACGCGGTTCGGGTCTATATCGAGACGGCGCATCTTGGTCAAACGGGCCAACTGCTCGTCGTTGTAGTTCCGTTCGTGCTGCATGCGGGCGGTCAAGGCGATCAGGGCCAGGTTGTGGGCGTTCATGATGTCGTTGATGTCGCCGGTCAGGCCCATGGAGAATTCGGTCATGGGGATCAGAAGAGCGTTGCCACCACCGGCCGCGGTGCCTTTGATGTTCATGGTCGGCCCGCCGGAAGGCTGCCGCAGACAGCCGCCCACGCTTTTACCCCGGGCGCCCAGACCTTCCATTAGCCCCAGCGAGGTGGTGCTTTTGCCTTCACCCAACGGCGTGGGCGTGATGGCCGTCACCTCGATGTACTTGCCGTCCGGTCTGCCTTTCAACCGGTCGATAATCTTAAGGAAGTCCAGTTTGCACAGCCGGCCCATGGGAATGATTTCGTCCTTATTCAGGCCGAGTTTTTCCTGCCATTCCCAAGGCGTGGGCATTTTCTTTTCAGCTTCTTCCGATATCTGCCAGTCCTTCATCTTTACCGCGTCATAAGCCATCGCTGTTCCTCCTCCATGATAACTATTATCCCATACTTGTCCGGACTGGGACGCCCGGGTGGATATTTCTACTCAGGCCGGCTTCCGGCCGGGGTTGACCCAAGTCAGGGTGTCACCATCACCGCTCCCGAGTAATTGTGAATAAATTTGCAATGTTGCGCCCGTCAGGCCCCATAACGAAACCATTTGGTATCACAAAAAAAAACGGCCGTCAAGATAGGCGATCCATTTTTCCGCCCCCCGACCCTGTTTTTCAACTCCACCTGTAACTACAAAATGTTAATAATCAATTATCACAAGACCCGGACCGGCCCGTACGTCTCCCCTTCGAGGATGATAAACCGCCGACAGCCGTTGGTCATTATTGGTTAAATCATTCTCCCGGACGAAACGACCGGCGCCGGAGTCGAAATTCTGATTTTGACAGGCCCGGACGCTTGTGCTATTTATCTCTATCTAATTTGAACCAGGCCATTTTTTTAAAAGTGACCAGGGCAAAGGGAGGTAATTAATGTACGAAATATTAGAAAGACAGGAGATGGCCCAGGGGACCGTGGTCATGAACGTGATCAAGGCCCCCAAGATCGCGGCCAAAGCCAAACCCGGCCAGTTCGTGATCATCAGGGCCAACGAAACGGGCGAGCGCATCCCGCTGACCATGGCCGACACGAACCCGGCGGCCGGAACCATCACCATAATTTTTCAGGTCGTGGGCAAGTCAACGGCTCTGTTCAAGACGTTGCAGGTGGGTCAAGGGTACCAGGACGTGGCCGGACCCTTGGGCCAGCCGACCCATATCGAAAAGATGGATGGCCTGGTGATCGTCATCGGCGGCGGCACCGGCATCGCCGTGGTTCATCCCATCGCCAGAGGCTTGAAGGCCGCCGGCAACCAGGTCCACGCCATCATCGGTTCGCGGAACAAGGACCTTCTGATTCTGGAAGACAAGATGAAGGCGGCCAGCGACAAGCTGACGGTCTGCACCGACGACGGGTCGTACGGCCACCATGGTTTTGTCAGCGACATCCTTAAAAAGTACCTGGAAGGGCCGGACAAGATAGGCCAGGTCGTAGCCGCCGGCCCCGTGCCCATGATGAAGGTGATATCCAAAATGACGGAACCTTATCATGTCCCCACTTTGGTGAGCCTCAACTCGATCATGATAGACGGCACGGGCATGTGCGGCGGCTGCCGGGTTTCAGTCAAGGGCCAGAACCGGTTCACTTGCGTCCATGGGCCCGAATTCGACGCCCACCAGGTGGATTGGGACCAGTTCACCAAGCGCCTGGCCGCCTACGTCACCGAGGAAAAACAGGCCATGGAACTTTTCCAGCACAAGTGCAACATCGGATTGAACGGGTAGAGGTAACACTATGGTGGAAAAACAGGAAAAAAAGGAAAAGATACCCCGTCAGCCCATGCCCGAACAGGCGGCCCAGGCGCGGCGCCGCAACTTCGAGGAAGTCCCGCTGGGTTACTCGACCGAGACGGCCAAACTGGAAGCCAGCCGCTGCCTGCAATGCAAGAAACCGAGCTGCGTGACCGGCTGTCCTGTGGAAATAGACATTCCCGGCTTCATCAGCCAGATCGCCGCCGGCGACTTCAAGAAATCCATCCTTAAACTCAAGGAGAAAACCGCCCTGCCGGCGGTCTGCGGCCGGGTCTGCCCCCAGGAAGCCCAGTGCGAAGCCGTGTGCATCCTGGGCAAGAAAGAAGAACCCGTGGCCATCGGCCGGCTGGAGCGTTTCGCCGCGGATTGGGACCGGGCCCAGGGGGAAGTCACCCTACCCCAACTCCCCGCCAAGACCGGCAAGAAGGTGGCCGTGGTGGGTTCCGGTCCGGCCAGTCTGACCGTGGCCGGAGACTTGATCCTGCTCGGCCACGACGTCACCGTCTTCGAGGCCTTCCATAAGGCCGGGGGAGTGCTGGTTTACGGCATTCCCGAGTTCCGTCTGCCCAAGGCCATAGTCCAGGCCGAAGTCGATTACCTTTCCCTCCTGGGCGTCAAGTTCGAACTCAACTCGGTTATCGGCCGAAGCGAGACCGTGGACGAACTGCTCAAGGAACATGACGCGGTCTTCATCGCCGTGGGCGCGGGCCTGCCCAGTTTCCTCAACGTCCCCGGAGAAAACCTGATCGGCGTGTATTCGGCCAATGAGTATCTGACCCGGTCCAACCTGATGAAGGCCTACCTTTTCCCCGAATACGATACGCCCATCGTCCGGGGCAGGAACGTGGTGGTGCTGGGCGGAGGCAACGTGGCCATGGACTCGGCCCGCACCGCGCTGAGGTTGGGCGCGGACAAGGTGCGCATCGTCTATCGCCGGTCCCGCGACGAAATGCCGGCCCGGGCCGAAGAGGTCCATCACGGCGAGGAAGAAGGCCTCGAGTTCTATTTCCTGACCGCGCCGGTGCGCTTCCTCGGCGATGAAAAAGGCCGGGTCAAGGCCATGGAATGTCTCAAGATGGAACTCGGCGAACCGGATGAATCCGGACGGCGGCGGCCGGTGCCGATCAAGGACTCCAACTTCGAAATGGAAACCGACTTGGTGGTCATTGCCGTGGGCGCCGGAGCCAATCCACTCATCACCGGGACGACGCCGGGCCTGGCCACGACCAAGTGGGGTTATATCGTGGCCGACCAGGAGACCGGCAAGACCAAGAAGCCCAGGGTCTGGGCCGGCGGCGACATCGTCACCGGTTCGGCCACGGTCATTCTGGCCATGGGCGCCGGCCGGGTCGCGGCCAAGTCCATCCATAAGCACCTGACCTGGGGTTGGTAAGGACAACCTCGAGCCTTAAAACGGTATAGGGGCCACCCGCCAACATCCACTCTCTCCCCCGACCGGGGGAGAGGGTCGCGGCCGGAGAATGATCAAGGCTTACGTCCGGCCGCCGGCTGGCTTCCCCAGGTCAGATTTCTACTCTGCCGGCTGAATGGCTTTATGATATAATGAGAGTGTAAAAAGTGGCCCGTTCAAATTCGCCGCTAGTCGCATCTGGACTGGATGAGATGATAGACGTTCAGAACCTGGAAGACGAACGACGCATAGACATTGACAAGGTGGGGGTCAAGAACATCCGCTACCCCATCACCGTGCTGGACAAGGCCAAGGGCCAGCAGCGCACCGTGGCTTCGGTCAACATGTACGTCAATCTGCCCCACAAGTACAAGGGCACCCACATGTCCCGGTTTATCGAGATTCTATCCGAATACCGGCATGAAATCTCGCCGCAGAACCTGAGCAACATCCTCGAGGAGATGAAACGCCGGCTCAACGCCGAGTCGGCCCACATGGAATTGACCTTCCCCTACTTCATCGAAAAAAAGGCGCCGGTAAGCGGCACGTCCAGCCTGATGGAATACACTTGCAGCTTCAACGGATCGGTCAACGGCCAGGGCCGGGACATAATCGTGTCCGTGGCCGTACCCATCACCACGCTCTGCCCCTGCTCCAAGGAGATCAGCCAGCACGGCGCCCACAACCAGCGGGGTGAAGTCAGGCTGGCTATCAGATTCAAGCGTTTCCTCTGGATCGAGGACATGATCCGTCTGGTGGAGACGTCTTGTTCTTCCGAAGTCTTTTCCCTGCTCAAGCGCAACGACGAGAAATATGTCACCGAGCACGCCTACGACAACCCCATGTTCGTCGAGGACGTGGTCAGGGAGATCGCCCACAAGCTGGAACCGGACGACAACATTACCTGGTTTTCGGTTTCGGCCGAAAACTTCGAATCCATCCACAACCACAGCGCTTACGCCTTCATCGAAAGGACCAAGCGGCCCAAATGAAGACGATCTCGGCCGGTCGCTCGCCCGACCGGCATCCTCCCGAGGCGTCTTCAGTGAACCCGGACCGGGCCTGAGTTCAATAGAGTCCGGCCGCGCAGCCCGCGGCTATGGTCTGGCCGAGTTCCCGGCCAGCGGCCAGCGCTTCCTCCGTGACCTCACCTTTGGCCACCAGAGGATCGTAAACTTTTTTTAACGGATAACCGAGCGCGATCCTTTCGATGGCCCGTAGCGCTCCGCTGCCGTCGTTGCCCGCGCTGATGAAGACGACGTAAGGCTTCTTGAAGACTTCCTTGCGGCCCCGGGCCGGCTCATAGGTCCGGTCAAAAAAGTCCTTGACCGCGCCGGCCATGTAACCGAAGTATTCCGGCGAACCTATGGCCAGGCCCTGGCAGGCGATCAGGTCTTCCAGGCCGGCTTCCCCGGCGGACTTCAGACTGGCCCGCGCGCCCTCGATGGAGTTCACGCCCTCGGCCACGGCCTCGGCCAGGCGCCTGGTGCGGCCGCCCTGGGAATGATAGACGATCAAAATGGTGACCATGATCTGGACTCCGGCTAATATCGGTTACGCTGATAATAACCTCGAACAACGGACTGTAGAGGTCCCGCCCGAACGGGATGTTCGCCCGGTCTCTGACGGACGGAGTTGGCCCCGACCTATTCTCCGATAATAAAGCTCAATTTCTCCAGTTGACAGGTATTATCGCGGTTCCGATAATTCAGTCTGGATTGATAGGCTGAAGCGGCGTGGCCGTCAAGGAAACCCGAGGGCGCGCTCGCCTCCGCCGACCATGCAAGGTTCAAGTCGAGTCGAACGGTATTGCTTTTTGATCGAACAATAAGTTAAGCTCGATTCTCGCTTATTTCCGGATAGTGAGTGACTGAATGACCAGGTTAGCCATTATCGACTATGAGGCCGGGAACCTGACCAGCGTCGAGCGGGCCGTGCGGCGCCTGGGTCACCAGGCCGAGATCACGCGGGACCCGGACCGGATATTGTCCGCCGAGCGGGTGATCTTTCCCGGAGTGGGCGCGGCCGGGAGCGCCATGAACAGCCTCAAGCGTCAGGGTCTGGCCGAAGTCCTGGCGGAAGTCTTCCACCAGGGCCGGCCTCTGCTGGGCATCTGCCTGGGCACCCAGATCATCTTCGAGTACAGCGACGAAGACCACGGCACGCCCTGCCTGGGACTGCTGCCCGGTCGGGTCCGGCGCTTTCCACCGGACCTGAGTCGGGACGGCGTCAGGCTCAAGGTGCCCCACATGGGCTGGAACGGCCTCCACCTGGTCCGGAATCACCCGGTGCTCGAAGGACTGACCCCCGAGCAGGAGTTCTACTTTGTCCATGCCTATTACCCGGAACCGGCCGGGGAAGAGAACGTGCTGGCCCGGACCGATTACGGGGTGACCTTTGCCTCCATCCTGGCCCGGGGTTCGCTGATCGCCACCCAGTTTCATTTGGAGAAAAGCGGCCGGCCGGGACTCAACATTCTGGACAACTTCTGCCGCTGGGATGGACGAAATGCTTAGCCGAAGAATAATTCCCTGCCTGGACGTCCGCGACGGCCAACTGACCAAGGGCATCAAATTCAAGGGCAACGTGGACATCGGCGACCCGGTCGAAATGGCCCGGTTCTATTATGAAGAAGGCGCGGACGAAATAGTCTTTTACGACATCACCGCCTCGAGCGACCGCCGGGACATAATGATTGACGTGGTCCGCCGCACGGCCGAACAGATTTTCATTCCTTTTTCCGTGGGCGGCGGATTAAGGACCGTGGCGGACATGCGCCGCGTGCTTCTGGCCGGCGCGGAAAAAGTCAGCGTCAACTCGGCCGCGGTGGCCGATCCGGACCTTATCCGACAGGGCGCCCTGGCCTTCGGCTCCCAGTGCGTGGTCCTGGGCATGGACGTCCTGAAGGTGGAACCAAGCCAAAAGACTCCGTCGGGTTATGAAATAGTGATTCACGGCGGCCGGACCCGGACCGGCCTGGACGCCCTGTGGTGGGCCCGGGAGGGCGAAAGGCTCGGGGCCGGCGAGATATGCCTTAATTCCATTGACGCCGACGGGACCAAGACCGGCTATGAAATGACCCTGACCCGGTTGATCTCGACCAACGTGGGCATCCCGGTCATCGCCTCGGGCGGCGCGGGCCAGCCGGAACACCTGGCCGCGGTCCTGACCGAGGCCCGGGCCGACGCGGCCTTGATCGCTTCCATCACCCACTACGGCGAATATACCATCCGCCAACTCAAGGAATATCTGCACGAGCGAGGCGTTAAAGTCCGCCGGACGTGGTAAGGCCGCCGAGCTGATAAGCCAGGGCCCGGCCTGGAACCGGGTTCGAGAATAAAACAGGAGGTCGTTCGATTTTTTCGTGAACGGATAAGCCACGTTAAAAAGGGGGGAAGACCATGAAAAAACTCTGTCTGGCCGGTTTCGTTTCCTGGTTACTAGTTTTCTGGTCCCTTTCGGTCTCCGGTTCCGATTTAACCACCATCAACAAGGATTTCCTGATCAAGCCGCACGAGGCGTACCAATGGCACCTGATCAAGGATAGCTTTGGTCCGACTTTCTCCGGCGGCCCGGCCTGGCGACTCTATTTGGCCTTTCTCGAATCGAAACTGAAAGAATACGGCGTTCAGGACATTCAGCATAACAAGTGGACTTACAACCGCTGGTTCACCACGGAATGGCCGGATGACTCGAATTGGTCCCTGGCCGTGGAAGGCCAGCGGGTCCGGGTGGCCCAGTACGGCGCCTATTCCGGGTCCACGCCTCCGGAAGGAATCACCGCGCCTTTGGTTTTCTTCAATCCGCTCCAACCGCCGGCGGACATCAAGGGCAAGATAGTGGTCTTCGCCACCCTGCCCCACCCCAAACCGCCTCACGATAAAAAATACCTGGAATGGTTCACCCTGAACGATCACGAATATATTTCCAGCCCCGAGACCTTTCCGCCACTATTCACCGCCGTGCCTCCCAGCGAGTCGGTGGCTTACGACATCTGGTGGCAGATTCGCCAGCATCTCAAAGTCAGCGAAATCGTGAAGAAGGGGGGCGCCGCGGGCGGAGTCATCGTCTTTAACGCCTCCTATGACCGGGTGGCCGGACTGTACACTTTTCCGCTCTATCCGACCTTCCCCTGGCCCCTGGGCGTCCCCATACTCTTCCTGGATAGAAAGGCCGGAGCAGAGGTGGTCGAGAAGGCCAAGGCCGGCCAGACGGCCAATCTGAAACTACTGGCCAAGGTCGAGCCCACCGAGACCTATCAACTGATCGGCTATCTTCCGGGCAAGAACTACGGCACTCCCGCCGACGAAAAGATACTCCTGGCCACCCACACCGACGGCCCGGCCATATCCCAGGATAACGGCGGCCTGGGCGTGCTGGCCGTGGTGGCCTATTTCAGCCGCGTGCCCCAGGCCCAGAGGCCCAGGACGCTCATGATCTACCTGGATAACCGCCATTACATGCCCACCATGGAGCCAGGCTTCACCAAGGAGGATTGGTTCACCCGGAACCCGGAGACCAGAAAAGCCATAGTGGGAGTGATAGGTCTGGAACACCTGGGCCAGGTCGAGACCCGGGAAGACGGCGACGTCTTTGAACCGACCGGGAAGGTCGAACCTTCCTTCCTGTGGGCCCGCAATAATCAGACCCTGATTGATATGGCCATCAAAGCGGTCAAGGACCATGACCTGCCCAGATGCATGGTTCAATGCGTGGAGCGGGCCGGCAAGAAAGGCCAGATGCAGGGGGTCTGGTATGGCCTGGGCGAAGCCGGGTTAAAGGCGCTCGGCCGGGAAATTGGGGAAAAGACGCCCGCTTTTGCCACCATGGGCGTCCAAGGGGCGTACTGGGCCACCACGGCGCGCATCGACAAATTCGATAAGAACCATTTCGTCAAACAGATAGCGGTCATGTCCCAATTGACCGGCGAACTGATGGCCGCGGACCTGGAAAAAATCAGGCCGGTCTTCGCCCCCGGCCCGGGCGAGACGCAATTGTTCAGGTAAACCGCCAGGGTGTTGAAAGCCGTCGAGCCTCGGGCGCGGACGGCTTTCCACCCTGATCGATCCTGGCGCCGCCGGGCCCGCCTCCGGGATTTCTCGATCCGGCGGCGGGACCGGCCCCTCAAGCCAGCGGCGTCATCAACAGTTCGACATCCTTTATATAAACCTGGCCGGCGCCTTCGAGGGCCAGGTTCAACTTGATCAGGTCCGGAACCTGGCCTTTTTTAAGGAAGAACGGCGTTTCGTATGAAGCCCAGTCAGTGGTGCCGGTCACGGCCTGCCGCAGGCCTTTGGAAAAAAACTCGCCCCGGCCCGGCATGCGGCACCACATCTCGAGATAGGTCGGCCCGGTCAGGCCGGCGGTCTTCATTCTGGCCCGGTAGGTGAGCATACAATTGTCCACCCCTTCGAGCGGAACCTCGAAGAGGCGTACCGTTGCTTTCGCCTTGGCCTCGATCAGCCAGCCGCCCTCGGCCGGCTTGACGTTGTCCTGGCTGATGGTCTGGTCCGCCGGAGTGAAAGTCCGCAGGGATCGAGGCGGCCCGGCCGGCTCAGGCGGTTTAAAAAGGGACTTGAGCCATCTAAACATGACTGCCTCCTACCGGGGCATCCTGGCCCGGTCCAGTTGATGAGAGATTTTTTTTATCACCTGACTCCCCATAATCAGGCCGACGCTGATTCTTGAAGTCGGCCGGATTCCCGCCGATCAACTGGAAACTGCTTTCCTGATTTGACTCGAAGCCAGGCTCATTGACTTGAACCCCGGTCACCCCGGCGGCGGAAGGATTTGGCCGCGGAGTTGGACCGAGCTGGATCGAGCCATAACCTTGGGTATTTTCAATCTCTGTGATTTCCATATCCACCTTAGAGTGGAGTATGTCAAGGGACAGGTGGAGCAAGGCCATCTCTTGATCATTTTAGCCGAGGCCGCCGCGCCGGCGCAAGCGGCCTTCATCCGGCCTCTGAGCGGCTTTCGACGAATGCGTGGCGACGCGACGGCCTTTGGGTGAAGATTCATTGCCTCCGCTGTTTCCGTTGGTCTCCCTGTCGGAAACCGGTTATAAGGTCCAAAGAATGGCGAGCAGCTTGGAGGGAACGGTTCAGGGCTGGTCCATCGGCCGCGGGCGCGACGCGGTAAGAGCGCGGCAGCGCGGGCGGCTGTGAAAAGAGAGAAGCTGGCATGAAAACCATGGAAGCCGAGGTGGTCATCGTAGGCTCCGGGCCGGGCGGGGCCACCCTGGCCCGGGAGTTGGCCGGCCGGGGACTTCGAGTGCTCCTGATCGAAAAAGGGAGCTGGCCCGGCGCCACCTTGGGGCGTTATCTCTCCGTGGGCACCATCACCCGGATCGTCCTACCCCGCGGCCGTCCGGGGATCATGGCCCGCGGCGTCTGCGTCGGCGGAACCACCATGGTCTTCAACGGCAACGCCTACGATCCACCCGCCTGGCTAAAAGACGAATTGGGGATAGACCTGGCGCCGGACGTGGCGGCCGTCAGAACCGAATTGGGCATCAAACCCCTGCCGGACGATTTTTTCGCCCACTGGCCGGCCACCGGCCGGCTGGTCGAGGCGGCCGGAAAACTGGGCATAATTCTCAAGCCCCAGGACAAATACATTGACCCCGATCGTTGCGATCCTTATTGCGACGATTGTAACCTGGGCTGCCGCAGGGGGGCCAAATGGACGGCCCGGGAGTACGTCCTTGAAGCCCTGGACCGCGGCGCCGGTCTCCTGGATCGAACCACGGTTTCGAGCATTATAATCGAGCGGGGCCGGGCCGTGGGCGTGCTGGCCCAGGGACCACGCGGACCGATTCTGGTCCGGGGAGAAAAGGTGGTCCTGGCCGCCGGGGGCATGGGCACCCCCGTCATCCTGATGAAATCAGGCGTTTGCGGAGCCGGACGCGGCTTCTTCATCGATCCCATGAACGTGGTCTGGGCCTTGAGCCGCCATCCCGTGGGCCGGGGGGAGCAGACTTTTTCCGTGGCCGCCGAACAGTACATGGCCGAGGACGAATTCATGATCGGCAACCTGGGGCGTCTTTACCTGGACCCTACCTCAGTGCTGGGATGGCTGCGCGGGTATGGATTCGGCCACGTCATGGGCATGTTCGCCAAAATGGGTGACTCCGCCGGAGGGCGGATCAACCCGCGGGGGCGGGTCCATAAACCCTACTCGGCCCAGGACCTGGCCCGTTTCCAGAAGGGCACGGAAATCTGCAAGAGAATCATGCTGGAAGCCGGCGCGAATCCCGGCACCTTCCTGGTGCTGCCCAACGTGGGCGGCCATCCGGGAGGTACGGCGGCCATCGGCACGGTGGTCGACGCCAACCTGGAGTCCCTCGAAATACAGGACCTCTACGTCTGCGACGCCTCGGTCTTTCCCCGCTCCCCGGGCCGGCCGCCGTCCTTGACCATCATCGCTTTGGCCCGACGCTTGGCCCGGTACATCGAGGCTGAATCCGCCCAGGCGCCGGCTTCACCTCAAAAGCAGGCCTCGAACGTCATCGGGTAGTATTATCGGTCCGCCCGCCGGCGGGCTGTCCTCGGAGAGAGCCATGAACAACCGCGTGTACGCCGTCCGCTGTCAGGATTACGAACAAGCCCCGGCTCGGGTGACCGCGCTGCTGGAAATGATGGGCGGGATGAAACAGTTCGCCGCCCCGGGCGAGGAATTGGCCCTCAAGGTCAATCTGCTCCTGGCCGCCCGACCGGAAAAGGCCGTGACCACCCACCCCAGCGTAGTCCGGGCCGTGGCCGAAGCGGTCCTCCGCGAGGGCGCCCGCCCCTTCATCGTGGACAGCCCGGGCGGCGGCTACAAATACGACCGGAAGACCCTGGAAAAAACATACCGCCTGAGCGGCATGACTCAAGTGGCCCGGGAGATCGGAGTGGAGGTCAATCTGGACTGTTCCCACGAGCAGGTTTCCTTTCCCCAGGGCCGCCTGATCAAAATGTTCGAGGTCATCGCCCCCATCCGCCGGGCCCACGGGGTCCTCAATCTTTGCAAGCTCAAGACCCACATGTTCACCTACCTGACCGGCGCGGTGAAAAACCATTTCGGCGTCATCCCTGGGTTGGCCAAGCCCGGGTACCACGCCAAACTCAGCGACACTACCCATTTCGCCAACATGCTCCTGGACCTGACCGAACTGGTCGGGGCCCGCCTGCACGTCATGGACGCGGTGGTGGCCATGGAAGGCGAAGGGCCCATGGCCGGCCAACCCCGTTCCGTGGGCCTGCTGCTGGCCTCGACCAACCCCGTGGCCCTGGACGCGGTGGCCGGCGAGATCGTCGGCCTGTCTAAAGCCAGCAACCCGGTCCTGGTCGAAGCGGAAAAAAGAGGCCTGGGACCCACCAGCCTGGACAACGTGGATCTGATCGGGGTGCCCTTTCGGGAGTTGCGGGTCAAGGATTTCAAGACGCCCAGCACCTACCTGGCCGGGGTCGGGCTGCCCTGGTATCTGCGGGTCCTCAAGCCCCTATTCAGGGAGGGTATGTCCGTCAAACCCCAGGTTGACCGGCGGAAATGCCGTTCTTGCGGGGTCTGCGCCCAGGCCTGCCCGGTCCAGGCCGCCGTGGTGGCGGATCAACAACCGGCCACCATCGCCGACGATCTATGTATACGTTGCTACTGCTGCCACGAGATGTGCCCGGAAAAGGCCATTTACTTGCAAAGAGGCTTCCTGTATCGCCTGCTCAAGCCCACCGGCGCCTCCTGAACCAGGGCGGGCCGATGTCCGGTGACCGGCGGCCCCCCGACCCCCGGCTTTATATCCGCACCTGACCGGCCAGCCGCCCTGACCGACCGACTAGTCACCAAACCAGGTTAATAATCCAGTCCGGTCCGGACTTATCACCAGGCTTGGTCTGAAGCGTGAAAAACCGGACCAGCCCCGCTTTTTTTTTGCGCCGATCGGCTTTTCAGTCCTTTCATAACTGTTCTATTCAGGTTAAGATATGGTTACGATAAGGTGATGAAAAGGGCTTCTACGCCCCCGCCACGGCGATCATCAGGTCCTCGAGCTGGTTTGACCGTATGTTGCACCACGAGCCCCGAATAGATCACCACCCGGCTTCCCTCCGGCCGTGGCCCTTCGAAGCGGAGACCGTTCCCTTCTCACGGGCTGAATGGCGTAACCTGAACCAATTCCACTATAAATCATTGGTTTACGACCTCCATTTTCATCCGCGCAGCGGTCTGCCCGCCCTGGTCCGTCACCTGAGCCCCAGAATCTTCCGGAGAACCATGCCGGCCCTGGAAGGATTGGCGGCCCTGCCCCGGGGCGGGGTGGACGGCTGCGTCCTGGCGGCGGTGGGAGATCGGCAAGTGACCGGCCCTTTTTCGGTCGAGGCCGTTCGCCGCTCGGTGTCCCGCCAGTTGGCCAGAATCAGGGCCGAGATCGAGGAGTGCGGCGGCCGGATCGCCACCACGGCGGCCGGGATTCGCGCGGCCAAGGCGGCCGGGAAGTTATCCTTTGTCCTGGGTCTCGAGGGCGCGGACGGGGTGCGACATCCCGAGGACCTGGACGATCTTTATGCCCAGGGCGTACGCCTCCTGTCCCCGGTGCATCTCCACGACAACGCCTTGGGCACCGTCGGCGCCACCAATTGGAACTACTGGTTGGGCGGCCGCCAAAGGGAAGACCTGGGCGGACTCACGGCTCTAGGCGAAAAGGTCGTCCGGCGGATGAACCGACTCGGGATGATCATTGACGTTTCCCATGCCAGCCGTCGCCTGCTGCTGGATATCACCGCCTTGACTTCCCAACCGGTGGTGGCTTCCCACTCCGGGGCCCGGGCCGTCTTTGATTTTCACCGCTACCTGCGGGACGACGAGATCAGGGCCGTGGCCGCCACCGGCGGAATCATCGGGTTGTGGCCCATGTATTACCTGGGCCGGGGCATGGCCGAGGCCAAGGATTTCCAAACCCATCTGCGGCACGTGGCCGATTTGGTTGGAGTGGATCACCTGGCCATCGGCACGGACCTCCAGGGCATTCCCGGGGTCATGGCCGGGTACGGCGGGGTGACCCAGCAGATTTATCTGACCCGCCTGCTCTTCGAGGCCGGCCTCGACGATACCCAGGCGGCTCAGGTCCTGGGGCTCAACTTTCTGCGGGTTTTCGGTCAAGTCAACGGCGGATGAGGCGGCGGCCGGACCTCGGCCTTCGGAGAACCCCCGCTCCGCGTTTAGATGATGGCTTTTAGAACAAGCCCCGCGGGCTGGAATATCCGTCGGAGCCGCTTCGGCCCCGCTTCAATAGTCGAGAGATACGACTTCCAGACGCGGCTTCCGGGCATCAGATCGAAGCCAATTCTTGGGGCCGGCCGGTTACCCGCCGTTCCACCGGGATTGAATCTCCTGGTTCGACTCGAAGCTCCGCCGACCGGTTTGAACCACCCGTCACTCCGGCGGTGGACTGATTATCGGTACAGACACAAAATCCAGATCGCTGATTTTGCGTTCCACGATGACATACCACAGGGCGATTATGTCTCGATGCAGTTTTTCCTGGGCGGACAGGTTTTTGCCTCTGACCAAGTGCCGGAGCTGTTCGGTAAACCCAACGTCCCGAACCGAATCCCCGATTTCGTAGCTTACCCCCTTAAGGGCCTCGGACAGGTCTTCCAAAATATAAGTCCGCATCAACGTTATCTGTTCATAGGAGGAACGGCCGGGAAACATCTCTTCGGTTATGGCCCGCGTCTCCGTGACGAATTCCGACAGCCAGCCGGATATGTCTTTTTCCACGGGGTCGGCATAGGACAACAGAGTTTTCTTGATCTGGTCTTCCAGGCTCTGGCTCAGTTTGGGAATGCTTTCCAGGATGCCGTCGCCGACCTGATTGATTATGCCCGGGGCCATCTGGGCCAGGCGTTCCTTCATTTTATCCTTGGCCTGCGGCAGTATGTCCACGATCTTTTCCTTGGCCGACAGCACCAGCAGGTCCGCGTCCAGGATGCTCACGTTGGAGTAGGCCCAGCCCAAGTAAATAATGACGAAAGCCAGGAGGATCACCTTGACGTAGATGGTCAGGCGGAGATGTTTTTCTTCCTGGCCGATCAGTTTGAGGATTTGGCCGCGGAGTTGGTCTGTATTGGCGCGAATCGTATCGTTAGACATGGTCAGCCTCCATTATTTCCATATCCACCCTTTGGAGCAGTTTGTGCAAGAACAGACGGATCAATTCCATCTCTTCCTTGGGCAGGTTGTGATCGCCCAATGATTCGGCCAGGAATTTCATTTCCAATATCTCGGGTAAAGATTCGGTCACGATGTGCTCCGCCACCTGGGTAAAAAGGCCCTCCAGCTCTTCTTCGGATTCTTCCACGAACCATTCCAGTTGTTCATCCGTCAGGTCGGGGTAAGCCTTCTTGAAGTCATTGGCCGCCCGCTTGACGATGTTTTCCAGGCGGTCCCTGACTTCCTTTTGGCCGAACGCGGACAAATGGGCCACTAACTGATCGGCCTGTTTTTCCAGAGTGGCCATCAAGGCCGGCGTCATCTTTTCCGCCTTCTTGCCGGCCAGGTCCACATAAACCGGAGATACTCCGACCAGGACCTCCAGGACGGCATCGGTGATAAAGGGTGCCAGTTGGGTGACGTGGGTCTGGATGCTTTCGGCGAATTTTTCCGCGGCCAGGTTGCGGGTTATGGTCTGGTAAAAAAGGAGGCTATAAACGCCGAAGACCACAAGTATGGCCAGGGTCACACCTCGGCTGATCCAACGAAGCTTGTATCGGCGCTGTTGGCTTTGGTTGATTAGTTCCTCGATCCGGTTGATTTCCGTCTGGACCTGCCCTGATGCATTCGCCCTGGTTTCCGGTTCCACCATGACTGACCTCCTTTACAGCTAGGGATTGATTACGGATGACCCTTGCCGTGTTACTCTAGTCTATTCTGTTTGATCTAAGAATAAGCAGGTCAGCGGGCCGACGGATCGCCTGGCCCCCAACGATCAGGTTTGATTTTTTGCATCGCCGGGAATTGCCCGGCGTTCGAGGTATTGCCCTTTCAGCCTGTATCCCGGCGCTCCGATCGTTGCCAGCGGACCAAGGCCACGAATCCGACAAGTTTTTCTCGCCGCCCGTCCAGCCGCGGTCCTGGAGGCAACGGTATCGAGAGGGGGGACCCTTTCAGGTAATAGTATCCCACAATATTCCTCCGGTCAAGCCTTGATCTATTTTTAACTAATTATTTAAATTAGTTATCGGCTGAGTAAGTTCCGGTTTCGTTTATTGTTACTGGCTTGGTCCGCTCCGACTTATCTGGAAAAGCCAGGAAGACCGGGAGGCCGGAGGATCGGACTTCGGCTTGACAGGTCGGGATAATCTGTTATAAGAA
Organism: Thermodesulfobacteriota bacterium; assembly: GCA_040755515.1. Classification (GTDB taxonomy): domain Bacteria; phylum Desulfobacterota; class Desulfarculia; order Adiutricales; family JAGVGV01; genus JBFMAW01. The sequence continues at coordinate 190,772 of JBFMAW010000004.1, read as the reverse complement.
GCGTGACTCGGCCGGCGTAGCTCAGTGGTAGAGCAGCTGATTCGTAATCAGCAGGTCGCGGGTTCAAATCCCATCGCCGGCTCCAGATTTTACAAGGGTTTCTGGTAGTTGCTCCAGGAACCCTTTTCTCATTTACTCGGCAAACCCGGGCAAATTCGGGCAGTGCTGCTAGCAGAATCTAGGCAGTTTGGAGGCTGGGGACTGGTCGAGGGGGATAGTCTGAACAACAGTCGTGGGCCGGGAAGTCGGATCGATCAGAACCCGTCGACAACTTTGACACCATCTGAGCATCAGGCATGGGCACAACCGTTGTCCTGCCCCCTTGCCATTCAAACGACAACACCTCGCAGGCCATCCCGATGACCTTTTCAACGCAAATGAACTGAAATGAACCATCAGGCGACACCCCGAAACCCATTTATTCCTTTGGAACAAAGAAACCGCTTTTATTTCAGCAATCTTTATGGTAAAAAAGTTATAATGTTGTATCGTTCGTGGTAAAGGGAACAAGGAACGTGTGGTCCCTTTACTGCCCCCAGCCCTTGACGCCATGGGAGAACCGAAAAACCTGGGGCCGGTATTCCATCAGTTCCACAAGGACACCGTCAGCCACCGATTCAAAAGAATCTCCCGAGAGTGCGGCATCGAAGACGTCCACTTCCACAACCTGCGCCACTCTGCCGCCACCCAGATTTACGTCAACCTCTCCCAGTCCACCTTAGCCGAGGAGATGAAGAAGTTCAAGTATTGAACCTGGTTATATGATGTCGAAAAGTCAAGAGTGTTGAAGATGTATTGGTGGTTTCAAGAGTAGGAATTTTCAATCATGCAATCACCGACGAATGAATTGAATAGTGGGGGTATGTCGATGACTCCGGCACCCCCTATATATAGTGGTCGGGCTTTCTGCCCCGAATATTCTTGATTAAAGATTTCACGGGTACCGGCTCGACCACCACCGCCTGCTGAAGCAGACGGTAAAATAGCTTACCCCTATAGCGAGAAGTCCTCCTGTTGAAACGGAATGTGAACTCGTCGAGATAGTAGGCTAAATGCTCATGACTGACAGCGCCCTGATGAGTACCCAGAAGCCAACGCTTCAGAAGGCTTGCCACCCGATGGCAATAGGGCAACAGGTCCTCGCCGATCTGACCCTCCTTCCGGATAACTTCGTGCATGTACCCTTTCTGTTCAAGCTGGTTATAGCCAAGCTATCCGTCCGTTTGAATGAAAGTACCCGGCTCAACCATCTGCTCTATGGCTGCCTCCAGGCTGGCGGCAGAAGCATTTGGAATCACACCCATTCGGATCCGGCCGACGCGCTTGCCATCTTCCTGGGCGACCACCAAAACCAGGGATTTGCCCGCTGCTCCGCGCCCACGCTTTCCGGGCCTTTCACCCTCAACAAACGTTTCGTCAACTTGGACGACGCCCGAAAGCTTATCTCGACCCGGCCGGACCATTGCCCGCCGAAGCTTATGAAGCCAAGCCCAGGCAGTTCGATAACTGCCAAGCCCAAGGATCCTTTGTACCCCAAGGGCGTTTCCTCCATATTTCTGACTGGTAACATGCCAAATGGCGCGAAACCAAAGCGGAAGAGGTTTTTTCGTGTCCTGAAAGATAGTGCCGGATATAACAGAAGACTGAAGCCCACAGGAACCACACTCATAAAGCCCGTTGGACAGCACCCAGGCTTGTTGTTCATCGCAACGAGGACAACGAAAACCCTCCGGCCACCGGAGCTTGGCCAGATACTCCCTGCAAGCAGCTTCGGTTTGGAATCTTTCCTCCAATTCAAGTATGGATGTAGGGTAGTCCTCCATAAAAGGGGACACTATATGTTGTGACTACCGGAGTCAAGTGCATACCCCCGTTGAATAATTTACAGGTGCGGCGGTATATTGAAGGCATTGAGATTCAACGATTCTGGAAGGAGTAGTGATGCTCCCAATTTCTCTGATCCGTTTCAATGCGTTGGCCAGCTATTGCCGAAGTCCCAAAACTCCGTTCTATTCGGAGGAGCTCAGCTGGTTCGAACACGGTAATGAGCGTGTTTTAGGAACTGTTATCCGGGATCTTACAGACAACGACTTTAGCGGATTGGTCCTTGGACGAGACAGAAAAGGACGCTTTCGATGGATAGGTAGCACAGACTTCTACCCGACTAAACGTCACGCAGAGGCGCTGCTGCGGCGTGAGATGGAGAGGCTCTCCATGGCCTCCGATGAGGAATTTTACCAGGGTGATGAGTCTGGAGGGCCGATAGATTTTTTCTCTTATGTCGCACCGTCAGAAAGGCTCCATCAAAGCTTTATAGCGCTGGCGGAGCAGGAGGGATATGCCGCCGCTCGAGGAATCATTGAACCAATGATGCACTGGTACGAAGATGTTGACGGAAATTTCATTGAACAATTCCAAACCACTGGGTTTGATGCTCGACTTTGGGAGCTTTATCTTTTCGCGACATTCGTGGAGATGGGATATAGAATTGATAGAAACTATGCCGTGCCTGATTTCGAATGTGTTGGTGTTGGTGACCACTTTGTAGTGGAAGCAATGACAGTTAATCCCACACAGGACAGAACTGGCAGGCCAATTCCTCCACCAATACCAAACTCTCCCGAGGAGATTAAGGATTTCTTCCGAGAGTATATGCCGATTAAGTTTGGCAGCACACTGACATCAAAATTGAAAAAGAATTATTGGGAAAAAGCCAATGTAACTGGCAAACCGCTCCTTTTCGCTATCCAAGACTTTTCCGCAACGGGCTCACAAGTTTTTACTCGAACAGCCTTGACAGTTTATCTTTACGGCTACGATTGCAACTGGGAGCATGATAGCAATGGGAGGTTGAATATCGAACCTCAAAAAGTTGTTGAACACCGGTGGGGTGGGAAAGTAATTCCATCGGGATTTTTTTCTCTGCCAGGTGCGGAGAATGTGAGCGCCGTGTTGTTCAACAACAGTGGTACGATCTCAAAGTTTAATCGTATTGGGGTGTTGGCCGGATTTGGGGTGGAGCGCGTAAAATTGGTGAGAAAAGGCCTCGCATATAATCACACCCCTAATGCATCTGTTCCGAAAGAATTTCAGCATGATGTAAATAAACACGGTTATTCAGAGACATGGGTTGAGGGCCTCGATGTCTTTCACAATCCTCATGCAATACATCCGATCGAACCATGGATGCTACCTGGTGCCGCACACCACCAACTCTTGGAAGACGGGCAAATAAAAAGCCTCATTCCGGACTGGCACCCACTCGGTTCGTTCACTTTCATTACTATTGATGAGAAGGCATAGAAACGCTAAGTCTCCTTGGCGCGGAAATATCGTAGCAGTATTCGTACAAGTCGATTTGCAGCAGTTTGCAAGCAGTTTCGATCCGGTAGTTGAAATCATTGAGAAAATCGGTCGATGTCTGATTCTTCGTAATCAGCAGGTCGCGGGTTCAAATCCCATCGCCGGCTCCATATGCCAATTCATGGCCTCGGGCAGCCCCCCAGGCCATTTTTTCTGGTCGTGGGCTTGTGCGATGGAGGCGCATTCAAACCAGCCCGAGGCTGACAAGTCCACCTTCAGCGGACGAGTCCACCATAGGCGGATAAATCCCATCGCTGGCTCCAAGGTTTTCAAGGGTTTCTGGCACTTATCCCAGAGACCCTTTTTTAAGTACTTAGGCAAATCAAGGCAAATTCAGGAGGTTTTGGTGGGTCTGGGTCCAGTTACGGATTACCAATATATTAAGAGATATAAGAGAAAACGTTAGATCAATGGGAAGACAGCGTAATGGAATTCCGGTCTCGTGGGCAAAGGACACTCGGGAATATAGAGTCTGCAGTCTGCGCACTTTGTCAAGTGGTCTCTGGCCACGACAAGCGTAATGGTTTTTGTTTGACAAGCGCTGATCAAGTGGACTAACGGGTGATGAGCCGGTCAACTCACTGGGTATAGCATCTCTGCTTGAATGAACTGAACCCGGCCGATGAGGACTTCCTCTTCAAATCAACTATGGGGAATAGAATGCCTCTCATCACCTCATCGGTCAACAACCTAGTCAATCATGGTGCCGCGACGTCAACCTGAACGGGAACTACGGCGCTCATACCCTTCGGAAAACCTTAGGATACATACAGTGGACGGTCTATGGAGGGGGATTCGAATTACTTGTCAAGCGGTTCAACCACTCGAACCCCCACATCACCGTGCGGTATTTGGGCATCACGGACGCCGAGATGAACCAGCTTCGACTGAATGAGATATAAGCGACTTGGCGCGAACATTCGCATAGAACATGGGCTCTTGCTGTTCGGTCTATCTCTTGCGCCCAAATCTAGAAACATTTAGACCTTTGAGCGTTATTCCGAGGTAATTCGGCCAGCTGCGATAGTGCAACATTGAATCTTTCCAATATAATTCTAAAGAAGCTAATTCATGAAAATCTAATGAATCAAGGTGGTTGTTGACAAACAATTACTCGGAATGTATAATGCTGTTTGGTCTCTGGGGATAGGCAGCAACAAAGAAAGTCATATTTGCTTTACCCCCTGCTGAATTATTAATTCTCAAGCTTTCGATTCAGGCGAATCAAGTGTGATTTGAGTATGGATTGATAGCATGGCACGCAGATACTACAGCTCAAGAAATAAGCCAAAGAGCCTTTCTCTGGAGGAACTGTTTTTAAAACTCAGGCATTTATATTCACTCTTTAAAGATCAGGACTATTTCAAAGGGAAGGCTGGTATCACACATCAATACATCCCCGATTGTATCAGACATGAGGCCGCATTAGCTCTCAACTTTCAGCCTTTTCCCATTGATAGGTGGTTTGCCGATGACATTACAGAAGACCATATTTTCGACGTGATTGAATTTCTCTACGATTATGTCTCCAAGCCCGGCAGATTAGTCGATATGACTACAGGTACTGGATGGAACTATGAGGATTACGAGTCATATGATGACAAAGCAGGTCGTGCTGAATTCAGAGAAAAGGTCAATATTTTTCTTTGCGATTATGAACCTGGTTATGAGCTGACAGAAGATGGCGTCATTCTGGCACTAGGAAAAGACGGGCTCCAGCACATCTTGAATGGAGAAATTATCCCTTATGACGAAGCTAATGTGGACAGCAAAGTAAGGGATGCCATTATTAAATGGAGAAATCGTCGTTTATCATTATCTGAAAAAAGGAATGCAATCCGAGAGCCTGTCGACGTTTTCGAGTGGTTAAAGAAATCAAAGAATCTGACCTCGGTGCTGGATGATAAAGATGAATCTGCAATCTTCGATCTCGCCAACAATTTTGGCCTCCGTCACCACAATCCGAGTCAGAAGACGAACTACGACAAAGCTATTTGGTATGCCTGGATATTTCATTTTTATTTGGCTACGTATCATGCTGCTATCCGGATGTTGATAAAGAAGGAGAAGAAAGGTTAGACACGAGGGGTCATCGGCGAGGTGGTCCAGGCTTATTCTAGGGACACAATACTCAATTATGGCCAATGATCACTTGACCTGCTAAAGTCTCGGCCTGGCAAGAATGGCCGACGTTATGGCTCCCGGACTCCCTCACCATTTTACCCAGCGAGGAAACTGCCGACAGCGGACTTATTTCCATGAAGACGACTACAGACGATATATGGATTTTATGAGGGAATGGTGTGATCGGCCCGCCGTCGAGATTTGGGTCTATGTCCTGATGCCGAATCACGTGCCTATGATCGCCGTCGCGGAATCGAGCGCCAGAAACCGGAACATCGAGAAATAAATTAAGTATTGTGTCACCGGGATAAAAGATGGAAGTAAGATTGGATATATCTTTTTACTCTGAAATAGAGTGATATTTGCTATGTTTTATCGATTTGCGCATCTAATTGATATTCTGTTGATTTTTGTGACTATAAAGGGTAAAGTTAATGCTCAAATAAACGAAAGAGATTCTCAATTATTGGGAAATACCACGATACTCTCCTTCAGGGATGTCACATGACTGATAGAAAATATCGGATTATCATTTTAGGCGCAGGGTTTTCGAGACCTGCTGGGCTTCCTCTTGCCGATGAACTTTGGCAGAAAATTCTTAAACAATGTAAAAATCTTTGGGGACGTGCAAGCATGCTCAATGATGACCTTGACGCATATATTGGATATCGCAGAGATTGCGATGGAATTGAACTTACTCGCGACACTGTAAATTTTGAAGAATTCTTAGGCTATTTGGATGTTGAACACTATCTTGGGTTGCGAGGCAAAAATACATGGAGCATCGATGGCAATGAGGGTCAAGTAGTTGTAAAAACTTTAATAGGCAATATTTTAACTCAATACATGCCTGCCGTCGATAAGATTCCTGAACTTTACCTTAAGTTCGCACGCCGATTAAGACCTGGTGACTACATTCTTACATTCAACTATGACATTCTCTTAGAACGATCACTGGATGCACTGGAAATACCGTACCGGCTTTTCCCTGATCGTTTCGTATCTGTATCTCGGTATAGCGGTATAATCGATTCAAGGAAAGAAGAAGTAATAATACTAAAATTACATGGCTCAATAGACTGGTTTGATAAAAAACGCTATCTCAATCGATTACAAAATTACAAAGAACAGGGAGCACAAGAACCACCTGAGGATATAGTTTTTAATAGCAAAGAAAAATGGAGTATTTCAAAATTAGTAGATGGCCCACGTCCTGACAATGATCCTCTAACAGACATTTATCGAGTTGCTGAAATTGAAGATTTATACAAGAAACAACTTTTGTTTCTAGCAACACCTTGGATGCTCTCGCCCTCTACGAACAAGATTGTTTATGCCAGTCCACTGTATGATTTTTGGAACGGCCTTGGGGTATCCGGTCAAAATAATTTTGGAATGGCTATAATTGGTTATTCACTGCCCTTCCATGATGTTTATGCTAAGCAAACGATTTATTCGCTAGTCAGAAACTACCAAGAAGTCTACTGGGATCAATATATATTTAGGAAGAAAAAATCACCTTTAGTTCTTGTGGATTTCCAGCCTTCACAAGAACGGTTTAAATCGTTCAGAGATAACTACCGATTTATTGATTTTAATAAAGCAGAGCTATATATGGACGGTTTTAACATAGATGTTATTGATAAAATCTTTTCATAATCTTATAAAGGGCAAACAACTGTGTGCGGTTGATGACGATAAGTCAGGTTGTCTTAACCGAAAGTCTCTCGGCATACCTACATATATTAAACCTTGTGTATTCTGGGTATTCTGGGGACGAAATACTCAATTACGTCCATGACCACTTGGCCGGGGCTGCCCCGACAGGGCAAAGAGGCCGCCCGTTGGGGCTCCCGGCCTCCCTCACCAAGCGATCCGGCGAAATAACCCCCGACACCGGTTTTTTTCCGCGAAGACGACTACAGGCGTTATCTGGATTTGCCGAGCGATTGGCGGGATCAGCACGCCGCCGAGGTTGGGGCGGAGTGCCGGATGCCGAGCCACACGCCTCTGATTGCCGTCCTGGAACCGGAATCTAACAATAAACCTAAACCGCTTACTTGACCGCCGGAAACCGGAACATAGAGGGATCAATCAATTAAGTATTGTGTCCCCGGAATAATTAAACCTCCAATAATCGCCGTTCCAGCAGGGTTTGCATATCTCGCCGGCCATCAACAATCATGAGGACATAGACTCGATTTTTCATGATTCGGTATATGAGGCGATATGGCTTGAAGAATATTTCCCGGTATTCCCGAATCCCCAGAGCCAACAACTCCTTGGGGTAGACACTTCGGTTGGGGTTTTGGCGCAGACTTGAAAAAGCCTCCTCTATCTTGCCCAAGACATAATCGGCTCTTGACGGAGCGTCGTGCTGCTCGATGTAGTCGTAAAGCCGCTCCAGATCGCGGGCGGCGCCATCGGTCAGGAAGACCTCGAAGGGCATCAACTAACCTTTTGACGCTTACGGAGACGATCCATCACCTCGGTTGAGGGTTGGACCTGGCCTTCTTCGACCTGGCGATTGCCCAGAGCAAGCATCTTCAACATGGCCAAGGTCTCCTGGGTTTGCTCGTAGCTCTCGATGTCCTGTATCACCACCTTGGCCTCGCCATTTTGAGTGATAATCAAATGCTCTCGCCGGTTTCCCAGATTCCGGACGATTTCCGCGGCATTGGCCTTGAGATAGCTGATGGACTTGATTTGGCTGGACAGTTTCATGACTTGCCTCCTGGCCCAGACATGACTAAATATAGTCCATATAAAGACATTGAGTCAATATTAATCGGGAACGCAATACTTAATTACGGCCAATGATCACTTGACCTGATAAAGTCTCGGCCCGGCCGGAAGGGCGCGCGTCGTGGCTCCCGGCCTCCCTCACCAGGTGATTTGGCGGGGCAACCGCCGACAGCGGACTTTTTTCCGCGAAGACTTCTAGGACGATATATGGACTTGATGAGGGCATGGTTTGATCGGCCCACCGTCGAGATTTGGGCCTATGGCTTGAGGCCGGACCACGCGCCGCTGATAGCCATCCCGTAATCGAGCGCCAGAAACCGGAACATAGGGAAATCAATTAAGTACTGTGTCCCCGGAACAAACGTCCCAATTCAGTATAGCAGAGAGCCATAAATATCTCATTAAATCAAATAGATATATAAGATATGCCCAGTTTAGAAATAAATAGTTCCCAAAATGGGAATATATATTGACAATAGAGATGGGAACATATATCATTGATTTATGAGAATCATTAAGAGAAGCACTCTTAAAGATTTCAGTGAGTCATATCCGGATGCGGAAGGAGCCTCGAAAACATGGTTCCACGAGGTTAAACGGGCTAATTGGACAAAGCCACAAGATGTTAAAGAAAAATACAGAACGGCCAGCATCATCGGTAACAACCGTGTCGTTTTCAATATAGGAGGGAACAAGTATCGACTGATTGCAGAAATAAACTATCCAAAACAGATAGTTATGATTAGATTTCTTGGGACCCATGAGCAATACGATAAAGTCAATGCGAAGGAGGTTAAACAATGGTAAAGCCAAAATTAATAAAAACTGAGGCCGACCATCAAGCCGCTCTGGCCCGCATTGACGAACTGATGGCCGCAGAGCCCGAGACTCACGAGGCGGATGAGTTGGAATTGCTGTCCGCGCTGGTGGAGATGTATGAAGAAAAGCATTCCCCCATCTTTTTACCCGACCCAATCGAGGCCATCAAGTTCAGGATGGAGCAATCAGGCCTCAAGCCAGCCGACCTTGTGCCGTTTATCGGCAGCAAGAGCAAGGTGTCTGAGGTTCTGAGCGGTAAAAGAACCTTGACTCTGTCTATGATGCGTGCACTCAACGTCCACCTCGGCATTTCGGCTGAGGTGTTGCTTCAAGAACCTGGAGCCAAAATACCCAAAGAGGCGGAAATAGATTGGACCCGCTTCCCTTTGAAGGAAATGGCCAATCGGGGGTGGATTAAGAAAGCTAACGACATATATGCCAGGGCCGAAGAAATAATGCGCGGTTTTATTATCAGGGCTGGCGGAATGGATATTGTGGTTCAGCCAGTTTTCAGGAGAAATGAGGGTGGCAGGAAAAATGTAAAAACCGATCACTACGCCCTCACGGTGTGGTGCCTGCGCGTCCTCGAATCAGCCGGAAAGGAATCTCTGCCAGCAGTATACGTGGAAAACACCGTCACCGATGGATTTCTACGTAGTGTCGCCAAGTTGAGCTTTTTTAGCAACGGACCGATCTTGGCCCAGGAATTCCTGGCTAACCATGGAATCCACCTGATCGTTGTTAGCCATCTGAACAAAACCTATCTTGATGGAGCGACCATGGTTCTGTCTTCTAAGACACCAGTCATAGGCCTGACCCTGCGGTATGACCGCATCGATAATTTTTGGTTTACCCTGCTCCACGAGCTGGCCCACGTGAAGGATATATTCTCATCGGGGGTGGACTTGTATGTGGATGATATGACTCTCAGGAAAAAGAACGGCCATTCGGATGATAAAGTGGAAGAGGCTGCCGATAGAATGGCTGAGGAAGCGTTGATACCGTCAGATGTTTGGAATTCTCATGCGGCGAGGCATAGCGCCAACGAGGCTTTGGTAAAAAAACTGGCCCGGAAGTTGGAAATACATCCGGCAATAATCGCTGGCCGCATCCGTTATGAACAGAACAACTATCGCCTGCTCACGAAATTCGTTGGTCACGGGGAGGTCAGAAAGTGCTTCGAAGCCCAGGGCAAGATCGATTGAATAGAAAAAGAGCGGAATGATTTCGGGGACACAATACTCAATTATGGCCAATAGTCACTTGACCTGATAAAGTCTCGGTCTGGCCAGAATGGCTCACGTTGGGACTCCCGGCCTCCCTCACCAAGTCACCCAGTGAGGCGACCGCCGACAGCGGACTTTTTCCCGCGAAGACTTCCAGGACGATATAAGGATTTTATGAGGGAATGGTGTGATCGGCCCGCCGTCGAGATTTGGGCCTATGGCCTGAGGCCGAACCACATGCCTCTGATCGCCGTCCCGGAATCGAACGCCGGAAACTGGGACCTAGAGGATCAATCAATTAAGTATTGTGTCCCCGGAACGGGTACTCAAATTCGTGTGCTACCGACATCGGTCCTATTATCTGCTCTCGACACCACGTAAGCTTGATCAAGAAGGATCGGGTGTCGGGTGAATACTGTAGCTGTACACCAGCCGCTTCCCAAGGGTCCAGCCGACAATGGTCGTAGTGGTTTCTATAGAGGAGCGACATACGCTCCCCGTAAATCAGATCGTCCCCAGCCCTGACCACCGCGACGCCACACTCCCGGCCCACGAACGGATGGCCTGCCAGTCCCGGAAATCCCCTTCCGGCACACCCTTTTTTTGCATTTTCGCCTTCATGGCCAGGCGATACACGACATTCAGTTTGCTGTAGTCGAGGACACCGGCGAAGAGCCCCAGGTCCATAGGCCGCACCTCGGGCGCGGCGTTGAGCACTGGATCCAGGTAGCTTCGCGCGACCTTGCGGCTTTCTTCAGTGTCTTGGTAGAGAGCGAGGCAGGTCAGGAAAAAGGCCACGGGAATCCTGCTCAGTGTCACCCCGTGCTTCCGGACAAACTCGATGGCTTCGGGAAGCCATGAGGCGCTCCGGACCGCGCTGCCCACCACGACGGCGCGGTACGGGGTCACCTCGTCCACGTGCTTCACGAGGCGTACGTCCGCGGCGGCACCGGCGTCGCACAGGACCTGGCCGACGGCCTCGGCTACACCCCCGGTAGTACCACAGTAACTGGCATAGGCCACCAGGACTCTCTGGCCGGTCTTGATCTTGGGACCGCAGCTCGATTCTGGAAAATCGATATCGGCGGCCTGGGCTCGGGGGACCGACAGAACCCCGCTGCCCGACGCCTGGGAGACCGCCGCGGCGCCGGCCAGCACGGAACCGGCCACCATAAACTCTCTCCTCGTGAGACCGCTCATTTTGACTCCTCCCCACAGGGACACCGTCGGTTCATCCTCTCACGAATCACTGTCACCACCTTCTGTTTTTGGGTATTGTCCAGGCTGCCGTAGAAAGCAGCCAGGAGGTCGAGGTCGCTCCGCATGATCGTCGAAACGTCCTCAATTTTCTTCTTCATGGTTTCCGTCAAATCCGCTACATCGGGAGTGTCCTTGGCTATTTCCGCACGAAAAGTTTCCTTAAACTTCCTGCGATCCTCTTGCGCCTCCGAAAAATGGGTTTTAAGGCTTGCGCGGAGCTCGCAGTACTTCTCCTTCTGGACAGGGGTGAGGTTCAGATCCTCCACCTGGCTGTCCAGCCGCCGGAAGACAAAATCGGGCCGAGCTTTGTCGCTCCAGGCACCGTAATGGGGACCGCAACCGGAAAGGACCATCAGGAGAAGCGTGAGGCCGCCAAAGAACACGAGTCGCTTTCTCAGGTTCATTTCTTACCTCCTCGGATTTTGTTTTGGGCCGTTGCCCAGGTCAGAGGTAGGATATAACCGGGGTGTAAAGAGACTTTTGCGAAAGGGCAAAGAAGTGTAAAATGTTGTAAAAAATTGTAAAAGTGAGTGACAGCCGTGGGATATACAGTTCTAATTGTAGATGATGACGAGAAGCTCTGCCGGCTTGTGGGTGAGTACTTGCGGGCTAATGGATTTCACACACTTCGTCTGGCGGAGGGATCGAACGTGCTGAAGACGTTGTCCGTGGAATCGCCCGATATCGTAATCCTGGACATCATGCTGCCTGGCCAAGACGGATTGGAGGTGCTCAAGGAGATCAGAAGGGACCATACGCTGCCGGTTATCATGCTTACGGCCAAGGGTGAAGATACGGACCGCATAGTCGGGCTTGAATTGGGGGCGGACGATTACCTGCCCAAGCCTTTTAACCCCAGGGAATTGCTCGCCCGGATCAAGGCCGTCCTGCGACGGTCCTTGCCCGGGGACCAGGACGACACCGAGCGGACGCCTAAGCTCTCTATCAGCGCCGGCGGTATTACCCTCAATATGGCCAGGCAAACCGTTGTGGTCGAGGGCCAGGAGTTGGAGCTCTCCAGCGCCGAATACAGCATCCTCGAAGTGCTCATGAAGAACCCCAACACGGTGCTGAGCCGCGATCAGCTCATGACCCTTGCCCGTGGGCGGGATTTCACCGCCTTCGACAGGAGTATCGACGTCCATATCAGTAAGATCAGGACCAAAGTGGAAGCCGATCCCCGGGCGCCCAGACGAATCAAGACGGTGTGGGGGTCGGGGTACATGTTTGTGGACGCACCATGAAGCTCCGGTCCATGTACACGAGGATACTCCTCTCGTTCCTGGTGGTCCTCTTGATCACGGAGGTTTTTGTATTTTCCTTCTTTATTCTTATCCCGGCGAAACATTTTACCGCCCGGTTCGAGCAGTTTGCCAGAGCCAGGGTCCTGGTCGTAAAAGAGAGGATCGAAGACAAGATTCGATCCTTACCGGCCGTTGATTGGTCGGAAAATGCGCCGCTCGAGGATTTCATTACGGATCTCGGCCTGCTCCTCGGCGCCCCGGTCTGGCTGACCCGCCAGGACGGCACGGTGGCCCTGAAGTCCTTTGCCGGAGAAATACCCGATCTCGCCGAGATCCTCGGGAAAGACAGGGCCAAGAGACAAGGGGGCTTCGCGCGCGCCTTCAAGGATTTTGACTTCTACACGGTTGTTCCCCTAGATCTCTCGGGGACGGAAGCGGGCCACATCCATATATTGTTCAAGAGACCTGCTGCCTCTACTCCCAAAGGATTCTTCGCCTTGGGGCTGCTCATAATCGGCGTCATTGTCGCCCTGTCGGTCGTTCCTGTTTCCCGGCTCATTATAAGACGGATCGAACAGCTCCGCCGGTCCGCCATCCTCATCTCGGCCGGGGACCTCTCCCACAGGGTCACGATCAGGGGTAAAGATGAGATAGGCGATCTGGCCCATGCTTTTAACGACATGACGGACAAGATCGAGAGCATGATCGTGAGCAGCAAGGAGCTTACGGCCAACGTATCCCACGAGCTTCGAGCCCCTCTGACCCGAATTCGGGTGGCCGAAGAATTACTGCGGGACAAGCTTGAACGGGGTAGCGCCCAGGACTGGAAGGGATATCTCGACGGAATTCGGGAAGACATAGACGAACTCGACGGTCTTATTGGCCGCATACTGGATTTGTCAAAGCTGGACAGGCGACAATCGCCTTTCAGGCTCGAACCGCTTGATCCGTCGGAGCTGATTAGAGAGCTATTGGAAAGGTTTCACCCGGTGATCGAGCGCAAGGACCTCCAGGTAACCACGGAACTATCCTACGACCCTCCTTTTCTGGCCGATAAAGAGACTCTTCGGTCGGCGCTGATGAACGTCCTGGACAATGCCACCAAGTTCGCTCCCGAGAAGGGCGATGTCTCGGTGCACCTGGGGTGGAAGCCGGAGGCGGTGGAGATGCTTATCATGAATACAGCCGAGGAACTGTCGCCGGAAGACCTGGCGCGTATCTTCGACCCCTTCCACCGTTCAAAGCGATCCGCGGCCGCGGGTTCGGGGCTGGGTCTGACCATTGCCAAGAAGGCCGTGGAAAGGCATGGCGGCGCCATCGAGGCCCTGAACCGGGAAAAAGGATTGGGCATCAGAATAACCCTTCCGCGCTAGTGTCCTGTATTATCAATCAAGTTACAAAATGCCTTAACATTTGCCAAGATTCGCTCGGCGCTTTTAGTCCAAACAAAGGGTTTAGGGTCTTGATTGTGGACTTCCAGAGGATTCAACCCACAATTTCTCTTGACAGTCCGGGGGCGGACTGATAGATAATAAGATTGTTAACTATTTGAGTCACAATTTAATTCGCCAACGGGCGGCGCGGGTGACTCAATCCGGTTAATAAATAGCCATTTTGCGTCTGTCCGGTCGTCCCGGTCGATAGGTTTTCCGGCAGGCACAAGGGCCGAAGTCAAGCCCAAACGACCGTCGGCCGATCCGAAAAACAGGAGGCGTTCTCCATGGCCTCTCGCCACAAGGTTTTGCTCTACGAGGCCATGCATCAGGCCGGAACTCAACTACTGGAACAAACCTGCGATGTGGTTTACGCCCAGTCCTTTGACGAAGACCACATCATTTCCCTGGTTCAGGACGCGGACGCGGTGATCATTCGCGCCAACGGCGCGGTATCACGGGCCGTAATCGAGGCCGCTCCCAACCTGAAAGTGATCGGCCGACACGGCGTGGGCCTGGACGGCATCGATCGGGACGCGGCCCGCGAACACAATGTCCCCGTGGTCTATACGCCCACGGCCAACACCGAAAGCGTGGCTGAACATTTCGTCGGTCTGGCCCTGACCCTGGCCAAGAAAATACGCTTGGCGGACCAGGCCCTTCGGAAGGGCCGCTGGCAGGCTCGGTACGAACTGATCGGTTCCGAATTGCACGGAAAAACCCTGGGCGTGCTCGGGTTCGGCCGCATCGGACGCCAGACGGCCCGCATCTGCCGCCACGGCTTTGAAATGCCGGTGGTGTACTGCGACGTGGTCGACTATCCCGAAGTGGAAGCCGAACTGGGCGCTCGCCGATTGTCCAGGGAAGACGCCTGCCGGGAAGCGGATTTCATATCCATCAACCTGCCGCTGCTGCCGGCCACCAAGGGCTGCATCAACGCGGACCTGATCGCTCTTATGAAACCCACCGCCTTCTTGATCAACATGGCTCGCGGCCCGGTGTGGAACGAGGCCGATGTGATCCAGGCCCTCAAGGACGGCCGGATCGCGGGCGTGGGATCGGATGTTTACGAGGTCGAACCGGTTCAGCCGGACAACCCGCTTTTGGGTATGGATGCTTTTGTGGGCACGCCCCACATGTCCGCTCACAGCGAGGAAGCCATGATCGCCATGAGCATGGTGGCGGAGGACGTGGTGGCGGTGCTGGAGGGCCGGGAGCCCCGATTTCCCGTTCCGCCGGCCGCCTGACCCGCGTTCAGGATTGAGGAGAATTATGCCGAAAGTGACGTTATGGCCGGCATCCTGCAAAGGCATGGAAGAGTGCGGGATTTGCGCGTTGGTCTGCCCCAAGTCCTTGTTCGAGGCCTCCGGGACCATGAACGAGGCCGGTTACCTGCCGCCCGCGCCGCCCAATGAAGAAGACTGCACCGGCTGCGGCAACTGCATGGTTTTCTGCCCCGACTTCGCCATTGTGGTTGAAGGCGAGGCCCTTGGGGAAGGAGAGGAATAAAGGCATGGCCCCATCCAAAAAACTTCCAGCCGGCACCCATTTCATGATGGGTAACGTGGCCTGCGCCGAAGGGGCTGTTGCCGCCGGATGCGGGTTCGCCGCCGGTTATCCCATTACGCCGGCCAGTGAAGTGTTCAATACGTTGTGTTCCCGCCTGCCCCAGGCCGGGGCCACCATGATGCAGATGGAAGACGAAATCAGCGCCGTGTGCGCGGCCATAGGAGCTTCCTGGGCCGGACTCAAGTCCATGACCGTGACGTCCGGCCCCGGTATCAGCCTGATGCAGGAGAACATCGGCTTCGGCGTGGCCACGGAAACGCCCCTGGTTATCGTGGACGTACAGCGCCTGGGACCGTCCACGGGCGTGCCCAGCGTCGGCCTGGCCGGCGACATGGTTCAGGTGGCCCGGGGATCTCATGGCGACTACCAGATTATCGCCCTTTGCCCGCAATCGCCCCAGGAAATGTTCGACCTGACCGTGCGGGCATTCAACCTGGCCGAAACCTACCGGGTGCCGGTCTTCGTGCTGGCCGACGGTTTTATCGGTCACATGCGCGAACGCGTGGTTATCCCCGAGGAAGATCAGGTGCCCCGGGTGGACCGGAAGATCACCCAGGGCGGCGCGCCTCTGGAACGGACGGATTTCCTGGATCCCGACGTGGCCCCCATGCCGGTGTTCGGCCGGGGATTCAAGGCTCATGTTACCAGCAGTTGCCATGACGAACGCGGCAGGCGCAACCTGACCGATCCCGAAACCATGCATCGGTTCATTACCAATCCCATCAAGAAAATAATGAATTACCGGGACGACATCGTGGAAGTGGAAGCCGATACCAAGGGCGCCAAGCTGGTTCTGGCGTCATACGGGTCCGTAAGCCGGTCGGCCCGGGCCGCGGCCAAGCTGGCCCAAGCCGAAGGGTTGGCCGTGGGCACGCTGCGCCTGAAAACCGCGTGGCCCCTGCCGGACAAGGAAATCCGCGAAGTCGCCGAAACGGCCGACCGTATCTTGGTCCTGGAAAACAACACCGGCCAGATGTTCCCGTATATCAAAGCCGAAGCCGCGTCGGCCTGTAAGGTCGACTTCCTGGGACCGGAATTACTCGGCCAGGTTCACGATCCCAAATACATCCTGGCCAAAATCAGAGGGATGTGGTCATGAGCGACGCGGTTCATCCCTTAAAGAAATATACGCGACCCCAGGTCACCCGCACCACCAATTGCCCGGGCTGCGGCAACGGGATCATTGCCCAGGCCATTTTGCGGGCCATTGACGAACTGGGAATGGCTATGGACGATTTCGTGTTCGTGGCCGGTATCGGCTGTTCCGGCTGGATTTCCAGCCCGCTGTTCGCCGCCGACACGCTGCACACCACCCACGGCCGCCCCATCGCTTACGCCACCGGCGTCAAGATGGGCCTGCCCGACAAGAAGGTGTTCGTGGCCTCGGGCGACGGCGACCTGAGCGCCATCGGCGGCAATCACCTGATCCACGCCGCCCGGCGCAATATCGACCTGACCGTGGTGCTGGTGAACAACGGCATCTACGGCATGACCGGCGGCCAGACCGCTCCGACGTCTCCCCACGGCCTGACCACCATCACCAGTCCGTACGGCAACCTGGAACACGAGTTCGATATAAGCCGTCTCGTGGCTGCGGCCGGCGCGTCATTCGTGGCCCGCTGGACCACCTACCATCCCCGGGCCATGACCAAATCCATCAAGAAGGCCATCCAAAAGAAGGGCTTTGCCCTGGTGGAAGCCGTCAGCCAGTGTCCGGTCCAGTACGGCCGGGCCAGCAAGATGGGCGGCGCCGTGGACATTCTGAAACACTACAAACAAAACAGCGTTCGGATCGGCCAAGCCGAAAAAATGACGCCGGAAGAACTGCGGGGCAAGATCGTGGTGGGCGAGTTTGTGGACCAGGACAAGGTCGAACTGTCCGAATCCATGGCCGCCATGCGCCGGCGTATCGGAGGAGCAGCATCATGACCCGGACCGATATAACCATAGCGGGGGTCGGTGGACAGGGGTCCATCCTGGCCGGCGTGATCCTGGGTACGGCCGCGGTCAGCCATGACGGTAAGTACGCCGTCCAGACCCAGGCCTATTCATCGGAGCTTCGCGGCGGATTCGCCGCCACGTGGGTGATCGTATCCGACGAACCCATTGCCTTTCCCCGGGTCACCGAACCGGACGTGCTGGTGGCCCAGGCTCAGGATTCCATCAACCGGTTTGCCAAGATGCTCAAGCCCGAGGGTTTGCTGATCGTGGACAGCGACATGGTAACCGACCTACCGGATCATATAAAACGCGTGTACAAGGTGCCGGCCACGTCCGTTTCGCATAACGACCTCGGCGCGCCCGTCGTGGCCAACATGATCATGCTGGGTGCGTTGTGGCGCGCCACTAATGTGGTCGGCCGCGCGGCCCTGGAAGCGGCCATCGCCGAATCCGTGCCCCAGGGCAAGGACAAGCTTAACCTCACCGCATTCGACCTGGGCGCCAAGGCCGTCGAGGCCCAGATGTAGAGCCGCGGGTCGCGCCGGGAGAACTATCATGGGAATCATGACCAAAGATGAATATATCGAGTCGCTGCGCCGACTCAAACCCAAAGCGTACATGTTTGGGGAGAGGATTGAGAACGTGGTCGACAATCCGCGCATCCGGGCCGGCATCGAGGCCACGGGCGAAACCTATGCCCTGGCCGAGGACCCGGAACACCGGGGTCTGGTTATCGCCGACAGCCCGTTGATCAACGAACCGGTGAATCGGTTCAACCTGCCGCCGGCCTCCATCGAAGACCTGGTGGCCCGGGTCAAGATCAACCGCGCCCTGGGCCGTCGCGTGGGCACCTGCCACCAGCGCTGCACGGGCATGGACTGCATGTGCGCGTTGAGTATCGTGGCCTACGATATCGACCGGAAATACGGCACCGAGTACAACAAGCGCGTGATCGAGTTCATCAAGTACATGCAGAAAAACGACTACACCGGCAACGCCGGCGTCACGGACGTCAAGGGCGACCGGTCACTGGCGCCCAAGGACCAGCCGGACAAGGACGTGTACCTGCGGGTGGTCGAAAAACGGGATGACGGCCTGGTGGTGCGGGGCGCCAAGACGCACCAGACCGGCAGTTTGTCGAGCCACGAACTTATCGTGCTGCCCACCCGGGCGTTGCGCGAGGGCGAGGAAGAATTCGCCGTGTCCTTTGCCGTGCCTAGCGATACGGAAGGCGTCATCCACGTGGTCGGCCGGAACAGCATGGACACCAGGGAATTGGACGGCTGCGACCGCGGGAACGTCAGGTTTTCCAAGTACGCCCCCACGGTGATTTTCAACGATGTGTTCGTTCCCTGGGAACGCGTGTTCATGTGCGGCGAGTACGAATTCGCCGTGGACCTGGTGGCGCGGTTCTCCGCTTTCCACAGGCAGAGTCACGGCGGCTGCAAGGCCGGCAAGATCGACTGCATGACCGGCGCGGCGCTGACCATGATGGAATACAACGGCACCAGCCAGGTTGGTCATCACAAGGAAAAAGTGATCGACATGATTCACCGGGCCGAAACCCTGTACGGCTGCAGCCTGGCCGCTTCGTACGAAGGCAAGCAGGAGCCGTCCGGCGTCTACTTTATCGACCCGGTTCTGGCCAACGCGTCCAAGATTCACGAGGGCCGCGAAATGGCGGAAGCCACCCGGCTGATGATCGATATCGCGGGCGGGTACGTGGCCGACCTGCCGTCGGACCGGGATTTCGCCAATCCCGAAGTGGGCGATCTACTGAAAAAGTATCTGCAAGGCGCCCAGGACGTCCCCCTGGAAAAGCGGATAAAAATGTTCCGGCTGGTGGAAAAGCTGGCCATGGAAAGCGCGGATACGATCTCGGATATTCACGGCGGCGGCTCTCCGGCCGCTCACCGTTTAACCATATTCCGCGAATCCGACCTGGGTGAGCGGAAAAAGGCCGCCCGGAAACTGGCCGGCCTGGAAGACTGAAAACCCTCCGGGACGGGCCGCGGGTTCATCGCCGCGGCCCGTCAAAACTCCCTGGTAGCCTGAAATACCCGCGCCTTTACGCCGTTACCCAGCCTTTTGACGAAACCGCCGAACCCGATGTCGTGGATATCAGCCCTGGGGTCGGCGCCTGGGGCGCCGGCGCGTAGCCTAGGCCCAGGCCGACTTTCCAGCGCGATTCCCGCAACGGCTGGGGTTGCCCCTTGACGTGGACATAACAAGCCGCGGCTTCGGGCCCTAACCGGTTCCTAAACATATTAATCAAGTATTGTGTCCCCGGAGCCCCTATATTCAACCCTCATCCGTCCCGCCAGGAGTCTTCTGCCTCGGTTAACAGGATTTTCAACAGGGGCTCCTCGGCTCGACCGGCCAGGAGCGCCAGGGAAAGATCGCAGCCGATGGGGTCGGTCGGCCAGATTATGACTGCCCCTTTTTCCACGCCTTTTTGGGCTTCGCTCTCTTCAAGCAAGGCCAACCCCACGCCAGAGGCGATAAGGTCCAGCTTGACGGCGTCGTCGTTGGTCTGGACCGACTTGACCCGGGTCAGTCCCTTTTCCTCGAACAACCGGTCCGTGATCTCCTCAAACGGACAGACGCTTTCCGAATGGAGCCAGGGCAGCCGGGCAAGAGTTTCCCATTTTCCATCAGCGATTTTGTTTTCCCACCGCCTGGGAGCGCAAACGACCAGGCTGGCCGTCGTCAGTCGCCGGATCAAGATATGAGGCCCCGGGGCAGGGCCGAAGATAAAACCCGCGTCCAAAGTCCTGCTTTCAAGCCCCTTGATGATTCTTCCGGAAACCGAATGTTCAAATTTCAATTCAATACCCTCGCCGGCCCGCTGAATTCCCTCGGACAACCGGCCCAGCCGCAAAAAGTCCGCCGAGGCGTTAAGCCCGATCGCCAGAATCCCCCTGGGTCTTTTACGAATAAGTGCGGCGGTTCCCCGGAGGTTTTCCACCGCCGTCAATATCCTTTCCGCCTCCGGGAGTAAAATCGTTCCCGCGCCGGTCAGTTCCATGCCCCTGGTGGTCCTGCGGAATAACACCACGCCCAGTTCGTCTTCCAGGGCCTTTATTTTGACGCTGAGGGACGGTGGTGTCGTATTCAGCCTGGCGGCGGCCCTGGTGACGGTCTTTTCCTCGCATATGGCCGTAAAGGCGCGCAGTTGATCCAGTTCCATGTGGGACTCCCTCGGTAAGGACGTTACACCGGTCCGCCGCATTCGGTTTTTCCTAACGCCGCGTTGGAAACAATCAAATTTACAATACGCCAGGCCCGAATATAGTCATGGCCGTTGGCTGGAGCCAACAAAAAACTGAGTTCTCGGCCACCTGGCCGAGCCGCCCCCAGGAGGAAGGTTATGTCTGAAAAATCACTCGTACTCGAAATCCCGGCCGCGGACGGCGGTGTCGCCCACGATCATTTCGCCAGGAAACTTGCCCTGGAAACAGACCCCTCGGATGTCCACACGGACCTAAAGAACGGTATAAAAGGCTTCGTGTTGCTCGACGTGCGTTCGACCGCGTCGTTCGCGCAATCCCACGCCCAAGGGGCCATCAGCCTGCCCCACCCGGAAATTACGCCGGAAAGAATAAAACGGTTCACGGACGACGAGGTCCTGGTGGTCTACTGCTGGGGTCCGGGTTGCAACGGTGCGGACAAAGCCGCCCTGAAACTGAGCGCCCTGGGTAAAAGGGTGAAAATCATGATTGGCGGTTATGAATACTGGGCCAAGGAAGGCTATCCCCTGGAAAAATGAACGGGAGGAATTTCGGGGACACAATACTCTATTATGGCCAATGATCACTTGACCTGATAAAGCCTCGGCCTAGCCAGAGCGGCTCGCGTCGTGGCTCCCGGCCGCCTTCACCAGGTCACCCAGCGGGGCGACGGACGACAGCGGACTTCTTTCCGCGAATACGACCACGGACGATATATGGACTCAATGAGGGAATGGCGTGATCGGCCCGCCTTCGAGATTTAGGCCTATGGCCTGAGACCGAACCACGCGCCTCTGATCGCCGTCCCGGAAAAAGAAGATGGAAATCACCCTAAACCGTCTGCTCGGGCGCCGGAAACCGGGTTCTACGCCAATCAATCACGTATTGTGTCCCCGGAACTCAGGCCCCGGAACTCACGGATATTTGTCTTGACATTTATTTTTAATGGCATTAAATTTAATAGTATTAAACTATTGCGGCAAAAAAAATCAGCTTGTTAAATCCTTTTCGGCGGGAGAACCAGGTTATGGAGCAAACATCCGTCAAGCAGGCGGAATGCACGGAGTTCAAGGTTTACGGCTATCGCTGGGTCGTGCTTTTGATGTTCATCATGGTCAACGTGTTAATGCAGATACAGTGGATCCTCTTTGCCTCGATTGTCAGCGAGGCCAAAGAGTTCTACGGAGTGTCGGCCTTGGGCATAGACCTCCTTTCTCTCATCTTTATGTTGGCCTATCTCGTAGTGTCCATACCGGCGTCTTATATCATCGACAGTTGGGGAATGCGGGGCGGAGTCGGCGTTGGGGTGGTGCTCCTGGGAGTCTTCGGGTTCATGAAAGGCTTTTACGGGACCGACTATAAGATGCTCCTCATCGCCCAGACCGGGCTGGCGCTAGGGCAACCGTTTCTGCTCAACGCCGTCACCAAGGTGGGGGTCCGATGGTTTCCACTGCGGGAGCGAGCCACCGCGGCGGGTTTAAGCACGTTGGCGCAGATCATGGGCATGCTGTTAGCCTTGGGGGTTACACCGGTTCTCCTGAAATCCTACGGGATGAAGAACATGCTGATGGTTTACGGGATAATCACCGTTGTCGGCGCCGTTCTCTATTTGGTCTTCACCCGAGAGTGCCCGCCCACGCCGCCGTGTCCTCCCGGCCAGGATGAAAGAATTAAGGTTTTCGAGGGAATCAGGCATATCTTCAACCAGAGGGACATGATCATCATGCTCATCTGCTCCTTCTTCGGCCTGGGAGTCTTCAATGCGGTCATGACCTGGATTGAACAGATATTAAGTCCGCGCGGCTTCAGCCTCGAGCAGGTCGGCCTCGCCGGATCGCTGTTGATGTTCGCCGGGATCATCGGAGCAATTCTCATGGGCACCCTTTCAGATAAACTTCGAAAAAGAAAAATCTTCATCGTGATCGCGATGTTTGGCGCCATTCCGGGCCTGGTCGGCCTGACCTTTGCCGCCAGTTATCCGCTGCTGTTGGCCAGTTGCTTCGTTTTCGGGTTCTTTCTCATCGGGGGCGCTCCGATCAATTTCCAGTATAGCGCCGAGGTGTCTTATCCGGCCCCGGAGGGCACCACTCAGGGCCTGTTTCTTCTGACAGGGCAGATTTCAGGAATCTTATTCATCTTCCTGCCGGACATTATCATGGAGGGAGGTGACAAGACGCCGGTGTTGGCCCTGTTCATCGGATTCCTGGTCCTGACGTTTATCATTATCCTGATGCTCAGGGAATCCAAACACATCATGACCGGCGATATATAAAGACCTGGAGCCGGTGGATGATAAAGTCATTGAGATGTCAAAGACAACAAGAAGTATTGATGAAGTCGACGCGGTTCGTGAAAGGATACTTGATTGCGCTTTCAACATTCTGGCCAAGAGTGGGTATGAATACCTGTCCATGTCCAAAATCGGGTCCAGGATGAAAATGACCGCGGCGAATCTTTATAACTACTTCGGAAACAAGGATGAGTTGCTTATCGCTATCCATAAAAAAGCCCATGTCATGCTTTACGACAAGTTAAGAACCGCGATCAAAAAGGCGGATTCGCCTTTGCGGCGTTATAAAAAATTGACCTATGCCTTTGTGGATTTTGGGACGGAGAACATCCACTTGTATGACATCATGTTCAACAGGCCTATCCGCCAGCACCGAGATTATATCGGCACGCCGCAGGAACAACTATCCGCCGAAGAATACCACAGTTCACTTCGAGTTCTGACTTTGACGGTTAAAACCATCGCGGAATGCCGAAAGGCCAATCCGAATTTGGCGACCATCGATCCTAAATTACTGGCGGTGCAATGTTTCAGCGCTCTGCACGGCGTGATTTCGTTGTACAACAGCGGGGTCCTTTCGGAAATTACGGATGACGCGGACCGTGTTCTTAAAGAATTTACCGAAAATGTGTTTCGTTTTGTTGCCGGATAAAGCATCTGCTTCGGCTTTCAGGCCGGTAGTTAGGTCGAGAAACATGGCCAGCCTCGTGATCTTCCGGCCCTGGAGGTCGAGCGGGCGTCAAGTTGGAGAAACTGTATATTATTAGGGAGAAAATACGACCCGGATGGCCAAGGAAGATACCAAGGCCGG
The DNA here is from genome assembly GCA_040755515.1 of Thermodesulfobacteriota bacterium. Classification (GTDB taxonomy): domain Bacteria; phylum Desulfobacterota; class Desulfarculia; order Adiutricales; family JAGVGV01; genus JBFMAW01. Next base: position 166,717 of record JBFMAW010000004.1, on the reverse strand, counting down.
CGGTGCTCCAAGAGTGATGTGGTCGTTGCGCGTCTCCGGCCTGGCGCGCCCGGCCAAAAGAAAGAGAAACTTTATGACCGATTTCAGCGTCTATAAAAAAGAGGTCCTGGAGGGGGCCCTCTGGCTCTCGGAGCGGGGCTACTTAGGGTCGCACCGAGGGAGCGGCGGGAACGTTTCCGTGCGGATCGATGAGGGAGTCATGGCCATCACCCCTTCCTCGCTGAGGTACCAGGCCATGTCGGCCGACGATGTCTGCGTGGTCGGTTTCGATCTCACCATCATCGATGGCAAGAAAGGGATCAATCCCTCCGTGGAGACCGGCTTGCACGGCGTCGTTTACCGGATGAGACCCGATGTCAATGCCGTCGTTCATACCCATCAAACCTACGGCAGCCTCTTTTCCATTATCAACACACCGATACCGGCCCTTTTCGACGAGGTGTCGTTTTCTCTCGGATCAGTTATCGAGATCATTCCCTATGCCCTGTCCGGGACGCCCGATTTGGCGAAAAACGTGGCAGAAAAGGTAGCCTCTCACGCCAACGCCTTCATCATTCAGAACCATGGAATTCTCGCCCTCGGCCAAACTCTCGACCAGGCGATCCTGCATGCGGAACTTCTGGAAAAAGCCGCCCACATCTATTATATGGCCCTCTCAACCGGGAAGCCGATCACTACGCTGCCCGAACCGATTTTAGCTTTGGTAGACGCCGTCAGGGAGCATGAAGTGAAGGAGGCGCGGAAATAAGTAATTTCGGGACACAATACTCAATTATGGCCAATGATCCCTTGACCTGCTAAAGCCTCGACCTGGCCGGAAGGGCGCGCGTCGTGGCCCAGGTCTCCATTAACTACTGTATCCCCGGAACAGCCCTGTCTCAATTTAGGTTATTGTATTATCGCCACCCGAATGGCTTTTCCGGAATGGGCCATCTCCATCGCCTGATTGATCTCATCGAGCGGATAGCGGTGGGTCACGATGTCTTTAAAAGGGTAGACGTCCTGGTTGCGCCGCAGGAAGTCGATCCCCCACTCCAGGTGTTTGGTGTCATAATTGTGAACACCCCTGATGGTCAGCCAACGGAAAATGATGTCTGAGGCGTCATAAGAAAATGTCGCCCCCGGAAACACGTTCCCCTGTTCAATGTACTGACCGCCCTTGCGCAGGCATTTCAGCCCGACGGGGACGACCTCCGGGCGCCCCGCAACCTCCAGAGCCACATCCACTCCGAAGCCGCGCGTCAGGCTTTGGATCAGATTCACCAGATCTTCGTCCTTCATCCCTTGGACATTGACGACATCGGTGGCTCCGAAGCGTTTGATGAATTCCAGGCGATTGTCCAGCACGTCGGTCACGATGATTTTATTGCACCAAAAAGTTTTAGCCAGCGCCGCCGCATAGATACCCAAGGTGCCGGCGCCCTGGATGAGGACATTGTCTCCAGGCTGCAAACGCGCCACATCATACCCGGCCACGACGGTCGCCAGGGCGCAATTCGCCGAAGCCGCCACTTCATCCGGCAATTCATACGGAATTTTAATGACACAGGTCCCGGGCATGACGTAACAGTATTCCGCGAACCCGCCCAGGAAATGCGGCGGCAAGGCGCAGGTGTCATGGCCGTATTTCTTGAGATGACGGCATTTCATCATCAAACCTTTTTCGCGACAGTAATAGCATTTGCCGCAGTTGTCCATAATGGTCCAGGTGATTCGATCGCCCTCCTTCAGCGGTCTATCGCCGGAGTCGTGGGTCACACCAGCACCCAATTCAATAATCTCTCCAACGATTTCATGGCCTAAAATGATGGGCAGGGGACTTTTTCTTCTTCCCAGCCAGGTATGAAGATCAGACCCGCAAATCGTACAACAAGTAATTTTTACCAGAAGGCTGTTCTTCTCTACCACGGGCAGAGGATATTCAACAATTTCAAGCTCTTTATTCGGTTCAGTCATCACGGCCGCCTTTCCGGTTCTGGCCATGGCTTCCTCCCTTCAGACACAAGAAACTGGCGACTATTCCCGATGGCTATAAACCATTGATATCATAAATATAAAAATGGTCAAACCTTGACTTTTAAGAGATCACAACCTACGTTTCATCGATATTACTCTGATCAAGGGATTAACCGAAAAGGCGTTTGGGCAGCCAGAGCACAAGCTGCGGGAAGAAATACACCAACGCCACGCCCGAAATCTGGAGAGCCATAAAAGGCATCATCCCTTTGTAGATAGCCAGCAGGTCCCATGATGGCTCCACCCCTTTGAGATAATAAGCCGACAGGGCTACCGGTGGAGACAACCAGCAGGTCTGGAGCGTGACGGCCAGCAGGATCGCGAACCAGAGCATGTTTATGTGCAGGTCGTTGAGGATCGGGAGAAATACCGGAACGATGACCACCACGATGGGGACCCATTCCAGAGGCCAACCGAGAATAAAACAGACGATTAGGATTCCGACGACGAACACCCAAGAGGGGAGATTCAAGGCCAGCAGGGAAGCGGCAATGAACTTGGGCGTGCCCATCGAGGAGAAGACCGCCCCCATGAAGGTCGAAGCGGCCAGGAGCACCATCACCATACTCGTTGTCTCCACCGTCCGGTAAACGGATTGCTTCACGATCTCGAAGTTCAGCTTCCCGTTTAACAAGGTGACCAGGACCGCGCCGAGGCAGCCGAGCGCCGCTCCCTCCGTCGGCGTGGCGAATCCCGACATGATGCTCCCCAACGTGGCCACGATCAGGGCCGCCGGGGGCAGCAGTCCGACAAAAAACTCGCGGAGCATGTGGGCTCTGGAAACATTAAGCTCATCTTCGGATAGGGGCGGGCCCAGTTCCGGCTTGATAAGGGTTCTTATCGTAGTGTAAAGCAAGTATAGGGTGGCCAGCATGAGCCCGGGTATGATCGCGGCCGCGTAGAGTCGGGCCACGGATACGTTCATCACCGGTCCCATGACCACCAGCATGACGCTGGGGGGGATCAGGATGCCCAGGGTCCCGCCCGCGCAGATCGTTCCCGCGGAGAGCCCGGTGTCGTACCCGGCTTTCCGCATGACCGGAGCCGCCATCAGGCCGATGATGGTGACTGAGGCGCCCACGATCCCGGTAGCCGCCGCGAAAAGCGTCGCCGAGAAGATAGTCCCAATGTAGAGGGAGCCTCGCCGTCGGCCGGCGAGGAGTTGAATCGCATGGAAAAGGCGCTCCATCAAACCGGCGCTTTCGAGCAAGTAACCCATGAAGGTGAAGAGGGCCACCGCGGCCAGAACGGTGTCCATCATCGTTCCGAAAAACGAATAGGTCATCAAGTAAAAGACCTTTGCGCCGAGACCGATATAACCGAAAATCACGCCAAGGGTGATAAGTGTGAAAGAGATGGGAAACCCGATGCAAATTGCACCAAATAGGACTAACAAAAGAATCAGACCGTAAATTTCCAGACTCACTTAAACCTCCCGCACCCAATCGCCTTCCTGCATTCGAATTGAGTCACGATTCTTTAGAATCAGGGTCCGGCCGCATCCCTAGGAAGGGAGTTTCAGGTAATTTCGGTCGGAGCCGCATGCTCTCGCTCATCCTTTCCAGTCAGGATCAGTTTGGCCGATTTGAGGAACTCTGAAATTCCCTGAAGCAGAATCAAGGTTGCGCTCACGGGGATCACCAGCTTATACCAGTAGGCGGGGGGTCTCCAAGTCGTCATCAACTGTTCCTTGAGGTCCCAGGATTCGGCGAAAAAATCCCAGCTCAGCCAAGCGAACATCACCATCCCAGGGAGAAAGAGGAACACATAGCAGATCAAATCGACCCAAGCCTGGATCTTCGGAGACCACTTCGAGTAAAAGAAATCGGTTCGGATGTGCTTTCCCAGATACAGAGTAATTGCACCCCCGATGAAGAAATGGGTTCCGTACGTCATGGTCGCGATGTCCACGGCCCAGAGCGTGGGTTTGGCCAAGTAGCGGACAAACACCTCCCATACCAGCACACTCGCCATCGGAATGATGAGCCAGGAAACGGCCTTACCCGACCAAATGCTGATTTGGTCGATCACCTTGATGATCCAATTGATATAGTTCATGGTTCGTTTCTCCACTGCTCTAGGACGGGGACATGCTCGCTTCAGGCCAACGGGTTTAAACGACCCGTGTCTCCCTCCGCGTGCATCGTTCCTTCTGGGGAAAAGGCCTCACCGGCCAATCCACCCTTTGCGTTGGGGAGGATTGACCGGTCGAGGCCCTGTTGACCTGGAAGTACACCCTGGCAAACAAACCTATTCCCAGTCCTTTATTTTTCCGCGGCCCCAGCGATGAGCTGCGTCAGCTTGGCCGTTTCGCGGGTGAAGGGAACCACCAGGCTGGCGAACTTGCGCTGAGATTGGAGAACCTTCTTGAAGAAGGGGTCCGACTCTTCGTACTTGGCCAGCACCTTCTTGGCGGACTTGATAAAGGCGGGCGCATAATCGGGGGGTGCGTCGAACACGGTGACGCCTTTTTCCTTGACTAGTATCTGAAGGGCCTTGGCGTTCTCATCGACAAAGTACATGAGGCTCTCAAGGATAGTCGCCGTGGTCGCGACTTCAACGATCTTTTGGATGTCTGGAGGCAAGTCGCGCCAGGCCTTGCCATTGATGACGATATCCATGATGTCAATGGCCTGATGGAGCCCCTGGATGGAGTAGAACTTGAAGACGTCGAAGAGCCCAAGCTTCAGATCGCTGGCGGTGTTTATCCATTCGACGGCGTCGATCAAACCCCTTTCCCCGGCGGGGATGATTTCCTGTCCCGCCATATTCACCGGAACGCCGCCCATGTCCTTCAGAACGTCGGTCGGCAGGCCGGATGACATCCGAATCCTCATCTTCGTGTAGTCCGCGAGCGTCTTGGGCGCCACCTTGAACCAACCGAAGGCTTCCGGCCCATCCGGCGCGATCAGGAAAGCCATGACGTCCGCCTTGAGCATCTTCTGGTAATATTCCAGGTAGAGTTCTCGTCCTCCACCACGCATGTACCAAGATAGATGGTTGAACATGTCCAAACCGCTGCCGGACCCACCGAGCGGGGCGCTGAACAGACCGCCGGCCGGGTGTTTCCCCGTGGCATAATGGGTCCACCATTGTCCGGCGTCGATAACGCCCTTGTTCACGGCGTCGAGAATTTCGAACGGATTTACGATCGCTCCACTCGGGAGCACCTCGATCTTCAGTCTGCCGTTCGACATCTTGTCGACGGTGGCGGCAAATTTGTTCAAAATATCTATGTGCGGAGTACCCGCTGGGTTGGCGCTTTGCAGCTTCCACTTGAACTCCAGCGCTTCCGCCATCCCCACTAGGCTTCCCATCGCCAGCAAAAGGCTGGCTAGGCACAGCACGGTCAGTGTTCTCTTCATGGTGTTTCCCCCCTTCTTGAATTCCGTTGTCTGAATTAATTTAAAGTTTTCAAGAAATCATCGAGGTGTACCCCATTGTCAAGACAAAATGAGCCTTCTTTAAGGTATGAACCACCTGGCTTTTATGACTGCGCTCATCGCCGAGGGCCTATCGGTTCCGCCACGGGCGGGACCGGCGGGCGACGAACCTGGCGATGGAATAGCTCTTGGGTTTTGGCTTCATTGGCTGCCTCCAACCCGGACCTGAACCGGTTTTTGATACCCCAATGCTTGATGGGGACTTCCCCGATTGCGGAACCGGAAATAGTTACTCAGGCCGGCAACCGCTTCATTGACGCTTGGGTAGTCCTTGAGACAAACCTCCTCGTATTTGAAGTTTCGCCACAGGCGCTCGATCAAGATGTGGTCGTAAGCGCGGCCTCGTCCATCCATGCTGATCCTGATCTCTTCTCCTTTCAGACGCTCGGTTAATTCCTGGCTCGTGAACCTGTCGAGAGCCTCCAAGTCGAACGACTGACCGCCTAGGTCAGCGTCGAATATCTCCGGCCCAGCCAAGGCGGGGCGCATGGTTCCCTCAAGGCCTCTGCCTCTAGTCAAAAACGAGCCCTGAAACCGTCTTCAGGCCTTTTCCTTTTTCCTGACACCTGATAGATTTTTTCCTCCTTGTACGAGCAGGTTTCACACCTTAATTCTCTGTCCAGGTTTTGGAGTATATTATATTCTGTTATTAATTCCCGCCGATGTCCATCGTTTTTTGGGCCGTTTTTTATAAAAAAAATCAATAATTCCATTACCTAAAGTTATATTTGAACCTCAACAAGCTTAAAACCTTTGATTACAGGCAAGCAGTTGGTATCGCCTCGCCTATTAAAATAATGACGGACTTATAAAAAGTCCGTCATCAGGCCGAGGGCGAATAATCCCGCCAAAGGCGGGACTGGGGTGAGGGAGGAACCACTTGAATTTACTTCAAGTGGCGGGAGAGGGACAGCCCTCTCCCGCCGAGTAAAAAGTCGGTTTTCGACTTTTTACGAGGTTATCAATAATGGTGTATCCATTATTCGCTTTACAGCGGTCCGTAACCGAAACAGTCCCATTATTTACAAGTTGTAATGGAGTGGCTCTTAATTTCGGGGACACAATACTTAATCATGGTCAATGACCAGGTATCGTGCCCCCGGAACAGCCAAATAAGAAACAACTGACCCAATGTCCGGTCTCAACTTCGGACAGAACGGGCGCCTCTTGGCGGCACAGGTCCATGACCTGAGGGCATCGGGGATGGAAATGGCATCCCGAGGGAGGCTTTATCGGGCTGGGAACGTCGCCCTGAAGGATTATCTTTTCCCTCACCAAATGAGGGTCGGGCACCGGACAGGCCGACATCAAGGCCACCGTATAGGGGTGTTTGGGATTGGAATAAAGAATACCGCTTTCGGCCAACTCGACTATCCGGCCCAAGTACATGACCGCCACCCGGTCGCTGATGTGTTCGACGACGCTTAAATCGTGGGAGATAAAAAGATAAGTAAGATTATAGTCCTTTTGAAGGTCTTCGATTAGATTGATCACTTGGGCTTGAACGGAAACATCGAGAGCGGAGACTGGTTCGTCGCAGATAACGAACTTTGGGTTCGAAATGAGGGCCCGGGCAATACTTATTCTCTGGCGTTGCCCGCCGCTGAACTCATGGGGGTAGCGGGAGATACAGTCAGCCGGAATTCCGACCAAATCCAGCATGTTATAAACACGATCGACCAATTCCTTTTCGGTGCCCAGCTTGTGGATGGAAAACGGTTCGCCAATGATTGTTCCAATGGTCTGTCTTGGGTTCAGAGAAGAATAGGGGTCCTGAAATACGATCTGCATCTCCCGGCGCAAGGGTTTCAATTGGCCTTTCGTCTTGCCGGTAAGGAGGTGATTCCGGAAGAACACTTTTCCGGAGCTGGCTTCTTCAAGGCGTAAAAGCAGCCGGCCGAGGGTGCTTTTGCCGCAGCCGCTCTCGCCGACCAGACCGAGCGTTTCTCCCGCTTCGATCTCCAGATCGACACCATCCACGGCCTTCACATAAGCGTGAGTTCTGGACATAACCCCCTTCTTGAGGGGGAAATACTTTTTCAGGCCCTGGCAGCGAATGATTGGTTCAGGCATTTTATGAAAACTTCCAACACCGAACCAGGTGATCAGACTCTGGAGCGACCAACTTGGGATCGGCGGTCCGGCATTGACCCATGGCCTGTTCGCATCGCTCGGCAAAGCGACAGCCTGGGGGCGGATCGAGCAAATTGGGCACCGCTCCGGGAATGACCTTCAAGCGACCTTGGGCCTTGGAACCCAGTCTGGGGGCCGACAGCAAAAGCCCCGCGGTGTAAGGGTGAAGCGGTTGGTCAAAGAGCTTCCCGGTGGCGGCGTATTCCACCAACCGGCCGGCGTACATGACCGCCACTTGCTGGGCGTTTTCCGCGATAACCCCCAAGTTATGGGTCACGAGAATGATCGAGGTATTCAAATCTTTCTTGATTTGGTTGAGCAGGCTGAGTATCTGGGCCTGGATGGTCACATCCAAGGCGGTGGTGGGTTCGTCCGCTATTATCAGATCGGGTTGGCTGGAAATGGCCAGGGCGATCATGACCCTCTGTCTCATCCCTCCGCTCATTTCGTGAGGATAATCATTAATCCTGAGTTCGGGGGAAGGGATCCTGACTTTGTCCAGGGCTTCAATACTCCTTTGCCAGGCTTCTTTGCGCGAAGTCTTTTGATGGAGCGCGATGACTTCGGACATAATGCGTCCCACTTTGAGGACCGGGTTGAGCGAGGTCATGGGCTCCTGAAATATCATGGATATCTTATTGCCCCTGATTCGGCGCATGTCCTTATTGGACAGCTTTCTCATGTCCGTGCCCTGGAAGAAGATTTCCCCCGCCACCACCTCACCCGGCGGTTTGGGGACTAAACCCATGATCGAAAGCCCGACGGTGCTTTTACCACAGCCTGATTCGCCGACGAGGCCCAGGGTTGATCCCGGATAAACATCCAAATCCAGACCATCCACGGCCCTGACCAGACCCAGATCGGTCTTGAAGACCGTGGTCAGACTCCGTAGGGACAGCACCGGTTCGGTTCCCAGGGATTCTTCGGTCATCAGTTCAGCTTCGGATCCAGGGCGTCACGCAAGCCGTCACCCACGAAGTTAATGGAAATGGTGGCGATAAAAATCATTAATCCCGGCGGAACCCACATCCAGGGCATGGATTCCAGTATGGACAGGGACTGGGCGTCGTTGAGCATGTTACCCCAACTGGCCGTGGGCGGTTGAACCCCCATACCCAAGAAACTCAACCCGGCTTCGATCAGAATCGCCCGGGCCACGCCGAAAGTGGCGTTGACGATTATGGGGCTCAGGATGTTGGGCAAGACGTCCTTGACGATAATTCGAGTTGAACCGGCGCCGGCCGCTACGCTCGACAGGACGTACAGCTCTTCGCGAACGGCCAGGGTCTGGCCGCGGACTATCCGGGCCACTTCGGGCCAGCCGAGCAGCCCCAGGACGATCATGATGTTGAAGGTGCTCGGGCCCAAGGTCCCCACGATGACCAGAATAAGCATCAGCACCGGAAAGGAAAGGACGGCGTCAATCAGGCGGCTGATGATCATGTCCACCCACCCCCCGAAATAACCGGCCACCGCTCCCAGAATCGTGCCGATGACCACGTAAATCGACACCGCCACCAGACCGACCGACAGGGAAATACGGGAACCATAAATCAGCCGGCTGAGCACGCACCGGCCGACCCCGTCCGTACCCAGAAAATAGAGGTGTGACGGTCCTTCCCGGGCCATCATGATGTCCACGTGGTTGGGATCGTGGGGGGCGATCAGGGGGGCCGACAAGGCCAGGCCGACTATCAGAACAACGGTCACGGCGCCTACTACCGCCACCTTGTGGCGCAGGAAACGCCGCCGGGACATACTGCCGAACGAGCGCCCGGTCGACGGAGAACCGCCGGCGGCCTGGGGACCGTTCATCAACGCCGGCCGGCCAATCTGATCCGAGGATCGGCCACCCCGTAAAGAACGTCCGCCAGGAGGTTTCCCAACAGCACCATGATCGCCGTGCAAAGGGTCAGCCCCATCAGAACGGGATAATCCCGACTCAATATGGCCTCGATGGCCAGACGGCCCATGCCGGGCCACTGGAATATCTGTTCGATGATGACCACGCCGGCAAACAGCCGGGGAATGGTCAGGCCGAGCATGGTAATCAAGGGCAAGAGGGCGTTTCGCAGGGCGTGCCTGAGAATCACCGACCATTCCGACAGGCCGCCGGCCCTGGCCGTCCGAATGTAATCCTGGAGGATCACGTCCAGCATGCTCGAACGGGTGTAGCGCACCAACACCCCGACTTCCCGCAAAGCCAGCACCAAGCCTGGGAGAATCAGATGGTGGAGCCTGTCAGCGAGGGAAAAAGCCTGGCCGATAGTTTGAAGGCCGCCGGTGGGAAGCCAATGCAAGGTCAGGGAAAAGAAATAGATGCCCACCAGCCCGGAAAAAAAATTGGGAAAGGACACGCCGAAAAAGGCCAAGGCCGTGGCCAGGTAGTCGATCCAGGAATACTGGCGCACCGCCGATATGACCCCGATGGGCACCGCCAAGGAATATGAAACCACGATAACGAACAACATAAGGCTGAAGGTGGGCGCCAGGCGTTCGGCCAGGCGATCGATTACGGGTTGATGATCCAGGAAGGAGTAGCCCAGATTGCCCCGGACCATTTGCCCCAACCATTTATAATAGCGGACGTGGATCGGCTGGTTGAGTCCCAGATCGATTCTGATCTTCTCGATCTCCGCGGGGGCCAGGCCTTCTTGCATGACCAGCATGGAGATGGGGTCTCCGGGAGCCAAATTGATGATCAGATACATGATCATGGTCACCAATAGGATAACCGGAATGGAAATCAGAATCCTTCTTAGGATAAAGGTCCGCATGGACCGATCTCACCCCGCGGCGGTCAGGCCCAACGACTCGACTTTGACGGCGGGCAAGGTGAAGGCGCTGGGATATATGGAAACCGGACCGGGGCCTTGGGTCTGCCGTCTGACCGTTTGCCATTCCCGACCCACGCCGTCGACCCGCCTCAGAAGGTCCATTATGCTTTCCGAAAACCGCATCTGCCTCACGGGACCGACTATTCGGCCTCTCTCCACCAGGAAAGCCCCGTCTCCGGTCACGCCGCCCACGCGAACGGAGGCGGCCTCCAGACAGCGAACGTAGTGGAGGCGGGAAACCAGAACGCCCCTTTCCATCTCCGAGATCAGTTCTTTTAAGCTCTTGTTTCCCGGTCCAAAAAAGAGATGGGCCGGGATGGGGCCGTAAACCGCCGACGTGGCCGGGAAGGCATGGCCGGTTGTTTCAACCCCGGCCGAGGCTGCCGTCAGGGAATCGTGGACGAAACCTTGAGGAACCCCCGCCTTGACCAGTTCGATCCTGTTTTTGGCCACCCCTTCGGCGTCAAAGGGTTCGGCCAAGCCCCTGGGGTCGGTGGCGTCATCCCAAATGTCCACCAGGGGTGAAAACAAGGGCTCGCCCAAGCGCCCCGAAATGTAACTTCTTCGCTCCTGGTCGGCCAGGGCGCTGAATACCAGCATGCCCAGAAAGGGCGTCAGGTCGGCCAGGGCGTTGGGCAGGAAGATGGCTTCATATTCGCCCGGCGGCAATTCTTGGGGATTTTGGGCCTCCAGGCAACGTCCGACGGCCTCGCGGGCCAAGTCCAATTCCTTCAAATCAATCAAGTCCCGGCAGGCTTGACCGGCATGAGCCCGGCTGGTGGCGGATTCGGCAATGTAGTTCAGGTTGATTTCCGTGGTCTCTCCCAGGGATTTCATTCCCGAAGTATTGGCCACAAACCGAGTCGTTTCCGAAAGGTGAAGGGAACCGCTGAGTTCGATCCCAGGCGCGGCGGCTTCCTTCACCGCCATCTTTATTCTTGCGGCCCGTTCCATGGGCGAAAAACCGGCGGTCTCCTCGAACCAGGTTTTTACACCGGGCAAAAGGGATGACTCGGGAAAATGATACCCGGCGGGCATTGGGCGTCCCCGCTCGGCCGCCTCGATCGCCTTTGCGATCGTCCGATCTATCACTTCGTCCAGAAGACCTTCCGCGGCGGCTTCACCCATCCTGGCCTGCTTTATAACCCTGGCTTTTATTCGGAACCGCCTCTCGGAAAGGTTCTGAAAGATGCCTTCCCCATTGAATTTGGTGACTTCGTAAAGAACGTTTTCGGCCGAAAGCTCGGTTTGAAGTCCGGGTTTCGACCAGCACCCCTGGACCATGCGGGACAGTATCTTTTCCTGATTCATCATAAACCGCCTAGACCCCGACCTGGACGTTTCTGAACCTGGCCGCGGGAGCGCCGTGACCGACCCGAATGCCAAATTGAAGGGGTTCGCCTTTGGCGCAAGCAAAGCCGGTCAGGCGCCAGGTATCTTTATCGCCCACGCCGTCGCATCCCGCCCAAAACACCGGCGTGATGCCGGAATAAGTTGGATTTTTTACAAAGTCGCCCAATTTGCCGTTTTTTATTTCGCGGCCGAGTTCGGTTCCGAACTGAAAATTAAGTCGCAGGCCATCAATGCTCCACATTTTTGAAGATTCGAGATAGAGCCCCTCGTCAACCTGGCCGATCAGCTCTTCCAGGGTGGACTCGCCCGGCTCGAGGTTGATGTTGGTCATTCGAACCAAGGGATACCGATTCCAGGCGTCGGCCCTGGCCGCTCCGCTGCTGGTCCGGCCGATGCGCGCCGCCGTTTCCCTCGAGGAGAGATAATTGACGAACACCCCTGCCCGGATCAATTCAACCCGCTGGGCCGGAATTCCCTCATCGTCATAACCGAAGGTTCCTCTTCCACCAGGAACCGTGGCGTCGGCGGTGATGTTCACCAATTCCGACCCGTATCTGAATCGATCCAGTTTGTCCGGGCCGAGAAAAGTTCCTCCCGCCAAAGTTTTTTCGAAGCCAAAGACGCGGTCGAGTTCGGATGGGTGGCCGGCGCTTTCGTGAACCTGCAGGGCCATGTGCCTGGGATCGATGACGATGGTGGTCTTTTTTGGGGGATATGTTTTGGCCGAGAGGAGCATCTCCGCCTCCCGGGCCAGCCGGGGGGCTTGACCCGGAAGGTCCAGCCCCTCGAAATATTCGAAGCCCCGGCTGCCGATGTCGCCAAAAACCATGCCCGGATAAGTTCGTCTCTGAATCTCCCGCCCGTTCGTGGCGAACACCATCAGCCCGCCGCCGCATTCGATCAACTCCTGTTCGATGAAGGAACCCTCGCTATTGGCAAAATACTTGGTCTGTCTGGATTCGGTATAAGTCCCGGCCGCTCGGAGGATATGCTGGCCGTCCGCGGCCCTGACCGCGGCTTCGAGCAAGCCGATTTTTTGGTCCGGACCGACCTGAAAAGGGTCCTTGGCCACGGGCGTGGCCCAATGTTCATTGACCACCGGCGCGGGCGCCAGTTTGACCCGGACGGTCGTAAATAGGGCGGCGGCTCGGGCCATGGTCACGGCCCGAGTCACCACTTCGTCCAGGCCGGCGTCACTGGTATCCTGTCCCGCGGCGAAGCCCCAGACGCCGTCAACCAGGACCCTGACCGAATAGCCGGCCTCGTGGGTGGCCTTTATTTCCGTTTCACCGGTCCGGGCCACCCGGATGTTCGCCCCCTCGGTTTTTTCGACGCGGACATCGGCGTGTTCCACGCCGGCGTTGGCCGCCTTATTCAAAAGCGATCTGGTGAGTGTCTTCACTTCTCCGCTCCAAATATCCCGCCCGCGGGACGATTCCGATTACCGGGCTACTCGATCGACCACTGGTTAATGTTTCGGGTCAGGGGCAGAATAGTGTGTTTTACTCCCTTGATACGCTTGTTAACGGCAATGGTGGAAGTCGGACAGACAATGGGTACCACCGGCAGTTCCTCATACAGTATCTCTTGAATCCGATTGTAATCGCTGGTCCGTTCGGCCTTGACCACCGTGCGCGCGCTATGATCTATGAGCTTGTCCACTTCCGGATTCGAGTAGTAGATCAGGTTGCCGCCCGGGATGCTGGCCGAGTGAAAACGACGATGAAAATAAAGGAAGGGGTCCATAAAATTTTGGTACCCGACGAAAAAGGCGTCGATGTTCTCGGGCTCGGTTTCCAACATCTTGATCATGGTGGCGATGTCGAATTGCTTGAGTTCGGCGTTGATGCCCACTTCTTTAAGATTCTGATGGACTACCGTGGCCCATTGCATCCTCTCCTTATTACCCGTGGGCACCACCAGCCTCAAAACGGTATCCTTGCGCCAGCCCGCCTCTTCGAGCAAGCGGCGGGCTTTCTCGGGATCGTACTCGTGGGGTTTGAGTTTCTCGTTGTAAAACGGATAACCGGCCGCCCGGGGGATGGCGGTTACTTCACCGCCGCCTAAGAGTATCTTCTTGACCACGCCCGAACGGTTGATGGCGTGGACGAACGCTCTCCGCACGCGCGGGTCCTTGAGTTTCTCCTGCTTACAGACCAACATCAGGCCCTGAGTGAAAGGACCCGAGGATGTCTGGACGATCAGGGACGGGATTTTCTTGACCCGTTCTATCTCGATATTGGGAATGTCACCCAAACCTTCGCCCAGGACCAGGTCGAGTTCGCCCCGTTCGAGCTTGGCGATAGCCGTGTCCGGACTGACTATCTGGATGAAAGCCCGCTCGATTTTGGGGGCCCCCAGAAAGTATTTATCGAAACGAGTCATCTCGATGTACTGATCCGTGGCGTATTTGACGAAACGGTAGGGTCCGCAGCCGACGGTCGGATTGGCCGCGAATTTGCTCTTAGCCATCTCCTTGACCGGAATGTCCTTCAGAACATGATGGGGAATAATGTGCAAGACGGTAAAGCTGTCCAGCAGGGGAGCGAAGACTTCATCGGTCTTGACTTCGAAGGTCTTATCATCAACGATCTTGAAACCGGCCAATTCCTTGGTCTTACCGCTCTTCCTGGCTTTGGCCCCGGAAATCCCGGCTACCAGGTTGAAATCCATGAAGGCATAGTCGGGGTCGGTCAAGCACATGATGGTGAACTCGACATCCTTCGAAGTCACCGGTTGGCCGTCATGCCAGAGCGCATCCTTGCGGATTTTAAAACGGTAGGTGGTGCCGTCCTTGGATATCTCGAACGATTCCGCCATGGAGGGGACGATATTCGAGCTTTCGTCCCAAACCAAAAGGCTGTTGAAGACAATACGGAAGACGGCCCGGGCATAGCCTAATTGATAGAAGTGGGGCAATAGAGAGTTGCCCGGCGAACTCCACATGCCCATGGTTACGGTATTTTTGTCGGCAGCCAGGGCCAGGTCGTAAGGCGTTAAGGCAAAAGCGGTTAATACCAATAGCATCATACCGACAACCAGCCAACGATTTGTTTTCTTGTCATTAGTGGTCCATCTTTTTTTCATGCCCTCCTCCTTGTTTCCCTTCAATGGACCCGGCGCCAATCGGCCCCGGTCGCCGCGTTTCTTTACGGCCCGTTTAAGAAAAGATAATTGCTCCTTTTACCGTTTTTCCACGAAGTGACCTCCTAGTAAGCCACGGGGAACCAAATACTGATAACCGATAAAGGCCGTCTACACGATAACAATCCCCCAATTGTCATCCTTACGGTCGAATTCAAACCTAAGCTCGATTCGTTCGGCGACAAAATAGACTTTAGCGGCCATGATGGGTTGATCGAACAAGGTATAATACAAACCGTGGCGGATAACCAACGGCGTCCCCCGGGCAACCCCCATGTCCTGGGCCAGCCTGACGGAAGCCACGCCGCCCGTTATACTGTAAGTCACATGCTGGATCTTGGTCTCGAGACAGGTGTCCAGGACATCATAAAAGGGCCGCTTGACCAGATCGTCCTCACTGAGAAGATCGGCCACCTCGACGGGTAATACTCTCATTTCCAGGGCCAGAGGACGCTCTTCCACCATTTTCAATCGTTTGAACACTCGAACTCGATCCTTCATCGGGAAACCGAGATTCACCGCCCATTGCGGAGAAGCGCCATCATTCAGGTCAAGAATGATGTTTTTCACGATCAGGCCCCGTTCGGATAGAACCGGCTCCACGCTGCGAAACGCGGTTAACCGGTTCTTGCGTTTGAAAGCGGCCACAAAGGTGCCCTTGCCGTGGACCTTTAGAACCAAACCCTTGTCTTCGAGCCTCTGAATGGCTTGGCGGACCGTGGTCCTGCTTACGCCATACCGATGAATCAACTCGAGTTCACTGGGCACGAGAACACCCGAGGCCAGCGACCCGGCCTCCATACGCTTTTCCAGAACCTCGGCCACCTGGACGTAAAGGGGTCTCGAATCATCCCGGTCCAGGTCCGGCAAGTCGGCCCAGGCGGCGCCATGCTTACCAATGGATCTCATCATGACGTCAACATATCATTACGTCATTATGTTGGTCAAGCGGAAAGAATAATCACCCCCGGACCCGTTAAACTTAATCCTGACTCGGCCTGGCCGGAACCAAAAAGGTGTCCGCATTTTCGACCAGACCCCATGGGCCGATCCCCCGCGTCGGGAAATGTCCGCGAAGGCCGAAACTTCGGCCCAACGCGGTGATCATCCCGGTTTGGTTCACCTCTTCACGACCATGGGGCCGTGTTCCTCCCATAAACCTTGGCCCGATCCACCAAAGGCTCACCCCTCCCTTCCACCTCAAAGGTCCGCGCGCCGGAGATCCGCCAGGATCGCGCTGGCCTTCCTGAATATCAGGGGTTGCAACATTTTTTTGTACCAAGAAACATGCTTTTCCCGCCAGACAAGAAGCGGCTTCAAATCGTCACCCACGAACGAGGGCCGGCCTTGGACTTCATAATACTGTTGATGACCGATCACCCCGTCGAAGGAAAAATCGATGGAAACCTGGTCGTGAAAGGGAGACCGGGCGAAGTTTATACTTTTCTTCAGGCAAATCCGGTGCAATTCCTGGTCAAAGGAAGGGTCCAGAGGAATCCAGCGGCCCTGGAAATTGATCTCGGGAAAAGTGTGCGGAAAGGGGTCTTCCCAGCGCTAATAGGCGAAATCGGGAAGGAAATCCTCCAAGGCTCTCTTGCTGACATACATGAAGCGGAAACGCGCCTCGAAACCGGCTTCGCGCGCCAGGGCGACCAGGAGATTGGCCTTCTGCATGCACACCCCTCTGCCCTCGCGCAAAACCTTCTCCACCGGAACATCCTGCGGATAAAGGAAGTCAAAACGAATCTCATCCCGTACAAAGATGAACAATTGCCGGAGCTTTTCCTCATCCGACTCCGCACCTTGCGTCAGCTTGGCCGTGGCTTCCTGAATCGTGCCGTAGTTGCCAACGGTCTTCATCGATGCGCCGGGCGTGGAACATCCCGCCGCCAGCGCGCACAACACATGGTATTTTTCATGGCTTTCTCCTTTACTTGACTGATTACCAGTCATATTTTTTTAGACAAAAAAAACGAACCCAAACCTGCCGCCGCGTCGGGTGCGGATAATAACAGCCTGACGCCCTTAAAAGACCAGCCGGCCGCCGCTCATAAGCCGGCCGTAAAAACGGAAAGCACCTTCCGGCGCCCCGTAACATGTCTCCATCAGGCGGGTGATGAAACCAATACGTTCGGCCAGTTCGGGCGGATTCCAACCGAACAGGCCGGGATCGAACAGGATATTGGCCGCGGCCACAAAAATTTCGGTAAGTTCCCGAAGATTTTGCGTCTTGAAAACCCCTTCCCGCACTCCCTGCCGCATGACTTCAACCTGCAAGGGGACCAGCTTCAACACGAGCTGGCCGATGATTTTTTCATGAATGTCAACGCCTTTGATGCCGTGAATATTGCGGTTGGATTTCAGGTTCACCTCTAGCTGACAATCCGACATCCGCTCCAGCTTCTGCAGGGCCGTCAAGCGTCGGTCGCCCATAATCGGCAAAACCTGCTGGATGATCTCGCCGATGTAGCCGTCGACGATAGTGTCGACGATCTCCTCCTTAGTCTTGAAATAATAATAAAAAGTCCCCTGGGAAACGCCGACCGCCTTGACGATGTCGCTGACCTTGGTCAGGGCGAACCCGTTTTCGATGAAGAGTTTTTGCGCGGCCTGGACGATCTCTTCACGCCGTTCTTCAGGGGGCTTGCTGATACGGACCATGGGTTCTCCTTTCCAGCACGTCCAAATGTTAATCCCCTTTTGACTGATTGTCAATCATTTTTTATGACGGTGAAAATTTACTTGTCTCCCTAACGAACCCGGCGGTCCGATTCCAGGTGACGGCAGCGCCCCTCAGCCAGCCGCGGAGGATCTGCCCCAGGCAAGGAAGTCGATCATTTTCAACAGTTTTTGGAATTTTTTAAAACCCCGATTATTTGACAATCGCGTTCTATTCTTCTAACCTTTCCCCCATAAGTTCAGGGGGCCCACCCTGGTTGTCGCGTGAAGCGATGTGGTTACAGAAGACCTGGAAAATGAAGGATGTTTCATGATCATGTCGGGTAACTCTCGGATTCTTCTTAATGGTTTTCTGCTCATCGCCCTCTTGGTCATAGGCTCGTTGGTTTCCGCTTCATTGTGGGGTGGTAAATCGGAGAAATTGCCCGAGTTTCAAACCATAACGATTCAGGATGAAATGACCTTGGCCGAATTCGGCCGACAAAACAATGTGCCCAATCCAATACTGAAAAAGGTCTTTGCCCTGACCTCCACTGACGATCTGGGAAAAAACATAAATGATTTCGGCATGTCCAGAGAGGAAATAAAGGAAAAAACCAAAAAGGCCCTGGTGCTTAATGCCGAAGAAGCAAGTAAGAACTGGTTTAAAATACCCCTGAAGTTCGCTGTATGGCTGGTGTTTCTTGGCCTGGTTTTCGCCTTGATGCGAAAAAATCTCATCACACCAAAAACGCGTAAGCTTTTATACCTGGTGTCGGTCACGGTTTTTGGCATCATACTGGGCTCAGACCCCAGCGCCATGGGTACAGTCAAGGATGCCATCCACCTGTATGCGGTTGAGGGCGTGATATTCCCGCCGCGTATGATAGCCTTTACCTTGTTCCTTCTGACTGTTCTTCTGGCCAACAAATACATCTGTTCCTGGGGCTGCCAAGCGGGGGTGCTCCAGGACTTGATCTTTCGCCTGGGTAGGAACGCCCAGGACGCCAAAGGAGTCGTCCGCCAGTATAAGCCATCGTTCCTTTTGACAAATTCCGTGCGGGTTTTATTCCTGTTCACCTTCACCATAGCCGCTGTCTTATGGGGACTGGATATCATCGACCCCGTGGACCCTTTCAAGATTTATAAGCCGGCCGTATTGACCGTCTCGGGCCTTGCCTTCATCGCGGGCCTTCTGATCCTGAGCCTTTTGGTGTATCGGCCTTGGTGCCATTTCTTCTGTCCTTTCGGTTTAGTGGGCTGGTTTGTGGAAAAAATCAGTCTGTTTAAAATAAAGTTGAACTACGAGACTTGCATCGCTTGCGGAGCTTGCGAAAAAGCCTGCCCGTCCACGGTAATGGGGGCCATTCTGAGGCGGAAGCGCGTAATTCCGGACTGTTTTTCCTGCGCCACCTGTATTGGGGTCTGCCCCACCGGATCCATATCATTCGCCTCGGGAAAAAGGTCCAGACCTCCAGAGGGTCATTTCGACCGGAAGAAAAAGGAAGGCTAATTCTGGGGGACTCAATACTCAATTTTGGCCAATGATCCCTTGACCTGCAAAAGCTTCGGCCTGGCCAGTACGGCGCGCGTCGTGACTCCAGGCCCTCCCCACCCTGTGACCCGGCGGGGTGACCGCCGGCAGCGGACTTTTTCCGCGAAGACGACTACAGACGATATATGGATTTGATGAGGGAATGTTGTGATTGGCACGCCGTCGAGATTTGGGCCTATGGCCTGATGCCGATCCACGTGCCTCTGATCGCCGTCGCGGAATCGGGCGCCGGAAGCCGGGTTCTAAGGCCATCAATTAAGTATTGTGTCCCCGGAACTCCATACGCCACTGAACCGGCCGCAACCGGGAATTGACTCGTACATAGGCATGGGTTATAATTCGGGTAATTTTGATTCAAGCCCAATCAATTACTGCTCAATAATCCTTCGACCCAACAGCCGTGGGGAGGTCCGCCATGCCCGTCCGAACGGCTTACGTCATTTCCGATCTTCATATCGGCGGCGACTACGGAAAACCTGACCAGCCGGAAGATCGGGGGTTCCGGCTCTTGACCCGCACCCAGACTTTGGTGAACTTCATCCAAGACCTGGCGAATAAACCGCGGGGGGAAGGAATAGAACTGATCATCAACGGCGACTTCGTTGACTTCCTGGCCGAACGCCACCCCGGCTCTCCGGAATGGATGCCGTTCATGGACCGGAGTCAGGTGGCTGTGGACCAATTAGACCGCATCGTGGACAGGGAAAAGGACCACGGAGCTTCCATCGTCGCTGCCCTGGCCGGTTATTTGGCACGTGGTCACCGCTTGGTTCTCATCCAGGGCAACCACGATCTGGAACTCTCCTTTCCCCAGGTGCGGGCCAAGTTGCGGAAAGTGCTCGAGGCCGAAGGGCGGGATTTCCTCTTCCTTTACGACGGCGAAGCCTACGTCTTCGGCGACACGGTGATAGAACACGGCCACCGGCTGGACGGCTTCAATAAAGTGGATCAGGGCCGGTTGAACGAGGTCCGGGGGCGGTTCTCCCGGGGAGCGGCCGAGGTGCCGCTCGATCTTTTCCTCCCTCCGCCCGGAAGCCGGTTGGTTTGCGAAGTGATGAATCCCATAAAAAAGGATTATCCCTTCGTGGACCTGCTCAAGCCGGAAACAGAGGCCCTGGTGCCTCTGCTGCTGGCCCTCGAACCGGGATACCGCAAAAAGATTGGCTCACTGCTCCGCCTCTGGCTGGAAGCCCAGTGGCGATCCCCGAGAGCCGACGATATCTGGCGGGACGGGACTGGTCTTTACCCCTTAAGAACCTATGGAACCGGCTTGGAGGGAACTGGGGGCGGTCCGCTTTCCGATGACGCGGCTCTGAACCAAGTCATGACCCGGGTTCTGGGGACCCAGGCTCGAGACTTCATGGCCGCCCTGGCC
The DNA here is from genome assembly GCA_040755515.1 of Thermodesulfobacteriota bacterium. Lineage (GTDB taxonomy): Bacteria > Desulfobacterota > Desulfarculia > Adiutricales > JAGVGV01 > JBFMAW01. The sequence continues at coordinate 146,203 of JBFMAW010000004.1, read as the reverse complement.
CCGCCAATGGCCGAAGAGAAGGAGGAAGGGACGTTACTGACTTATGAGACCAAGTTGTGGTCCCCCATACAGGAACTGCTCGGCCTGGCCGCCCTGATCCTGGGCCAGGGAAATCTGGCGGAGCGGCTGCCTTATCTTCGCCAGGCTCTTCAGGCCCTGCAGAACGATCACAGTTTCGATGAGGGGATCGAGGCCGAAAGCTACCTGAATCCGGCTCAGGAATTGATCCAGGGGCCGATTCGAAATGTGGTCTTCGGCCATACCCACCTGGCCAAGAAAGTGGCTCTGGGCGGCGGTCAGTATTTCAACTCCGGCACCTGGGCCGACCTGATCGAAGTGCCGAAGGAAGTCATGTCCGGCCCTGAAGACCAAGCTCTGGCCGAACTCCAGGCTTTCGTCATGGACCTAAAGGACAGGAGGTTGAGCCGCTGGCTCCGCTATCGGCCCACGTACGTGCGTCTCGATCTCCAAGCCGATGGCCGGACCACGGGCGAGTTGGTTGAGTACCAGGATGGGGCGGCTGTTTAATCAGAACTCGGTTGGCAGCGGCCAGGGTTGCCGAAAAAAGTGAGGGCGCATGGTCAATAATCTTCTGCAAATCATCGACCTGGGCCAGGGTAAAATCCAGGTGGCCTGGCAACGCAGCCGCGACGTGCCGCGTCTTTCGCCGGCCTTTGCCTTCACCAGCCCCTTCACTCTCGAGGACCGCCGGGAACTGCGCTGGTATCTCGAGGAGTACTTAAGATTTCCATACGGAGCCGAGGAGGACCACGCCCGGCGAGTGGAAAACCTCATGGCCGATCGGGGGGAAGAACTTTTTAAAGAGGTTTTTATCAAGACCGAGGACGATCCAGACCCCCGGACCTTTTACCGCGAAGCGATCAGCGAGGGTCTGGAAAACTGCGAACTGAGCGTCAGTTCCGAGGACCCGGCCTTTCTGAACCTGCCCTGGGAACTGCTGCGGGATCCAGCCGGGGGCGGGCTTTTTCTGGCTCCGGCCCTGGCCGGCCTTTATCGTCACCATCCGGGCCAGCGAATCACTCCGCCCCGGCCCGCGAAATCAGAGCCTTTCCGGGTCCTCTTGATCATAGCCCGGCCTTCCGGAGACCGGGACATACCCTTCGGCACCGTGGCCCGGCCCATGCTCGAGGCCCTGCGGCCCCTGCGGCCAGGCTTGGAACTCGAGGTTTTACGGCCGCCCACCTTTGACGAACTGCAGAGCCGGCTGAACCGGAAACCCGGGCATTACCATTTGGTGCACTTCGACGGCCACGGAGTGTTCTCCGGCCGGGAGGCCGAAGGGCCGGTGATACAATACCGGCACGGAGCTCAAGAAGGTCATTTGATCTTCGAGCGAGCCGATGGATCAGCGCACGTGGTCGGCAGCGAAGAACTTGGTCAGATGCTGACCCGGGGCCGAGTGCCGCTCTTCGTTCTCAACGCCTGTCAATCGGCCGAGGAAGGCGGGGCCGACCCTTATGCCTCGGTGGCTTCCCGTCTGGTGGCCATCGGCGCCCGGGGCGTGGTGGCCATGTCCTATTCCGTGTACGCCGAGACGGCGGCCTTGTTCGTGGAACGTTTTTATCGATCCCTGGCCCAAGGCCGCACCCTGGCCGAGGCCGTGGCCGAGGGCCGCCGCCGGCTCTTCTCCGAGCCGAAACGGCAGTCCGTGGTCGGCCCCTTGGAACTTCGGGATTGGCTGGTGCCGGCCCTGTACCAACAGGAGATCGGTTATCAGCCCATTCCGGAAAGATTCGGCCCGCTCGCGCTGGAAACGCCTACGGAAACCCGGGTGGCTCTTGGCTGCCCGGCCGAGGTGTCTTGCCCGGAGGGGCGGTTCGGTTTTATCGGCCGGGATAACGAACTTTTGGAAATGGAGCGTAGACTTCGGGACCCGGAGAGACCCTGGGTCCTGGTCACCGGGATCGGCGGCGTGGGCAAGACCCAACTAGCCTTCGGCCTGGCCCACTGGTTCGCCGAGACCGGCGGCTGTCCGGGCGGGGTCTTCGTCTCTTCGTTTCAAGGCAAAGCCGACTTGGCCCAGGTCTTGGGTAGCATCCTGGGCTGGGGTTCGGACTCGAGCCGCTTATCGGAAGAAAAGCAGCACGACATCGCCTTGGGCTATCTGCGGGACAACCACTGTCTTCTCATCTTGGACAACTTCGAGGCGGTAAATGGTTATCCGGTTGGAACCCAACCCTTGGCCAACCCGGAGGAACAGAAAAAACTGGCCGGCTTTCTGCAAGCCCTGAAAGGCGGCCAGAGCCGTGTGGTCATCACCACCCGCAAACCGGAGGAAGATTGGCTAGGCATCGCTTACCAGCGTTACGAAATCCGCGGACTGAACTTCCGGGACGCGGCCGCCCTGGCCAGAAAAATTTTGGATACAATAGGCCGCCGGCCCGAAGATTTTCGCCAAGACCCTGACTACGCGCGATTGGTGGACCTGCTCAAAGGCCATCCCCGGTCCCTGGAGATCGTCCTGCCCCGCCTGCGGGCGGCTGGGCCGGGAGAAATCATCGCCGCCTTGCAACATCGGGTGGACGACCAGGGCCAGGCCCTGGAGGACGCCTCCCTGGAGTATGCTTTCAACGGCCTCAGCGCCCGGGCCCGCCGTCACCTGCCTTTCATCGGTTTGTTTACATCATTCGTAAACGCTTTCGTGTTAACTGACTTTGTGGGTGTTGGCAGCAAGGCTGAACAATTATATTCATTACTGCTGGGGGAAAGCTTGAATATTGCAGATTGGGTGGCCATCCTGGATGAGGCTAGTCAAAATGGTCTTATACGTTCAATTAGACATAACCTATTCGAATTACATCCAACGTTACCCGCCAGTTTACGCCAACGCCTACTTAATGTAGTGGGACACGAAGGAATAGTCCGACTGGACCATGAATTCATGTTCTATTATTCATCCATGGCCCATATTTTTTTTGAAGGAGTTCTTGATAGTGAACCAGCAGCGTTAGATGTTGTGTATTTAGAGGAGCAAAATCTTTTAAAAGGCTTTCGTTTGGCCCAACGAGAAAATTGTTGGACTCTAATTCATATTTATTCAGATATATTAAGTGAATATTATTTCACGCAGGGACGTTATATGGAATGGCGTGTTATACGTCAAAACCTATTTACTTGTGTCGGCAGAATGGCACCTTCTGTTAATGACCACTCAAAGGGTAAATTATGGGTTTTCTTGATAACTAATGAAGCCAATGAGGCGATAAGCCTAAACGACCTAGATAATGCTGAGGCCGCATACCATAGCGTTTTGAATTACCTCACCAACCAGCACTGCGCAAATGTTCAGGTCATAATTGCACGGTGTTTTCACCACTTAGGTATGATTGAAAGAATGAGATTTAAGTGGCTTGAAGCAGAAGATTATTTTAGGAAATCCCTTAATATTTGGGAACAAAATGGTTGTCAACGTGAAGCTGCTAGTACGTACCACGAATTGGGACATATTTATTTGGAAAAGAAACAATGGATTCTGTCCGCAGAATGTTATCAGAAAGCTATTGATATTAGAGAACGTCTTGGATTGGAACGCGAGGCGGCTTCAACTTATCATCATTTAGGCATCTTTGAACAGTATCGAAAGGAATATACTAAAGCAAAACAATACTATTCAAAATCGCTTGAAATAACCGAAAGAAAAGGATTGAAACGATTATCGGCAAGTATCTACAACCAATTGGGCATGATCGAACAGGCAGAAGGAAGAGTAAATAAAGCTGAACAACTATATAAGAAAGCTTTGGAAATTTGGAATTTATTAGGTCTCAACATAGAAGCGTCAGATACTTATAACCAATTAGGGACGCTAGCACAAGATCAGCTTAAATGGAATGAAGCCAAAGACTGGTATGAGGTAGCATTACAAATTTCAATTGAATCAAATTTAGAGAGGAACATGGCGCGTTATTACTTCAATTTAGGACAAGTCTATATCGAACTACAGCTATGGGATAAGGCTGAAGAATATCTAAACAGGAGCTTGTCATTAGCTAAACGGTTAGGTCTCCTCGAAGAAGAGATCAAAGTTCACAAAAAATTGGGGAGGTATTATTCGCATAGTGGCAAATTCAAAGAGGCAGAAAACGAGTTTCAGAATGCGTTGTGCCTTCTCTCAAAATTTGAGGATGACAATCTATTGCTGAATACACTCGTTCAGTATGGTGTACTAAAAGGTAGCCAACACCATCCAGAAGAAGCCTTGGTTTTGTTGGACCGGGCTCTGAACATTGCCGCCAAATATAATATGCCGATCGAAAGGCAAATTATTGCTGGGCTAGCCCTGACCGCCCAGGCTCTGAGATTGGACCGCTTCTCGCAAGCCTGGCGCGAGGCCTTTGACGCAGATCCGCCCGCGGAACTGATCGAGCATATCCGGCAAGCAATGGCCGCCAAAAAGGAATCTGGCGATAATTGAACTTAATCTCGGGGACATAGTACTTAATTACACCTACGATCCCCGGCTGTGGCGGCTCCGGCAGGACAAAGATGCCGTCCGTTAGGGCTCCCGGCCACCCTCGCCAGGATATCCCGGATAATAACCACCGACAGCGGACTTTTTCGGCGAAGACGACTACAGACGATATATGGATTTAATGATGGAATGATGTGATCGGCACGCCTTCGAGATTTAAGCCTATTGTCTGAGGCCGAACCACGCGCTCCTGATTGCCGTGCCGGAACCCGAATCTAATGATTGGTCCAAACCGCTTGCTTGAGCGCCGGAAACCGGGACCAAGAGGAATCAATCAATTAACTATTGTGTCCCCGGAATATCCGGAATAGCGTCCGTATTTCAGCCAGAGACGACCCGTAACTCGATCCGGCGGTATAAACCTGAATCTCGAGCCCGTCAAAAAGCGATGGTCGTCACGGAGTCGCCTAGGATGAACACTATAAGCTCCTTGTTTTGGTTCCCGGTTATCAAGCCCCAAAAATATTATCGAATATTATCTGGAAATAACGGCCTTCCCGTTTCGTCAAAGAACCGTTCCCGGTCCACGTTTCTTCGGTTGACCAAAATGGATTGTATCATGATGGGAGACACCAAGAAGTGGTGCGCTACATCCTCTATGGCTTCATCCGTCGGCTCCGCCGCGCCAAGACGGTTCATCAGGTCTTCATATGGACAAAGAACCTCCTGAGCAAAGGCTCGTTGGAATTTCTGTCTGTATGTTCTGCTGGTCAGGCAAGCCGGAAGCAACCTGTCCTCCTCCGGGGCCGTCAGATGATCACCCACGAGCCGGAGCAAGGCGAAGCGGCGGTTTTCCGGATAAGGACTCACCAGCGCGGCCGCAATTACATCGGGCTCGCCATTTCGATAACCCGCATTGATTGGCGCCGATTGTTTATGATCTTCTGCTTTGTTAATAAAATCTGGATTTATGCCGAAAAGTTTGGCTATGTCCTCGTTGGTAAAGGGCGCATTTGGCATGGACCAAGCTTCGCGGGCCATAAGAGCCGCTTGGTCAGCTGCCCTCCAGGGTATTTCGGACAATACGCGGCTGATTTGGGTACGTAGAGAATCACAGTGCGGAATTCTCAAAATCGTAGCGTTTTGTCGGGCGCCATTCCAAAGTATCCTTAAATCCCTTTGAGCATTCAGCTCTGATTCCGCAGCCAATTCCTCCACGGCGCGGATACCGAATGTATTCATCGCTTCAATCAATGCACGTAGTTCCTGCTCCGGCGCTTCATCCGGATCAAATCCCAGGATGGCCTCCAACCGACGATATAAAGATAATTCGGAATCCCTGCATTCCTCCTGAACATCATTCCAAAGTTTCGAGAGAGTTTCCTCCTCAACGTGGAGATCCTTTAAACGGCCGATCACGGCGTCTATAAATCCGTCAATCGTTCTCTCAAACGCAATCGCCGGGATCAGATGATCGAAGTTGTTCAAATACCGAATGGGTTGAGGGGACCCTTGGGGGGTAGCCCGGCTCTGAACTTGGATGGTCCTTCCATCGCTTATGAACGTGAGATCAGGCCATAAATAGCCTTCGCCGGCCGCTCCCACCCTGTGGCTCATGCTCCACGAATCCGATGACCGTTCGGGTTCCCAACGCAAGCGCCACCAACTCTGGGCCAACCATAAGGCCAGTGTGTATGCGGAAGCCCGGACGCCGTTCCGGATGGTGTAGGTGTTGTGATCCAGCAATTCCGTGGCGCTTTCTCCACGCACGGCAATGGCGATTTCGGCGAACGTGGCCCGCGAGGCAGGTTCGCCGATGTCTTTCTGCAACCAATTGAAGTTTATTTCAAACGCCGGCATCATGCTTCCAGCCCGCCAATATGACTTCGCGAAAGGGATCGTTCTCCGGCACGGGATACCCATGATAGACGCCCTGTTCCCTGTTTTCCAATTGGGCCTCCAATGGCTGGCCGTCATCGGTCACCGCCCAGATATTCTGGGGAAAGCCGTTTTCTTCGTTTTGGCTGATCATACCTCGCCTGATTCCGGCCTTGAGAAGATCATGGGCTAGGCTCTTCTGAAAGATATGTACGATATCGCATAGTGATTTATCAGGCCTCGGAATCGCCGGTGGAGTGAGGCCGAAATCACCCGGGGTCCTCTTATGTTCCGGGTTGCCTCCGTATTTTACGGAATTCTCCAGACGATCCAGATATGCTTCGTCTCTTTCCTTCCGAATTTTTCTTTTGGGGTTGTACGCGGTTCGCCGCCTCACGGATATGCTCTCTATATTATTCTTTGTCACCCGGTTTGATGTCTGACCCTTTGAACCCAATTTGGGAGGATGCTCGTTTTCGCGAGCATCCATCTTCCCAGTTTGTACCCTACAGGAAGATATATGACGCTCCAACTTCGCCTGGAATCTTACAACATATCGTTCACGGATGTCCAGCGCCGGTTACTGGCCAATAAATCACGTGTGTTCCAGTGGTTGGATAAGGGTAACCTAACCTGCCTCCCACTTCATCCCCTCAAGGTTCTTCCTTCCTCGAATTTCGGGGGCACAATACTTGATTACGCCTACGATCCCAGGTCCTGGTCAGCCCCGGCGGGGCAAGAAGGGCGCGCGTTGCGGCTCCAGGCCTTACCCACCATGTGACCCGGCGGATTGACCGCCGGCAGCGGACTTTTTCCCGCAAAGGCGACTAAAGACGATATAGGGATGTGATGAGGGAATGGTGTGATCGGCACGCCGTCCAGATTTGGACGAATTGCCTGAGGACAAACCACGCGCCTCTGATCGCCGTCCCGGAATCGGGCGCCGGAAGCCGGGTCCTAAGGCCATCAATTAAGTATTGTGTCCCCGAAATAAAGCGGCTAGCTGGTCGGCGCTGCTGGCTCGAGGGTTCGTCTTCTGGTTGACCGAACCCACGATCTCATCCACCATCTCCGGCTTCAGTTCGAACGGAATACCCAGGTCCTGATAGGTTCCGGGCAGCCCGATTTCCCGCAAGAGAGAATTCACCGTCAAAACCGCTCGTTCGGCGGCCTGGTCCTTAGTCAGGCCGGTAATATCCGCGCCCAAGGCGGCGGCGATATCGGCGTAACGTTCCGGGCAGGCCGGTTTATTGAATTCCATGACCAGGGGCAGATAAAGGGCGCAGGCCCGGCCATGTCCGACGTGATAATGGGCGCCCAGGACATGGGACAGGGCGTGGACCAGTCCCAGGCCGGCCGAGGCAAAAGCCATCCCGGCCAGGCAACTGGCGGCCAGCATCTGACCGGATGTTTCCAGGCTGGCCGGCCGGTTCACCATCGGCGCCAGGTTCCGGCCGATCATCCTGATGGCCTGCAGGGCCAGGGCGTCGGTGAAAGGATTGGCGCCGGAGGAGGCGTAGGCTTCCACCGCGTGGCTCAAGGCGTCGGCGCCGGTCTCCGCGGCCAGTCGAGCAGGCAGGCCGACCACCAACTCCGGATCGAGGATGGCTCCTTGCGGCGATATCTGCCAACCGCCGATCACCATCTTTACCTGGCGGGCCGTATCCGAGATCATCGTCACGTTGGTTGCTTCCGAACCGGTGCCGGCCGTGGTCGGAACCGCATAAAGCGGCGGCAAAGGATTTTCCAGGCGCTTGCCCGCGCCATATTCCCTAAGAGGGAGAGGATTGTTCACCATGATGCCCACGGCCTTGGCCGTGTCCAGAGAACTTCCTCCTCCCAGACCGATCAGGGCGTTGCAGCCCTGGCGACGATACTGTTCCGCGGCGGTTTCCACCACTTCCACGGGCGGGTCGGGCTGGGTCCGGTCGAAGAGTCCATAATCCATTCCGCCTTCCCGCAAGATTTTAGTGAGTCTGTCCAGAAGTCCGGCGGCGATTACGCCCTGGTCCGTGACTATAAGGGGTTTGGCCCGGCTCCCCAAGAGCCGCGGCAGGCGGGCCAGAGACCCCGGGCCCCAAAACACTCGGGTGGAAATCAGGTATTGATGAATCGCCGTGGTCTTCAAAGGTCACCTCACTCGTTCCGGCCCTTCTTCTTTCCATCGTGGGCGGATCAGTAAAATGATGAATTTCCGGGCCTGGCCACGATGGCCTTTTTGTTAAGAGATCAAGGCGTCCCTGGATCTCCCCGGAAAAGGCCGGGGTCGACGGCCGGCCTGAATATCAGGCCCGATCAGTATAGCCGGTTTCGCCGATCAATCAAGTCGCCCGCCACAGCCCGCCGTCCACGCAGATCACGTCGCCGGTGTGATAATCTGACTCCATGAGGTAGATATAGGTCTTGGCCACTTCCTCGACCGCGGCCACGTGTTTCACCGGGAGAAATTCCTGGGCGTAGCGGTTGAAGAAGGCTTCCCGGGCCTCGAGGCCCAGGTGATCGTAGGCTTCGGTTCGAACCAGGCCGGGGGACACGGCGTTGCACCGTTTGGGTCCGATCTCGTAAGCGAAGAGCCAGGCAAAGGCGCCCACGGCCGCGTTGACCGGGGCCAGGCCGCCGTGGGCGGGCACATACTTCTTGCTGGCGATGCCCGCGGTCAGGGTAATCGAGCCCGTGGGGGCAAGCTTGGCGGCTCCATATTTGGCCACGTGCACCTGGCCCCAGTACTTGGCCTCCATCATGGCCCGGGCCGCGGCTAAAGGAAGGTCTTGCACCGGGGCCATTACGCCGGCTTGGCGGGCTTCGAGGGAGGAGGTCGTGGTGACAATGTGATCGAAATGGGCCGACCGATCGAAGAAGGCCTTGACCTGGTCCGGGTCAACCACGTCCAGGACGGCCACGCCGGTCCCCGGACCGATCCTGGCCGCGGCGGATTCAAGCTTGACCAGGTTTCTCGAGGCCAGGGTGACCCGGGCGCCCTTGGCCGCGGCCGCCTGGGCCACTCCGAACCCGATACCCGAGCCTCCACCCACCACCAGCACCCGCGCGCCGTCAAGCTCCATGACTGTCTCCTTGATGGTTGTTTTTCCTGAACCGGTCTCAGGGTACGGTCGGCGTGACCGGCGGCAAGGGTGCAAGTTCGGCTTTCTTAATCTCTGACATGAAGATCGGTTCGACAACCTGATGATTGAGGCCGTAGGTCTTCAATCCCCCCATGGTGAAACGGCCATAAGGGAAGTCGCCTTCCAGGGTTTCCAGGGTTTCGGCTACTTTCGTGGTGTCGAAGGTGCCGGCTTTCTCCAAGGCCAACTTCAAAATGTGAAGATAGCAATACGTGACCGTAGTGGTGGTGGAGAACTGTTCCTTATACTTGGCCAGATAGGCTTCATAAAGCTCCCGATGTCCCGGCAAGGCCCGAGGACCGGTAAAGTCCGGCGTCTGGAAGATGATGCCTTCCATGGCTTCCGGGCTGACTTGCGCTTTCAATATGGGCAACTCCACGAAGCTGGGGGTGATGATCAGGCCTTTGAATCCCAACTCATGCTTCTGTTTCACCAGGAGGTTGAAAACCGGCGGAGGCACGGAGTGGGGCACGAGCGCGTCCGGGGGATTCTGCATCAGCTTGGTCAGGAGCGGGTAGAAATCGGTCGTGCCCCGCTCGAAGAAGTCTTTGAAGACGACTTTGAACCCGGCCTCTTCGGCCTTCTTCCGTATCTCGGTCGAAGTGCCCCAGCCGGTCTCATCGTTAGGCCCGATCGAGCCTATGGTCTTGATATCGGGGCGGTATTTCTTAAGATACAGGAACACGGCGGCCGTGCGTTCGGTTCCGGAGGCATATAACCGGAAGGAATATTTCTTGTCCGGACCCAAAATCTTGGGCGAATATGAGGTGGGCAGCAAAAGGACCTTTTGGGGTTCGGAAACAGGTTGAACCGCCAGGGTCGAACCACTCAGGTTCGGTCCAAGAATGAATTTAAGGCCTTCATTGAAGATCAACTTGTTGGCCTGGGACAAGGCCACGTTGAAGTCGGTTTTCTCATCGGCCTGGATGAGTTTGATCTGGTACTGCTTTCCGCCGACCTTGACCCCGCCCGAGGCGTTGATCTTTTCGGCCATCAACTCGTTTCCGCGCATCTGAGCCAGGCCCCAGGCGCCGTACGCCCCGGACAGGGGGAAAATGGCGCCGATCTTGAACACCTCCTGGCCGAACGCCCGGAGCGGCGGACTCAATAAAAGCAGGACCGTTAAGACAGCCGGAAGTTTCATCTTAAAAAACGACTTAAATAATTCCATGACAGCCCTCCCGACGGTGTCAAGAACCAGGCGGCGCGGTCGTCCGGCCTGATTCGGGTTAAAGAGGCGGATTATCCTTTCACCCACGGGGCCGGAAAAACAGGCGGCCAACCCGGTGATAGTCCCAGAATCCCCCCGAACTGGCTCCCATTTTAACCTTGAGTTTATTTGTTTAATTTGTAGCTGTCAAGTACTAATTTAGGTAATTTAAGATGAAAAAGAAACCAGTCCTTGGGGCGGTTGTCGAGGTTCCTTTCCGAACGGAATCGGGAAAAGGATCAGGGTCTCTGATATAATTATGATGGCAGTTAAATAAGTTATGGAGCCAACCGCCCGCCGGCTGCTTGTTTCGTTTAGAAAAAAATCAGAACCACCAGTTGATGGTCGGGTGTCACCCATTAATAAAAAGCGATGTTACTAGTATATGTACTCTTTAAATACTATTTTTGGTATATTATGATCCTGGGCTGATAGATCGGCTCGAATCACGTCAGGCCCCAGGGCCGGACGTTGCCCGGGCCAGAAAGCCGACCCGGCGGGGCTGCCTTGATCGTCTTGTCCAGAAGCAAAGGATCGGGTGGGTCTGGAGAACCTGGTCCTTAAACCTTTCGATTCTAGACCGGGCGGTTCGCCCTGGGCGTCAGGAGCCGCCTGGACCTGGAGGCATACCCCGGAAGGCGGTTTGTTTATAACCGGCCCTGGTAGGAGAAATCACCCTCGGTCTGGGTCAGGCTTGGCCCATTGGGGGAATTTGGGGTGGGGGACCAGGGGTATGGCCCGGATTTTCCTGAAATACGGATAGAGCGGCATGGCCCGGATTTTTTCATTCAAGGTTTCATGGTCAGGCACGTCCCAGACGGCCACGGCGCCCTGGGCATTGGCCTTGCGCCAGATGCGCAGCATGGTGCCTTCGGCATAGAGCTGCCGGGACGTACCCCATTCCTCGGCCAGAATCTGGTCCCGCTTTTCGCCCAGACGGCCGTAGTCAATGTCCACGTCGAGAAGAAACAACATGGCCTTGTCCTCCTTTTGCGCGTCGAATAATATCTTTCAGATCGACCGGCCGGCTTCAAAGCCCTCGCGGATGGCTTCCAGGCTGTTGCGCGGCTCCTTGGCGTCGCCGACTATCACCCAGGGGATGCCCGCGGCTTCGAGCGGGCCGCTGAGGTCGTCCACGGGCCGGACGCCCAAGGCCAGGACCACCGCGTCCAGGCCGGCCAGGACGTATTCGGCCTCACCCCGGCGGTAGGTGACCTGCTGCCTGTTCACCGCCGTCACTCTGGCCCCCAGTATGAATTCGACCCCTTTTTCCTTGAGCCGCCGGATCAATAAGGCTCGGGCCGGGGTAAGATCATCCAGGCAGGGTTGGTCCAGCATCTCTATCACGGTTACCCGGTTGCCGCCCGGGCTCAGATCGTCGGTCACATGGGCCAGGTAGTCGGCCGTCTCGCAGCCGACTTTACCCCCGCCGACCACGGCCAGGCGGGGGCCGGGGAAAACGCGGCCGGACAGAACGTCCCAGGCCGTGATCACTTCCGGGTCCCTGATCCCTTCTATCTCGGGCGGAAGAAGCGGCGCGCCGCCGGTGGCCACTAGCACCACGTCCGGTCGCCGGGCCGCTATGTTCCCGGGGGTGGCTTCCTGGTTCAGCTCCACCCGGACGCCGGCCTGACCGGCTTGCCGGACGAGGTACTGCACGGCCCGGGCGTATTCCTGCTTGGCCGGCGGGAAGGCGGCCATGAGCAATTGACCGCCCAGCTTGGGGCCTTTTTCCAGCAAGGTCACCCAATGACCTCGAGCGGCCGCGACCCGGGCCGCCGTGAGCCCGGCCGGGCCGCCGCCCACGACTATCACCTTCCGGGGAGAAGCGGCCGGCGGGAGGGGTTCCTCCCCCTCCCGGCCGGCCCAGGGGTTGATGAGGCAGGTGATATGGCGGCGGGAAGCGGTTCGGCGCAAGCAGAGCGTGTCCCCCAGGCAGGGGGCGATATCTTCGGTCTCGGCCCGGGCGACCTTGCGCGGCCAGTCGGGATCGGCCAGAAGCGCCCGGCCCAGGCAGACCAGGTCGGCCTGACCCGTTTCGAGGACCTGCTCGGCCGCCCAGGGTTCGGAAATTCGGCCGACGCAGATAACCGGGACCTTGACGGTCTTCTTGATTTCCGCCGCCAGGCCGGCGTTGACCGCCTGGGGCGAACCGGTGGGAGGGACCCCGGTCCAGGGCGCCAGGCTGGTTCCGCCGGAGACATGCAGGGCGTCCGCGCCGGCTTCGACCAGCCTGGGGGCGGCATAGCGGACTTCGGCCGGATCGAGTCCGCCGGGCAGGAACTCGTCGCCCGAGACGCGGACGATGATCGGATAACCCGGCCCGACCGCCCGGCGCACCCGAAGCAGCACCCGCAACGGCAGGCGCAGCCGTCCCTCGATCGCGCCGCCGTATTCGTCGGTCCGTTTGTTATGGTAGGGCGAGAGAAAGCCGCCCAGGAGATGATGCATGTGGGCGCAGTGCAATTGGATGGCGTCGCAGCCGCCTTCCTTGGCCCGGCGGGCCGCCTGGCCGAACTGCTCCGTCACCTCTTCGATCTCGCCCCCACTCAGTTCCCGGGGTATCTCCCTCAGCAGCCGGGAAGGAATGGGCGAGGCCGATACAGGCGGGCGGCCGTCGTTGAGGCCCGCCGGCGCGTTAAAGGCCGGATGCATGATCTGGGCCGCCGTCTTGGCCCCGTGGGCCCGCAGGGCCGAAGTCAGTTCGCGCCAGCCGGGTATCACCCGGTCCTGGGCCAGGCTGAGGGTATGTTGATGATAATTAGGTCCTATGGTCGCGTCTTCGACGATGATCAGGCCCACCCCGCCTTTGGCCCTGGCTTCCAGAAAAGCGATAAGCTGGGGGGTGACCTCGCCTTGGGCCGAGGCCAGGTTGGTGCCCAGGGGGGCCATGACCATACGGTTCTTGAGTTCCAGCGAACCCAGACGAAAAGGTTGGAACAGGCGGTCGAACTTGACCATGGAGTCACCTTCCTGGTTGATTCGTTCAGAGGCGAAGCCCGACTTCGGCCCCGGCGGCGATGGCTTCGGCCGCGTTTCCCGGCTTCTGCGCGTCGCCGATGACATAGGTCGGGATGGATTTATCCTTCAGTATCTGGCTGAGTGGGTCCACTGATCTGGTCCCCAGGGCCACCACCACGGCGTCGAGACCGGTGAGAGCGTGCCCTTGTCCATTTTGTTCGTAGCGGAGGCCGTCCGGCAGGATTTCCGTCACCCTGGCGCCGAGGATGAACTTCACTCCCTTGCTTTTAAGCCGGGTTACGAGAACGCTTCGCCAGGGGCTGGTATTGTCCAGAACTACGTTTTCCAGCATCTCCAGCACCACCACCTGGTTTCCTCCAGGCGAGGCGTCGTCCACTACCTGGGCCAGGTAATCGGCGGTCTCGCATCCCACCATTCCGCCTCCGATCACGGCTATCTTCGGTCCGGGAAAGACCCGGCCGGCGAGGACGTCCCAGGCCGTGACCACGTTGGCCCCGGTGAGGCCCGGTATACCCGACGGCAGACTCGGCGCGCCGCCCGTGGCCACCACCACCGCCTCCGGCCCGAAGGACTCCAGAACCTCCGGGGTCACCTCCCGGTTAAGCTCGAGGGCCGCGCCGGCCCGGCGGGCCTGGCTCTCGAGGTATCGAACGGCCTTGGCGTATTCCTGCTTCATGGGCGGAAAGGCGGCCAGTTGGAGTTGCCCGCCCGTCTTGCCTCCTTTTTCCATCACCGTCACTCGATGGCCGCGTTGGGCGGCTATCCGGGCCGCGGTCAGTCCGGCCGGCCCGGCGCCGGCCACCAGCACCTTCTTGGGCCGGACCGTAGGCTGGTCCGCCGGCCCGTCCTCCCGTCCCAGGAAAGGATTCATCAGACAGGCCACGGGCTTGCCCTGCCGGGCCACCCGGACCAGGCACCAGGAGTCCCCCAGGCAAGGGGTGATCTCCTCGACGGCCCCCTGGACCGCTTTATCGGCCCACTCGGGATCGGCCAGCAGGGCCCGGCCCAGACAGACCAGGTCGGCCTGGCCCCGGTCGATCACGGCCGCGGCGGCCCAAGGCTCGGTAATCCGGCCCACCAGGACGATCGGCGCCCGGACGGACTGCCTGATGGCCGCGGCCAGGGGCGCGTGGAGGGCCTGGGGCGAGCCCGTGGGCGGGACGGTCAGCCAACTGGTCAGGGTCGTTCCGGCCGAGACGTGAATGGCGTCCACGCCGGCTTCCACCAGAAGCGGGGCCAGGTAGCGGCTTTCGGCCAGGGTGCGGCCGCCCGGCAGAAACTCGTCTCCGGAAACGCGGATGAGGAGGGCCAGGTTCGGCCCGAGGGCTTCCCGCACCCGGCCGATCACCTCCAGGGGCAACCGCAGCCGTCCTTCCAGCGAGCCGCCGTAGCGGTCCGTCCGCTTGTTATAATAAGGCGAAAGAAAAGAGCCCAGCAGGTGGTGAACGTGGGCGCAATGGAGTTGAACGCCGTCACAACCGGCTTCCCTGGCCCGCCGGGCGGCTCGAGCGAATTGCTCGATTATTTTTTCAATCTCTTCTTCGGTCAACTCGCGCGGAATCCGTCGCAGGGCCCGGGAGGGGATGGGCGAGGCGGCCACGGGTTGGGCGCCCTGGTTCAACGCCTCCGGCGCATTGAAGGAGGGATGGATAAGCTGAGGCATTATCCTGGCGCCGTGAGCATGGACCGCCTCGGTCAGACGCCGCCAGCCGGGAATGAAGCGGTCGTCGTCCAGACTGGTGGTGTTTTGAATGTACCTAGGTCCAATAGTGGTGTCTTCCACGATAATAAGACCCACCCCGCCCCTGGCCCTGGCTTGGTAATGACGAATCTGGCCGGCCGTCACCCCGCCTTCGGGTTCGGCCAGGTTCGTGCCCATGGGCGCCATGACGACGCGGTTTTTAACCCTTATCGGTCCCAGGTCAACGGGTTGGAACAAGGAAGGAAAGGCGCTCATCGGTCCGTGACTCCTTGGCGGCCGGGGCGGTCCTGAGTCGCCCCTGGCCTGATGGTCCCGGCGGTGGGCCGTTGGCCGGCCGGTCCTGGGAAGCAGGCCCTGGTCTTGGCCGAGGCTGTCTTCCTTTAATTATTCCTATAATGATGCATGAATAGCATTTCATGTCAACACTAAAATTTCCAATTCAAAATTTTTATTTAATATATACCATAATATCATTTAGTTATAAGGATAATCCGGCCAACTCTGGACTATTGACCCGGCCCGCGGAACTTTTTTATTGACAATATGTACCAATCATGTTTATTGTATCAAACAAGAATCAGCAATGACCCATTACCGCGGGGAAGACCACCAGGTCGGAGCGGAGCCTCAACGACGGCGGCTTGGGCCGCAAGAGTCCCGAGGCCAGCGCGGACTATAACTATTGTCCGAGGGTCAGGCCGTTAACTTTAATCCGGGCCGGCGCTTCCAGCCCTAGGCGGGGTATGATTTGATGGATTTCCAACTCACCGAAGAACAGAAAATGCTCAAGGAAATGTCCCACCGCCTGGCCGAGAGCGTTTTTCGCCCCTTGGCCGCCCAGTGGGACCGGGAGGCCGAACCTCCTCTGCCTAACTTGAAGGTCTTAGCCGAGCATGGCCTGGCCGGGCTGACTCTCCCGGAGGAGTACGGCGGCAGCGGAGGCCGACTGCTGGATGCGGCTCTGACCATGGAAGAGATCGCCCGGGTCTGTCCGGTGACGGCGGGCATGATCCTGGGCAACTGCGCCAATTCCGAAATCATCGTCAAGTTCGGATCCGAGGAGCAGAAGCGGCGCTACCTGCCGCCTCTGGCCGCGGGCCAGACCCTGATCTCCTGGGCCATGACCGAACCGGAGGCCGGCTCGGCGGCCACGGATTTGAGGACCCGGGCGGTCCTGGAGGGCGACCACTGGATTCTCGATGGCACCAAGACCTTCATCACCCGGGCCACGGTCTCGAACTTTTTCATCGTGTTCGCCCGCACCAGCGAAAAACCCGGCCCTCAACCCATCTGTTCTTTCGTGATAGAAAAAGGCACGCCCGGCTTCCATTTGGGCAAACCCGAGAGGACCATGGGGCTGAGAGGATCCGGTTCGAGCGAGGTCATCCTGGAAAATTGCCGCGTCTCCAAGGAGAACCGCCTGACCGTGGAAGGCCAGTTCGGACGGGTCATGGAGGCCCTGAACATCGCCCGGGTGCTGAATCCCTGTTTCTGTCTGGGCATAGCCCAGGGCGCCTTCGAGTTGGCCAGGGATTATATTCAGGTGCGCAAACAGTTCGGCCGCGAGCTTTGCGAGTTTCAGGGCCTGCAGTGGATGTTGGCCGACATGGCCGTCAAGGTGGAGGCCATGCGTCTTTTGATCTACCGCGCCGCCCACTCTTTTGACGCCGGTCACCCGGAGGCGGCGCTGCATGCGGCCTTGGCCAAGACCTACGCCAACGAGGCCGCCTTCGAGGTGGCCAACGCGGCCTTGCAGCTTCACGGCGCCTATGGCTATTCTAGCGAGTTCCCTTTGGAGAGGATGGTCCGGGACGTGCGGGCCTTCCAGATCGCGGGCGGCAGCACCCAGATTCTGCGCAACACCATCGCCTCGCTGGTCCTCAAGCGACGATTCAGCCAGCGTCGTTAAGTCTTGAGGACAACCATTAAGTCCGCGGTGGGTCAAGACGTGATTGATCAACCTGGTGAAAGCGTGACCCCGGAACTCTTGCTGCGGGTCATGGGATTGACGAAGTTCTTCGGCGGTCTGTGCGCCGTGGCCGACCTGGACCTGGAAATCCGGCCCGGGGAACTGGTGGCCTTGATCGGCCCCAACGGCGCCGGCAAGACCACGGCTTTCAATCTGATCTCGGGCTTTCTTCCGCCCACTCGGGGCAGGATATATTATTCCGACCGGGACATAACTCGTTTGAAGGCCCACTCCGTGGCCCGCCTGGGCCTGGTCAGGTCCTTTCAGTCCAACGTTCTCTTCGCGGGCAAGACGGTCAAGGAAAATCTCTTGATCGGCTTCTATAACCAGTATCGGACGGGTTTTTGGCAGGACATCCTGGGCACCCGGGCGCACCAGGCGGAACTCGAGGCCATGGACCGCCAGGCGGACGAACTGCTCCAGTTCTTTGACCTGACCCAGTACCATGACGTCAAGGCCGGGAGCTTGACCCACGGCCACCAGCGTATTCTGGGGGTGGCCATGGCCTTGGCCTCCCGGCCCAGGCTTCTGCTGTTGGACGAGCCCGTCTCCGGACTGAACGACGAAGAGACGACCACCATGATGCGGCATATCCGGGAAACGCGAGACCGGGGCATAACGATCATCCTGGTCGAACACGACATGAAGGCGGTGATGGGGAACTGCGAAAGGATCGTGGTCATGCATTATGGCCGTAAGATCGCCGAGGGTACGCCTCAAGAAATAGTCAACCATCCTTTGGTCATCGAGGCTTACCTGGGCAACGGAGATCTTGATGTTTGAAATCAAGGCCATCCGCGTCCATTACGGTCTGGTGGAAGCGGTCAAAGGGGTTTCCCTTAAAATGGAGCGCGGCGATTTCGTCTGCCTGATCGGGGCCAACGGCGCCGGCAAGACCACGATCATCAACACTATTTCCGGATTCAAGAAACCCAGTTCGGGAGAAATATGGTTCGAGCAGGAGCGGATTGACGGACTCCCGCCCGAGGCCGTGGCCCGCCGGCGGATTATCCAGGTCCCGGAAGGCCGGCGGGTCTTTCCTTACATCACCGTGATGGAAAACCTCATGGTGGGCGCCCACGTGACCAGGGATCGGGCCAAGGCCAGGCGCCGGCTGGAAAGCGTCTATGACCGCTTTCCCCGGTTGCACGAGCGCAGGAAGCAGCAGGCCGGCAGCTTGAGCGGCGGCGAACAGCAGATGCTTGTTTTCGGCCGGGCCTTGATGGCCGAACCCAAGCTTTTGATGTTGGATGAACCCACGCTGGGCCTGTCCCCTCTCATGGTCAAGGAGTGCGCCAAGTTCGCCTCCCAAATCAACCGTGAGGAAGGGATCGGCATCATACTGGTGGAACAAAACGCGCGTCTGGCGCTGTCCATTTCGCGGCGGGCTTACTGCCTGGAGTTGGGGCGGATAGGCCTGGAAGGCGAATGCCGGGCCCTGATTAATTCCGAACACGTCAAGAAGGCCTATCTGGGGGCCTAGCCTTGAGGCCGGCCGGCGCCCGGAGGATGGGGTGAGATGACATCTTCCTATTTTCTACAGATGCTGCTCAACGGACTGCAACTCGCCGCGGTCTATATCCTGATTTCCCTGGGCTTCACTCTGATCTTCGGCATCCTCCATATCGTCAACATAGCCCACGCCAGCATCTACATGCTGGGCGGGTACGCCATCTGGCTCTTCTGCGCCGTGCTCGGCCTTAATTATTACCTGTCCATCCTCCTGACCATCATCGTGGTGGCCCTGATCGGCGTGGGCATCGAGCTCTCTATTTTTCGCCCGCTTAAGGGTCAGGTCATGCCGGCCATTATCGCCTCCACCGGCCTGATGCTCGTGATCGAGCATTCCGCCCTGATCGGGTTCGGGCTGAACGAAAAGGTGATCACCGCGCCTTTTCCCGGCGTGCTCCGGTTCTGGGGGACCGTCTTCCCCATTCAGCGCCTGGCCATAATGGGCATCGGCATCCTCCTGACCGCCGCCCTGGTCGTCTGGGTGCAAAGAAGCAAGGTCGGCCTGGCCCTCAGGGCCGTGGCCCTGGACAAGGATGCCGCGGCCATGTACGGCATCGGCTACAACCGTTACGGGATGCTGGCCTTTGCCCTGGGCAGCGGGCTGGCCGGGGCGGCCGGCGGGTTGGTCGCCCCGCTCTATTACGTCAATCCCTACATGGGGCACCAACCTTTGCTCAAGATGTTCATCGTGGTCATCGTCGGCGGCCTGGGCAGCATCAAGGGCACCATCCTGGCCGGGCTCATGCTGGGGATGATCGACAGCTTCGTGGCCACGCTGTTCGATTCCGTCCTGGCGGCCATCGTGGGCTTCGCCATGATCATCGTGGTCCTGGTCATCAAACCGACGGGATTCGCCGGACATGAATAATCGCCGCTTCGAATGGACTAAAGGACTGGTGGGCCTGCTCTTGCTGGCTTTGGCCCTGGCGCCGTTGTACGTGGCCAACGAATATCATCTTCACGTGCTCATCATCGTTTTCTACAACATCATCCTGGCCTCCAGCCTGCGCCTCATCATGACCATGGGACTGGTCTCCTTTGCCCACGGCGCCTTTGTGGCCATCGGCGGCTACGCCTCGGCCCTGCTGGTCATGCGTCTGGGGCTCAATTTCTGGCTGGCCATCTGGCTGGCCATGCTCGCCGCGGCCTTGATCTCCGGGGTCTTCGGCGTCATCCTCCTCAGGTTGAAAGGCGTCTACTTCCTGATGGCCACCACCGCCTTCGGCGAGATAGTCCTGCTGGTATTCACCCGGTTCACGGAACCTTTCGGCGGTCCGGCCGGCCTGGTCAACATACCCCCTCCGAATCCCATCTGGCTGCCTTGGCTGGGAACCCTGGTCTTTACCGGCAAACTCTCCTTCTACTACCTGTTCCTCGTTCTGATGTTGATCCTTCTGCTCATTCTTTACCGTTTGGATCGGGGACGCCTGGGCGCCATCTGGACGGGCCTGGACCAGGCGGAAAACCTGGCCAGGGCGGTCGGCATCAACACCATGTTGTTCAAAGTGACGGCTTTCACCATCGGCTCCACCATGGCCGCCCTGGGCGGCGCTTTCCAGGCCCATTACTATACGCACATCAATCCTGCCGGATTCGGCATCTTCGTGATCATCAACTACGTGGTCTGGGTGGTGGTCGGCGGGAGTAAAAGCTACCTGGGCCCCATCGTCGGCGCGGCCGCCCTGACCTTGATCTCCGAAGGCCTGGCCTTGTATGAACAACTGGCCTTGTTCCAGCCCATCCTTTTCGGCGCCATTCTTATTCTGGTAATCCTGTTTTTACCGGAAGGCCTGGTCAGCCTATGGGGAAAATACCGATATAAACGACCGTCTCGGCCCCGGACCGATGAAATCCGGAATACCGAGGCGGCGGCGGCTTTCTCCAATCCGGGCCGGAAGACTGAAAGTCAGCCCTCCGCCGGGAACAGCCTCCCGCCCGACCCGGCCTGAGGCCCGTCCGAGTTCGGTTAATAATTGGTCTTAAATCCCAACAAGGGAAAGGAGGAAGATAAAATGAAAGGGAAGTTGGTGTTCTTCATGGTCCTCATGATGACCGTGACCCTGGGTTTTGCGCCAGGACCGGCCGGGGCCGAGGAAGTATTGAAAATCGGCGCCTTGTTTCCTTTCTCCGGTTCGATCGCCACCTGGGGTCTGGCCTCGTTCCGGGGCGTGGACCTGATGGCGGACAAGATCAACCGCGAAGGCGGGATCAAAGTCGGCGGCAAGGTGTACAAGATCGAGTTGATCAAGGCCGACGACAAGTCCGACTTCAACGTCGCCCTGGCCCAAGCCAACAAGTTCATTTTCAACGACAAGATCAGGTATATCATGGGTCCGGTCATGAGCGGGGCCACCCTGGCCATACTACCGGTGTCCGAACCGGAGAAAGTCATCGTCTGTTCCACTTCCTATTCCCCCAAGGTGCTGGGACCGGACAAGAAGTATTCCTTCCGGCTCATGGGCGCCGGCAATGAACGCACCGACGCGATATATCTATTCCTGAAGGCGCACCGGCCCGACCTGAAGACGGTGGGCAGCATCGGCCCCAACGACGAGACCGGCTGGGGCACGGCCGAATACATTCACAAGAAGGCGGTCGACCTGGGCCTGACCTCGGCTTTCAAGGATTTCTATCAGCGCGGCACCAACGACTTCTATCCCTTGCTCACCAAGATGATGCAGAAACCGCCGGACGTGCTTATTCCTCATTCCGTGCCGCCGGGCGAGTTCGCCTTGCTGATGAAACAGAAGCACGAGTTGGGCTACAAGGGCTTGATTATCACCCCCAGCCACGCCGAACCGCCCATGTTGGTGGAAAAATCCGGGGCCGAGGCCGTGGAAGGGCTTATCTTCCAGACGCCGGAGTTCACCGGCCCCAGGGCCTTGCCGGGGCACAGGGAATTGCATGACGCCTATCTGGCCAAATACAAGGAGACTTTTAACACCACCTCCGCCGCCACGTATACCTATCTGCTGGTGATTAAAGCGGCCATGGAGAAGGCCAATTCCCTGGACACCACCAAGGTGGCCGAGACCATATCCACCCTGGAAATTCCGGGGCCGTTCGGTCCGATCAAGTTCGGCGGCGAGAAGACCTATGGGATGAAGCACCAGATCGTGGAGTCCATTTTCTTGTCCGAAATCAAGAAAGGGGTGATCTCGCCCCTGGCCACGGTCACGCCTCCGGTGCCGTGATCTGGCTTAAATCTGTTTCCTGGTCCCGCCAGGGGCTCGAAACCTGAAGCCTGGAGCCCTGGGCGTCGAAGCCGGACGGCCGTCGCTCAGGGCGTTTAAGGTCCTGATCGGTTCGGATGAAAGACCGATGGGTCTCGGCCGATCGGGTCAAAGGAAGAAAATATGTCTCGTCTGTTTGAACCTTTCCCGCTGGGGGGACTGAAGCTGAAAAATCGTTTCGTTCGCTCGGCCACCTGCGAAAACCTGACTTCCGAGGAGCGGCTGCCCTCCGAAGAGATGATCAGGTTGTACGAAGCCCTGGCCGCCGGCGGCGTGGGCCTGATCATCACCAGCGCCACCCGGCCCGACCGTTCCTGGGACAAGCGGGAGTTCGCCACCTGGAAGCGCCTGGCCTTCGACCGGGACGAGATGATCCCGGCCTTCCAGGCCTTTACGCGTCGAGTCCAGGCCGCCGGCGCCAGGATCGCTCTCCAACTGGGGTCCTTCTATAAATTCTACGGCGACTTCGTGGGGCCTTCGGACGCGGCCTACATGCGTTCCGCTTCGGTGAAGGACCAGGAGACCATTGTGCCCCGGGCTTTGACCCTGGACGAGATTCAGGAAATCATCGGGAAATACGTAGCCGCCGGCTTCAGGGCTTATCAGGCCGGTTTCGACGCGGTTCAACTGGGCGCGGGCCACGGCTTTCCCCTGGGTCAGTTCCTGTCGCCCTTCTTCAACCGCCGGACCGATGCCTACGGCGGCGGCCCGGAAAACCGGGCCCGGATGTTGAGCGAGATCGTCAGGGGAATAAAGGCCCAGGCCGGTCAGGACTTCCCGGTCCTGCTGAAGATCAACGCGGCCGATTTCATCCCGGGCGGGATGACGCCGGAACGGGCCGCGGAAACCGCGGCCGTGCTGGCGGAAAACGGCGCGGACGCCTTGGAGACGTCGGGCGGAACCCTGGGCCAGGAAATGTCCCAATTCGGACCTTCCGACCCGCGTCGCTGGGCCGAGGCTTACTTCCGGGACTCGGCCGCCGTCATCAAGTCCCGGGTCAAAGTCCCGATCATCCTCGTGGGTGGACTCAGGAGCCCGGCCCTGATGGACGAAATCCTGACTCTGGGCCAGGCCGATCTTTTTTCGCTGAGTCGGCCCCTGATCCGGGAGCCGGGCCTGGTCAACCGATGGCGATCCGGAGACCTGGAGCCCTCGGACTGCAACCAGTGCAATGGCTGCCTGGACCGGCTGATGAAGGGTGAACCGGTGGAATGCGTATGCTGAGGGCCTCGCCGGGGGCGCCTCTCTTAGGGGCGGGTCCGACAAGACCCGCCCGCTTCTTGAAGGCCGGTTCGTTAATTTCCGTCCAGGTTCTTGTAGCCCGGCGAACCGACGCCGGCCACCGAGTTGCCGCCGTCCACCACCAGCACGTCGGCGGTATGGAAGTCGCACTCCAGGAGATAGATATAGCTGAGGGCGACTTCCTCCGGCGTGGCCACGTGTTTGACCGGCAGCAGGTCCGCTTTGTAGGTGAAATGGGCCTTGAGTTCTTCTTCACTCAAGAGGGTGTGTTGGACCGGCGTATCCACCAGGCCCGGACTGACCACGTTGCAGCGTTTGGGCCCTATTTCCTTGGCCAGCATCACGCCCAGGGCCCCGACGGCGGCGTTGGTGGCGGCGATGGCCGCGTGGTTGGGAATCCACCGCCGGCTGGCCGCTCCGCCGGTCAAGGTAATGGACCCCTGGTCCTTGAGCTTCCGGGCGCCGTACTTGGCGCAATAGTACTGCCCCCAGAACTTGACCTCCATCCATTGCCGGGCGGCTTCGGTGGCGGTCTGATCCAGGGGCCGGACCAGATGGCGCAACATCTCCCGGCTGGCCGGGTGGATGGTGCAGATCAGGTGGTCGAAGGCGCCTATCCGCTCGAAAAAGGCCTGGACTTCCTCCTCCTTGGTGGCGTCCAGCACCCGGCCTTCGACGCCGCCGCCGATTTCTCCGGCGGCTTGGTCCACCTTTTCCTTGTTCCGACTGGCGATTATCACCTTGGCCCCCTTGGCCGCGGCGGCCCGGGCCACGGCCTGGCCTATGCCGGAACTGCCCCCCACGACGATGACGCGCTTGCCTTTAAGCTCCATGGTGTCCTCCTTGATGTTGTCGCAAATGGACCGGTCGGGTCTAGACCCGCCGGGCTTGATCTGTATTCCATAAATAATACATGATAAGTATGTTTGTCAATAATAATCAAGGCCGATACACTGGGACGGCCGGGTCCGGCCGGGGTCGGCCCGCCGGGAGAACTGTTAGGTTATTTACCGAATTATCTTTATGAAATCGGTTTAAGCCGCCGGCCGGCCGGCCCTTTTTTATGAAGGGAATATCAGATTTTATATTGACAATAGTTATATTCTATGTCTTTATGTTGGTACATAACAACCGGGCTGGACTCTGGGCCATTCCCGCCGGCCGCTCAGTCCGCCGCCGCGGCGACCCACTCACCAGGCGGCCCGGCCGGATCGAAGCCCTAGACCCGGCCAGGACCGGCGTCCAGGACCAACAGGAGGCGCGCCATGTATGACTTCCAACTCGCCGAAGAAAGAATGCCTTTCGTTCGCTTGGCCCGGCAGTTCGCGGAAAAAGAGATCAAGCCCTTAAACGACAAGTTCGAGGACGACTGGGCCACCCACAAGCATATGAACCAAGTCCTCAAAAAGGCGGCCGAGCTTGGTTTCATGGGATTGGCCATTCCGGAAAAATACGGCGGCGTGGGCGCCGAGGGCATGACCATCCAGGCCGTCCTGGAAGAACTGGCCGCGGTCAACGGCGGAGTGGCCTGCGTCATCGGCGACACCTGGTTCGCCCAGACTCCGATCATCATCGCCGCCAACGAGGACCAGCGCGAGCGGTTCCTTCGCCCCCTGGCCTCGCGCGAGGAGGTGAACCTCGGCTGCATCTGCATGACCGAACCCGCCTCCGGCGCCGACATTGAAGACCCCCGGATGCGGCTGCGCACCGTCCGGACCATTGTCCGCGAAGAAGGTGAAGGTTACGTCATCAACGGGGTCAAGGTCTGGCCGAGTAACGCCGGCATCGCCTCCCATTACGTCGTGGTGGCCACCATTGATCCCAAGCTCGAAGAGGCCGGCTCCTGCCTCCTGGTCGTGGAAAAGGACACGCCCGGTCTGTCTTTCGGCAAGATCGAGCGGAAGATGGGCATGGCCGAGGACTCGAACCGGGAAGTGATCTTTCAGGACTGCCGGGTGCCCAAAGCCAACCTGCTGGGTAAAATCGGCGACGGTCATAAGATACTCCAAAGAACCGTGGCCTACAACCGGCTGGGGGCCGGCATGATCTCCGTGGGCATGGCCCGGGGGGCCTTTGAATACGCCCTTGCTTATTGCAAGGCCAGGGTCGTGGGCGGCAAGCCCCTCATCCGGCACAGCCTGATCGCGGCCATGTTCGCCGACATGGCCGCCAAGATCGACGCGGCCCGGCTGCTGGTCTATAGGGCCTCCTGGGCCCTGAGGCGGAAGGACCCCCATCGGGACCGATATTCGGACATGGCCAAGGTCTTCGGAACCGACGTGGGCATGGAGGTAACCACCACCTGCGTCCAGCTTTTAGGGTCCTACGGTTACTCCAGGGAGTACCCGGTGGAAAAATACATGCGCGACGCCAAGATCGTGCAGATTTACCTGGGGCCGAACGAGATGCTGCGGCAGCTTATCGGCGCCAGCCTATAAACGCCGGACCGGCCATTGGTCTCACGGAAGCAGATGCTAAGAACCCAATCACGGACAGTGGGCAAGTGGCACTTCGAGGCGCTTGGCGTCCAGGCCGTGACCGCTTTAAGAAAAAACTCTTTCGACGCCCTTTACCGCCCGAACCGAAGCGCGGCCCGGCGGACGGTCCTGGATTTCATCAAACCCGGGCAGACCGTGGCCTTGGCCGGATCGGTCACCTTGAATGAACTGGACCTGCCTAGGCTGGCCGGAGAAAAAGGGGCCCGAGTCATCACCATCCATGACCCGGACCTTTCGGCCGAGGAGATGGTCGAACGGATGCGCGCTCAGCTTAACAGCGACGTCTTCCTGTGCGGCGTCAACGCGGTCACCCTTGACGGGGCCCTGGTCAGCGTGGATTCCTCGGGCAATCGCGTGGCCGGCATGACTTTCGGGCCGCGGAAGGTCGTGGTCGTGGCCGGGGCCAACAAAATCTGTCTTGACGTCGAAGCCGCCTTCGAGCGGGTCCGCCTGAAGGCCGGTCCGATGAACAACAAACGCATCCAGCTCTACAAAAGAGGCATTGAACTGAACAACCCCTGCGCCGTCTCCGGCTTGTGCTCGGATTGCCATAGCGAGACGCGCATCTGCCGGGTTTACACGGTTTGGCGGCGACGGCCCATGTTCACCGACATGACCGTTATTCTGGTGGGTGAAACCCTGGGGTTTTAACGGCTGAACGACTCGGGCCAAGGCCAAAAGCGTCCGGCCCTGGCTCCGTTGATGGATCTAATATGAACGTCATCCGCCCCCTCCCAACCGTCAGGCTGACCCTGGACCGTTCCTTGATGACCTATCGCTTCGGCGCCGGTCGGCCGGAGCAGGTCTATCCCACCCTTTGGTTCATCGAAGGCCCCCGGCGGAAGATAGTGGTCGATACGGGGACGGACGCCGCCATCGCCCGCCGTCTGGGCTACGAAGCGGAACAGATCGCCTGGCCCGATCAGGCCCTTGGTCGGCTGGGGCTGTCGATGCCGGACATCGAAGTCCTGATACTCACCCATCTGCATTGGGACCACGTGGCCTTCGCCCGGGGCTTTACCCGAGCCAAGGTCTTCGTCCAGAGGACCGAATACGAGGCGGCCCTCGACCCTCACCCTTGGCTGGCCCGGGGCTATATCCGCGAGACCTTCCACGGCCTGCCGCGCTTGGAGATACTGGACGGCGACGCCGAGATTGACGTCGGCGTCAGCGTCCTGTTCACCCCGGGCCACACCCCGGGCGGTCAGTCCGTGGCCGTGGCCACGGAAAAGGGAAGAGCCGTCATCAGCGGCCTTTGCTCGATCAAGGCCAATTTTTTCCCTCCGCCCGAAATAGCCGGAAATTTGAAGGTCATTCCTCCGGGTATTCATACCGACGTGCTCCAAGCCTACGACAGTCTGGTGCGCCTGAAAGAGACGGCGGACCTGATCGTCCCGCTCCACGACGGCGAGTACTGCTTCAAGGAGGCGATTCCCTGGTGAGCGACTATAACCGCCCTGATCGTTCTCGACCTTATCCAGGCCAAAGGAGTGACCATGACTGAAGAGAAAGCCAAGGCCGGCCAGCCGTCTCAAATCCCGATCTGGCCCAACCTTTTCACCTACGCCGCCGACGGCGCCCCTCGGCTCATATGTTCGCGCTGCCGGGAGTGTCGCCAGACTTTCTATCCCCAGGAAGCGATGTGTCCCGCCTGCCACCAAGAGGGCACCCTGGAGCGGGTGGAGGTGGACGGCCGCGGCCGACTGATCTCGTTTTCCCGGGTGACGCGGGGACTGCCCGGCTATGATTCGCCTTACTGTCTGGCCTGCGTGGAGCTGGACGAAGGCCCGGCCCTGATCGCCCAATTGGAGGAATGGCGGGACCAGGAACTGAAGATCGGCCTGCCGGTGAGCCTGGTCATCGGCCGGATAAAAGTGGACCCCAAAGGAAACACCCTGCTCGGACCCAAGTTCAGGGTCCGCGGCGGTCAATAAAGGACGGAGCCATGTCAAGAGTCTACGCCATCGGCGCGGGTATGTCCATGTTCGGCCCTTTCCCGGAAACAGGCGTCCATGATCTTGGGCTCCAAGCGGCCTGGGAAGCCATCAAGAACTCGGGGATTCAACCCCGCGACCTCGAGGTGGTCTTTGCCGGCCACGCCTATCAGGGTCCCTGTTTCGGTCAGAAGATTTTGGTGAAATGCGGCCTGGTCGGCCAGCCTGTTTTCAACGTCGAGAACGCTTGCGCTTCCGGCGCTTCGGCCGTAATGGGCGTCTACACCATGCTCAGCTCCGGACGCTACGACCTCGGTCTGGCCATCGGCGGGGAGAAGCTGACCAGTCCCTCCGGCGGATTCTTGCCCATCGTGGCCGATGACCTGGACAGTAACATGGGCCGGGTCATGCCGGCCGCCTTTGCCATGATCGCCCGACGGCACATGGAGGAGTATGGAACCACCAAGGAGCAGATGGCCAAGGTGGCGGTCAAGAGCAAGAAGAACGTGGCCCTGAACCCCAAGGTGGCGGAAAAATACCGCCAGCCGGTGACGCTCGAGGAAGTGCTTCAATCTCCCGTAATCGCCGATCCGTTGACCCGCAACTCCTGCTGCCCCGTGTCCGACGGCGCCGCCGCGCTGGTCCTGGCTTCGGAGCGGGTGGTCCGAAAATACACCAGCCGGCCGGTGGAACTAGTGGCTTCCGTTTTGGCTTCCGGCAAAAGGACCAAGCACGGCCTGATCGACTACCGATCCGAGATAAGCATCCGGGCCGGCCAGGAAGCCTACGAGATGGCCGGCCTCGGTCCCGGCGATGTTGACGTCTGCGAACTGCACGATCCCTTCACCATAGCCGAGATCATCCACTACGAAGACCTCGGTTTCTGCGGACCGGGAGAAGGGGGAAGGTACATTGAAGAAGGCCGGAGCGAGATCGGCGGCCGGGGCGTGGCCGTGGGCCCTTCCGGCGGCCTTTTGGGCCGGGGCCATCCCTTGGGCGCCACCGGCGTGGCTCAACTATGCGAACTCTTCTGGCAGCTCCGAGGCGAGGCCGGTCCGCGTCAGGTTCCGGAAGCGAAAGTCGGCTTGGCCCACGTGGTGGGCGGCGGGGTGACCAACCTCGAGAGCGGCGCCTGTTCCGTCCACGTTTTGAAAGTCTGAGTCCTCGAGCAAGGGAGGCGGATATGGCCTTTGAACAAATAATCTATCACAAGGAAGAAAGCCTGGGCTGGATAACGCTGAACCGACCGGAAAGCCTTAACGCCCTGACCGCCCAGCTCAAACGGGAACTGGCCTCCTGCCTGGACGAAATAGAAGCCGATGACGAGGTCAAGGCGGTGATCATCACCGGCGCCGGCAAGGCCTTCTGCGTCGGAGCGGACATCAAGGAGCGGACCCGGATGAACCTCAGCGGCCCGCGGTTCTATTTTTTTCAGAGGAAGACCCAGGACTTGTTTCTCAAGATCGAGAACTTCATGAAACCGGTTATCGGGATGATCAACGGCGCCGCCATCGGCGGCGGCTGCGAGCTGGCCTTGACCTGCGACCTGCGGGTGGCCGCGGAAAACGCCAGGTTCGGCTTGCCCGAGGCCAAGATCGGGGTCATGCCCGTCGGCGGCGGCACCCAGCGCCTGCCGCGGCTCATAGGTGAAGGCCGGGCCAAGGAGTTGCTCTTCATCGGCGATCCCATCGAAGCCAGGGAGGCCCTGCCGATTGGTCTGATTAACCGCCTGACTTCCCGGGAAGAACTGAAAACAGAGACGGTCGAGCTGGCCAAAAAAATCATCGCCAACCCGCCGCTCTCGATCCAATTCATTAAACGGGCCGTCAACGCGGGTTCGCGGCTCGATATGGCTTCGGCCGTTGACTTTGAAACCCAATGCGCCTCGATCCTGATGGAGACCGAAGACCGCCGGGAAGGGTTCAACGCCTTTTTGGAAAAAAGGCCTCCCGTCTTCAAGGGGCGCTGACCTATCAACGGTTACGAAATGGAGGTATCGCATGGATTTGGAATTGACGGGGAAGGTGGCCATCGTCACCGGCGCCGGCCAGGGTATAGGCCGGGAGATCGCCCGGGTTCTGGCCGGCGAAGGCGTCAAGGTGGCCGTCAATGACTACTACCGGGAACGGGCCGAGGCCGTGGCCCAGGAGATTCTGGACGCGGGCGGTCAGGCCCTGGGCCTGCGGGGGGACGTGACCGACCTGGATTCGGCCAAGGCCGTCGCGGCTCAGGCGGTGGAACGGTTCGGCCCGGTGGATATCCTGGTCAATAACGCCGGCGTCCCCGTGACCGTACGGTCCGGCGAAATGAAACGGACCGCCTTTGCCGACGTCGCTCCGGCCGACTGGCCGAAGGACATCGATCTCTCCTTCAAAGGCTGCCTCAATTTCACTTACGCGGTCATCCATACGATGATCAAGCGCAAATCCGGCAAGATCGTCAACATCATTTCCGACGCCGGCCGGGTGGGTGAGGCCAACTTATCCGTGTACGGCGGGGCCAAGGGCGCGGTCCTGGCTTTCAGCAAGTCCCTGGCCCGCGAGGTCGGTCGCTACGCCGTCAACGTGAACTGCATTTCCCTGGGCGCCGTGGCCCACGAAGCCATCCGCCACGTGCTCGACCCGGACGCCAGGGCCGACTCCGACGAAATGCTGAAAAAGATGCTGCGGGCCTATCCCGTGGGCCAGGGCTTGGGGCGGATAGGCCGGCCCGAGGACGTGGCCTTTGCCGCGGCCTTCCTGGCTTCGCCCAGGGCCTGCTTCATCACCGGCCAGTGTCTGGGCGTGAACGGCGGGTACGCCATGGTTTGATCGGCCCGTTCTTTGGTCGAGGCGTCAAAGGAGGTAGTCATGGCCCGTCCCATTATCATTCGATTGGAAGAAGTGTCGGCGCAGCCCATACCCGGGGCCGGCCCGGAGGCGGGGTTCATGAAACGGGTGCTCTACCCGCCCCGGATCGAGACCCAGGGTTTATTCTTTGCCTACTGCGAGTGCCGGCCCGGATTCTCCCCCCACCGGTGGCACACCCATCAGGGCGACCAGGCCGAGGGCTACCGGGTGGAATATCCACCCGGCTTCGAGGAAGTCTATTACGTAATCAGGGGTCAAGGCGTCATGCAGTGGGAGCGCGCCGACGGCGTTATCGCCGAATTACCGGTAGGTCCGGGGGACGCCGTTTTCATCCCTCCGGGCGTGCCCAGACATCAACTTCTCAACAACGGCCCTGAAACGATCCAGATGATCGGCTGCGGGCAGCCTCGGCCCAAGGTGACGCTGATCAAGTGAAGCCGATCCGAGGTGAAAGACGGGGAGACGCTCATGGAAGTCATGGTTCTTTATTACTCGAAGGGCGGCAACACGAGGAAACTGGCCGAAGCCGTGGCCGAACTCTGCCTCCGGCTGGGGCGTCAATCTTGAGGGATCGGAAAGGAGGGTTCATGGGAGATATAGTGGTGATCCGCTTCGATGAAGTCGAAGCCCGGCCCTTGCCCGGGGCCGAAACCGAAGCCGGCTGGATCAAACGGATGGTCTATCCCCCGGCCGTGGCCACTCGAAACACTTTTCTGGGCGTGGGCGAGACCGGCCCCGGCTTTTCGCCCCACCGCTGGCACCGCCACGTCCATGACCGCGCCGAAGGCTATGAGGTGCGTTATCCCGAGTCTTTCGAGGAAGTCTATTTCATCCTGAGCGGAACCGGATTGATTCAATGGAAAAACGAGCGGGGCGAAGTGGAAGAAGCACCGGTGGGGCCGGGCGACACGATCTTTATGCCCCAAGGCGTGGCCGAGCACCAATTATTCAACCCAGGCCCGGATAACCTCCGGCTGCTCTTTTGCGGCTGTCCGCTGCCCGAGGTGACTTTCACCAAATGAAGCGGCCCGCGTTTATATACTGTTTTTCGGGAGGAAGAACATGGCGAAAATGACGGCGGCCCAGGCCATTGGCCGATTCCTTAAGAAGATCGGCACGGAGCATTATTTCTATTACAACGGCCATGCCAACTGGGGGATGCTGGACGCCTTCGAGTACGAGGCCAAGCTGACCGGCATCGTCACCCGGCATGAATGCCAGGCCGTTCATATGGCCGACAATTACTGGCGGATGAAACGCAAACCGCCCATCCCGGTGACCTGCACCACCACCGGCCCGGGCAACTACAATACCTTCGCGGCCATTGCCGAGGCCTTTTTCGATTCCACGCCCATGCTCTGCCTCATGGGCGGCGGACCCACCAAGTGGTTCGAACGGGGCGGCATTCAGGAGACCTACCGGTATGGTCCGGAGGAATTCGTCACCATGTTCAAACCCATCACCAAGAAGGCGGTCCTGGCCATTCGTCCCGACACGGCCTTGAAGACGGTGGTCCTGGCCTATAAAGAGGCCATCACCGGCCGGCCCGGGCCGGTAGTGGTGCATCTGCCCCTGGATGTCCAGAATACGGAGGTCGAGGTCGAGATACCCGAGTTCGACGACTGGCTTAAGGTCCATCCGCCGGCCCCGGACCCGGCCGGCGTGGCCAGGGCCATTGAACTGATCCATGAGTCGAGGAGGCCGTTTTGTTACGTGGCCACCGGCGTAAACAATGCCCGGGCCTGGCCGGAACTCCGCGCCCTGGCCGAAAAACTCCAAATCCCGGTCGCCACCTCCTTCGGGGCCAAAGGGGCCCTGCCGGAGGATCATCCTCTAAGTCTGGGCGTTTGCGATCGTTCCGGCACGGGTCACGGCGTGAACGCGGCCATCAACGCCGATCTGGTCATCGGCGTGGGGACGCACTTCAACGATCTTAATACCGCGGGCTGGTCCTTCTATGATTTCGGCGGCAAACAGAAATTGATCCATATTGACATAGACCCCGGCGAGATAAGCCGCAATTATCCGACCGCCGTGGCGCTACAGGCCGATGCCCGACTGGGGCTGCTGGCCTTGATCGAGGCCTGGGAAAAGAGCGGCCATGCCCGCCGGAACGTTAACGATTGGCTGGACCAAATCGCCGAATGGAAAACGGCCTGGGAAAAGGAAGTGGCTCATTTCCGCGCCTCGGACCTGTCGCCGCTTCACTATGGCCGGATCGTCTCCGACGCCTCCGAGATCATCAACGAAGTCGACCCGCTGGCCACGGTCGTCTGCGATACCGGCATGGTGATGAACTGGCTCCCGGCCTTTTTCAAGATCACCCACCCCTATTTCACCACCTGCAATCAGCAGTTCGGCCAGATGGGGTTCGCCCCGCCGGCCGTGGTCGGTTGCAAGCTGGCCCGTCCGGAACATCCGGTGGTCGTCTTTTCCGGCGACCAGTCGTTCCTCCATACCGGCCTGGCCCTGGCCACCGCCACCGAATACGGTCTTCCCGGCGTGATCATCGTCCTGAACAACCGCACCATCCAGGCCGAAATCGAGGGGGCCCAGGCCAGGTTCGGCCGGACGGTGGGGGACCATTACCGGATCCTAAGCACCGGCGAATTGTGGAACCCGGACCTAAGCCTCATCGGACGGGCCTTGCGGGCCGAGGTGTACGAAGTGACCCATCCCGCGGAGATGAAGCCGGCCTTGAAGTCGGCCCTCACCTCGAACAAGCTCTGCCTGTTAAACGTGGATACCGACCGGACCCAGAAACGATACGCCGTGCCTATCATCGCCCAGCACGGGACCATGCCTTTCCCTTATACTTGGAGCACTTGACTTCATGCTTCATTCCCTGTTCCACCCCCGCTCCGTGGCCGTGATCGGCGCCTCGAAGGGCGTCACGGCCACGGGCTCGGTCAAGATTGGTCACGCGGCCCTGAAATACCTACTCGACCACGGCTATTCCGGCCGGGTTTACCCCGTCAACCCCAAGGAAAAGGAAATCCTCGGCCTAAGGTCTTATCCCAGCCTCGAGGCCGTGCCGGAGGTGGTGGACCTGGCCTGTCTGGTCGTTCCGGCGTCGGCCTGTGTCTCGGCCATGAGGGAGTGCGTGGAAAAAGGCGTCCGGGCGGCGGTGGTCTTCTCTTCGGGGTTCGCCGAGGCCGGTCAGACCTCGCTTCAGCAACGGCTTCTCGAAACCGCCCGGGGAGGCGGCCTTCGCTTCGTCGGTCCCAACACGGCCGGAATCATCAACGTCAACGACCGAATGGTGGCCAGCATATCCATGTCCTGTGAAATGCCGGCCTTTCGCCCGGGCGAGATAGCCTTCATCACTCAAAGCGGCGCCCTGGGCGGCTCCATGCTCAGCCGCGGCATGGACCAGGGGGTGGGTTTCAGCTATTGGGTTTCCAGCGGTAATGAAGCCGATCTGGATACTTCCGACTACATCGAATATCTTCTGGGCGAAGACACGGTCAAGGCCTTCACCCTGTTCACCGAAGGCCTTCGGGACGGAGCCAAGTTCAAGCAAGCCTGTCTTAAGGCGGCCCGGTGCCGGAAACCGATAGTCATGTATAAAACCGGCCTTTCCGAGGTCAGCGCCGCCGCGGCCAGGTCCCATACCGGCGCCCTGGCCGGCTCGGACCAGGTCTTCGACAAAGTGGCCAGACAGTACGGGGTCGTCCGCGTGGACGACGTGGCCGATCTCTTCCAGACCGCCCTGGCCTTCACCTGGCTGGGCGGCAGACTGCCCCGGGGCCGGCGGATGGGCATCGTCACCGCCTCGGGCGGTATCTGCGGCGTGGGCGCGGATGAATGCCATCTGGCCGGGTTGGAAATCCCGGAACTGACTGGAGACTGCCAGGCCGAGATCAGCCGGTACGTCCCGAGTTTTGCCGCCATCCGGAATCCGGTGGACGTTACCGGACAGATTCGCTCCTCCCAGACCGGGTACCAGGACACCGTCCGTTGCGTCCTGGCCCAGGATTACATTGACGGCCTGCTGCTCCTGGTGACCATGGCCGCCGAACCCAGGGCCTCCTTTTACGGACAAGAGATCAGTCGCATCGCGCGGGAAACGAACAAACCCGTTATCGTGGCCTGGACCGGCGCCGTCTCTCTGGCGCCGCAAGGCTTCCCCATGCTTCATGAGAATAAGGTCCCGCATTTCCTGAGTGTTCGCGAGGCGGTCAAGGTCATGCGAGCCCTGGCCGACTACCAGGCCTTTCTCGACCGCTTCGAGGCTAGCACGACTCTTAAGGTGGTTCCATAATGACTGATAAGCCCCCGGGGCCTCTTGGCTTCAACGGAGCGGTATTGCGCGTTGACCTGGACTCACGTAAGATATCCGTGGATTACCCGCCCCTGGATTTCTATCAACGCTATCTCGGCGGCCGGGGCTTTATCGCCTACTGGCTGTTAAGAGACATGGACGCCGGCACGGACCCGTTCGGACCCGGGAACAAGCTGATCTTCGCCACGGGGGCCATGACGGGCATGCCCTTGGCCGGCACGGGCCGGAACAGCGTCGGCGGGAAATCGCCTCTGACCGGGGGTTTCGGGGAAGCCGAAGCCGGCGGCTTTTTCGGGACGGAACTCAAGCAAGCCGGATTTGACGCGGTCATCGTCGAAGGCATAGCTTCCTCGCCGGTCTATCTCTGGATAACCGAGGGCAAGGCCGAACTGCGGAAGGCCGATCATTTGTGGGGGCTGGAGATAGCTCCAACCCAGCAAGCGATCCGCGACGAACTGGGGGGGAATAAAATCCGGACCGCCATTATCGGACCGGCCGGCGAGCGCTTGGTCCGCTTTGCCTGCATTTCCAATGACGTCACCCACGTGGCCGGCCGGACCGGCCTGGGCGCGGTCATGGGCTGCAAGAAGCTTAAGGCCATCGCCGTGAAAGGTCAGCGGACGCCGCCCGTGGCCGATCGGGAGACGCTCAAAGCGATCAACCGCTGGCTGGCCGAAAACTACAAAACCCGTTCGGTCCTCTGGAAATACGGGACGGGCAACGCCATCGAGGGCTACAGCCTGGCCGGCAACCTGCCTACCTATAACTTTCGGGAAGGCAGCTTCGACCAGGCCGCCAGAATCACGGCCGCGGTTCTTTGTGACGCCCACCGGATCGGGATGCACGGCTGCTGGGCCTGTCCGTTGCGCTGCAAGAAGTCGATCCGAATCGAAGAGCCTTTGAAGGTGGATTCAACCTACGGCGGACCGGAATACGAGACCATGGCCGCTTTCGGTTCGAACTGCGGTATATCGGACCTGCCGGCCATCTGCAAGGCCCATGAAATCTGCAATCGCGTCGGTCTGGACACTATTTCGGCCGGGACAACCATAGCCTTTGCCATGGAATGTTTCGAGGAAGGGCTTTTAACCAAGGCCGACACCGACGGCCTGGACCTGCGGTTCGGCAACGGCCGGTCCATGTTGTCTCTGCTCGAGAAAATCGCGGTCCGGGAAGGTTTGGGCGATCTCCTGGCCGAGGGCACTCGCCGGGCCGCGACCCGGATCGGAGGCCGGGCCGCGGATTATGCCATCCAGGTCAAAGGCCTGGAAGTGGCCATGCACGATTTGCGCTACAAGCAAGGCCAGGCCCTCCACTGCGCGGTCAATCCCGGCGGCCCGGACCACGCCACGGCCATTCAGGATCCGGTTTTCGAAAAAGGCCCGCAATTAGACGAATGGGCCGGAGTTGACGTCAACGAGTCCGTCCCCTCCACGGAATTGAGTCCGCGCAAGGTCAGGTTGCTTTACCACAACGGCTTATGGACGCAGCTCCCGAATATCGTCGGACTCTGCGCCCTGGTGCCCTACACCCGGAGTCAGATACGGGAGGCCCTGACCGCCATTACCGGCTGGCCCATGAGTTACTGGCGTTTGATGAAGACGGCCGAACGGGCCCAGACTTTAGCCAAGGTATTCAACCTGCGTGAAGGCTTCACCGAGCGGGACGACGTTCTGCCCAAGCGCTTTCAACGCGGCCACACCCGGGGCAATCTGGCCGCCGTGATCCTCGACCCCGAGCGCCTGGTCGAGGCCCGGAGCCTCTATTACCAGATGCTGGGTTGGAGCGTCGAGGGCGTTCCGACGCTGGCCCGTTTAGTCGAACTGGACGTGGCCTGGGCCAATGACTATCTGCCCCGGACATAGCCAGCGGGAAGGGAGTAACGCCATCACCAGGATCACGGTTCGCAGCTACGTGCCCCCGGCCGAATCCTGGCCCGGATTCGATCTGGGGACCGACCTGACCGTGGACCTGCCATCAGGAACCACGGTGGGAGAGATGGCGCGTCGGATGCTGGGCTCGAACGTCAACCGACTCGGCCTGGTCTCCGTCGAGGGACGGCTGGTAAAGGATGATCACGTTCTGTTGGAGGGCGAGAAGGTATCCTTCTTTCAACTTCTGGATGGCGGGTGAATATACGCTCCGCCGCGGCGGATGGAACCTGGCGAAGTCAACCGAAAAGCGGGAAATAGAGATGTCTGATATAATCACGGCGGCGCTTAGAGAAAACAGGCTTCAACTTTCGGAGCATGAGGGCAAGGAGCTGTTGAAGGAGTACGGTGTTCCGGTGACCCGGGAACATCCGGTCTGGGGGGAGGAAGAGGCCCTTGAAGCCGCCCGCGGGATCGGGTATCCAGTGGTTCTGAAAGTCTGTTCCCCTGAAATAATACATAAGACGGAGAGAGGATTGGTAGCCCTTGGTTTGAGCAACGAGGATGATTTGAAAAGAGCCTGGCGTGATCTTACCGCCCTGGCCGGGCAAGCGCCTTTTCTAGTGCAGGAAATGGTGTTCGGGAGTAGGGAACTGGTCATGGGACTTACCCGAGACCCGCAGTTCGGTCCTTGCGTGATGTTCGGCTTAGGTGGTATTTTCACGGAAGCATTGAACGATGTCACCTTCCGGGCCGCACCGCTGGAACCCAGAGACGTCCGAGAAATGGTCCAAGAGATAAAAGGCCGGCGGATTTTGGAGGCCATCCGAGGCCTCGAGGCGGTGGATATGGATCAAATCTCGCGAGCCCTGATCGGACTGGGGCGCTTGAGCCTGGAAGAGCCGGCGGTGCGGGAGGTGGATGTCAACCCGGTAATTATATGCGGGAGCAGGCCGGTGGCCGTGGACGCTCTGGTAATTCTCCAGTCTGAATCGAATACAGCCCTGCCGGAGCCTGCACCAAGTCAAGCGATCCGTCCCGATAATTCCCAAGGACTTTAAATGGCTAAACAAGAATCACCATAAGGACGAATTAGCAATCATGCCGGAATATTCGGACAATCTGCCGCTATACTATCAAGTCGTCATGGACTTATTGAACAAAATCAAAGGCGGCGAACTCCCGACTAATGCCATGCTTACTCCGGAAGAGGAGTTAGCCCGTGAATACGGAGTCAGCCGAAATACGATTCGCCATGCCATCGGTCTTTTGGTCAAGGACGGCTATTTAATGCGTATTCCGGGCAAAGGAACGTTCGTCCTTAATCCCTCGGAGGGTTTGATCCGAGACCAATGGGCTATTTCCTCGATCGAAGACATGCTTCAGGACACTAAACAAACGAAGGTGACTTTCGAGCCCATGATGATCCTGGACAAACCCCCGAACTCCATTCTTCAAGACCTTCAACTTCAGAAATGGAATAAAGTTTGTCTTTTTCAAGGAATTAAGTACCGCAAGCGACAACCGGTAAGCTTTTTACAGGTATATTTGCCGTACGAAATCGGCGTGCAGGTCGACCAGGAAGTCAGAGGCCAGAAGACGGTTTGGCTCTACATGGAAGAAAGCCTGGGCATTAATATCACCCAAGTAGATCAGTACATGACCATAGGCTTATGGTCAGCGGAAGATGCTCACCGGCTTGAATGCCAGCCGAGTGATCCAAAAGTAATGATCAAGCGAATATTTTTTCATGGAAACCAACCCGTGGAACTGTCACTGAATCATTATCACCATCAAAGGTTTTCATTTTTTTACCGTGTGTTCAGAAAGAACATATGAACCAGCGGTAAATAACATCTCAAACCTAACCGTTGATTTCAGGTTGACTCGATCTCGGGCGGTTAGACTTGACCGCGACTGATGACCCATGACGGCCAATCGCGTTTATTACGGTTGGACTATAGTATCTCTGGGCTTCGTTAACCTGGCGGTGGCTTTCGGCGTTTGGTACTCTTTTTCTGTATTCTTTATAGCCATATTCAAGGAATTCGGTTGGAGCAGGGCGGCCACCGCCGGCGTCTTTTCGGTATTTACCTTGGTTCATGCCCTGTCAGGTTTGGTGGTAGGATGCCTTCTGGATAGGTTTCACCCTAGAATTCTGATACCAATCGGTTCGATTCTTATCGCCGCCGGTCTCTTTCTTACCAGCCGGACGGCTTCCTTGGTGGAAATTTATTTTTACTACGGCGTCATCACCTCTCTGGGCATCTGCCTTATCGGTCTTATCCCGACCTCTTTTCTTACCTCCAAATGGTTCTTGGCCAAGCGAGGTCTGGCCATGGGCTTCGCTTCAGCCGGCATAGGCCTGGGCACGCTTATTTTTATTCCCCTGATCCAGTATGCGGTGGCCAATGTCGGCTGGCGAATCACCTACCTGCTCATGGCCATAAGCGTCTTGATTCTGATCGTGCCCCCCAACACGCTCCTCCAAAGGAAAAACCCGGCCGAAGTGGGCTTAGCCCCAGACGGTGAGATCATGAACACTCTTCCGCCTCTCTCAAGCCTCCGCGATCCGGCAGAGGGACGGACATCGTCGTTGTATCCGGCCTCTATCAGTGACGTCCTGAAAGCCAGGAGTTTTTGGTGCCTGTTCCTGACTTTCTTTGCCACGCCTTTTGCCGTTCAAGGGGTCATCATACATCAAGTGGCCTATATGCTGGATAGGGGTTTTTCGGCGCAAATGGGGGCTTATATCTTTGGGTTGATCGGCCTGCTGGGTTCCCTAGGGAAAATATTATTCGGTCATTTTTCAGATCGGCTGGGACGGTCCTTGGCCTTGACCCTGGGTCTGGGGATCACCTCGGCCGGCATTGTCTGCCTGATGCTTTCAAAAAGTGAGGGGGCGGCCTTGATCTATTTCTACGCCATCCTCTTTGGCCTGGGCTACGGCTCCATCGCCCCAATCTTTCCCTCCCGCGCGGCTGACCTGTTCCAAGGACCATGGTTCGGCCGGATATACGGAGTGCTGTCTTTCTCCGCCGGACTGGGGGCCGCGGCGGGAGCCTGGTTTAATGGGCGGATATATGACTTGACCCAGAGTTATCAGATCGCTTTTCTGGCCAGCCTGGGGGCTTTGAGCGTTTCCATTGTCTTCTTTTGGCACACCGGTCCGCGCCTGACGGTCGAAAACCAGAGGCAATGACACCCGATGAATTTGATACAAGAATGAAGACCTCAGCCCTGCTTTTCTCATCTCAGGCACACCTCTTTCCAGGAACGATAACATGAATAGCGGTCGGGCCTGATGGCCGGAGAAGTTCCCGG
Source organism: Thermodesulfobacteriota bacterium (assembly GCA_040755515.1). Lineage (GTDB taxonomy): Bacteria > Desulfobacterota > Desulfarculia > Adiutricales > JAGVGV01 > JBFMAW01. The sequence continues at coordinate 106,160 of JBFMAW010000004.1, read as the reverse complement.
TTCGGCCAGATCGGCCAGGGGTATCCTTCCGTTCCTGAAGACCAGTTCGTGCCTGGACACGCGGCCCACGAAAAGCCTGACCTCCGGGACCGGCCGGTTGACCGTGTAGACCAGACGATGATCCATTACCAGTCCGGCCGCGGGAGCAGGGATCATTTCATCACGCCTTTTTCCTTATAGTACTTGACGGCGCCGGGATGGAAGGGAATGGAAACGGACTTGGTCGCGGTCTGGAGGCTGAGTTCCTTGCCCTTGGCGTGGGCCTGAGCCAGGTCGTTCTGATTCTCGAACAAGGTTTTAACCAGATAATAGGCCATCACATCCTTGACGGTGGGGCTGGCGATCAGGACGGCCATTACGGCCAGAGTCTTGACCTCTTCCATCTGTCCCTTATAGGTGTTGGCCGGAACCTTGGCCTGGGCCAGAAAGGGGTGCTTTTGGATCAGCCTGATCGCCAAGTCATCGGAGATGTTCAGGAGTTTGATGCTTTGCATGGCGCTGATATCCAGGATGGCCGAGTTGGGTAGGCCGGCCGCCACGATGAAGGCGTCCAGGCGCCTTTCCTTGAATTGTTCGGCGCTTTCGCCAAAGGACAGGTACTGGGCCTTCACCTCCTCCTTCTTCAGGCCGTATATGTCCAGAAGCTGGCGGAAGTTGGCCTCGGTGCCGCTGCCCGGCGCGCCCACCCCGACCTTAAGACCTTTAAGATCGGCGAAGGTCTTGGCCGGACTATCGCCCCGGACCACCAGTTGGATGATCTCCGGATATAAAACGGCCAGCGCGGTCATCTTGGTGAGTTTTTCCTTGAAGGTTTCCTTGGCGTTGAAGGCGAAATCAATGGTGTCGCTCTGGACAATGGCCAGCTCGGCTTCTTCCCGGTTCACCAGGCGGACGTTCTCGACCGAGGCGCCCGTCGCCTGGGAGGTGACGTTCAGGCCCTGGATTTTCGAGTTCCAGATTTTAACCATGGCGCCGCCGAGCGGGTAATAAGTGCCGGCCGTGCCGCCCGTAGCCAGGACCATTTTGGTTTCCTGCGCCGCGGCGGCTGAAACCAGCCCCAGGATTAAAAGACATCCCGCTAAAACGGCCATGGTCTTTCTCATGATCGGCTTCCTCTTTCAGGTTGAATGCCGGCGGAACTACCACAATCGGCCTGAAGTCAGACCGACATCGAGCATGGTGCGCAGTCCCGGGCGGGCCTGGAACAGCCTGGGCACGGCGTTGATCGTTATGGCGCAAGTGGCCGAGTCTCCGGCCACGCCGCCCTTGATCAGCGACTCGATCGAGGGCTCTCCTTGAATAAAGACCCGATCCTTGGGGTCGGGATGGCCGAAATAGGCCTGTAGGTTCAGGGTGATCACGGCCCGGCCGCGGCTGAAACCCTGACAGACCTGGTTGACCCCGCAGACCAGGCCGGGTTTGATTTCCATGAACTGGCTTCTGAGCTCCCTGGCGGCCATCACCGGCCAGACCCGCTCCTCGATCTTCTCCAGTTCCACGCCCAGGGCCGCGGCCAGCAGTTCCGCGGACTCGGCGAAGCCGACGTGGCGAATCCGACCCTCGGCCACCTGGTCTTCGAATTCGGCCAGGGTGAGGCCGGCGCCGATTTTTTGCTGGAAAGGCAGCCGCCGCAAGGAGGCGTCCTGGAAACGTTCCACCAGGATCGAATCCACGCGGCTGGTGACGCTGGTCAACAGGGCCGGCAAGGCATCCATGGTGAAGCCCGGGTTGACGCCGGTTCCAAGCACGGCCAGTCCGGCCTTTCTGGCCGCTTCATCAATTTGAGCCGAGGCCTGGGGCGCGGATTTGAATGGATAGGCCAACTGCTCGCAGGTGGAGACCACCCGCCAACCGGCCTGGAGACAGGTCATGATCTGGGGTGCCACGCTTTCCAGATACGAACCGGTGCAGAGAATGACCACGCCTTTTTCGGCTCGCGCCAGGGCTTGCTCCAGCCTCGCTTCGATGGTCACGCCCAGACGGCCGACTTCCAAAACCTCGCCCAGATCGCGCCCGGAGTATTCAGGATTGATATCCACCGCCGCCGCCATGTTCAAGTCCGGTCTTCTCAGGGCAAACTTGGCGCAAAGCCGCCCCACCGGTCCCAGCCCCGCAATCACTACCGGAACAGCCGACATACAACCTCCACCGTAATTCTTTTCGGTCACTTCATGAAACCGATACCGGCGCGGACTCTGTATGGATCAGGTTTCGTTTAAGACCATCCGGACCGCCGATATTACCATTGAACGGGTGAAGAATAATTCACCGCTTGACGGGATGTCAATAAAGTCTCAAATCCGGCGGCCGAAGATCGGGGCCGGGCGGGCCGGGAAGACGACCGCAACGATAGATCATCCCTGGATCGGCTGGAGAGCTTAACCGAGGAAGGGCCCCGGCGGCGGTTCAAGGGAGCAATTGATCCGAATTCCAAGTCGAGGAACCCGGCCCGAGGATCAGGCCATTACGGCGCTGACCTTCAGAATCCTCCCGAAAATAAGATGAGGCACCATCACCGTTCTGGACCAGGTCCTGGCCCGGCTATGGGCCACATAGTGATTGGCCAGGGTTTCAAAGGAAGAACGACCCGGATCGGCCAGGATGATCTTACCCACGCCCAGGGCCAGGGCGCGGTCGAAAAAGGCGATCAACGGCTTAACCATTTCGTCGTGGAAGCAGATGTCCGCGCCGATCAACAGGTCAATACCACGGAGTTGGAGGTCGGCCAATTGATCAAAGCTGCTGTTGACCGTGGTGACCTGGACATTGTTGGCTTCAGAGTGCAGAATGAGAAAGGGAAAGACTTCTTCATCAATGTCCACGCTGGTTACTAGGGCCTGATGGTTCTTGGCGCAGTATATCCCGGCCAGTCCCCAGCCGCAGCCCACGTCCATGACGCGCCGGGTCGGCGGCAATCCATCCTGTCTGATGAAATCCATGAGCAGCCAACTCGAGGGCCAGACCCTGTATCCGAAATCGGAAGGGGCGTGCCCGCGTTTGATCCGCCGGATAAAGGGATGGCGCGACTTGTAAACCAGCAAGCCATAGCAATTCAGTTCTGTTTTATTCTTTTTTATTATATTCCGCCTGCTTTTATCCGGACCTGATCGAACGACGGGAGAGGCCCTGCCGGTCATGCTCTCGGACATCCTCCGGCCCGACTTCAAACGTCGGCGCCGTCGGAAGCGAGCAGAGGCCAGGGCGAGCCGACCCCGGATCGAGGGTCGGTGATGGCTATTTCCGGCCCGTCGCCCTCGTCACCGGATTAAGGCAGAATCCGTCGATGAATCTGGTCCCGCGACCTTTTAATAACGTCCTCTGCCTTTGCCTCCGCCATAACCACGGCCTCTTTTTTCTTCCCGCGGCCTGGCTTCGTTGACGCTGATCCGACGCTGGTCAACTTCCTGGCCGTTAAGGGCGGCCATGGCTTTTTCCCCTTCGGCGCGGTTGGACATTTCCACGAAGGCAAAACCCCTGGGCTGACCGGAGTAACGGTCGGTTATGATTCTCGCGCTTACTACCTCCCCATAGGGGGCGAACAGTTCTTTCAAGCTGGCTTCGGTGACACTGAAGGAAAGATTCCCCACATACAGATTCATGGAAGACATGCCTTGACCCTCCTGGCTGATTGATTTCAGCATAAATCCGAGCGGAATGCGTGTCGGGCGAGTGAATTAAGGGCGAGAAACACGGATTGCGCTATATGATTCTGCTTCCGGCCGACACCAAGAAATCGGCTTTCATTTAAATATCACCGGTCGCGGGCCGGAGCAAGAAAAACCTGTGAAACCATCACCGCCTATTATCCATCGGGGCCATCGAGTCCGATAAAAGCAGCCGCGCCGCCCGGGGGCGGCGCGTTTTATCATCGGGAGACTTTCCGGCGGCTATTGGCCCCGGATATACCGGACTATGGCCTCGTACTGGCCCTTGCCGTCCAGTCCGGCTTCAGCCAGAACCTGGTGGGCCTGGCCGCTGCCCAGATAATGTCCCTTCTGAAAGGCGTGCATGACCGCCCGACGACCGCGTTCCGACTTGAGGAAACGGCACAAGGTGGGATGAGTGAAGCCGGTGATGCCCAGGGCCCGCTCCGCGTCTTCCAATGGATAAATCCTTTCTTGCTCGGCCTGGGGCAACAGGTCAAAAAGCTCGGCGCTGGCCACGTAATAAACGTTGAGGTCCAGGCCGTCCTTATCCAGGAGGGGCAAGGCCTCCTGAATAAAGGCATAGGCCACTTCGCTGCCTTGCAGAACCACCACGCCGTCGCCCCGGCCTTTCTTGGCCCGCAGCAGGTAGACGCCGGTGTGGGCCGCGGCGGTCGGCGCCAGGCCCAGGGCCGGCCGGTCAATGACTTTTTCGCTGGGCCGGGTGACAAAAGGAGCGATGATCGCCGGCCGTCTGGTCAGGGCGGCCGAAACCAGGGTCCATATTTCCTGAGGGTCCCAAGGGGTCAAGGTGATCATGGTGCCGCGGGGGAAATTATCCTGCAGCAGTTGCAGGGCTTGCGGGTCGGCGTGGGTCGGACCGTCTTCGCCGGTCTTGAGCCCGGCGTGGGCGCAGACCAGGAGGAAGGGACGATAGGGTTCGCCGGTGACGGCCTCCCTGGCCTGGTTGCCTATGGCGTGCAGGCGGGAGGCGATATGGCCCAAGGGCCCGATGAACGCGCCGTAGGATGAGGCCGCGCCCAGATGATGGCCGAAGGCGCTCATGCCGGTGAAAATGCCGGCCATGGCGTCCTCGCAGATGCCGCCGACGGACATAAGCCGGGCCAGGGGGTTGGTCCTCGAGTTGTAATAACCCTCGGGAAAGCCCTTGGCGATGTTGTTGACGCTGGTCGAGCCCAGCAGATCGGCCGCGGCGGCCATCACGGCCCCCTGACCGAGGCGGTTGTAGTAATTGAGCACCCGGCCCAGTTCCCCGCGCAGCGTGGTCGTCGAGCCTGGCGCCAGCTTGAGTTCCTCGGGTATCTCTTGAACGGAACGAGCGGCCTGCTCAAAGACGATTTGGATTTCCGGAGCCTTGCCCCGCGGCTTTCGGCTCCGCCGGTTTAAACGGTCGCGGGCCGCCCGCAGCCTCTCGGCCAGGAACTTGACCGCCGGTTCGTTTTTTTCCAGGGCCGAGCGCACGGCCTGGAGCGCCCGCCAGAAGCATTCCTCCAGGATATCATCCCGTTTGCCGGCCTGGCACCGCTGTTCCGCCTCGCATCGGGGCAGGTCGCCGCCGAAGGCCTTGAGCAACGGCTCCAGGGCCTGGTAGAATCCAGCGGCGCAGAGTCCATGGCCGGCCCCGTGCGAGGCCCGGCCTTCGATCCCGTAATCCCAGCCCTTGACCGTCCGGTACACCAGGGCCGTGGGCTGGCCGTTGTCCAGGGTCATGGCCCGGCGCTGGGCCGCCGTTATCTGCTGAAAATCACGGCCGTCGGCCACGAAGACGACGTTCCAGTCGTGCAGGTAGGCCAGTTCGACGGGCGTCCATTGGACGTACTCGCCCGGAACTTCTCCCTCGCGGCAGACGCGGTTGGTATCAATGGAAGCCTGGTTCCAGTCCACGTGTAAAAGGGCGTTGCCGAGGGAAGCCGTGCCCGCGGCCGCCAGAGCCTCGCTGACCCGGCCGGGTGTAAGACCACCCTCGCCCTCGATTATATGCACCCGGGGGGCCTGGGCGCCGAAATAATCCAAGGCGCCCCAGGCCAGTCCGAGCGAACTGGCCACCCCCACGCCCGAGGCGCCGGTGGACAGACGGATGAAGGGAGTGGCCGGAGTCGGATGCCCGTCCAGGGCCTTGGCCTGGAATTTCTTGAACAGAGGCGTCCGGGTCACGGGGTTGCGGCGGAACCCCAGCAGGTCTTCCAGGCGGAGTTGATATTTCCGGTCGGCCGGCAGCAACTCGGGGGCGGCCAACCGGGCGACCTCGTTCCTCAAGGCCCACAGGGCGTATAATCCCAAGGCCTTGTGGCCGGCCGCGTAGGATATCAGGTCCGCGTCTTCCCGGTCCGGCTGGCTCATATCGTATTCCAGGGCGTCAAAGAGCACGCCGGCGACTATTCTACCCGAGGAAATGGATCCGCCGGGATGCCCGGAAGTGGGGACATAGTTGTAACACAGGGCGCAAAGCGAGCGATAGATCAAATCGAAAGCCTCGAAGTGCCCCAGGTCCTCGTCGCTCAGGGGGCGCGGGCCTTTCTCCAGTTCCGGGGCGATCTCCAGGTACACGCCTCGCCTGGGTCCGAATTCCATGGCTGATTTACCTCCTTTCCTGATGGAAAGCTTATTTATTACCGGTGAACTTTTCGTAATCAAGAATATGAATACTAATTTTTAAGATATTATACAAGTTTTCCCTAGAAAGCAAGAAATCTTTGCGGTCCGGCTGGAATAGGCCGCCGGCCGGTCTTCTTCCTGGGACCGTGGCGGAAAGAGAAGCCTGGGGCGGTAATGGCACCGCGCCAGGCTTGCCCTCGAGGCGGGAATCAATAAAGGAACATGGGCTTGCCGCCCACGTGCATGACCTTGGGCCGATACTCCTCGATGTCGTATAGCTCGCGGACGTCCACTCTCTTTTGGCCGGTGGTGATGATGCTCAAAGGCACATCGGTGTAAGTGCCTCGATTGAGGGCCACCAACCGTCCCGAGGTGCCTCGCAGGAAGAGGTCAATGGCCATGTTGGCGTAATTGACGCCCACCATCAGGTCCAGGGAGTCCGGAGTGCCGCTGCGCATCAGGTAGGCCAGTTTCTGGATCAGGACGTCCTCGCCGGTCAGCTTCTTGAGTATGGCCCCGGTTTCCTCGCCGATGCCGCCCAGGCGGAGGTGGCCGTAGGCGTCCGGTTCGCCGGACTGGATCATGTCTCCGCCGATGATCTTGGCGCCTTCGGAAATGGTGATCATGGCGTAATTGTTGGGATTGCTCTTTTTATCCTTAACGATCAGGTCGGACAGCTTCTTGGGATCGAAGGGGACTTCGGAAATGATGGCCCGGTCCACGCCGGCCAGGTAAGCCGAGATCAAGGAAGTTTCACCGCAGTAGCGGCCGAACAGTTCGACTATGGCGATCCGTTCATGGGACCCGGCGCAGGTGCGGAGGGCGTGGATGAAACCCACCGACCTGGTTACGGCCGTGGAAAAACCGATGCAGTAGTCGGTCCCGAAGACGTCGTTGTCCATGGTCTTGGGAATGGCGATGATGGGAAAGCCTTCCCGGTGCAGTCTTTCCGCGAAGCTCAGGGTGTCGTCGCCGCCGATGGGCATGACCGCGTCCACGCCCAGGGTTCCGAGATTGTGGAGCACGTTTTTGGTAAAATCGGCTTTGTCCTGGTTTTCCTTATAGGTATTTTTCAGGAGACCCGGAGCATCCTTCCGGCGGACGGAGCTGGGGTTGGTCCGGGAGGTGTGCAGATAGGTCCCACCCTGCCGGTCAATGGTCCGGACCGCCTTGGGCTCCAGTTCCTGGACGCAGATCGGCTCGGCCTCGGGATGGTCCGGTTGATACTCCAGCAGTCCGGCCCAGCCGCGCCTGACGCCCAAGACGCGGATGCCTTCGCTTTGGGCTCGATAAACGAGGGTCTTGATGCAGGGGTTAAGACCCGGCACGTCGCCCCCACCGGTCAGGATGGCTATGGTTTTCCTTCTGATGCTCTTTTCTTCGGACATGATCTCACCCTACCTATTTGTTAATAATACAGGCTGATCCCGACGCCTGCCGTTCTATTCGAACAAGTCGCGCCCAAACCCGGGCGGTGGATAAACCCCACCTTCACGTCTAATAACGATTATATGAGGTCTTCCCTGAAGGCTCAAGGGGTAGTCTCAGTGTTACCTCCGGCTCACCTTTGCACATCGTGGACGGAAGAAGCTCGATTCCCGGTCTGGTTAAATCCGGCGTTCCTTTAGCTTGGCCTTGCTCCGCCGACGGCTTTTTCCTTTTAGTCGTTCTCTCTCGGATTCAAGACAGGATCCCACGTATCGTTTTAAAACAGCGTTGATCCAGGATTGGTAACCACCGCCTTCCTCTTCCGATCTTCCGCGGAAATAATCCACTATCTCCCTATCCAGCCGAATGGTGATCCGTTCCTTGGGCGCGGGCAGGACCACCTTGGCCCGTCTGAAGAAGTCGGTTCCCATCTCGGGCGAATCGGTCAAATCCATATCCTGGTCCTTCATGGCGTCAACGCGCGGCCAGTCGGTTTCAGACCTGGATTTCCTCCTCAAAATACCTCTATTCATTCTTTGTGGCCTTTCTCAGGGAGACCACCCTGATTAAATTTGGGTTGGGTTCAAGGAAAACGATTTTCACCACCCGGCCCTTGATGTAACCAAAGCCTATCAGCCGTTCTTCCCCGTGTTCGGTCGAATCATCCAGGTCGATCACCATGGGCCCTTCGAACATCTCCGGCGTGTCCCGGAAATCAAGGCCATGCTTACGGAGGTTGGCTTTTCTCTTGGCCTCGTCCCAGGTCAAGTTCATGGATACATTATACATACCTTTCGTGCATACGTCAACTTGAACCCGCTCGATCAATCAGCTTTAGCTATGACCGGTCCAGCCTACTGATTCCCCGGCACCTCGGAAATGATCAGGTCATCGCCGAAGTTGCGGATAAAAGCCTCCTGCTCGCCCCGGGATGCTTGTTTCACGCCGGCCTTGAGAAAAGGGGTCATTTCCAGGAGGCCTATCTTTTTATCCTTGTTGCCGTCGGCCTGCCCCTTCAAGCCCTTCAAGACAAAATGGGTGAAAAGCCCATTGCCGTCGTATTCGTCGGCCGCGGACTGGGTGAGCTGGGCCGCGGCCCAGATATGCATGCCCAAGGCCTTGGCCAGCACCGAAATACGCGCGTCGTACAATCCGGCGACCACGGCGCCCAGGCCGCCGGAATGGCAGGTGTCCAGGATGTACAACTGTCGGAGCGGCGGCAGGACCTTGGAGAATTCCATCAGCTCGAGAGAGGACAGGGAGGCCGTTTTCAAAGACCCCCGGCTGCCGTCAAAATCCGAGGCGATAAGATAATAAAGGTCATCTTCGGCCAGGCCGTGGCTGGCCACAAAAAAGACAAAGACGTCCTCGGGCGCCATCAGGCCGGACATGGCTTGAACGGCCGCCAGGATATCCTTCTTCCGTCCATCGGCCAGGACCTTGACCTGTAGGTCGGCGAAGAGAGGTCGGGCCGTCTTTTGTATCAGTCCGGCAAAATCCCGGGCGTCCTTGATCGGCATGGCCAGATCGAATTTACTGTTGCTGAAATGGGCGTTGCCCACGATCAGGGCGAAAAGCCTGGGCTGTTTTTCCGGCACCTCGGCCTTCGTTTCCACCGTGCGCAGGGCGCTCATGACCGTGTTCCGCGAGTTGAAAGCCGCCGCAGACACCGTGTTGTCTCCCTTGATCAGGTCCAGGTCGAAAGTTCTTTCCACGGTCCCGGTCAGAGGCGACGCCTCGGTCGGGCCGGTTTCGATCCCTCCCTTGTTCTGCCTGACCTCGATCATGGTCAGATCGCGGAGGGCCGTTCGATAAAGACTGTCCGGTCCGCCGCCGACCTGCTCGGCCTGGTCCAGGCTTTCATCGCCGGCGGCGATGCGGTAAATTCCCCGGGAATGAACCAGCTTGCCGTTATGATACAACCGGATGTCGCCGATGCCCCCTCCTTGATCCTTGACGCGGACTTTCACTTTCAAGGCCCGGTTGGAAACGGTCGCGCCCCAGACGGGCGAAAGAATGGATACTTCCGGCGGTGGATTGTTAAGGGCCTGTCGGATATCCAACCCTTTCTGGTATCGGGATATATCCTCTCCGGACAGCTTCTTCTCCACCAGGTCGGGGCGGTAAAACGAATCATAGAATTGATTGAAATCGTAGGCCCGGTCGGCCTTGACGAAATGGACGTGCCGATCGAAGTCGCCCGTGCCCGAGAAGAAGCCCTCCGGCGTCAGGGCGAGCGAACCCTTGGACGTGTTGAAAAGCGTGGCCAGGAGACGTCCTTGGCCCTGGTCCCAGATATCCACTCCGGCGCCGTCCAGTCCCACCCGGGCGTACAGACGACCATCGCCGGACCGCACGGCCGAACCCCAGACCAGGTCACGTTCGGGAACCGGCAGCCTTTCGACCATCCGGCCGTCGGCGATACGCCACTTGGCGTGGTCCACCAGAAGATGTCGGCCGTCGAGAGTGAAGGCGAAGTCGCCCCGCGTGATCCAGTCTTCTTCGTTTTCGGTTATCTTGAATTCCTTGAGCGGCCGGCGCCGGGCGATATCCCAAATCCTGACCCGGTGTTCGATTTTTTGGCTGCCTTCCTGGTATTTCGAAAACATCTCCGCCAGAAGCTTCGAATCCCCGCTGAAGACCAGTTGGCTGCCTTGAGCGCCGGCCAGCCTGGCCGCCAGGGCGCCGCTGGAAACCTGATAGATCAGAACCGCCGGAGCGTCTCTCCCGGTGGAAGAATGTGGATTTTGAAATGCCACCCACCTGGAGTCCGGGCTCACCGCCAATCCCCCGGAGAATTTTCCTTCCGGCGTCTCGATCACCCTTACCTTTTCTCCCGTATCCGGCCGCCAGATGGTGACTTCGCCGGAAAAACGAGTCGAGGTAAAGATATACCGGCCGTCAGGGCCGTAGCGGACGTCCATGAAATAACCGGCGTCATCCACCACCTGCCATATTCGGCGCCCGTCCTTGAGCGAAAACAGCGCCAACCGTCCGCCGTACTCTTCCGTGCTGTCATACTCCTCGTTTAGAACCAGATAACGGCCGTCAGGGGAAAGCGCCAGCCCGTCGCAGAGCCCCTGAGTCCGGATTCTAATGGTCTCGTCGTAAAGGGCGCGGCCTGATCTCTCCTTCAAGTCGGTCAAAAAGATGTTCCAGGATTGCAGATACCCGCCGCTGCCCATCAAATAGTCTTCCCCGCAGGCCAGATACGATCCTTCAGGACTTAAAATCGTTTTACCGCCGCACGGAGGCGTCTCGACCAGGTAATCAGCGTTCCGGGACGAATCAATAACCCTGACCTGATCCTTGGCGGCCCGAACCACGCAAATGGACCGGTCCGGGGTGTAAAACCGCGGCGCCTCTCTTCGGCCCTGAAGCCAGCGATCCAGGTCACCGCCCTCCGAGGAGCTGACTATCTCCTTCTCCGACGGAGCTTCCGCTTTTTCCGCCCGGATCGGGTCCCAGAACTCCTGAACCTGGTCCAGAGCCATCAGCAGGCGACCGTCCCGGAGGAAGCCGAATCGGTCGGGTTGACTCATTTCGGTTTTCCACGAGCGGAGCAATCGGCCGCCGGGCATTTCCCATATCTTAACCGTGCCGTCTTGATCCAGGGAAGCCAACAGCGTCCCCGCCAGATTGAAGCTGAGATTGGTTATGGGGGAGGAGTGGCCGGCCTGGAAAACGGTCTTCAGACCATCGTCCGCCGGACTGATTTCCGGCGAGGGCCGGCCTGGCTCCCGCGCCGCCGCGTCCGGGGGAGCCGGCCAGGACATCCCGGCGGGGGTGAATACTAAGACCGCCATCAGGCCGATGAAGGAAAGAAGCCTGACCACGGTTTCACGACCAGTCCGGATCATATCTCCTCCTGGCCCGATAAGGGCGGAAAGTATCACCCGGCCGTCGGGCCATCACCGGGTCTTGGGCATGGGTCGGGTCTGAAATCCCGGATGCCCTTGGGTGGCCCTGGTTCATTCCGTCGCCGCGACGGGGCCTTTATGTTGTCGTCGCCACTCGATGAACTTGACCAGGTTTTTCACCAGGTAGTCGTGGCACTCTCTTCCTTTTCCTTAATCGTTATTATGACGGGAATTTCCGAGGTTGCCAAGACCGGCGGGGTCACGCTGCCGGCGGTCGCCTCAGCATCAGATAAACCGCCTGCATTTCCAGGACCGACTCCTGGCGTTGGTTATGGAGTTCGAAGTGCAGCTTGACCAGGCCCCGCTGGGGGTTTTTAGTCGGCCGGGCCAGGACCACCCGGCTCTTCACCAGGACTGAATCGCCCAGATAGCTGGGCTTCTGAAACCTGACGAATTCGAACTCCAGGACGGCCACCATGTGGTCGAATAAGCCCCGTTGCTGGCACAGGCCCATGGCCACGCTGATCAACAAGGGGGCCGGCAGTATTCTCTTGGGGTGACCGGCCGTTTGGGCGGCCCGGTCATCGAGAAAGATGGGGTTTTTAAGAAGGGAGAGGTCCAGGAAAGCGATCAGGTCGGCTTCGGTGATCCGACGCGGCCCGGTTTCGAAACTGGCGTTGACGACGAACTCTTCCAAGTGCATGACATCTCCATTTTGTGTTTAATGTATTCCGCCCGCTGGGGTGGACAACTCAACAGCCAGCGCCAGCGCGCCGGCCTGGGCTACGTTTTCTTCAAGGCATGTCTAACCTCAAAGGTTCCGCTCAGACCAACCAGATCATGGCTGGCCGGACATGGTCGAAAGCCTATATTACACCCGCTAATTCCAGATACGAAATGCCCTTAATCTTTCCTATCGAGTCTAGTTATTTCCAAAGCTTCTTGGACCAACTGCTCAATATCCGGTTTGTCGAAGGGAAGCACACCGTCAGGTAGGTGCTTGTGATGAGGGAAATTTGGCATTTCAGGAAAGTGGGGCGTACTGTCATAGCGAAAAATCAAACGACTTTCTTCATCTTGCAAATGATAACGATAATCGAGGGTAACCCGGTTGTGACCCTCAATTATCACCGCTTCATTAATTTCCAGCAAATGACCATTCTAAAAAAAGAAGACGAATTCGCAGATTGGCGCGTCTTGGTGTTAGAATTTCTTCAGTGTAATGCTCTGGATAGGCGCCTTGGCACCGAATAATGGCTTGCTCGACTCTATTCAGATAAGCCACCAGGGCCTCATGCTGCATTTTGAAGCCTTTTTTCTATTTCTTGACGGAGATCTAGATAATGGCGATAATCATTCGCCCATTCCACATAGATTATTTCATCCGGCAATTGTCCCTGGCTGTATTTATAAAAAAATTCCTCTGAATCCATTCGTTGCTGACTTTCATAAAAACTGAGCCGTTTGGCCACGGCGATCAGCGCATCCAATGGCGATGTGTAATGAATTGTTTGTTTTCGCATTTGAAGCCTCCTCTCTTCCGGCCGTTTTATGGGACTACCTCAGGCTGTCTTGTCTCGCTATTCGATGAGAATCTATAACCTTGATTTTGTGTAAGGCATCCGTCTAAACCGATCCTTTTCGAGCGCGTGGCCCGGATTCTGGCAGCGCGCTTTTCAGCGCCGGATTCCTAGCTTTCTTTGCTATGGCGTCTGTTATATTTCTGTTTATTTTGACCCAAATCGGCCATTTTACCGAATTATTTTGACCCGTTTTTGTAATGAAAAAACAAAAGGAAAAATCCTTTTAACCGAGATGGAATGCCCTCCACGCGCCATTGCCTAAGTCCTCAAATACCACCGTATGCGGTGTTGGTCAAGGGTGCTTAGCATGAACGCAGCTAACGGAAGTTCCGGAAAAGGGCCAGCAGTCCATTTTCGAAGGTGATCGTTCCATCGCCATTTTCCAAGTGAAAGTCGGATATGTAATCGTTGATCAGCTTAGACGTAGAGGTTTTGTTGCATTGGTGATGACGATCTTGACCCGTTCGAGGTCGCCAAGCATGTCATCGCGGATGAGTTCATGGCGCGGAGGGCATTTATGGTTCATCCGGGAAATGCCGGGGTAGCCTCGTGAATAAAGAACAAACGAAGTCCCGCGTCCCGCGGGATTTATCCCGGAAGCCATAAGCCTGTCGTTTGAGAACCTTGATTTTGTTGTTGAGCCCTTCCAAGGGGTCAGTGGAGATTCGATGCTTGAAGTAAGCCAAGAAGCCGGCTCGATGTCGGCCCAGGGTTTCAGTCCCGCGTCTCGCGGGAAAATGAGGCAAATTCGTGGCGCGGGCTTGTTGAATCCAGGACTCCAAGGTCTCTGCCCCTATGTTCGGATTGGGGCAGTTCCAGAAGGTGCGCAAGTCCTCCTTGAGTAAATAGGCCTGGTAGAGGGGTTGATTGACTTCCATCAAATTCATCAAGCGTTCCAGGCCGCGGGGTATGGGGTTTTCCAGGCCCTTGAGCAGGAGGAAACGAGTACCTTTGATGATTTTGCGGTCAGGCCCGGCCAGCTCTCGGGCCAGGTCGCGGCGGGTTTCATCAATAGCCGCGTTGGCCAGGGCGACTATATGGTAAGGGTCGTGGACGACATCCACCTCCGGAAAGATCAGGCGGACTGCCTGTCGAGAGCCTCCAGGTCGAGGGACTTCCAGATAAGCCGGGGACATATCCATGGCCACGGCTTTGAGGTGGGCTTTCTTGAGCTTGAGCCTGACCAGAAAAGAGATCAAGGCCAAGGCGTCCTTGCCTTCTTGCAGGTGAAGAATCTGCCCGGTTTCCAAGTCCATGACCGCGGTCAGGTAGTGGTGTCCTTTGCGGACAGCGAACTCGTCTACGGCGATATACCGAACTTGGTTGAGCTTTCGTTTCCGAAAGCGGGTCAGGAGATGTTTTTTGTAGATATTCTTGACCAAGTCCCAGCCGACGCCAAGAAATAGGGCCACATGCTTGATGGGGGCGAGTTGGCACAACTGAACCACCAATCGAGAGAAGGCTTTCAGGCACCTGCGTTTACCGACCGCGAACAGGATGGGCTCCCGCAAGACCCGGCCACAACGGTGACAGCGTTGTTAATGTCCAGGCAAGATCACGAATTGAGGCTTGCTCCCCACTGGCAAGGCCCGAAAAAGCCGAAGAAACTCACCTTCCATCGTCAGATAGGACCAGCCGGCCATGCAACCGGAGCAGGTGCGTTCTTCCTTTTTCAGGGCGACATGATGGAAAATCGCACCCTTCCTGACTTGGTGGATAAATGCTGGTAGCGGATCAACCCCATAGAGTGATAAAGATAACTTGTCGTCGCCATGATCGGTCTCCTCTCGTGATGTTTGGTGTCGCAACCCTCACGAGATACCGTCATGGCGATGACTTTGGCAAGCTAAAGCCGCACGCCGTCCATCCGTGGCGGCGCGTCCCTGCCTGCCGGCAGGCAGGTCCGACGAGCTAGTTTCACGCTCATTCTGCCGGCGGCAGACAAGTCTCGACGCGCCGCCGATCCATCGACGCGCCCAGGTGAAACTATGACCCTTTTCTTTTTATGTGATACCCGGTCATTTACCGGATGACCCTTAAAATCTATCCTTTTAAAATGAATATCTTTAATAATATTCGAGTCTAAGACGATTTTCATGACCACATCCTCTTGGTCAAAGTGTCTATCTCGTTGCGGTTCTCAGGAACCCCCAAGACCTAGGCCTTCTCAAGGAAGTACTTGAGTAACTTGGCCTCATCGCCGTATTTCATAATGATCATTCGACAAAGCCGATCTTCTTTCGAGGTTTAGGTTCAGGCGCCAGAAGCTGCTTGATAGCATCGAAGACTATTTTGAACTGGGCGTCGTACTTCTTTTCCATGGCCTCGATCTTGCGGCGCAGGTCTTCATGGGCGGTCAGGGCACGACGGAAGTGTATGAAAGCCCGCATGATCTGGATGTTTACCTGGATGGCCCTGGGGCTGTTGAGCACGCTGGAGAGCATGGCCACGCCCTGTTCGGTAAAGGCCATGGGAGGTTTCCGCGTACCTCCCCAACTTGAAGTCACAGATTGTGATATCAAGTTTCTAAGTTCCTGCAATGTCAGGTAAAATACGAAATCGTCCGGGAATCTTTCCATGTTCCGGCGGACCGCTTGGGTCAAGACACGAGTCTCCACGCCGTACAGTTCAGCCAGGTCCCGGTCCAGCATGACGCGATGGCCCCGGATGAAGTGGATACGACCGGCGATGGTTTCGGCGGGTAGAGTTTCGGTCATTGCAGGTTTCCACGTTTTGAGTAAAATGTTATAGTATCTTTGGTTAACATAAGGGACTGCGCCCAGTAATCACAGTTAAGCGATCCCTAAACAAGTTGCGAAGTTGCGTAACATTTTCATACTCAGGAACATTATGTACCGAAAGGTCAATGTGCAAGGGTGTTCCCTTGCGGCGATAAAGAATCGTTCGTTTTCCTAGGGCATGTGCATAACCAACTTCATAGTACACGTTTGGCCGTTCTCCTGATAAATCCGCAAAGAGAAACTCGGAACGTTTGATTTGGTCAAGGACTATATCAGTTATCCTTTCCTGATGCTCTATGTCATCTGCGCGGTCTGCTTTAATCCCGAATTCAGCAAAAACTTCCTTGACAAAGTTATGTACGTCTTTGAGATTTGGATTATATGGATCCATCCTCAATGAACAACTCCGCAGCAAGCTGCGATGTATCTAAGAGTCAAAACAACTCCATCTGCAGTCCCTGGCTATGGAGCCTTTTGTAATCCCTATCAGATCTTCCTTGGTTTCTCACATATTGCGTGATGATGTTCTCATCACCATTTCGGCTGACCGTGCTCATAAAATATCCTTTGGTCCAAAACTCGCCAACCCACAATTGCTTTTTCACCATTGTAACTCTTACAAATATCTCTCTGGCCGTTATGCTCTTGATTTTTCTTACAATCTTAGCCGGACTATATCCAGGGACCGATTGAATCAAAAAGTGGATGTAGTCCTTTTCAACCCCTATCTCAACAAAAACAATCTTGTAACGTTTGGCTATTTCAAGGCAAATGTCCCTGAGCGCCAAATCGGCCTCATCGGTGAAAACAACTCGCCGGTATTTGGCTGGACATACCAAATGATATAATAACACCGAGACGTTATGTCGTTTATGTACATATTCACTCACACCGGCAGCTTACCACTGATTAAAGCAATAGACAACGTTCCTTTTTTCATTGAATCCCCCTTTTATTATCCCATGCCCCCGCAGGTTATTATAACTAATTAATGATCCTGCTTTATACAACTCCCTACACATCCACACTGCCCGACCGATGACCAGGTTGTCGTTGCCCTCGACTTCCTGCGGTAGGTACTTTTTGCGGTTCTCGCTCACGATCTCTATCCGGCCTTCGGGTCTGCGGTGAAGGCGCTCGATCAGACACTGATTGTCAAGACGAATCGCATAGAGTTGGCCGTTGACAATATCAGTCAGCTTGGTGTCCACCATAGCCCAATCGCCGGGTTGAAGCAAGTCAAGCATGCTGCCACTAATGATGTCAACCAGGACCTTGCCTTCAGCGTCCCCCTACCTCCGGAGCCACCGGAATGAGAACATATAATAGCCCTCGACAAGCTCATCATTTACTATGGTTCCGTCAGCGGAAAACTGGACGCTGAGCTTGGGGAAGGGTAGGAAGTCCTTACCATGGCCATGAAATCTCATAATACCATAGTATGAAGTAGTCTTTAATTGTAGTTCTGGTCCACCTATGGACGGTAAGAATCCTTTTTCGTCTCTCAAGAACCGTTGTCCTAACGTCAAGAAAGCATCATACTCATACCCTAGGTCAGTGGCAATTTTCCGGCGAACGGCCTCTGAACCTCTTTGTTCTCCTATAGAAATTCTCCTCAGTTCATGCAGCACATGGACGAGGTTTGGGTCGGATTGGGGCCGCTTCCCTCATAGGGGGGCTGCCCTTTCAGGCTTTCCTTTCGAGTCTCAATTTCTGCTTTCCCTATTGCGGCTTATCTACAGGAAAGGATTTGTAAATGAAAAAGCCAGCTGTATTCTTTACAGGTGGCTGAAGTTACTGTATGATTTTGGTGCCGAAGGCGGGATTTGAACCCGCACGGGCGTCGCCCACCACCCCCTCAAGATGGCGTGTCTACCAATTTCCACCACTTCGGCGCAAGAAATATCATTGCGGCTTGGCCCCGGTTTCTGGAGAGATGGGCTGGGCTTGTTCCTTGGGTATCTCCGCCTCCGGCCGGGCCGCCGGAGTGGAGACCGGCGGGGCGGCGGATTCGGTCTGGGCCGCGGGCGAAGTCCGGTTCATGATCGAATTGCCGCCGATGCGATCGCCCCGGATTATGCTCAACCCCAGGCAGGTGAACATGAAAATGATGGCCGCGGCGGCGGTGAGCTTGCTCAACAAGGTGGACGGTCCCCGGGTGCCGAAGACCGTGCCCGAGGAGCCGCCGCCAAAGGCGGCGCCCATGCTGGCGCCCTTGCCCGCCTGCAACAGGACGACCAGTATCAAGGCCACGGCCACTATAACGTGAACGATAACCAGTAAAGTGATCATTTTTCTTCAGGCCGATCCGGCCCGACCCTCACTGCTTATAATTGATTATCTTAATAAACGCTTCCGGCTTCAAACTCGCGCCGCCCACCAGGGCGCCGTCCAGGTCCGGCTGGGCCATCAAGTCGGCCGCGTTCTCCGGCTTAACTGAACCACCATATAGGATGCGGATGGAATTTGCAAGCTCTTTGGTGAATAGTTCGCCCAGAACCCGGCGAATCAAGGCATGGGCCTCCTGGGCCATCTCGGGCGTGGCCGTCCGGCCCGTGCCGATGGCCCAGACCGGTTCATAGGCGATGATCAGCCGCCCGGCCTGGGCCGGGCTCAAACCCTTCAAGCCGCCCTTGACCTGGGTCTCGATCACCTGGAAGGTCCGGCCGGCCTCCCTCTGCTCCAGGGTCTCGCCCACGCAGACGATAGGCGCCAGACCCTGGGCCAGGGCCGCGGCCAGCCGCCGGTTGACCGTCTCGTCAGTCTCGCCGAAATACTGCCGCCGCTCCGAGTGCCCGATGATCACGCCCCAAACCGCGAGGGCCTTGAGCATATGGGCCGACACTTCGCCGGTGTACGCGCCTTCGGCTTCCCAGAACACGTTCTGGGCGGCTATGGCCACGGCGGAACCGGCGGCGGCCCTCACCGCGGCGGCCAGGGCCGGGAAGGCCGGCGCCACGGCCACGTCCACCGCCGGCGTCGCCGGCAGCATGGACTTGAGTTGATGGATATACTCTTCGGCCTCGGCCGGGGTCTTGTACATCTTCCAGTTGCCGGCGATGAGAGGCCGGCGGCCCGGACTCGAGTTCATTTGGCTTCCTCCTTTTCTTTGCTCCGGCGGGCGTGCTCCTCCAGGGCCACGATGCCGGGCAACCGGGAGCCTTCCATCAATTCGAGGAAGGCCCCTCCGCCGGTGGAGATGTAGGATATGCGGGACGATTCGCCGGCCCGGTGCACGGCCACGTCCGTGTCTCCGCCGCCGACTATGGTCAGGGCGTAAGTGCCGGCCACGGTCCGGACCATCTGGTAGGTACCCCGCGAAAAGGCCTCGATCTCGAAAGCGCCCATGGGGCCGTTCCAGATTATGGTCTTGGCGTCGGCCAAGGCCTCGGCGTACAAAGACAGGGTGGCCGGACCGATGTCGGCGATCAACCAGTCCGGGGGCACTTCCTGGACCGTGGTGATCCTGGATTCGGCTTTCCGGTCCAGACGATCGGCCACCACGCAGTCCACGGGGATATAGAACTTGACTCCCCGCCGTCTGGCTTTCCGCATTATGGCCCGGGATCGTTCGACCAGGTCTTCCTCCACCAGGGATTTGGCCCCGATGTCATAGTAGATGGCTTTCAGAAAAGTATTGGCCATGGCGCCGCCGATGATCAATTTATCGGCCACGCCCAACAGATTCTCGATGACCGATATCTTGGACGATATCTTGGCCCCGCCGATAATGGCCGCCAGGGGCCGGGCCGGGTCTTCCATGGCCCGGTGGAAATACAGCAGTTCGTTTTTCATCAGGAAGCCGGCCGCGCAGACGGAGACATGGTTGGTGATGGCCACCACGCTGGCGTGGGCCCGATGGGCCACGGCAAAGGCGTCGTTGATATAAACTTCGGCCAGGGAAGCCAGTTCGCGGGCGAACTCGTCGTCGTTGGCCTGTTCGCCGGGGTGAAAACGCAGGTTTTCGAGCAGGAGAATGTCCCGGGGCTTCATTGCGGCCACGAGTCCTTGGACTTCCGGGCCGACGCAGTCCGAGGTCCTTTTGACGTCCTTGTTGAGGAGCCGGCCCAGGCGTCTGGCCACCGGCGCCAGGCTGAGCTGCGGATCGAAGCCGGGTTTGGGACGTCCCATATGGGAACAGAGGATTAACCGGGCGCCCTGGTCCAGGGCGTAGTTGACCGTGGGCAGGATGGCCCGGATGCGATTGTCGTCGGTGATGTTCAGGTATTCGTCATAGGGAACGTTCAGGTCCACCCGAATCAGGACGGTCTTGCCCCGGATGTCCACTTCGTTGATATAAGGGAAACGTTCCGTGGCCGAACTCATGACCGATATCAAACCGAATCCATCAACCAAGGTCCAATACTCCCGCGGCTTCAGCCGTTGAACTGCTGGTTCCGTTATATAGTTTCAGGAAGCCCGGCCGTCAAATGTTTTCTGGGGGGCATCCAGGCTGAAGGCCATTATCAACGCGTCTTCATGGTCTTCGGCATAATAATCGCGCCGGCGGCCGGACAAGCTGAATCCCAGGCTCCGGTACAGCTCCTGGGCGGCCAGATTGGACGTTCTGACCTCGAGAAACACCTCGCCCGCGCCCGTGTCCCGGCCGTATTCGAGCATGTATTCCATCAGCAGCCGGCCTATCTTCCTCCGGCGCAGGTCGGGCCGGACGGCGAGGTTCAACACGTGGATTTCCGGCGGAATCAACCAGAAAACCAGGTAGCCGCAGACGTTACGTCCTTGCCGGGCCACCAGGCATCGGGCCGGCCGCCTCTTCAACTCGACCAGGAAGCCTTCCCTAGTCCAAGGCCGGCGGAAAGACACCTGTTCGATGGCCATGACTTGATCCAGGTCCGCGGCGGTCATGGGCTCGATGGTCGCCCAGTCCCGGGCCGGGAGGGGTTGATCGCCAGGGTTCATGGGAGGCTCAAAGCCAGAGCCATGAGGGCGACCAGAAGAAAAATCAGCATGTTCTTGCGGCCGTGCAACGCGCCCAGGATCGCGGCCACGCCGATCAGGGGGATAATGACGTACATCGTTTTCAGGGCCGACAGGCTGAAGGCGGGCAGGCGGGGGTGCAGAAAAGCCAAAAGCCGCGCGGCCCACCAGGTCATAACCAGGAGATAGAGTGAGACCAGGCCGAAGTAGATCGCCAGACCGGTCAGGTTTAAATAAGGTATCAACCAGGATTGCCCCTGGGAGACGCTGGTCCAGGCCTTACCGGCCAGAAAGCCGTTGGCCCGGCGGGCTTGGTTATCCACCACGGAGGCCATTCTGGCCAAAGGTGGGACCAGAAGAAAGCCGAGGGTCACTCTGGCCCGATCGAGTTCGATCTCCGGCCAAGCCAGGATTACGGCTCCGGCCGCGATCACCGCGGCCAGGGTGTCGTTGGGCGGAAGATAGCCGCCCAGAGGTGGGCGGCCGAGGTAGATCAGTTCGGTCAGGGCGCCCATGGCCAGGCCCACTTCCAGGCGGCCCAGCAGCAGGCCGATGATCGGTCCGGCCACGATAGGCCGCGAGATCATGACTTGGAAAGCCGCGGTCCGGTCCAGGGCCAGCAGGCCGCCGACCAGACTGATCATGATCAGGTCGCACCACATACCTGGCCCTGCCGGTCGGCTAACCGTACTGCCCGATTCCGATGATCTCGTTTAGATTCTTCGAACCGTCCAGGGGCACCTGTCGGGCCTCCACCTGAACGCCGTACTTTTGTATCTCCCGCAAGCTGGCCACGTCGGACTGATCCAGGGACAGGGCGCAGGTCACTTGTTTCTTACCCGGAGAACAGACCAGGTTGCCCAGGTTGAGCCGTTCGTATTTCAGTCCGGCGCGATAGGAACACAGGGCGTCGCGGCAGTTGGCGAACAGAAGGATGATCCTTTTATCCGACCACCGGCCCCGCGCCAGATCATCGGTCGCCGCCGACACGTCCTGGATGTGCACCTCGACCGTAGGCGGCACGGCCATCTCCATGATGGACCTCTGCAGCATGTCCTCGGCCGCGTCGTCGTTGGCCACCACCAGGCAGTCGGCCCGGGTGAAGGGCACCCAGGCTTCTATTATCTGGCCGTGTATCAACCGGCAATCCACCCTGACCAGAACCAGCGTCAAGAACACACTCCGCGGGCAATTTCACTCTTTCGGACGCCGATTCAGGATTTCTCCCGCCACGTTGATGCTCTTGCGTCCGTATTCTCCTATGGTCTGGGCAAGTTCCTTCAGGGGCATCTTTTCCCGGGATTGGACCAGCTTGATGATCATGGGCAGATTCACTCCGGTCAGGACCTCGATCTGTCCGCTGTTCAGAAAGGAAAGGCTCAAGTTGGAAGGCGTGCCGCCGAACATGTCCGTCAGGACGATCACTCCCTGTCCCTGATCCACCTGTTTGATGGCCTGTTCGATATCCGCCCGCATGACCTCGGGCGCCCCTTGTCCGTCAATGGACACGGTCCGGTGATTCTCGATCCGCCCCAGGATGAACTCCGCCGTGTTGATCAGTTCCGCGCCCAGGCGGCCGTGGGTGACTATCACAAAGCCGATCATTTAGTTATCCCGCCTCCTGATGATGTCCCGGTGACGCACGGTGAGGTTGATGTCCTTTAATCGCCGGGCCAATTCGTTGACGATGGTCACGGAACGATGCTGCCCGCCGGTGCAACCCACGGCGATGGTCAAATAAGATTTACCCTCCCGACGGTAGAGAGGGATCACGAAATCTAGCAGGTCGCGCAATTTGTCCAGGAAACGACGGCTGTCCTCACCGGTCAGGACGTATTCTACAATCCGTTCGTCGCGACCGTCAAGCTCCCGCAAATCGTCCAGGTAAAAAGGGTTGGGCAGAAACCTCACGTCCATGATTATGTCGGCTTCGGGCGGCAGGCCGAATTTATAACCGAAGGAAATGAACTCGACGGACATCCGTCCGCCCAGGTCCACTTGGCCGAACTTCTGGCAGAAGACTTCCCGCAGGGCGTGGCCGTTATAGCTGGTGGTGTCCAGGATTTCCTGGGCCGCCTCGCGGACCGGCCTCATGAGTTCCCGTTCCCGGCGAATGCGCTCCAGCAGGCTGCCGTCGCCGTCCAGGGGATGTCGCCGGCGGGTCTCGGAAAAACGCTTGACCAGGACCTCGTCCGAGGCCTCCAAAAAGACGATCCGCGGATCGTAGTCCAGGGACTTGATCTGATCGAAGACATCGGCGAAGTACTGGACGAATTCCTTTTCCCGCATATCCATGACCACGGCCAGCTTGGATATTTCCGACCTGGTTTCCTCCTTGAGGGCCAGGAACTTGGGCAGAAGCCTGACCGGCAGGTTGTCTATGCAGAAGAAGCCGCAGTCTTCCAGGGCGTTCAAGGCCGTGGACTTTCCGGAACCGGACAAGCCGGTAATGATCAGGATGCGGCCCAAATTTTTTTCCGGTCCCATGAATGGTCACCTCATCGCCCGAAAAGCCGGAATCGGTATTGACACCCGGCCCTCCTTCTTGCGGCGGCGATCGCCTTTCAGGGCGGTATCCGTAAGCAAGGAGCCGGCCCGGACCGCGGTCCGGGCCGGTCCCGAACGCCCGCTCAAAAGGGACGATTAAAAGTCGCTGTCCCGGGAGTCTATCAATTCATACATTTCCCGAGCGTTCCCGGCGGCCAGAAATTCCTGCCGGAAGGAGGAATCCTTGAGCAGCCGGGAGACCTTGGCCAGGGCCTTGAGATGCATCCCGGCCGAATCTTCGGGCGCAAGTAAAAGGAAAAAGAGGTGCGTGGGCTTGCCGTCCAGGGCCTCGAAGTCCACGCCGGTCCGGCTGCGGCCGCAGGCCAAAAGGAGGTCACGCACGACTTTACTCTTCCCGTGAGGGATGGCCACGCCTTCGCCGATGCCGGTACTGCCCAGTTTCTCGCGCTCCAGAAGCACGTCCAGCAGCGGTCCCTTGTCCAGGCCGGATACCAGGGACGCCGCCTGGCACAATTCTTCCAGAACTTCCTTTTTCCTCCGGGCGGTCAGTTCCGGAACAATGGCTTCTTTTTTCAGATAATCGAGTAGTTTCATCTAGCGCCACCAAATCGGGCCGATTCATTCGGTCATGGGTTCGATCAGCTCGAACTCGCCGGTTTCACTGCGATAGAGCACGTTTATCTTTTCGGTGGCCGAATTGGTGAAGATCACGAACTTCTCCGCGGAAACCTCGAGCTGCATGACCGCTTCGTCCACGTCCATGGGTTTGGCAAACATCTGCCGCGCGGGAATGCCCTGATACCGGCCCTCGGCGGACTCGACGGCCTCCAGCCGGCCTTCCTTGCCCTTGCCTCGCTTGTTGGTTTTATGGGTTTTCTGTTTCTGGCGAAAGCGCTTGACCTGCCTTTCCAGTTTGTCCACCACCATGTCCAGGGCCGAATACATGTCGTCGGTTTGTTCCTGACCGTTGATTTTCAAGCCGTCGCTGGTAATGGTCACGTCGGCGATATGTCGGAACTTCTGCACGGAAAGAACCACGTTGGCTTCGATGGCCGAGTCCAGGAATTTTTCCACCCGGGAAATCTTATCCCGGGCATAGTCCTTCAAAGCGTCCGAAGGTTCCATGTGTCGGAAGGTCACGGAGAGCTCCATTCTTGCCTCCTCCTGAAGTTATTGATATTCCGCGGTCGGTCCGATCCGCGGCGTTAATAATGTTTCTTGCGCCGGCTCGACGAGCCGATGCCCAGCATTTCCCGGTACTTGGCCACCGTGCGGCGGGCAATATCAATGTTGGAGCCCCGCAGTATCTCCACGATGCGCTGGTCGGATAAGGGTTTGCGCGGGTCTTCGGCCATGACTATCTGTTTTATCCTCTTCTTGACGCTTTCCGAGGCCATGGATTCGCCCTGGAAGCGGTTGATGGGACTGTCAAAGAAGAACTTGAGTTCGAAAAGACCCTGGGGCGTGTGCACGTACTTGTTGGTGGTGACCCGGCTCACGGTGGATTCGTGGAGTTCCACGTCTTCGGCCACGTCCCGCAGGACCAGGGGCCGCAGGGACTCAACCCCCTTGTCCAGGAATTCCCGCTGAAACTTGAAGATGGATTCGGTTACCCGGTAAATAGTCCGCTGGCGCTGATGGATGCTGCGGATAAGCCACATGGCGCTTCTCAGCTTGCCTTGAATATAGTCCCTGGCCTGAGGGGTGGTGTAACCGTCGGAAAGCAGGTCCCGGTAGTGCTGGCTTATCTTGAGCTTGGGCAAGCCGTCTTCGTTCAGGACGATGACGTAGTCATCGCCCAACTTGTAGACGTAAACGTCCGGGGTGATGTAATGGGGTTCCTCGCCGTGATACTGCCGGCCGGGGCGGGGCTCCAGACCGACGATGATCTTCTCCGCGGCGAAGACCGCCTCCTTGGCCACTTTCAACTGGCGGGCGATCTGCTGGTAGTTTTTGTTTTCCAGGTCGTGAAGGTGATCGGCCACCAACCGGGCCGCCAGGCTGTCCCCCAACCCGAGGAGATCGAGTTGCAGGAGCAGGCATTCCCGCAGGTCCCGGGCCGCCACGCCGACGGGGTCCAGTTCCTGGACCCGGGCCAGAACCCGCCCGGCCACCTCCTCCGGCACTGATTCCAGCGCGGCGATTTCCTCGAGGGAAGCCTTAAGATATCCGTCCGCGTCCAGGTTGCCGATTATCTGGACACCCACCCGGAATTCGTCGGGATTCACTCCGGCCAGGCGCCACTGTTCGAACAGGTGGTCGGTCAAGGAAATCTTGGTGGACACGAAGTTCTCATAGGAAGGCGTTTCCGACGGAGCCTCATACATGTAAGGTTCGTAGGGCGCCGAGCTGTATTCGCCCAGGTAGTTCTCCCAGTCGAACTCTTCCCGCATCTTCTCTTCGACCTTGACCTCCTGGAACTCACCCGCCGCAGGCGCGGGAGCCTCTTCGGTCTGACCCGCCGGTTCTTGGTCGCCCGGCTCGGGTTCATCGCTGGTCTGGGTGGATTCCAAGATGGGATTTTCCTGGATTTCCTGATTGATTTCTTCCGCCAGTTCCAGGCGGGAAAGCTGGAGCAGCTTTATCGCCTGCTGCAACTGGGGGGTCATGACCAGTTGCTGGGTCAGCTTGAGGGTTTGTTTAAGCTCGAGAGCCATGGGCGTCCGGTCGGATTCCTTTTACAAGGTAAATTTGTCGCCGAGGTATATGCGGCGGGCCGTTTCGCTGGCGGCGATCTTTTGCGGCGGTCCCTCTTCCAGGACCACGCCGGCGTTTAAAATGTAGGCTCGATCGCAAACCCCGAGCGTTTCACGGACGTTGTGGTCCGAAATCACCACGCCGATGTCTCGTTTTTTAAGTTGCCGGATGATGTTCTGTATGTCGATCACCGCCAGGGGGTCAATCCCGGCGAAGGGTTCGTCCAGCAGCATGAACCTGGGAGAAGTGACCAGGGACCGGGCAATCTCCACCCGGCGTTTCTCGCCTCCGGATAGGGAATAGGCCTTGTTGTCGGCCAGGTGGCTTATCCCCAATTCGTCCAACAGCGTTTCCAACCGGCGACGCTGTTCCGATTTCGAGATGCCCAGGGTTTCCAGGATGGCCAGGATGTTTTCGGCCACGGTGAGCTTGCGGAAGACGGACGTCTCTTGAGGCAGATAGCACAAGCCCATTCTGGCCCGCTTGTACATGGGCAGGCGGGTAATATCCCGGTGGTCCAGGTACACCTGGCCCTCGTCCGGTTGGATCAGGCCCACGGCCATATAAAAGGTCGTGGTCTTGCCCGCCCCGTTGGGGCCGAGCAGACCCACGATCTCACCGCCTTCGATTTGAAGCCGCACCTGATCCACTACCCGCCGGCGGCCGTAACTCTTGACCAGACCTTCGATCAGGAGTTGGGTCTTGGGTTCGGCCGGGGACGCGGCCGGTCGGGCCGCCTCGAGCCGGGGCGCTTCCTGGGCCGGCATCCCAGCCGGTGGTTCGGGCCGGGGCATGGGTATGATCGGCGCCGGCTTCAAGGCCTGCTACCCTGCCCCCCCGGCCGGACGGGCTGGGCGCCCGGCTCGGGCCGGTTTCGTTGGTTCATGGTCTTATCCGGGGCGGATTGATAAAAAATGGCGTTGACCCTGTCCCGGCCGCCGCCCTCCACCACGCTCCGGTTCTCGTCCAGAAAATAGGTTATCTTCATCCCGGTCAGATAGTCTTTGTCGCGCCAGAGTCTGGGCTCGCCGGTCATAACGATGGTCCTGGGCTTGGCCTTGGCCAGGTACACGGCCTTCTCGGCCACGGCCACCTTGTCGCCTTGGGTGATCTTGACCCCGCCCAGGCACTCCACTTTTTCTATCTCGTTGGAGTCATCCCCCAAGACCTCGGCCAAGTCTCCCCGACCGCCGGCCCGGCGAGCGGGTCCGGTCCCGGCCGGATCGCCGCCGGCTTCATCCGGTTCGGATTTGACCCGCTGATAAAATACCTTCATCACCTGGCAGTTCAAAACCAATTCCTTCTGGCGGGCGACCACGTTGCCGGTGAAGGTGACCACCTTATCCCGGTCATCGGCCTCCATCCGGTCAGCGGTTATGCTGATCGGATGCTCCCCGGCCTGACCGGCGGAAGGCGCCTGGGCCGAAGCCGGCGCCGAAGCCGCGACGCTGACAATCATCGCCGTCCAGGCCACCCCGACCAGAGTCAATATGAGGCTCGGAATCTTCATGGTCATCCGTTTTCCCTACAAGGCGCCTTTCGTGGATTTGACGAGCAGATTGGCTCGCTGGGCGACCTGGATTTGATTGTCCCTGGTGTTGACGCTCAAGCCATGGCCGTCCAAGTCCAGCCGCGGGCTTCTTATCTCGAAGTAGCCGGGCACGGTCAGCCAGCCCGTCCCCAGGTCATAAATGACTTCCTCCGCGGTCAGACTTCGCCCGCGCGTGTCTTTTCCCATCACCCGGCCCACCAGGCGCACCTTCTTGGCCGTCTTTTCATAATAGCCCTTGTCCCCGGTCACGGTCATCGGACCGTCCAGACCATGGAACGTGGCCTTGACCCGATCCAGAACCACCAGGTCCTTGGCCCGGAAATAGTGCAAAGTGCGGGCTTCCATGTTCCATTCCCGGCCGGAGGGATCCACTTCCGTGAAGTTGATCCCCTTGAGCTGCATGTCGGCGTTGTCCGGCAGCGGCTCCGCGACATCCAGGTTGGGCCGTTCGACGGGCCGGCTCTTGAAAAAGATGACTACACTGGTCAGGCTGAGGCCCAGTAGAGCGCTCACCAGCAGTATCTTGAGCTTATCCATAAACAGTCATTGTTCGGTCCGCCCGAGGCGAACCTCCCTCTAGCTTGAATTATAGACCTGGAGGCGACGGGTGTAAAGCAATTCTTATGCCGATAATTGCAGATATCTTATTTATTTAGCTTTCTTCAGTCTCGGCGGCTTGAATCCCCGAGGGGCTAACGTCCAGGCTCGCCGGGGCGATCACGCGGCCATTTTTATATAGCTTTACTTTTCAAAGGGTTGAACCGGCGGGCGCTCGAGCGGCGGTTCAGACGTTGTACCGGGCCATGATCTCCTCCCAGCGGCCCAGACCCTTGAGAATGAACTCGACCATCTCCCTGGCCGCGCCCTGTCCGCCGGGATAGCGGCTGACGAAATGGGCCGCGGCCTTGACCTCCTCCACGGCATCCGCCGGCGCCAGGGCCAGACCCGCCCGCCGCATGACCGGCAGGTCCACCAAGTCGTCGCCGGCAAAGGCGGTCTCCGATTCGGTCAGGGAAAGCTGGTCTAAAAGCCGACCATAGGGTTCCAGCTTGTTCTTCGAACCCTGAAAAACCAGGCGGACGCCCAAGTCCCTGGCCCGATGCTCGACCACGCGGCTGGAACGGCCGGTCAGGAAACAGACTTCCAGACCGGCGCGCATCAAGAGTTTGAGGCCGTGTCCGTCCCGAACGTGAAAGAACTTGGATTCTAGTCCGGCGTCGTCCAGGACTATCCGGCCATCGGTCAGCACCCCGTCCACGTCGAAGATGACCAGCTTCAACGGCTTGAGGCGCTCCGGGTCAGTATTCATCCTGGGCCTCCCCTTCCCTGGCCAGCCGGTCAATGGCCGCCAGTCGTCTGATCAGGGCGGGGAACTCGTTCAAGGCCAGGGAGTTGGGACCGTCGCACAAGGCTTGGTCCGGGTCGGGGTGGACTTCGATAAAAACGCCGTCCACGCCCGCGGCCACGGCGGCCCTGGCCAGCGGCGCGATGAACCGCCGGTCTCCGGAACTGCGGCCCTGGCCGCCTCCGGGAAGCTGCACGCTGTGGGTGGCGTCGAAGATGACCGGGCAGCCCAGCGAGCGCATGATCGGGAGGGAGCGCATGTCCACGACCAGGTTGTTATAACCGAAGGAAGTGCCGCGTTCGGTGAGCAGTATCCGGCGGTTGCCGGCGGCCTCGATCTTCCTGATCACATGGACCAGGTCCCAGGGGGCCAGGAACTGTCCCTTTTTGACGTTGACCACCTTGCCGGTCCGGGCCACGGCCTGGAGGAGATCGGTCTGGCGGCTGAGGAAGGCCGGTATCTGGATCACGTCCAGCACTTCGGCCGCGGCCTCGACTTCCGTCACCTGGTGGACGTCGCTCATCACCGGGACGCCGACCTCCCGGCGCACCCGGTCCAGAACGGCCAAGCCTTTTTCCAGCCCCGGGCCGCGGTACGAATCCAGGCTGGTCCTGTTGGCCTTGTCGTACGAGGCCTTGAAGACAAAGCCCAGGCCCAGGGCCATGGTTTCAGCCTTGAGGAACCCGGCGACTGACAGGGTCAGGTCCGGGTCTTCGATCACGCAGGGACCGGCGGCGATGAACAACGGTCCGCCCGAACCCACCGTGGTCCGGCCTATTTGAACCGGCCGGGTCATGGTTCAGACCGCCCGTGCGCGCTTGTACTCGAGCGCGGCCCGGATGAACTCCCGGAACAAGGGATGCGGGTCCATGGGCCGGGATTTGAACTCGGGGTGGAACTGGCAGCCCACGAACCAGGGATGATCCCCCAGTTCGATCATCTCCACCAACTGGCCGTCCGGAGACAACCCGGAAAGAACCAAGCCCTGGTCGGTCAGAACTTGGGCATAATCGTTGTTGAACTCGTACCGGTGCCGGTGCCGCTCGAATATTTCCTCGGCCTGGTACGCCTGGCAGGCTTTCGTGCCGGGCTCGAGACGGCAGGGATAGGCCCCCAGGCGCATGGTCCCGCCCAGGTGGGAGAGTTCGTCGCGGCGTTCCACTCTTTGGGTGCGGTAATCGAACCATTCCTTCATCAGATAAAAGATCGGATGGGGCGTGGCCGGGTTGAATTCGGTGCTGTCGGCGGCCTCGAGACCGGACCTGTTCCGGGCTAACTCGACCACCGCCACTTGCATGCCCAGGCAGATGCCGAAATAAGGCACCTTGTTCTTCCGGGCGTGACCGGCCGCCAGAATCTTGCCCTCGATCCCCCGCGCCCCGAAGCCGCCCGGAACCAGGATGCCGTCGAGAGGTCGCTCCGACTCGAGCCGGCCGGTCCTGGCCACGGCTTCGGCGTCCACGTAGGAAAGGTTCACCTTGACGCCGTTGGCCACCCCCCCGTGGAACAAGGCCTCGGTCAGGCTTTTGTATGATTCGCGCAGGTCCACGTACTTGCCCACGATGCCGATGGTGACTTCCTGGTCCAGGTTCCGGATGCGGTGGACCAGGTCTTCCCAGGCCCCCAGCCGGGGCGCCCTGGTCCAGATGTTGAGCATCTGGACAATCTGGTCATCCAGTCCCTCCCGGTGGAAGTTGAGCGGGACTTCGTAGATGTTGTCCGTGTCGATGGCGGTGATGACCGCCGGCTTGTCCACGTTGCAGAAAAGGGAAATCTTCTTCTTCAAGGAGTCGTCCAGGGACTTTTCCGTCCGGCAGAGCAGGATGTCGGGCTGGATGCCGATGCCCCGCAGCGTGGCCACCGAATGCTGGGTGGGCTTGGTCTTGACTTCGCCCGAAGTGCGGATATAGGGCACCAGGGTCACGTGAATGAAAAGCACGTTCTGCCGGCCCAGGTCCAGTCTGAGCTGCCGGATGGCCTCCAGGAACGGCAGACTCTCGATGTCGCCCACCGTCCCGCCGATCTCGATGATGGCCACGTCCACCTCGTCGGCCACGGCCAGGATGTCGTTCTTGATCTCGTCGGTGACGTGGGGGATGACCTGGACCGTGCCGCCCAGGTAGTCGCCGCGGCGTTCCTTGGTGATGACCGAATAGTAGATGCGTCCGGAAGTGAAGTTGTTCTTCTGGCCGAGCTGGGCGTGGGTATAGCGCTCGTAATGCCCCAAGTCCAGGTCGGTTTCCGCGCCGTCGTCGGTGACGAAGACTTCACCGTGCTGGAACGGGTTCATGGTTCCGGGATCGACGTTGATGTATGGGTCCAGCTTCTGCATGGTCACGGTCAGGCCGCGGCTCTCCATCAGGGCCCCGATCGAAGCCGCGGCCAGGCCTTTGCCCAGGGAGGACAAGACCCCGCCCGTCACTATTATAAACTTCGTCTTCATGGAATTACCTCGATTTCACCCGGCGGGTCCAGACTAGGCGTTTTTGGGTCAAACTATCCGTTCGCCGGCCGGTTGTCAAGGCGTCGCCTTCAATTTCCCTTGAATTGAGAAGGGGAATGATGTTAGTAAATTGACCGGGATTATAGAAGCGGCGGCGGGATATGCAAGTCAGCCAGATCATGAGCCACCAGGTGATCACCCTGGGACCGGAGTCCGGTCTCGAGGAGGCGGTCCGGCTGATGAAGGAGCACGACATCCGCCATCTGCCCGTGGTCGAGGGCGACCGCCTGGTGGGTCTGGTGACGGAAAGAGACGTCCGCAGCGCCTTGTTCCCGGCCTTGATCGAAGAGATCAAGATCAAGGACCTGATGATCGCCGAACCCCTCACCATCGGCCCGGAGGTCCTCATCGAGGAGGCGGCCCGGATAATATACCGGCACAAGATCGGTTGCCTGCCCGTGGTGGACAAAAAACGGCGTCTCAAGGGCATCCTGACCGTGGCCGACCTGTTGGCCGCCTTGATCGAGTTGATGGGCTTTCTCACCTCGTCCTCGAGGCTGGACGTGATCCTGCCGGAGCGGGACGAAGCCTTGCAGGAGGCGGTGCGGATCATCGTCCGGCACGGCGGCCGCATCATCGGCATCAGCCAAACCGACCTCAAAAAGGGGCAGCCGCTGCACCTGTTCCGTCTGCATAAAACCGACCTTACGCCGATCGTCCGGGATTTGAATCAGGCCGGATATAGGGTCGTTTCAAGCATTAACTGACGAAAGCAATCCCGCTGGAGGCTCGATGGCCAGGAAATACAAGGTCAACAAGACGATTCAGGAGATCAACGAAAGGATAAAAAAGGGACGGGCCGTGGTTCTGGACGCGGAGGAGGTGATCGCCCTGGTCAAGAAGAGCGGCCCGGTCAAGACGGCGCAGGAAGTGGACGTGGTCACCACCGGCACCTTCGCGCCCATGTGCTCTTCGGGCGCCTTCATCAATTTCGGACACACCAAGCCGCCCATAAAAGCGTCCAAGGTCTGGTTCAACAACGTGCCGGCTTACGGCGGAGTGGCCGCGGTGGACGCCTATATCGGGGCCACCGAGCCAGCCGAGGGCGACCCGCTCAACAGCGTCTATCCCGGGCAGTTCAAATACGGCGGCGGCCACGTCATCCAGGACCTGGTGGCCGGCCGGAAGGTCAAGCTCAGGGCCACGGCCTATGGCACCGACTGCTATCCCAACAAGCACCTGGAGAAGGTCGTCACCCTGAAGGACCTGCCCAACGCCGTCCTCTGTAATCCCCGCAACGGGTATCAGAATTACAATTGCGCGGTCAACTCGACCAAGAAGACCGTGTACACCTACATGGGACCGCTGAAGCCCAAGTTCGGCAACGCCAACTACTGCAGCGCCGGCGAACTGTCGCCCCTGTTGAACGACCCCTATTTCCTGACCATCGGCGTGGGCACGCGCATCTTTCTAGGCGGCGCCCAGGGCTTCATCGTCTGGCCGGGCACCCAGCACAATCCCGACCCGCCGCGGGGCGCCAACGGCGTGCCTCTCAAACCCGCGGGCACGCTCATGACCTTGGGCGACCTCAAACAGATGCACCCGCGTTACCTGGTCGGCGTTTCCTTCCTGGGCTACGGCTGCACCCTGTGCGTGGGCCTGGGCGTGCCCATCCCCATCCTCAACGAAGCCATGGCCAGGTTCGTGGGCGTGTCCAACGAGGAGATTTTCACCCAGATAGTGGACTATGGGGTGGACTATCCCCAAGGCACGGGCCGGAGCCTGGGCCAGGTCAGCTACGCCGAACTGGTTTCCGGAACCATCATGTTCCAGGATCAGGAAATACCCACCGTGCCCCTTTCCTCCCTGATGATGGCTCGGGAAATAGCGCAAAAACTCAAATCCTGGATCGAGAAGGGCGAATTCCTGCTGGGTGAGCCCCAGATGCTCCTGCCGGCGGTGAGGCCGGAGTAGCGGGCCGGGGCCGGTCCCGCCGGGACGCGGGATCATTATTCACTCGACGAATTCCATTATGTCGTCCTGGAAAGATAGGGGACCCTTCTTTCTTCCAGCCCGCCTTCACTTCAATTTTTCCGGTCGAAGAATTTGACGATCCATTCGGTTGTTTCATGGTGATCCTTGGTCAGCCAATGGATCACTTTGTTGGGGTCCCGTTCGTGCAGGCCGTTGAGCATCTCCCGGTGGTTGCCGATCGTATTTTGAATATGGAGATCGGAGGATTCCGCCTCCTTGAGTTCAATATGGAGATAGGGGCTGACCCTGTCCAGAAGGCTTTCGATCATTTTAGTCAATATGGGCATGCCGGATTGGATGTAAATACCCAGGTGGA
Source organism: Thermodesulfobacteriota bacterium (assembly GCA_040755515.1). Taxonomy (GTDB): domain Bacteria; phylum Desulfobacterota; class Desulfarculia; order Adiutricales; family JAGVGV01; genus JBFMAW01. Next base: position 72,455 of record JBFMAW010000004.1, on the reverse strand, counting down.
ACTCTTTGTTGTATCTGATTGATTGCTCGATCTTCCCGGCCGTAATGGTTTGTTCGAAAAGCTTATGAATGGCTTCCAATCGCTCGAGAGCGGTTTCTTCGCACCGGAGGGCGGCCTTCCCGGCGGCCTCCCGCTCCAGCATGAGCCGGATATGCTGGATTTCCTCCAAGTCGTTGCGCGAGAGGTTGTTGACGACCATCCGGCCCCTGGCGCTGCTGGAAACGAAACCGGCGGCCCGCAACCGCTGCAGGGCCTCCCGCACCGGCATCCGGCTCACCTTCATCTGCAGGGCGATCCGTTCCGGAACCAGCCGTTCTCCGGGACGAATGACCCCGGAGACCATGGCCTGCAACAAGCCGCGGTAGACGATTTCATGGGCCGGAATCATGTGGACGGGCTTGAGGGCCTTGAGATGGGTCGGTATTTCCTCGGCGGCCGAGATCTCCGCCGGGGCGCCGGCGAAATAAAGCTTATGGGTCGAGTGAAGCGATCTCAGCCCGCGCGGACCGGTCAGGCCGATCGTCTCGAACCACTCGTTGACCATATTCGAGGCGCTGGCCAGTTTCAACGGCCCGGAGCCTTTTTGGGATTTGATCAGGTAATCGCCGGGGGACGGCGCGATCCGTTCCCGATAGCGCCGCCAGGTTCGGTGCAGGGACTCACTCATATACAGCACGCCTACGGCCCGGCCTTGACCGTTTGCTATTACCTTCCGGTCATTCGGCTTCAGGCCCTCGAGGTCGGCGGCTTTCAGCCGCAGAAGCCACTGGACGGGCAGATCGGTCTGAACCGCCAGTTCGAGGAACAACAGGTCCCGCGGCCGATCCGCCAGCATGTTCCTGATCCGGTCAAGGTCCGAGGCTTGGATCGCCCCGGCCTGGTTGTGGTTCTGTTGGTCACCCGGCGCCGACATAAACTCCCCCTGGCGAACGATCACCATATCTTCCTTACTAAACAATGGCCCAGCCGTCAAGATAGTTTTAAGAAGGAACTTTTGTTTTATTTAGGGCCGCTCTCGCCGGTTGATCTGTTTAACTATAGGTAAATTAAGTAATTTTAGTCTTTGTTTCGGAGGGTAAAAAGAGTCTTGACATCTGATAAAAACTTGATCTATGATCCAATGAAAGTTTATATTTTGACGGCTCCAAGCCACCCGGGTGTTTTACCGATCGGTCGCCCGGCGGTCTTTCGACCGCCGCAAAGGTTCATCCGTCTCGACCATGGGGAGGAGACATGTCCGCCGACAGCTTACTGGAACGCCACCTCGAAAAAGTTCAGACCGACTATTTTGCCAGAACGCCCGGCTCCCGGCGGTTGCACGAACGGGCCACGCGCTTCCTGCCCGAGGGCGATACGCGAGCGGCCGTTTACTTCCAGCCGTATCCCACCTACATCGAGCGCGGCGATGGCTGCTTTGTCTACGACGTGGATGGCAATGAATACATAGATCATCTCGGCAACTTCACCGTGCAGATTCACGGTCACAACACCGCCCGGATCAGGGAAGCGGCCCGGGAGCAGTTAGGCCGGGGAACCAGCTTCGGGGCGCCCCACGAGAAACAGGTGGAGTTGGCCGAAATCCTCTGTCAGCGAGTGCCCTCCCTGGAACGGATCAGGTTCTGCAACAGCGGCACCGAAGCGACCATGTTCGCCATCCGGGCGGCTCGGGCCTTCACCGGCAGATCGAAGATCGTGAAGATGGAGGGAATCTACCACGGCACCCACGACAACGTCGGCGCCAGCGTCTTTCCCCCCCTCGAGTTGGCCGGTGGTTTCGATTCCCCGGCCCTGGTTCCTTTCTCGCCGGGCATCCCCCCGGGGGTGCTCGATCATATCGTCATCGCCCCCTTCAACAACCTGTCCGCCACCGAAGCGATCATCGAGGCCCATAAGGACGATCTGGCCGGGGTGATCATCGAACCGGTCATGACCGCGGCCGGGGTGATACCGGCGGACATGGAATACCTTCAGTTTCTGCGGGACATCACCAGAAAGCTCGGCGTGGTGCTCATTTTCGATGAGGTGGTCACCCTCCGCCTGGCGCCCGGCGGCGCCCAGGAGATTTTCCGGGTCACCCCGGACCTGACGGCCATGGGCAAGTTCATCGGCGGCGGTTTGCCTTTCGGCGCCTTCGGCGGCCGGGAGGATATAATGGCCATCTTCTCGCCCAAGAACGGCAAGATGAGTCATTCGGGCACCTTCAACGGCCACCCGGTGACTATGGCCGCCGGGGTCGAGGCCATGAAGATGCTGGATCGAGAGGCCTATCGCCGGCTCAACCAGTTGGGCGACCTGTTCCGGGAACGGCTCAACCGGAGGATATTCGGCGCCCTGGGCCTTAAAGTCCAGGCCCTGGGGCTGGGTTCGATCTCGATCATCCATTATTGTAATGGTCCGATAAAAAATTACCGGGAGGCGCGCAAGGCCAGCGAGGAGGCGGGAAGACTGCCTGAACTGGTCCACCTGGGACAACTCAACAACGGCATCTGGATAGCCGAGAGGGGTGAGTTCGCCTTGTCAACGCCGATGAACGAAGAGATCATAGACCGGACGGTCGAGGCTTTCGGACGGACCTTCCTCGAGCTGAGGCCGGTCGTCGAAAAACACTTCCCGCATCTCGTGGCGGCCTGAGACCGACGACCCGTTCGTCACTAGGTCGTCGAACCAGGGGAACCCGGTCACCCGGGCCGGCCATAACCCGAAGGTCGCTCTGGAACCGGTCCTTTTCGCCGCCAGATATGCCGATCGCTTCGGAATCGGCCTTTGCCTTCAAGTCGGGCCAGGAAGCGGATAATGCCGGTGGATCAAATAGTCGTGCTGGAAAAAGTGACCAAGCGATTCGATGAAGTCGTGGCCGTTGACCAGGTGTCGCTGGCCATCGCCCGCGGCGAGTTCGTCACCCTGTTAGGCCCCAGCGGGTCGGGCAAGACGACCACGCTCATGATGATCGCCGGTTTCGAAATGCCCACTTCCGGCCTGATCTACCTTGACGGCGAAATGGTGGTCCATAAACCCGCTTACCGGCGAAACACCGGCATGGCTTTTCAGAGCTACGCCCTTTTCCCCCACATGACCATATTCGAAAACATCGCCTTTCCACTGCGAATGCGGCGGCGGAGTAAAGACGAAATCAACCGCGAGGTGAAACGGGCCCTGGACCTGGTCAAGCTTGCGGATTATGGCGCCCGGTACCCCCGCCAGCTCAGCGGCGGCCAGCAGCAGCGGATCGCTCTCGCCCGGGCCCTCGTGTACAACCCGCCGGTCCTGCTCATGGATGAGCCGCTGGGGGCCCTGGACAAGAAACTGAGGGAGCACATGCAGTTGGAAATAAAGCAGCTTCATGAATCCCTCGGCATCACCGTCATCTACGTCACGCACGATCAATCCGAGGCCCTGACCATGTCGGATCGGATCGCCCTGATGAACGAGGGCCGGATAGAACAGATCGGGGCCCCGGCCGACCTGTACGACCGGCCGGCGAACCGTTTCGTGGCCGACTTTATCGGCGACACCAACCTCATGGACGATCTCAAGGTCATCGGCGCGGCGGACGGCCGCCTGGAGTTGGCCAGCAAAAGCGGGCTGAGATTTTGGGCGCGCTCCGCCGGCCGGTCCGTTCCGGCAACGCCGAGCCTGGCCATCCGTCCGGAGAGAATCCGGCTGTTGAACTCGGCCTCGGAGCGCCAACAGGCGTTCGACGGCCGGATCAAGGATATCGTCTATCTGGGTAGTTCAATAAAGTACATCATTTCGCTGAACGACGAAGCAACCATCACGGTCACCGTCGGCATTGACCGGGTAAACAAGGATTTGCAGGTCGGCGCTGAGGTCTTGCTCGGCTGGAATGACGATGACGTCAATCTGCTATGACCGGAAAGGGGGTGCGAGGGTTGGCCTTTTGCGCCAACAGCCGGGAAAACCGTCATGAAACCGGAAGGAGAGGTTGACCAAAAAGAAAGCGCAAGGGAGGGAAGCATGACCAGAAGATCATTGATCGTCGTTATCCTGGCGGCCGGACTGATCTGGATCGCCGGGGCCCAGGCCGCCGACATCGTTATCAACATTGACGGTGGGGCCAACCTGGAAGCCTTTAAGAAGACCATGTTCATTCCCTATGAAAAAGCGACCGGCCACAAGCTGATTTACGAGCCGGGCGCCAACTTCGCCAAACTGCGGGCCATGGTCAAGAGCGGCAACGTGGTCTGGGATGTGGCCGAGGCCTGGAGTCAGGACCTGGTGATGATACTCGGAGCCGAAGGCGCCCTGGAGCCCATTGACTATTCCATCGTCGGCAGCGGACTCTACGGGGTCCAGAAAGATGACCTCTATCAGGTCGTGGTGACCAAATACGGGGTGGGCGACGGGTTTTATTCCACGGTGTTAGGCTACAACGCGGAGAAGTTCCCCGCGGGCAAGCAACCGAAGAGCTGGGCCGATTTCTGGGACGTGCAAAAGTTTCCCGGTCCCCGGGCCCTTCAGAACAGCCCGTTCAACAACATCGAGATGGCGCTCCTGGCCGACGGCGTGCCCAAGGACAAGCTCTACCCCCTCGACGTGGATCGGGCCTTCAAGAGCCTCGATAAAATCAAGCGCCACGTGAAGGTCTGGTGGGAGTCCGGGGCCCAGCCGGTCCAACTCCTCAAGGACAGGGAAGTCGAAATGACTTCGATCTGGAACGGCCGAATCTACACCATGATCAAGGAAGGGGCCAAGGTCGGCATCGAATGGAACCAAGCCGTCCTGATGGCTTCGGCCTGGGTGGTGCCCAAGGGCGCTCCCAACAAAAAACTGGCCATGGAACTGATCCAGTGGTGCATGAAGCCCGAGGCCCAGGCCCGTCACGCCGAAGAGATCGGCTACCCCGGCATAAACAAGAAGCTCTTCGACTTCATGGACAAGAAATACGCCGCCAACCTCCCGACTTATCCGGCCAACTACGAAGTCGCCGTCATACCCGATTACCAGTGGTGGATCGCCAACCGGGAGAAAGTGACCGAACGGTGGCAAGCCTGGATGATGAAGTAGCTCTTCGAACCGCGGATACCTTCCCGGGCCCGGGCGGGCGTGAATGAACGCCCTTCCACGGCCCGGGAGGGAAACGGCCGTCGAGATGAACGAACCGAGAGAAATCAAAGTCCCCTTGTTGTTCAGCCCGGGCTTCGCCAAGTGGGCCCTCCTGTTTCCGGTCCTGGCCTATCTGGCCGTCTTCTTCGCCTATCCCCTGGTCAAAATGTTCATCTTCAGTCTTTTCGATCCGGGGATGACCTTCCGGCATTACGCCCGAATCCACCAGAACGAACTCTACCCGCGGGTGATCTGGGTGACCTTCCGTCTGGCCCTGGTCTGCACCCTGAGCGCCTTGCTCCTCGGGTACCCAATCGCGTATCTCCTCAACCGGGTCAGCCCCGGTGTTCGAAATATACTGATGCTCTGCGTCGTCCTGCCTTTCTGGACCAGCCTCCTGGTCCGGATATACGCCTGGATGGTCATCCTGGGCCGGTATGGCGTGATCAACTCGCTACTCCTCGATCTGGGCCTTACCGCCGCCCCCATAAATCTTCTCTACAACACCTTCAGCGTCACCCTGGGCATGGTCCATTTCCTTTTGCCCTTCATGATCTTCGCCCTTTACAGCGCCATGAACGGCATTGACAAAGACCTGGTCAAGGCGGCCTATAACCTGGGGGCCGGCCCCTTCCGGGCCTTCTTCAAGATATTTCTCCCCTTGAGCCTGCCCGGCGTCGGGGCCGGCTCCCTGATCGTTTTCATTCTGTCTCTGGGTTTTTTCATCACCCCGGCCCTGCTGGGCGGCCGCCAGGACCTGGTCATCAGCATGCTCATCGAAAACCAGGTCAACGTCCAATTGAATTGGCCCTTCGCCTCGGCCCTCGGCTTCGCCCTGCTGGCGGCCACCCTGGTCCTGTTCAATATCGCCAACCGCTTTCTCGGGGTAGGTCGAATCTGGGGGGCCAGATCATGAAACCGCGGCCGATGGGACCGGAGGCGATTCATCGCCCACTCCGAAAGGGCCTCGCGGAAATCGGTTACTACTGCCTCTGCGGCCTGATACTTTTTTTTCTGATCGCGCCGCTCTTCATCGTCATTCCCATATCTTTCAGCGCTTCTCAGTTCCTGGAATTCCCGCCCCGGGGACTGTCTCTCCGGTGGTACCGCAACTTCTTCTCCAGCCACGAGTGGGTCACCGGCACCCTGAACAGCCTCCAGGTGGCGGTCATGACCAGCCTTTTGTCCAGCCTGTTGGGCATCCCGACCGCCCTGGCCTTGACCCGCCATCGCTTCCGGGGCGGCCACCTGATCCACTCGTTCCTGATCTCGCCCATGATCACGCCGGTGATCATCGTCGCCATCGCCATCTATTTCTTCTTCGCCCGGATTCACCTGGTGGGCAGCGTCTACAGCCTGGCCCTGGCGCATACCGTCCTGGCGATTCCGGTGGTGGTGGTGACCGTCTCCGCCTCGTTGCAGGGTTTTGACCTGACCCTCGAACGGGCCGCCATGAGCCTGGGGGCCAATCGGCTGCAAACCTTTTTCAGGGTGACCTTTCCCCTTATCCGGCCAGGGGTCATCTCGGGGATGCTGTTCGCCTTCATCACCTCCTTCGACGAGGTCGTCATCGCCATTTTCGTGGCCACCTACCGTTCGCTGACCCTGCCCAAGCACATGTGGGCGGCCATGCGGCAGGAGATAGACCCGACCATCGCCGCCGTTTCAACCCTGCTGGTCGCCGGCTCGATTTCCTTGATACTTACGGTCGCCGCCCTGCAGCGGCGGGCGGCGCGATTGAGGGGGCAAGCCGGGCCGGAAAACTGACGGCCCGGAAATAAAAGGGAGGAAGCACTCGCCATGTCGGAACTGTTCACGAGAATCCAAAGCCTGACCATAACCGGTCAAGGAGACGAATTGAACGGCCTGGTCCGCCGGGCCATGAACGACGGATACGCGGCCAGCGCCATCCTCGAAAAAGGCCTCATCCCGGGGATGAACGAGGTCGGCCGGCGGATGAAGTCGGGGGAGATGTTTATTCCGGAGGTCCTGCTGTCGGCCGGCACCATGCAGGCCGCCCTGGAAATTCTAAAGCCCAACCTGACGGATATCGAGGCGGCGGGAGCGGGCACGATCGTCATCGGCACGGTCATGGGCGACCTGCACGACATCGGCAAGAACCTGGTGGCCATGATGCTCGAGGGGGCCGGGTTCAGGGTCATTGACCTGGGCGTGGACGTCAAGCCCGAAACCTTTGTCGAGGCCATCAAAACGCATAAGCCGGTCATCGTCGGCCTGTCGGCCCTGTTGACGACGACGATGATCAACATGAAAAAGACCATCGCCGCCATCGAAGCCGCTGGGCTGAGGGGCCAGGTCAAGATAATGGCCGGCGGCGCGCCGGTAACCCAGCGGTTGGTCCTGGAGGACCTCGGCGCCGACGGTTATGGGGCCAACGCCTCCGAAGCGGTTGACCGGGCCCGGGCCCTGCTCGGTTAGAAAACTCCGTCCCACCCCTATCGCCGAACAAGGCAGGAGCACCAACATGCAGGCCAATTACATGCATTTTAAAAGCCCCCGGTTCCGCGTGCTTTCCGACAGCCAGATCAAGGAATTGCACTTCGCCTCGCTGCACATCCTGGAAAAAACCGGCGTGGCCGTCCACGCCGCCGAGGCCCTCGACCTCCTGGATCAGGCCGGAGCCGACGTTTCCAACCCCAAGCGGGTCAGGATTCCCTCCTTCCTGGTCGAACGGGCCCTTCGGGACGCCCCCAAGAACGTGACCATATACACCCGGGACGGACGGCCGAGCCTGCGTCTGAACGGCACGCGGGTCTACTTCGGCGGCGTGGTGGATCAGCCCGATATCCTGGACCCCAGGACCGGCCAACGCCGGCCTCATACGGTCGAGGACACCGCCGTGCTGGTCCGCCTGGCCGACGCCTTGCCCAACCTCGACTGGATCATGAACAGCCAGATGGTCCATGGCCTGCCGCCCGATGTCGGCGAGTTGGTCATTCAGCTTCAGTGCGTCCTTAACTCGACCAAACCCTTCGCCGCCTCGACCCTGAACGCCGAAAACCTGGCAAACATCCTGGAGATGTGCTACCTCGTCTCCGGCGGTCCGGATAATTTTCGGGCCCGCCCCTTCTTCCTCAACTCGGTCGAACCGACCACGCCCCTGGTCCACGCCCGCGAGGCCCTGGAGATGAGCCTCCTCTGCGCCGAAGCCGGAGTCCCGAACGTCGTCTTCGGCATGCTCATGGCCGGCGCGACTTCGCCCGCCACCCCCGCCGCCACCTTGGCCCTGGCCAACGCCGAACTGTTGAGCCACCTGGTCGTCATCCAACTCAAGAAACCCGGCTCGCCCGTGATCTACGGCGGGGAGCCCAATATCATGGACATGCGGACCTCCATCTTTCCCTACGGCGCCCCGGAGCTCTGCCTCTTGAGCGCCTGCCTGACCGAAATCACTCACTCGTACGGCCTGCCCATGTTCGGAACGGCCGGGACCACCGACGCCAAGGTCATCGGAACCCAGGCCGCCGTGGAAATCACCCAGCAGATCATCACCGCCGCCTTGTCCGGAGCCGACCTGGTCCACGATATCGGGCTCATGGACCATTGTTCCATGATCTCGCCCGAACTCATGGTCCTGGCCGACGAGATCATCGGCATGACCGGCATCCTCATGGGCGGGGTCGAGATCAATGACGAAACCCTGGCCCTCGACCTGATAGACCAGGTCGGCCCGGGCGGAAACTTCCTGGCCACGCCCCACACCCTCAAGTGGTTCCGGAAACATTGGGTCCCCTCGATCATGGACCGAAAGCAGCAGACTTTCGAGGACGGCGGCGAGCCGATCGAGCACTGCGAAGCCCTGCTCCGGAAGAAGACGATCAAGATCATGGACGAACACGTTCCGGAACCGCCGCCGGAAGACATCGTGGCCGAACTACGGAAAATGGAGAAGTGTTGGTTCGAAAAGGCCGGATTGCCGTATCGCTATCCAACCCTGGCTTGAGATCATCGGACCGAAGTCGGGCCGGACCAGGACCGGGGCCAAGTCGGCTTCGTCGCACACCGGCTCTCTCGGCGGCCGGGACGGATTAAGGAAAAAGACCCCGGCCTCGGGTTCGAAGAAACATAAGGAGGGAGTAATCGTGTCCGGATATATTTGGGACTACCGCGATCCCTATGAGTGGATGAATCGCGTCGGCCGGTCGTCTTTGCCGCCCCTTATGATCTGCGTGGCGGTCAGCGGAGGAGTTCAAGGCAAGGAAGCCAACCCCAACCTGCCGGAAACGCCGGAGGAACTGGCCGAATCCACGGCCGAGGCTTACCGGGCCGGGGCCTCGCTGGTTCACGTTCACGCCCGTGATCCGGAGAAGCTTTATAACAGCGCCGGTTCGGCCGAACAGTATCGCCTGGTCAACGGCCTCATCCGGGAAAAATGCCCTGACATCGTCATCAACAACACCACCGGCGGCACCTGGGGCATGTCGGTCGAGGAACGGTTGTCCTGCCTGGATGCCCGGCCCGAGATGGCGACGCTCAACCTTGGGCCGGACATGTTCAAAATGACCATCAAGGCCCGGGCGGCGCCCCTGCCCCACCCCCGGCCGGAGCAACGGCTCGACGGCTGCATGTCCAACACCTATGGCGAAGTGGCCGCTTTTGCCCGGGCCATGAAAGAACGGGGGATTAAGCCGGAGATGGAAATGTACCAGCCGGGTCACGCCTGGGTAGTCCACGATATCATCTCCCAGGGCCTGGCCGACCCGCCCTACCTTATCCAGTTCGTCCTGGGGTACCAGACCTCGAGTTACGCCACCCCGGCCAACCTCCTGGGGTTGATCAACGAACTGCCCCCCCATTCCATATTTCAGGTCGCGGGCCTGGGACCGTACCAACTGCCGATGACGGTGATGGGAATCATCCTCGGAGGCCACGTCCGGGTCGGCATGGAGGACAACGTCTATCTCGCCAAGGGGCGGCTGTTGAAGTCCAACGCCGAAATGGTCGTCCGGATCGCCCGCGTCGCCAGGGATTTAAACAGGGAGATCGCCACGCCCAAACAAGCACGGGAGATGCTCGGCCTGAGCCCTGTCCCCAGCCGATATTGACATCCGTCCGCCGTCGAGGAAATCAAATGCTTTGGCCTGTCGTAACGGACTTCAAAGACAAACTCAAGATTCCAAAGGCTCCCGCAGGGGATAAACCTTGACCCGGTCAACCAAGTCCTTGGCCTCTATTTCACACCGGTCGGCTTCGGGCGCCAGTTTCTTCAAATCATCCGAAAGCCGGCTCCGGGCGAATTCGGAAACGAGAATCTCCAAACCCCGGGCCTGAGCGCGAATCCGGGCGGCCAAGTTGATATGATGGCCCAGAAAGAGGGAGAAAAAACTGGATCTAAGATGGGTACGAGTATTACGACGTCTCTCAGGCTTCTTTCAGCATTTTAATTATATGCTTGGCTAAATGATCCTTGATTTCGTTGTGCCTCGCTACAGGCTGAGACACTTTTGTTATCGGGTTCTGGTACCAATCGTGTTTGCCTCCATGACGAATCAATATACAACCGATTTCGGTCAATTCCTTTATCAAGTCTCTCCTCTTCATGCCACTTCCAGTTCAGCCACCTTACGCGCACAAGGTATATTCCCACTGCTGACTTCTTTAAAGATATCTATTAAATTCTCTTTTAATTCTTCAAGTGTTTCACCTTGGGTCATGTAATCGGGGTATTCTTCCAAGTAGCCCAGCCACATATCGTCATCTTTCCAATGAACATACCTTAACTTATTCATAAAAACTCCTGTGTAATAAAAGGTATAATAACTATATACCAAGACTTGTTTTCCGTCCAGTTGTCTTTCCTCTTTGGAGGAAAAGGAGGAGTCGCTCCAACCGTGACGCGGGACTGACCTCAAGAATGATTCAAGTGGGCGTCCGCGGGGAACGCTGATTGGGCGGCCATCATCGTGAAAGTTCTAGGACCGAAAAAGGTCGGCCATGAGAGGGATAGATGACCTTCGCGCCTTGTTCCGTAAGCCTTTGCCAACATGCATACACCGTATTGATGTCTTCAACATAAATCGGACGGTGTCTTATCCCGGTCAGGCGCATGAAATTCATGGCCACGTCTCCGACAAAGGCACTTCCATCGGCTAGAATAACCGAAATGGAATCTCGGCAGTGTCCCGGGGTATATAGGATTCGGCCGTCAATCCCTAGGCTCTTCAGCAGATCAAAATCGTCGCCCTTTAAGACAATATCATTTTTTTCAAGCACCAGGGGCGGGAACCTGAATTGCCGATGAAACAACCTGAAGATCGAAAAGACAAACTTTACCCGCCGATTGACCGGCTGCATCGTCTCCTCTGACTCTCCCCGGTTCAAGGGCGCCACGGCCTGGTGATGAACAATCACCCGGCACCCCGTCTTCTTGACCAGTTCAGAGGCAAACCCCGCGTGGTCATCATGGTGGTGCGTTAGAAGCAAGTACTTGATTTCCGACATGTCTATCCCGATCTTGGCGATGGATTTCTGAAATTGCGGCAGGTATTTGGGATAGGAAGTGTCAATGAGAAGGTAGCCATCCCGGCACTCGAGCAGATAGCACCAGGTGAAGCCGAGTTTAAAGTGATGAACTAGGGGGATGGTTTTCATAATGCTGCCTTCAAGGCATCATTCATGCCAGGGAAAGGCCGCCCAACACCCGTCCTGACCAGCGGGCTTGCTTTTTTACCCGTCTGGTCCAGGCGCATGTCATGCTATGGCTTCTTCCGGAAGCTCCCAGCCCGGAAAAACCAGAACTCCTGGATGGACCTTCAACGCCGTGGCTATAACCTTGGCGCGTTCGACGCCCAGTTTGACGCGGTCATTCTCGATTGCGGAAATGGTCGCCTGGGGAATGCCCGTCATCGCAGACAGTTGATTCTGGCTTAATTCCTGAAGTTCGCGGAGGATCCGTACGGATTCGCCCACGGAAACCTCTATACGCTTTTTGGCGGGACGATAATCATTCATTTAAGACCTCCGATAGTCATGGGCGGTTATCGAAGCGACCTGAAACAGCAACGCTTCGGGAACGGTTCGGTATATCACGCGCCACTGGAGCCCAAGCCGGGATGAGCGGTATCCCTTCCACTTGCCAACCAAGGCTTCGTCGTGAAAGCCCTTGATCAATAGCAACCCCGATGGGCCGGAAATTGTGGCGATGTCCTTCCATTTTTCATATCGCTTAAGTGCCTCAATCGGAAGCGAACCGATTTGCTGGTCAATCCGTCTATGCTCTTCGATTCGCCACATACCATATAGAATATATGACCTTTTTGATAGGTCAAGCCCATTTTTTCAAGAGCATAACGATGGTTATATGGTTTCTTCATAACATCTTTGGGCCACGAGTTCGCGGCATAACACGCCGGCGCTCAAATCGGCATAAGCCTTGTGAATACCAGCCATTAAGGCGTCCGCAATGCCTGGGATGGGTCCGTTCAGACCGGTCATTTTCGAGTGAGTAGGCCGGACCGCCGGCACATCACCGCGATTCGCACATGTCTTGTTGTTTTGATTGTATTTTACCCGTCAAACGTTCGGCATCAGCGGGAGGGGCCGGCAAAGGACACGATCCGCCTCGTACGGTCGATGGCTCCTCTATGGATTTGTCTTCTCCTCATAGGTCCGGAGACGTTCCTCCAGCGTGCCGGTATGCAGTTCGAAAAGATGGTTGTCATAGTCGTAGAAGTAGAGAGAACGTCCTTCTCCTGGGACCCGGGGACGCCCCTCCCGGAATTCAACCTGGGCCTTTTCCAGCCGTTGCCTGAAGTCTTCAAACCGGGACTCTGGAATCTTGAAGGCAATATGATTGTAAGTGCGTTCAGACAAGGAGTCTCCTTCCATGATGGCGATCCAAGTTTCCCCGACCAGAAAGAACCGTTCCTTGGACACGGAGAATATCCTTTCCGCGCTGGCGTAGACTTCCTTGGCCCCCAGAACAGAGATAAAGAAGTTCCCAGTCCGTTCGAGGTCTCGAACAATAAGGGTGATATGGCTGATACCTTCAACCGTCATTTCGCGACACGACTCATCTTGTGTCTAACTTTGCGGCGAACGCCTCGAATTCGTCCTTCCGATTCCGAATGATGACGAATTGCCGTCCCCACTCGGTGAACTCACCACAATGCTTCTTCTTACGGAGTCGCTTCTTCATCTCTTCGATCGAACGCGAAGTCGAGCCGCGGCCTCAGCTATCGGCTCCTACCTCAGGTTATACGGGTAATGATTTCGGAGTCTCTTGCGGGCTTATTAGTCACATTTTCTTATTCATTGGTAATCTCTGGCTGACGGCGGGCATCGGCGGCACGGGGCCTTCTCCGCGTCCGCTGGATGCTCTTGTGGTGCGGCCTTGGCCCCCTTGCATTTTGAATAAACGAATTCAGGGTCAAGATCGACCCCTGAGTCCCATTCAATGGTGTCGAAGACGACTCGGACCCGTCTGAAAGCGTTAATGTCCTTGAGTCGCTGAAAGACGCCAAAGCCCAGAACTTGCTTCATGTCCAGGGTGCCGCTCTCGCCGTTGTCAAAAACGATATGAAGTACGTAATCGTCACCGGGAATGACTTCCTTTACCGACGGATACATTGGTGCGCTCCTTACTGAAGAGGTTGAATCTTGAATGGCTCTTCGCCATTCATCACCAGTTTCCAGTCGGCCATCAGCTCTTCCTGATGCAGTTCGGCCCAGCCAAATCAAGTTTCGTCTGCTTACCAGGAAGGTCGCCTTCAATCACTTCACACGTATTGATATCCACTCTGGCTTTGTGTTCAGCATAATATGCATGGAAATGAGGTGGTGGGTGCTCCCCCGGCGCGAAGTACATTCGTATGATAATCCCGTAGAACATGGAAATTGTCGGCATGATCTTCTCTCTTTATGTCTTGACGGCCGAACGGACTCTTGAACCAACTCAAGATTCCGAAGGCTCCCGGAGGGGATAGACCTTGACCCGGTCAATCAGGCCCTTGGCCTCTATCTCCCGATGGTCGGCTTCGGGCGCCAGTCGCTTCAAATCGTCCGCAAGCCGGCCCCGGGTGAATTCGGAAAGGAGAATCTCCGAACCTCGGGCTTGGGCGCAAATCCGGGCGGCCAGGTTGACGTGATGGCCCAGGACGGTGTAGTCCACCCGTTCGGGGCAGCCGATATTACCCACCACCATTTCGCCGGTATTTATGCCCATGCCCATTTCCAGCACCGGCAACCCCTTGGACTTCCAGCGCGTGGAGACTTCCTGGTGGCGGCGCTTCAACTCCAGCGCCGTCTTGACGGCCTGGTCGGCGTGATCGTCGTAGCGGAGCGGGGCCCCGAACAGGATCATGATCTCGTCGCCCACGGTTTTGTCCACCGTCCCCCGCCACTGGTGGGCCACCGGTATCATCACCCCCATGAAGGTGTTGATCAGTTCCTTGACCTGTTCGGCGCTCAGTTTGCTGGAAGTCGAAGTGAACCCGCGCAGGTCCACGAACAGAACCGTAAGCTCGGTCTTCTCGGTTTTAAAAAAATTCTCGCGGCTTTTCATCATTTCCATGATGACGGCGGGGGCCACGTAACGGGAAAAAAGCGCGGATATCTGCAAGTTTTTTTGCAAGGATCGGTAGATGCGCCAGGAAGCCCCCACCGCCGCGGCCGTAAAGACCAGGGTCCAGACCGCCATGATCCAGGAACCGCGCGCGGCCTCGCTTTTGGTCATGCCCTGAAAAACCGCTGGATTAAAATTGATCAGGGCCCAGGTAAAGACAAACGAGGCCACGATGCCCCACAAGATGATGAGCGACAGGATATTCTTGATGATTATTTGGCGGGGGCTTTTCGGTGTGTATAACCAGTACGCGGCCAGAACCACGCCGGCGGTATAACCGGCCTTGGCCAACAGCGATATATCCATCGCCCAGACCATGACCAGGAGACCTGCGGCCAGGAGCAGGATGGGTATGGTCAACAACCAGGTCAGTACGCGGGTGGTGCCTGTTTTTCTCGATGTCATAGGCGTCCTTTAGGATGAGTTAAGAATACCACCTGACCGCCGGCCATTTCAAGGCGCCCCGAGCACGGGGCGGCGCGCCTCCCGGACTAGCCTCACCCCTTGGGCGTCGGGGTGAGGCGCGCGGTCGAGCCCAGGTAGATGGCGGCGATGGCCAGGACCGCGCCGGATACTTCTCTCAATGTGGCCGAACGGCCGAAAAACGATACGTCCCAAATAAAAGCCAAAGCCGGCTGGAGCATCAGGATCAGTCCGGCCCGGGAGGCCGGGACCCGGGGTAGACCCTTGGATATGGAAACCCAGCCCAGCACCTGGCCCAGGCAGCCATAGGCCAGCAGCGCAGCCCAGGACTGGGCATCGGGAATCCGCCAGGGATTGCCCGTCCGGATCATCTCCAGGGCGGCGAAGACGGCCGCGGTCAAGGACACCACGGCCATGTTGGCCAGGGGCGTCATCTTGTCGGGCAGGGACTGGCTGCGGCGCAGGGCCAGCAGGTAAAAGGTGTAGGCCAGGGCGGTCAGCAAGCCGAACATGAGGCCGGCGCGGTACTCGGCGCTGAGGGCCCGCCAGTTGAAACCGACCAGCATTATCAGGCCGAACAAGGCCAGGGGTATGGAGAGGCCCAGCCTCAAGGTGAGACGTTCGCCCACGATCAGGACGCCGTACAGGGCCAGGCCGAAGACCTGAAAATTGGCCAGGATGGTGGCCAGGCCCGGACCGACGTAGCGCACGCTGTAGTGCCAAAAGATAAGGTCCAGGGTAAAAAACAGCCCGCAGAAGAGGGCCAAAAAAAACAGGCGGCCGCTCCGGAAAAATCTTTCGCCGCTGGCCAGGGACAGGACCGTGAGGATCAGGCCTCCGAATAAGACGCGATAAAAGGCGGCCGCGGTCGGCGTCACGTGGGCCACCTTGACGAAGACGCCGGAAAAACTGATCATGGCCGCGCCGATCATGACCAGCACGGCGCCCGAGAGTTCAAAAGGTTTGTTGGCCATTGAGGGGTCCCTTTCAGTCCTTCGATATCGAAGGCCCGGTCGGCTAAATGACTCCGCGTTCGGACAGGCTGGTCAGGTCGCCCTCCGAGTAACCCAGACCGGCCAATATCTCCCGGGTGTGCTGGCCCAACCGGGGCGGCGGGGCGTCCTCGGGCCGGGGACTGCCGGACAGCTTCAAAGGCGGAGCCACGAAGCGGCGGCCGTCGGCCCTCTGGTCCACCAGACCCCGGGCCCGGGCCAACTCCGAAGCCACGGCTTCCTCCATGGTCAGGACCGGTTCGCAGCAGGCGTCCACGTCTTTCAGAAACTCGATCCATTCGGCCTGGGTCCGGCCGGCGAAAACGCGGGTCACTTCCTCGATCACCTCCGGCCCGCCGAACTGTTTGGCCACCAGGTCCGGCCGGCCGACGGCCAGGCAGAAGTTGCTCCAGAACTTGAATTCGACCGCGCCCAGGGACATGTGGCGGCCGTCTTTGGTGCGGTAAAGCCCGTAAAACGGGTATCCGCCCGTCAGCATCGTCCGGCCCGGCGCCGGCTTTTCCAGGCCGGCCATCATGGTGCAGAAGGAGATAACGGTCAAGGCGAACGAGCCGTCGTACATGGCCGCGTCCACGAACTGACCTTGGCCGGTCTTTTCCCGCTGGTAAAGCGCGGCCAGGAGGCCGGCCATTGACATGAGGCTGCCCGCGGCCAGATCGGCGATCTGGATGCCGGGCACGGCCAGCTCGCCCGCCCTGGTGCCGGTCAGGCCGATCACTCCGGCCAGGGACAGGTAGTTCAGGTCATGGCCGCCCCGGAGTCGGTACGGCCCGCCCTGGCCGTACCCGGAGATGGAAACATAAATCACCCTCGGCCGGAGGGCGCCGACCGCGGCGTAATCCAGGCCCAGACCGGTCATGACTCCCGGCCGGAAACCTTCGACCAGGACGTCGTATCGATCGAGCAGTTTCAGGAAGATTTCCCGGCCGGCCGGTTCCTTCAGGTTCAAGGCCAGACTCTTTTTCTTGCGGTTCACGGCTTCGAAAACGGGCGAAGCCCCGCTCTCGAGGGTCAGGGCCCGGGCGTAGTCCCCGCCCTGGGGATTCTCCACCTTCAAGACTTCGGCCCCCAGTTCGGCCAGCAGCCAGGTCATGTACGGGCCGGGCAGATTCATGGTCAGATCGAGTACTCCAACTCCGTCCAGGGCTCGCCCCATGTCGCACCACCTTTTCGTGTCTTTTCGGCGGGCTTGTTATATAATGAGTCCGGTCTTTTTTCAACCGGTTCGGGCCGGGGAGAGGACATGAGCAATCCGAACAAAACCAAACTGGTCGTTTTGTGCGTTCTGGCCGGCCTGATCATCCTGGCCGGCGTGGCCGGGTTCGTCTACCACCTGTTCACCGGCCTGACCGGCTTGACCCAGGGCATCGTCAGGGTCCAGGCGCCGGGCCGCCAGGAAATACAACTCGACGAACCGGGCCAGTACACCATTTTTCTGGAAGTCTCCCCAGGGGCCGAAGCCCAGGCGGTCGAATACGAAGACCTGCTGAAAGGACTCCACCTCCGCCTGGAAACCTTGTCCGGCCAGGCCATAAAGCTGGGTCAGGTTCGAGGCAGCAGCACCTATGACCTGGAAGGCCGCCGCGGCGTCTCTCTGATGCAGTTCGAAATAACCTCGGCCGGCCGATACCGGTTCCTGGCCGATTATGAGAAGAGCACTCCCGCCCGGCCGGCCACCTTGACCATGATCCAGGGTTTCGCCGCCAAATTGACCCGGGTGATCATTATCGGCCTGGCCATTATGTTCGGCGCCCTGCTTTTGGGCGGTCTGGTGATAGTCCTGGCCGTGGTGCTGTATCTCTCCGGCCGGAAAAAACAGGCCCCCACCCCGCCGCGGCTGGTCCGGACTTAGGCGTAAGGACGGCCGCCCGCCTATACCAAATCAAGGAGAAACCATTTTGACCCGATTCAAATCCACCCTAGGACGCATCTTTATTTTCGGTCTGCTGCTTCTGGCCTGGCTGCCCGCTTGTCAGAGCGATAAACCCGAGTCCTCGAGTCCGGACCAAAAACCGGCCGCCAGCCAGACCGCGCCTCCGGCCGGCCCCTCGGACCAGGGCAAACTGGTCGATCCCGTGGCCGCGGTCAACGGCCAGCCCATCTCTCGGCTGGATTACGATCGGGAGGTTGACCGCTTGAGCGTCGAGCTGCTGAAGAAAGGCATGAAACTCGAAGAAGGCCAGCAAGGTCTGCTGCAGGAAACGGCCCTGGACAACCTGGTCAGCCGCAAGCTGTTCTTCCAGGAAAGCCAAGACCAGGGCATCAAGATCGAAGACGCGGCGATCGAGGAAAAGATGAAGGAGTTGAAGTCCCGCTTCCCTTCCCGGGAAGAATACCTGCGCGCCCTGGCCGAGATGAAGATGACCGAGGACGAGGTGAAGACCGAGTTCAAACAAGGTCTGGCCGTGGAGACTCTCGTTAACCGGGAGATAGTCCAGAAGACCACGGTCACCGAAAAAGACGCCCGCGACTACTTCGACCGGAATCCCCAGTTCTTTATCCAGCCGGAAAGAGTCAAGGCCAGCCACATCCTGATCATGGTCAAACCCGAGGACGGTGAAACCAAGAAAGCCGAGGCCAAGGCCAGAATCGCCGAGTTGAGGCAGAAGATACAAGCCGGCCAGGACTTCGCCGCCCTGGCCCAGGAACATTCCCAGTGCCCCAGCGCCAAGAAAGGCGGAGACCTGGGCTATATCCGGCGCGGCCAGACGGTGAAACCCTTCGAAGACGCGGCTTTCGGCTTGAGCCCGGGCCAGATCAGCGGACCGATCGAGACCAATTTCGGCTTTCACCTGATCAAGGTTACGGACAGAACGCCGGAAAAGCAGACGCCTTTCGAAGAAATCAAGGACCGGTTGCGGGAGCACGTGCGGCAGGAAAACATCAACAAACAAGTGAGCGATTATCTCGAGCGTCTCCGGGAGAAGGCTAAAATCGAGGTCTTTCTGCCGGAACCCAAGTGATCTCGACGGGAGGATTTCAGCATGAGCGAATACAGGCCCCTGACCAGGTGCGTTCATTCCGGAGGGTACCTGGATGAGAAGGTCGGCGGCGTGACCACGCCGGTCTACACCTCGTCCTCGTACCGGTTTTCCGAGTCCGGCGGCGAAGTCTTGTATCCCCGCTATTACAACCTGCCCACCCAGAAGGCCGTGGCGGACAAAATGGCCGCCCTGGAAAACGGACGGACGGCCCTGGTGGTGTCTTCGGGCATGGCCGCCATCTCGACCACCCTGGTGGCCCTGCTGGCCGCCGGCGACCACGCCGTCATCCAGAACGACGTCTACGGCGGCACTTTCCACTTTCTTTCCGAGTTGAGCCGCCTGGGGATCGAATACTCGCTGGTGCGAAGCCAGGACGTCAGGGACTTCGCCGCCGCCGTCCGGGAGAATACCCGGCTCGTCTATTTCGAGACGCCCACCAATCCGTTGCTCAAAGTGGTGGACCTCAGGGCCATGGCCGAACTGGGCCGGACCAAGGGCCTGCTGACCGTGATCGACAACACCTTCGCCACGCCCATCAACCAGCGGCCCCTGGACTACGGCATTGACGTGGCGGCTCACAGCGGCACCAAGTACCTGGGTGGCCACAGCGATCTCTGCTGCGGCGTGGTGGTCACCCGCCCGGACCTCGGGGACAAGATAGCCGAGACGGCCATCAACCACGGCGTGGTCCTGGGGGCGTTCGAATGCTACCGCCTGGAAAGAAGCCTGAAAACCCTGGCCCTGAGGGTAAGGCAGCAGAACGTCAACGCCCTGGCCCTGGCCGAATTTCTGGCGGCCCACCCCAGGGTGAAGCGGGTTTATTATCCGGGTCTCCCGGACGATCCCGGGCATGAAACGGCCAAGCGCCAGATGTCCGGCTTCGGCGGGATGTTCTCGGTCGAGATCAAAGGCGACCGGGAAACGGCCCGGTCCGTGGTGAACAGGCTCAAGCTCTTCACCCACGCCGTCAGCCTGGGCGGGGTCGAATCTTTGGTCTGTTTCCCGGCTTTGACTTCCCACGCCAAGATGCCGGCCGAGGAAAGGGAAAAGATCGGCATTACCGACGCCCTGCTCAGGTTCTCGACGGGCATCGAAGACCCGGACGACCTCATCGCCGACCTCGGGCAGGCCCTGGCCGGTTGACCGCGACCGTTGCGCACCGTCGAGCGAGAGCGGATTCTTCAGTCGGTCCGCCGGCTCCGGGGGAGTCCTCCGCGTCAGTCCGCGGGTATTAGGTTCTCCGGTCCCAACGTTACGGTAAACGTATTAATTTAACCTGTCTAGCCTGACGATTCCAGGGGACGGGCCGGTTCTCGGGCCAGGCTCCCGGATGATCGACCGGCCTGAATTATAATATGTCAATTATGATATATTTCTCTTGACAGCGCCTTCCCTCCCAAATTAATCATGGTCCAGTTCAACACGGGAGGATCAAGGCCATGAACCAAGGTATTATGAACGTCCCCCCACCTCGGAACGAACCGGAATACAACTATGCCCCGGGCAGCCCGGAACGGGCGGCCATAATCAAGGAGATCGAACGCCTGCGGTCTTCCGATCCGCCGGAAATACCCCTGCTCGTCGGCGGGCGGGAAGTCCGCACCGGCCAACTGGGCCAAGTCCGCTGCCCCCACGATCACGGCCGCGTCCTGGCCACCTTTCACCAGGCCGGTCCCCAGGAAGTGGCCGCGGCCGTGGAAGCGGCCCGGGAGGCCTGGCGGGAATGGTCGTCCTGGGATTGGACCGACAGACTGGCTGTTTTTCTCCAGGCCGCCGACCTGGCCTCGACCAAGTACCGCTTCCTGCTCAACGCGGCCACCATGCTCAACCAGTCCAAGACCGTCCACCAGGCCGAGATCGACGCCGCGACCGAGTTGATCGATTTTTACCGCTTCAACGTCCATCACGCGGGCCTGATCCACGGTCAGATCATGAACATGGCCCCGGGCAACTGGAACCACCTGGAACCGCGGCCCCTGGAGGGCTTCGTCTTCGCCGTGTCGCCTTTCAACTTCCTGGCCATAGGCAGCAACCTGCCGACGGCGCCGGCCATGCTGGGCAACGTGGTCCTCTGGAAACCGTCCTCCTCGGTGGTCTTCTCCAATCATTTTCTGCTCAAACTCTGGGCGGAGGCCGGCCTGCCGCCCGGGGTGATCAACTTCCTGCCCGGCCCCGGAGATCAGGTGGGCGCGCCCGTCCTGGCCCAACCGAGCTTGGCCGGCCTGCACTTCACCGGGTCCACGGACGTCTTTCGGGAGATGTGGTCCGCCATCGGGCGGAACATCGGACGGTACCGGAACTACCCCCGTTTGGTCGGCGAGACCGGGGGCAAGGGATTCGTCATGGTTCACGCCTCGACCGATCCGGCCCTGGCGGCCACGGCCTTGATCCGGGGGGCCTTCGAGTTCCAGGGCCAGAAGTGTTCGGCCACTTCCCGGGCCTATATCCCCGACTCGCTCTGGCCCCAGGTCCGGGATCTACTGGCCGCGGCCCTCGAGGAGATCAAGGTCGGGGACGTGGCCGACTTGCGGAACTTCATGGGCGCGGTCATCGACCGGCCGGCCTTCCGGCGCGTCACCGGCTATCTCGAATACGCCCGGACCTCCAACGATCACCAGATCGTCTTCGGCGGTCAGGCCGACGACACGCGGGGCTACTTCATCCAGCCCACCGTGATCCGGGCCACCCAGCCCCAGACCAAACTGATGAACGAAGAGATATTCGGCCCGGTTCTGACGGTGTACGTGTATCCGGAGAAGGATTTCGCCGAGACCCTGGGGCTGTGCGACCAAACCTCGCCCTATGCCCTGACCGGGTCCATCTTCGCCCGGGACCGGCCAGCGGTCCGCCGGGCCCTGACCGGACTCCGCTACTCCGCCGGCAATTTTTACATCAACGACAAGACCACCGGCGCCATGGTCGGGCAACAGCCCTTCGGCGGGGCCCGGGCCAGCGGCACCAACGACAAGGTCGGTTCGATCCTGAACATGTGGCGCTGGGTCAACCCCCGGACGATCAAGGAGACCTTTATCCCGGCCACTGATTTCCGCTATCCCTTTCTGGGAAAAGGCCCCTAAAACATGAAACGGACCTGGCCGGACCGGCCCTCGCCCTCGGGAGGGCCGCCGGCCAGGAAGGTGGAGGCCGCCTTTGCCCCAGGCCGGTAAAGGGCGCGTCCTGGGGCGCGCCCCCGGTCTACTCAGAGACCGATCCGCCCATATCCCACCTCCTGCGTACCGGCGGATGAAGGCCGGCCGCCTCTGGTCCTCGAGCCGCCGCGCCGACCGCGGCCTTGGATACCGCCCGGCGAAGAACACCCCGGCCGTCCGGTCCCGCCTCGGCGGGATTCCCCCTGACAAGCCTGTTGAAGATTTTTTCCAACCACCAGGTGCGGCGCGCGGTCCCTGATCCTCCTTGGCGAAGCGGCGGCGGATGATCAAGCGGAAAAGTATTTCGCGGAAGGGGAAAGACTATAAAGGCCGGTGAAGCGGGAGGCGGTTCAGTCCGGGCCGAGGGCTATTTGAGACGGTAGGTGATCAGGCCGTGGGTGGGATCGTAGGGGGAGACGGCCACTTCCACCCGGTCGCCGACCAGAACGCGTATCTTGAAGCGTTTCAAGCGGCCGGAAAGCATGGCTCGAATCTTCACCCCATCGGTGGTTTCAACCTCCATGTGGCCCCCGCCCAAGGTCCGGGTGACCACCCCCTCCAGTTTTATCAAATCGTCCCTGGCCAATCGGTCATCCTTTCAATGAAACAGCTTGGTCGCTTTCGACCAAGCCTGGAGACGTTCAAGGATATTCAATCGCCGACCGGTTGTCAATAGCCGTCTTGGGAATTATCGTAAGAAACAGACCGCCGGCCAGGGCTCGTGGTTGACAGCGCCCGTGTTCTCACCCATAGTAAGAACCTGACAGGATTGACTTATGGATACCCCGGCCCAGTGGCGAATCATCTTCATTGACGACGAGGAAGACATCCGCGCCGTCATGGCCGTCACCCTCGAGGACGCGGGCTATGAAGTCCTGACCGCGGCCGACGGTGAAGCCGGGCTGGACCTGTGCGTCCGGACCAGGCCCCAGATCGTCATCACCGACGTCCGCATGCCCAGAATGAGCGGCCTGGCCGTTCTGGAGGCGGTCAAGAGACTCGACCCCGACACCGAAGTGATCGTGGCCACGGCCTTCGGCGAACTGGACCTGGCCATCAAGGCCCTCCAACTCGACGCCTCCGATTTCATAACCAAGCCCATCAACGACGAAGCCCTGCACCTGGCCTTGAAACGGGCCCGCGAGCGCCACACCTCCCGCCGGCAGGTCCGGGAATATACCGCCCTTCTGGAAAAAGAGGCGGCCCGGACCGCCCAGGAACTGCTGAAAACCATCAACTTCCAAAGGAACCTGATCGAAGGCTCCATGGATGGCATACTCGGCTGCGACGCCGAGGAGCGGGTGGTCGTTTTCAACAAAAGCCTGGAGCGGATGCTGGGTTACGCCAAAGAGGAAGCGATCCAGGCCCTGACCCTGGACCGTTTCTTGGCGGCGGCGGACTTGGTCCGATTCCGGGAGGACTTGTCCGCCGAGGCCTGGGGCGGCCCGGAAAGGCTTTTCCTTTACGAGACTTCCCTGCTGACCAAGTCCGGCCAGACCGTTCCGGTTCAGGTTTCGGCCACGGCCTGGAAAACCGGGGGACGTCCGGACGGCCTGGTCTGCTTTTTTCGCGACTTGCGAGAAATCCGCCGCCTGGAAAGGGAAATGGCCGACCAGGCCCGGGTCCTGCATCACGACAAGATGTTGTCCCTGGGCCGATTGGCGGCCAGCGTGGCCCACGAGATCAACAACCCCCTTTCCGGGGTCCTCAATTTCATCCGCCTGATGGGCCGGATTCTCAAAAGGGGGCCTCTGGCCGAGGACCAGAGACAAAACTTCCTGCGGCACCTGGAACTGGTGGAAAGCGAGACCGAACGCTGCACCCGCATCGTGTCCGGTCTGCTGACTTTTGCCCGGAAATCGCCCCCTTTGTTCGGAGAAGTCAACGTCGCCGAACTCCTCAATCGCTGTCTGGTCCTGAGCCGGCACAAACTCGATCTCCAGAACATCCGTCTCGAATTCAGTCTCGACCCGGATATCCCCGCCCTCGAGGGCGATTTCAACCAGCTTCAGCAGTGCGTGATCAATCTGATCTTCAACGCCGTGGACGCCATGCCGGAAGGAGGCGTCTTGACCCTGACCGGCCGGCATGATCGGAACCGTCGGCTGGTCTCGATAGCGGTGACGGACACCGGTCCGGGCATAGCGCCCGAACACCTGCCGCATGTTTTCGAGCCTTTTTTCACCACCAAGAAGGAAGGCTATGGCGTCGGCCTGGGTCTGTCCACGGTTTTCGGCATCATGAACCGGCATAACGCCGCGGTCAGGGTGGAAAGCCAGCCCGGTCAAGGCGCCGCCTTTGTGCTGGAACTGCCGGTCCCGGCCGAAGAAGGTCAGTCCCAGCCCGTGTAATTTCAACCGTCCCATGGTATACTGGGATCAAAAACAGATCGCGAGGCTAGCGCCGAGGGCCCGGCTGACCGCCACTGGACCAGCAGTGGATTCGGGCGGCGCAACCCCGTAAGGATGAGCATGGACGTCCCGGACGACAACAGCCTGGACTGCCTTCTGTCCGATCAATACATCCATCTCCTGGACCGGCTGAATCTGCCGGCCTTCACCGTGGATTTAAGCAAAAGGATAACCGCGATCAATAACAGCCTGGCGGCCCTGCTGGAAATGGACGAGGCCCAGGTGCTGGGCCGGCCCTGCCGGGCGGTGTTCAGGGGCCTGCCCTGCGAAGCCGACTGTCCCTTCCAGAAGGCTTGGGACCCCATCCAGGACGCCCGGGAGGTGCAGGTTTTCGACGCCGGCGGACAGAGGCATCAGGTCACCCGCCTGGCCGCGCCCCTGGTCGGGCCGTCCCGCGAACTGGCCGGCTGCGTGGTTATCCTCCAGGATCAGCCGCCCCTGGCCCAGTTGATCCACCGGGTGGAACACGACGCCCGCAACCTGAAAATGACCCTGGACAACTTGAATATAGGCATCTTCACCGTCAACCGGGGGGGCCACGTAACCTTCTTCAACGCCGCGGCCGAAATCATCTCCGGCTTCAAGCGGGACCAGGTGCTGGGCCGCCCGGCCTCGGTCATCTTCGCCGGCGAAGAAAACGGCGACCTGGCCTGCTTGAAGGAGGCCATGGCCAAAGGTCAGCCGCGGCCGGGACTGAAGACCAGGATCACCACCCCGGACGGCGAGGTCGTGCCGGTGAGGGCCGATTACCTGCCTTTGATCAATGAACTGGGCCGGACCATGGGCGGCCTGGCCACCCTGGAAGACTTGACCCTGGCCGAACGGTACGACCAGACCGTGGCCGACCGCTGCACTTTCGACCAGATGGTCGGCCGGGACCCGGCCATGCAAAAGGTCTTTGCCACGGTCCAGGCGGTGGCGGCCACGGGCTCCACCATCCTCATCGAAGGCGCCACCGGAACCGGCAAGGACCTGCTGGCCAAAATAATCCATTCCCTCAGCCAGCGGCGCCAGGGGCCCTGGGTTAAAGTCAACTGCGCGGCCATTCCGGAAAACCTGATCGAGTCCGAGTTGTTCGGCTACGTCCGGGGGGCTTTCACCGGCGCGGATCGTAATAAACCGGGCCGGTTCCAGGAAGCCCACGGCGGAACCATATTTCTGGACGAGATCGGCGAACTGCCCTGGCCCATGCAAGCCAAGCTGCTGCGGGTCCTGGACGACCAGGAATTCTATCCCCTGGGCGGCCGCCGGACCTTCCAGGTGGACGTCCGCGTCATTTCGGCCACCAACCGCCGCCTGGAAAGGCTGGTAGCGTCCGGCCATTTCCGGGAAGACCTCTACTACCGGCTCAACGTGGTCCACATCGAACTGCCCGACCTGAAAGACCGCCGGGCCGACCTCCCCCTGCTCATCAAGCATATCCTGAGGCGCCTGGGCGCGGGACGCGGCCGGAAAACACCCGGCCTTTCCGCCGAGGCCATGGCCCTGCTCCTGGCCTATGATTATCCGGGCAATGTCCGGGAATTGGAAAACATCCTGGAACAGGCCCTGATCATCTGCCACGAGGATACCATCGGGCCGCAGCACTTTTCCGGCTGCCTGCGCGTCCCTTCCCCCGCCGGCCGGCCGGTCCGGCGTCCGCCTCAGGCGGACCAGATCGGTGTGGCGGACGGACGGGACCGGATACTGGACATGCTCCACCGCCACCACTGGCACAGGAAAAAGACGGCCCTGGCCCTGGGCATGGACCGGACCACTCTCTGGCGGAAGATGAAGCGCCTGGGCTTGTCGCCCTGAAGGGCCTTTAGCCGGAACGTTGGAACCCGACCGATGTTGCGTTGCATGTTGCGCAACAAATGTTTCACAATTTTTCCAATTAAACAAACATGATACCATATGGTGACCCCTTTCTTTGCAACATTATCGCCGCCGGGGCGCCCCAGCCTTCTTCAACCTTCCCGGTAACATATTGATAAAACAATCTATTTCTAAAAAAATCGTCCTGGCACGTTATCTGCTTGAATAAGATAAATAAAATAATTACACTGGCGGACAGGTCCCGGCGGAGATCTTCCGCCCCGTCTGGACGCGCGGGCAGCGCCGTGAAACTCGTGTCGGAAAAAACCAAGGTCCTGGTGGTGGACGACGAGCCGGACATGCTCATCTTCCTGTCCCGTCTCCTGGAAACCGGCGGGTTCAAGCCCATCGTGGCCGGCGGCGAGGCCGAGGGTCTGGCTAAAATCCAGCAGGAGTCGCCCGCCCTGATCATTCTCGACCTGATGATCACCCCGGACGGCCGGATACAACTCTACCCCCTGCTGAAGCAGGATGACCGCCTCAAGGACGTCCCGGTCATCCTGCTGTCGGAAATAGATGAAAAAACATTTGCCCATTACCGCAAGATGATGGCCCCCCGGACCGGAATGGGTCTGAGCCGTCCCGAAGCCTTTCTCGAAAAGCCGCCGGAGGCCGAAGAGCTATTGAGCCTGGCCTGGTCCCTGGTCCGGCGCGGGAGAGGCGGCGGGCCGTTCCAGACCGCTCATCGGGCCGTCGGCCCGGCGCCGGCCAAAGATACCGAGGATGGCTAGCATGCCGGTAAGAATAGGATTCTACATCTGCCACTGCGGGGTGAACATCGCCGGCAAGGTCCGGGTGACGGAAGTGGCGGACTTTGCCCGCGGTCTCAGAAACGTGGCCGTGGCCCGGGATTACAAGTTCATGTGCAGCGATCCGGGCCAGGACATGATCGTGAAGGACGTCCGGGAGATGGGTTTGACCCGGGTGGTGGTGGCTTCCTGTTCGCCCCGCCTGCACGGCCGCACCTTCCAGACCGCCTGCCAGCGGGCCGGCCTGAACCCTTATCATTTTCAGATGGCCTCGGTGCGGGAACAAGTTTCCTGGGTGACCGCCGATCCGGACCAGGCCACGGCCAAGGCCAAGAGCCTGGTGGCCGCGGCCGTGAGCCGGGTCAACTTCCATGAAAGCCTTTTCTCCAGGCGGACCAAGGTCCACCCGGACGTGCTGGTGGTGGGCGGCGGGATAGCCGGCATTCAGGCCGCCCTGGACGTGGCCGCCGGCGGGTACCGGGTCTACCTGGTCGAAAGAGAACCGACCATCGGCGGCCACATGCTCCAGTTCGACAAGACTTTCCCCACCCTCGACTGCGCCGCCTGCATCGGCACGCCCAAGATGGTCGCGGTGGCCCAGAACCCGCACATCACCTTACTGGCCTATAGTGAAGTGAAGGAGGTATCGGGCTTCATCGGCAATTTTAAGGTGACCGTCGTCCGGAAGGCCCGCTACGTCAAGGACGGCCTCTGCACCGGTTGCGGAGAATGCGCCCAGGTCTGCCCGGTCTCCCTGCCCAGCGAATGGGACCAGGGACTGGCCGAGCGCCAGGCCGTGTACCGGTCCTTCCCTCAGTCCGTACCCATCGCTTTCTGTATTGACAAAAAGGACCGTCCGCCCTGCCAGGGGGCTTGCCCGGCCGGGGTCAACGTTCAAGGCTACGTTCAACTGATCAGGGCGGGTAAGTATCCGGAGGCCGTTCAACTGATCATGGACCGCCTGCCGCTGCCCGGAACCCTGGGCCGGGTCTGCCCCCATCCTTGCGAAGCCAAATGCCGCCGTCGGGAAAAGGACGAGCCGGTCTCCATCAGGGTCCTCAAGCGCTTTGCCGCCGATCAGGTCAGGCCGGCCGACCTGCCCGCCCCCTCGATTGAAAACAGGCCGGAAAAAGTGGCCGTGATCGGGTCCGGTCCGGCCGGGCTCAGCGCGGCCTATTACCTGCGGCTTTCAGGTTTTCAAGTGACCATATTCGAAGCCTTGCCCGTCTTGGGGGGCATGCTCCGGGTCGGCATCCCCGACTATCGCCTGCCGCCCGAAGTATTGGACCGCGAGATCGATTACATATTGTCCTTGGGCGTGGAGGTCCGCACGGGCATTGCCTTCGGCCGCGATCTGACCCTGGAAGACCTGACCAAGGCCGGGTACCGGGCCGTCTTTCTGGGCCCCGGCGCCCATCGCGGACTCAGGCTGGGCCTGCCCGATGAATCCGAGGTCAAGGGCGTTCTGGACGCCGTCCGGTTCCTCAGGGAGGTCAACCTGGGGGCCAGGGTCAGCCCCGGTCAGCGGGTGGTGATAGTCGGCGGAGGGAACGTGGCCGTGGACGCGGCCAGAATATGCCGCCGTCTGGGGTCCGCGGTCACCGTGGTCTACCGTCGTTCCCGGAGGGAGATGCCGGCCTATGAGGAGGAGATCGAAGGGGCCCTGGCCGAAGGCGTTCGGATCGAATACCTGACTTCGCCCGTGAAGATCATCTCGGAAAAAGGCCGGGTGACCGGACTGGTCTGCCAAAAGAACGAATTGGGGCCGCCGGACCAGAGCGGCCGGCGCCGGCCGGTGCCCAGACCGGGTTCCGAGTTCACCATTCCGGGCGAGGCCGTCATCGCCGCCATCGGGCAGCGGGTGGAGGCGCCTTGGGCGGACAACCTGCCGGGACTGAAGTGGTCGGCCCGCCAAACCATTTCGGTCAACCCCATGACCATGCGGACCTCGATTCCCAACGTCTTCGCCGCCGGCGACGCGGTCAGCGGTCCGGCCACGGTGATCGAAGCCGTGGCCGCCGGCCGCCGGGCGGCCGAAGCCATGGCCATGTTCATTGATGGCCGGGACTTGGTGGCCTTCGAGGAACGGATGGAGGCCCCGGCCGCGGCCGGAGAGAACTGGAGCCGGATACCGGCCCATACCCCGATCATCCCCCGAGGCCGGACGACGCTTCTAATGAATCCCGCGCCGCGGACCTTCGGGGAGATCGAGTCCGGTTTCGACGAACGGACGGCCCAAGCGGAAGCCGGACGCTGCCTGAACTGCGGCGCCTGTTGCGAGTGCCTGCAGTGCCTGCGGGTATGCGAGGTCAAGGCCATCGATCATGAGATGAAGCCGGAAATCCTGGAACTCACCGTGGGCAGCATCATCCTGGCCACCGGCTTCGACCTCCTGGACCCGACCCCGATGAAACAGTTCGGCTACGGACGCTACCCCAACGTCTTCACCAGCCTCGAGTTCGAAAGACTCAACAACTCCACCGGCCCCACCGGCGGGCAGATACTCATGCGCGACGGGGCGGGCCGCTTTACCCGGCCGCCCGAGCGGGTGGCCATCGTCCACTGCGTGGGCAGCCGGGATAATAATTACCACGAGTATTGCTCCCGGGTCTGCTGCATGTACGCCCTTAAATACGGCCACCTGATCCGGGACAAGATCGGCCCCCGGGCCCGGATTTACGACTTCTATATAGACCTGCGCTGCTTCGGCAAAGGCTATGAAGAATTCTATGTACGATGCCAGGAGGAGGGAATCGTTTTCATCCGGGGCAAGCCGGCCGAAATAACCGATCGGGCCCTATCGGCCGAGGAGCAGGGACGCCTCATGGTCATCGGGGAAGACACCCTGCTGGGCCGCGGGTATCGCCTCCCGGTGGATATGGTGGTCCTCTGTCCGGCCATGGAAGCCCGGAAGGACGCCGCCGAGGTGGGCCGCCTCTTCGGCGTCAATCGTAGCCGGGACGGATTCTTCCTCGAGGAGCATCCCAAACTGGCGCCCTTGTCCACGCCTTCGGACGGTATCTTTCTGGCCGGGACCTGCCAGGCGCCCCGCGACGTCCCGGACACCGTGGCCCAGGCCTCGGGCGCGGCGGCCAAGGCCCTGGCCCTGGCCACCCTGGGCCAGGTCGAGATCGAACCGACCACTTCCTGGATAGACCCGGATATATGCGCCGGTTGTCAGGTCTGCCTGGGACTTTGTCCCTACTCGGCCATCGAGTTCGATCGCCGGCGGGGGATATCCGTGGTCAACGAGACTTTGTGCAAGGGTTGCGGCAGTTGTTCGGCCCATTGTCCCAGTGGAGCGGCCCGCAGCCGACATTTCACCGGCCGGCAGTTGCTGGAAGAGATAGATGGAATATTCGAAGGGATAAGCCTGGCCGGCGGCTGAGCCTTTGGCGACCGCGGTCGAGGCCGGAGGAGCCTATGTCCGAGTTTGAACCCGTCATCATCGCCCTGGTTTGCAATTGGTGCACCTACACCGCCGCCGACCTGGCCGGAACGTCACGGCTCATTTATCCCATGAACGTGCGCCTGGTGCGGGTCATGTGCACCGGCATGATTGATCCCAAGTACGTGCTCAAGGCCTTTCTGGAAGGGGCCGACGGCGTCTTGATAAGCGGCTGCCGTCCCGGAGACTGCCATTATATCAACGGCAACTTCAAGGCCCGGCGCCGCGTCAAGCTGCTCAAGGAGATATTGACCCAGTTCGGTTTCGAGGAAGAACGCCTGAAACTGGCTTGGATAGGCGCCAGCGACGGCCTCGAGTTCGCTCATACCGTCGCCCGCCTGGTTAACGCAATCAAGGCCATCGGTCCCAACCAGACCAAGGCCATGATGGTCATCTGACCGGGCCTCTGGAGGAATAAAATGGCCGGGGCGGTAGAAATCAAAGTTCTGGAGAAAGACCTGGCGGCGGCCCTCGCCGGCTTCTTCAAGCAGCTTCTCGAGTTGGAGGAAATCCGGGCCGTTCTGGCGCCTCTGCGCCTGCCGATGAAAAACACGGTCAGACCCACTCTGGTGGCCGAGCCGGCTTACCTGGATCAAGCCGACCCCCTGGCCCCCAGTTTTCCCCTGAACGCGGCCCGGATCGCCTCCCGCTTGACCCGCAAACCGATCGGCGGCCATCTGATCCTGGTCCTGCGGCCCTGCGAAATAAGGGCTTTTACCGAGCTGGTCAAGCTCAAACAGGGTCAGATCGAGGAAGTGACCATCGTCGGCCTGGACTGCCTGGGCGCGTACCGGAATACCGACTATACCCGCTTTTTCGATCTTTGCGGCGATGACTCGACGGCCAGATTCTACCGGCACATGCTGTCTGGAACCAAGGGTGACCTGGACGGGTTCAAACCGGCTCCGGCCTGTCAGGCCTGCGGCCATTTCACCCCCGAAGGCGCCGACGTCATGATCTGTCTGCTGGGGGTGGATACCGACCACCAACTGCCGGCCGTGGGTCAGACGACCAAGGGCCGGGACCTATTGACTCGTCTCGATCTGCCGCCGGCCGAGGTCCCGGCTTCGCGGGCCGACGTCCTGGCCGGCCTGGCCGCCGAGCATGGCGCCAGGCGGGAAGCCATGCTGGCCGCCACCAGGGCCGCGACCTCGAACTTGAGCCTCCTGGCCGGCTATTTGAGCGCTTGCGTCAACTGTTACAACTGCCGGGCGGCTTGTCCGGTCTGTTACTGCCGGGAATGCGTATTCAACACCGACGTCTTCGAGCACGAACCCTTTCAATACGTCAAATGGGCCCAACGCCGGGGCGTCCTCAAGATGCCCACCGACACGCTCTTTTATCACCTGACCCGGATGGTCCACATGAGCACGGCCTGCGTGGGATGCGGCCAATGCTCGAACGCCTGCCCCAACGAGGTGCCGGTCATGGAGTTGTTGCAGTTGGCGGCGGTCCGGACCCAGGCCGCCTTTGACTACCAGGCCGGCCGGAGTCTGGAGGAACCCCCGCCCTTGTCGGTCTTTGGCCAGGAGGAGTTCTTGGAACTGACCTCCGGCCAATAGGCCGGCAAGAGAACGAGGTCGTTACGATGATCCGTAAAATAGGACGAGCCCTGGTTGTGGGAGCCGGTATCGGCGGACTCCGGGCCGCCTTGGACCTGGCCGCGGCCGGGTACAGCGTAGCCCTGGTCGATCGGTCGCCGCACCCGGGCGGAATGCTCTCCCGGCTCGATTTCCAGTTCCCCACCAACCACTGCGGCCTCTGCCGTATGCTGCCTCTCCTGGAACGGAGCGCGTCTTCGCAGTTCTGCCCGCGGCGCGGGTTCTGGCACGAAAACGTCGAACTGTATTTGGAGACGGAACTGGCCGCCTTGACCGGAGAACCGGGGCGGTTCCAGGTCCGTTTGCGCTCGAAGCCGAACCTCGTGGACCAGAGT
The DNA here is from genome assembly GCA_040755515.1 of Thermodesulfobacteriota bacterium. Lineage (GTDB taxonomy): Bacteria > Desulfobacterota > Desulfarculia > Adiutricales > JAGVGV01 > JBFMAW01. The sequence goes on along the minus strand of JBFMAW010000004.1, from coordinate 39,838 downwards.
CGCTGCCTGGGTTGCGGCCAATGCACGGCCGTTTGCCCCGTGGAAGTTCCGGACCCCTTCAACGCCGGCTTGTCCCTTCGTAAGGCCGTTTACCTGCCCGTTCCCCAGGCCCTGCCCCACCTTTACCGCATCGATACCTCGGCCTGCACCCGGTGCGGCGCCTGCGTAAAAGTCTGCCCCACCGGCGCCATCAACCTGGTGGACGTAGGGCGGCGGGCCTTTCACGTCTTAGTGGTGGACGACGAACTGGTGGTCCGGGATTCCTTGAAGGCCTGGATCGAGGACGAGGGCTACGGCGTGGCCACGGCCTCTTCCGGACCAGAAGCCCTCGAGTTACTGGCCGCCGGCCCGGTCCATCTCCTGTTGTTGGACGTCAAAATGCCGGGCATGGACGGGATCGAGGTCCTGGAGAAGGCCAAAAAAATAAGCCCCGAGCTGACCGTGGTCATGATGACCGCCTATGCCACCGTGGAGACGGCCGTGGAGGCCATGAAGATCGGCGCCCTGGATTATCTGATCAAACCTTTCGATCCGGAGGCGCTTTTTCCCCTGGTCCAGTCCTTGTACGAAAAGGTCGAGGCCGAGACCGGTCCGGCGTTCGAGGTCGGGGCGGTGGTTCTTTGCGGCGGGGTCGAGCAGTACGATCCCCGGAACGAACTGGTTCAATACGGTTACGGAACCATTCCGGGGGTGGTCACGGGGCTCGAGTTCGAAAGACTGATCAGCGGTTCCGGTCCCACTCAGGGCCGTCTGGTCCGACCCGGCGACGGCCGCCGGGTGCGTAAGGTGGCCTGGCTGCAGTGCGTGGGGTCCAGGGACCTGCGGTTGGGCGCCGATTACTGTTCCTCGATCTGTTGCATGTTCGCCCTGAAGGAAGCCGTCTTGGCCAGGGAAAAGGCCGGGCCGGACCTGGAAACGGTCATTTTTTATCAGGACCTGCGGACGTTCGGTCTCGAGTTTCAGCGTTACCGCCAAGAGGCGGAGCAGCGGCACGGCGTCCGCCTCGAACGGGGCCGGGTCCATTCCCTTGTCCCGGACCAGGCCACGGGCGGGCTGTCCCTGGCCTGGGTGGATTTGACCGGCCAGGGACATGAAGAAATATTCGATCTGGCGGTTCTGTCCGTGGGGCAGAGGCCTCCCGCGGGTCTGCCCGCCCTGGCCCAATCGAGCGGCGTCGGTCTCAATGAATTCGGTTTTATCCAGGTCGAACCCTTCTCCTTGACCAGGACCAGCCGTCCGGGACTGTACACGGGCGGCTCCTTGACCGGTCCGGCGGACATCGGCGCCGCGGTGATCCAGGCCGACGCCGCGGCCTTATCCGCCTCCCTGGCCATCCATCGCTCCGGCGGCAGCCTGGCCCTCGAGCCGGAATCCGTTCCTCCTCTCCGCGATCCGGGGCGGGAAGAGCCACGGATAATCGTGGCTTTATGCCTGTGTCAACGGGCCCTGCCGCTGTCCCTGGACCTGAAGCTTCTCGCCGGCCGTCTGGCCTCGGACCCGGCCGTGGTAAACGTCCTGACCCTGGAAGACCTCTGCCGGGACCAGGCCTGGACGACCCTGACCTTGGCCGCGAGTCGAAGCGAGGCCAACGGGATCGTCTTCGGCGCCTGCCGGCCCGGCCTCATCAGCCATAAGCTGAAAGACCTGACCCTTCAGGCCGGCCTGGACCCGGCCTTGATGGAGGTGGTGGATATCCGCTCGCTCCTGAGAGAAGACCTGAAGCCGGGCGACCGACTGGCCCTGATCCAAGGCGCGCTCCAGTCCGGTCTGGCCAGGGTCAGACGCTGGGAGGCGGGTCCGCGGGAGGAGTTTTCGGTGAGCCAGAGGGCCTTGGTGATCGGCGGCGGTCCGGCCGGCCTGACCGCGGCCCTGGCCATAGCCGATCACGGGTTCCTGGTGGTCTTGCTGGAGCGTGAATCCGTCCTGGGCGGCAACCTGCGCCGGCTCAAGACCACCCTCGAGGGCCATGACCCGGCGCCCTTGCTGGCGCGGCTCTTAGAACGCCTGGACAAGCATCCTTTGATCAAGCTGTACACCAACGCCCGGATCATCGGCTCCACCGGCGGCATCGGCCGGTTTGTAACCAGCATTCAAGACGAGGCGGGTCAAGTCCAGAGCCTCGAGCATGCGGTGACCATTCTGGCCACGGGAGGAGTCGAGGCCGAACCGCGGACCTATCATTACGGGGACAGCCCGGCGGTCAAGACCCAGATGGAACTGGAACGGGACTTGGCCGAAGGGGAGATCAACCCGTCCGGTCTTAAGGCGGTGGTCATGATCCAATGCGTGGGTTCCAGGGAGGAACCGCGCAACTACTGCAGCCGGGTCTGCTGTCCGACCGCGATAAAACAGGCGCTGCGGCTCAAGGAAAAGAACCCGGACCTGGCGGTATATATCTTTTATCGGGACATGATGACCCCTGGTTTCCACGAAAGCCATTTCACCCGGGCCCGCCGCAACGGGGTCATCTTTATTCCCTACGAGACGGACAACAAACCCCAAGTTCATTTAAGAGACCAGGGGGTCGTGGTTTCGGCTTTCGAACCCATCATCGGACGGACGGTGGAGATCGAGGCCGATCTGCTGATTCTGGCCGCGGGGGTCAACCCCCGGCTGCCGGCGGACCTGGTGAAGACTTTCGGAATAAAAACCGGACCGGACGGCTTTTTCCAGGCCGCCGACTCCAAGTGGCGGCCGGTGGACGCCGGCCGGGAAGGCGTCTTCGCCTGCGGTTTGTGCCATTCCCCCCGGGCCCTGGCCGAAACCGTGGCCACGGCCGAGGCCGCGGCCATGCGGGCCTTGCGGGTATTGATGAGGGACCGCCTGCGCTCCGGCCGGGACACGGCCCGGGTCCGCTCGAGCCTCTGTTCCCTGTGCGGTCTCTGCGTGGAGACCTGCCCGTATGAAGCCAGGACCCTCGATTCGGACTTGGGCCGGGTTCTGGTCAATCCTTTCCTCTGTCAGGGTTGCGGGGCCTGCGCGGCGATCTGTCCCAACGGCGCGGCGATCCTTAACGATTTTTCGGACCAGCGCATGATGGAAACCATCGAGGCGGCCTTGGGAGGCGCCGGCTCATGATGGACCAGCCTTTCACCTCACCGTTATCAAGCGCGACCGGGCCCGGCGAGGGAAAGGACGGCGCCGGCCGGGAAGACCTGGCCCGGGTCCGGGCCATGATCCAGACCTGCCTCCAGTGCGGGACCTGCACCGGTTCCTGTCCCAACGCCTTTGCCATGGACCTGACCCCGCGCCAGCTCTGGCGCCTGGTGATAATGGAACAGGAGCGGGAAATTTTCGCCAGCCGGACCTTCGCCCTCTGCTCGACCTGTTATTTATGCACCCTGCGCTGTCCCCGGAGCCTGCCTCTGACCCAGGCCATGTCGGCCCTCAAGCGCCTGGCGGCCCGGGCCGGTTTAGCCTGGTATCGGCGCAGCGCCCTTTTCCATCAAAGCTTCCTGGCCAGCGCCCGCCGCTACGGCCGGGTCAGGGAGATGGATTTCATGACCCGCTATTTCATCTCTCTTCTGGACCCGATCGCGCCGTTGCGCTTCGCCGGCCTGGGGCTGAAGCTGATGCGCAAAGGCAAAGTCAAGCCCTGGGGTTCGGGTGAAAAAAGGAAACCGCTCTTGGAACCGATCTTCCGCCGGGCGCTGAAACTGGAGGGCCGCGAGTGAAGTACGCCTACTATCCCGGCTGTTCCCTGGAAGGCACGGCCCAGGAGTACGACGTTTCCACCCGGGCGGTGATGAAGGCCGCGGGCCACGACCTGGTGGAGATCGAAGACTGGAGTTGCTGCGGGGCCAGCGCGGCCGAGGCCACCAGCGAGCTTCTGGCCCTGGCCCTGGCCGCCAGGAACCTGGCCCTGGCCGAAAACTCGGAGGGCGACATCCTGGCCCCTTGCAGTGCCTGTTATCTCAATCTCAGAACCGCGCAAGACCTGGCCGAGCGGAGTCCGGCCGACCTGGCCAGGGTCAACCAGGTCCTCGAAGAGGTCGGTCTGAAGTACCGGGGCCGGTCCCGGGTCCGGCACCTGCTGGACGTGGTGGTCCGGGACCTGGGGCCGGACCTGATCCGGAGCCTGGTCAGAAAGCCCTTGACCGGCCTGCGGCTGGCCCCCTATTACGGCTGCCAGTGCCTGCGACCCTATCATGATTTTGACGATCCGGAGGCGCCCCGGTCCATGGAGCCGGCGCTGAAGGCCACGGGAGCGGACGTTCATCCCTGGGACATGGGCGGCCGGTGCTGCGGCGCCTCCCATATGACCACCAAACCGGAAGTGGCGCTCAAACTAGTCGAAGCCATCTTGTCGGCCGCCCGAGGGGCCGACGCCCTGGTCACGGTCTGCCCCATGTGCCAGATGAACCTCGAGGCCTACCAGGACCGGATTTCCAAAGACGCGGGTTGGGACCTCCGCCTGCCCGTGCTATATTTGAGCCAGGTCCTGGGTTTGGCCTGGGGACTCCCCGAAAAAGATTTGAGGCTGGATTTGAACCTGTCGGTCCCCCGGACCTTCGGCCATCGCCCGGGACCCTGAGGGTAAACGATGCGGCCGGCCTTCGCCAGTATCCGTCACAGCCTGATCTCGAAGCTCATTCTGACCGTGGGCCTGACTTTGCTTTTGGGCATCACCGGCTGGTCCTACTTCAACATTCAATACCAGAAGCGCAAGGTCATGGAAAACCTGGCCGCCGAGTCCGACCGTTTGAGCACTACCATCAAACTCGGCACCCACTACGCCATGATGATAAACTCCCGGGAGGACATCGCCGAGATCATCAAGAACATCAGCAAGCAGCCCCATATCGCCAACGTCAGAATCTACAACAAGAAGGGCCAGATCAAATTTTCGAACCAGCCCGGAGAGATTGACGAGTCCACCAACATCAAGGCCGAGGCCTGCTACGTCTGCCATCGTTCGGAACCGCCCTTGTCGCAACTGGACCTGCCGGACAGAACCAGGATATTCGTCTCCCCCAACGGCTCCAGACTCCTGGGCATTCTCAGCCCCATCTACAACGAATCCGGGTGCGCCACCGGCGACTGCCACGTCCATCCCCAGGGCAAAGTGATCCTGGGGGCCCTGGACGTGGTTCTTTCCCTGAAAGCGGCCGACCGGGAAATAGCCCAATACCAGAGCACCATCATCGCCCTCAGCCTCATGACCCTTCTCTTGACTTCGGCGGCCATCCTGATCTTTGTCTTCACATTCGTGAACCTGCCCATCAAGAGACTCATCGCCGGCACCCAGCTCATCGCTCGGGGAGAAGAATTCGCCAGCGTGAGCCTGGATCGGGAAGACGAAATTGGACATCTGACCGAGGCCATCAATCAGATGGGCCGCGAGATCGCCCAAAAACAGGCGGAACTGAACCAGCAGCGGGATGAATATCAGAACCTGTTCGAACTGGTTCCCTGCCTGATCACGGTCCAGGACCGCGAGTACCGGCTGCTGAAATACAACCGGGTCTTCGCCGATAAGTTCGATCCCAGGCCGGACGACTTCTGTTACCACGCCTATAAAGGACTGCCACGGAAATGCCCGGTCTGCCCGGTGGAAAGGACCTTCGAGGACGGACTCTCCCACGTGAGCGAGGAATCAGGTCTCAAGAAGGACGGAACGGCCCAACATTGGATTGTCATCACCTCGCCCCTGCGGAACGCCGACGGGGAAGTGACCGCGGCCATGGAGATCAGTCTGGACATCACCCAGCGCAAGCTCCTGGAAAACGAACTGGAGAAATCGGAAAACAAGTATCACGCCATTTTCAACAACATTCCCAATCCGGTTTTCGTGCTGGATTTGAATTCCTTCGAGATTCTCGACTGCAACGACAGCGCGATCGCCGAATATGGTTATGACAAGGAGGAGATGATCGGCCGTTCTTTCCTGGACCTCTTTCTGGACGACCCGAGGGAAAGGTGGGCCGCGATCCTCAGGTCGTCCCCGCTCATCAACCAGGTCAGGCATGCCCATAAGGCCGGCCGGAAGAAATTCGTCAACATCCGCGTCTCGCCCTCGGAATATCACGGCCAAAAGGTCTTGCTGGTGACCACCAGCGACATCACCAAGCGTCTGGAGGCCGAGCATCAGCTCTCCCAGGCCAGCAAGCTGGCCACTTTGGGGGAAATGGCCACCGGCGTGGCCCACGAACTCAACCAGCCCTTGTCGGTCATCAAGACGGTCAGCAGTTTCTTCATTAAAAAGGTGAACCGGAAGGAGAGGATTGACGACGAGACCCTCTTTACCCTGTTGAGCAAGGTGGATTCCAACGTGGACCGGGCCAACAAGATCATCACCCACATGCGCCTTTTCGCCCGCAAGACCGAGGTCCGGCTGGTGAAGACCCAGGTCAACGAAGTGCTGGAACGGGCTTTCGAGATTTTCAGCCAGCAACTCCGGGTCAGGGGCATAGAAGTGGAGTGGGACCTGGCGGCGGATTTGCCCTCGATCATGGCCGATCCCGACCGCCTCGAGCAGGTCTTCATCAACCTGCTGATCAACGCCCGGGACGCCATCGAAGAGAAGTGGACCGTCAACGGCGACAAGCCGGCGGAGAAAAGAATTTCCCTGAAGACCAGATTGAAGGACCACCAGGTGGCGATCGAGGTCCGCGACACCGGTCCGGGGGTGCCGGAAGAGTTGCGCGACAAGATATTCGACCCCTTTTTCACCACCAAGGAGGTCGGCCAGGGCACCGGACTGGGACTGTCCATCAGCTACGGTATAGTCAAGGACTGCGGCGGGAACATTTACGTGACCTCGGATCGGGGACCGGGGGCCTGCTTCGTCATCGAATTTCCCGCCAGGAAGGATTCATGACCGACCGGACGGTATTGCTGGTGGACGACGAGGAGGATATTCGGCTGGTGCTGGCCATATCGCTCAAGGACATGGGCTGCCAGGTCCTGCAGGCCGAAAACGGAGGGGAGGCCTGGCGCATCTTCCAGCGGGAGCGTCCGCCCATCGTGGTCACCGACGTCAAAATGCCGGATATGGACGGAGTCGAGCTCCTGCGCCGGATCAAGAACCAGGACCCGGACGTCGAGGTGATCATGATCACCGGCCACGGCGACATGGACGTGGCCATCGAGAGTTTTCGCCACGAGGCGATTGACTTCATCACCAAGCCCATAAACGTCGAGGCCCTGGAAAAGGCCCTGCTCAAGGTTCAGGAAAAAATAGAGGCCCGGGAGAAGCTCCGGGCCTACACCCGCAACCTGGAGGAGATGGTCTACCTCAAGGCGGCCAGGTTGCTCGAGTTGGAACGTTCCGCCGGTCTCGAAGACGGAGCCGGCCCGACCGTTCTGCAGGCCAGGTTCAAAGACCTGTTCAACGACATGCCCTGCTGCCTGACCGTCCTGGACCGGGACTGGCGGATGATCGCGGTCAACCACCGCTCCAGGGAGGATTTTAACGCCGAACCGGGAGGTCTTTGCTACGAGGCCTTCAAGAAACAGGATCATCCCTGCCCGGACTGCCCGGCGGCCCGGACCTTCGAGGACGGAAGCCCTCGACAGATCGAAACCACGCTCATAACCCGGACCGGCCGGACCAGCCAGGTCCTGGTCTGGTCGGCCCCGATCCGGGACGCCGGCGGCCGGGTCACCCGGGCCGTGGTCATGGCCATCGAGGCCGGACGATTGCTCCGACTCCATGACCATCTGTCTTCCTTGGGCTTGATGCTGGGCTCCATCTCCCACGGCATCAAGGGCCTGCTGACCGGCCTGGACGGCGGCCTGTACCTCATGGAGTCCGGCTTGAAAAAAGCCGACGAGCACCAGATTCGCGAAGGCTTGTCCACGGTCAAGATCATGGTCAGCCGCATCCGGAACATGGTTCTGGACATTCTGTTGTTCTCCAAGGAACGGGACCTGAAGAAAACGGAGATAGCCTTATTGGACCTGGCCGAGGACGTGGCCGCGGTGGCCGAATCCAAGGCGGCTCAGAACCAGGTGAAACTTGTCCGGGACTTTTCGCCGAATTCGGGTAAAATAGTCGCCGATCCCGTTTATCTGAGGACGGCCCTGATCAACGTCCTGGAGAACGCCGTGGAGGCCTGCGCCGAAGACCGGTCCAAGCCTTATCACCAAGTGGTGTTTTCCGTTCGCTCCACGGATCAGGGCGTGGTCTTCATAGTCCAGGACAATGGCCCGGGCCTGGACCCGGAGGTGCAGCAAAACATGTTCAACCTGTTTTTCTCATCCAAGGGCCGGCAGGGAACCGGGCTGGGCCTGTACGTCACCGACAAGGTGGTGCGGCAGCACGGCGGAGAGATACTGGTGGATTCGGCCGTGGGCCAGGGCACCCGCCTCGAAATTCGACTACCGGCAGCCGGGTCGCCGGACGAAACTTATCCGGCCGAGGCCGAATAAAAACGTGGTTGTCCCAAGAGGGCCGGCGGGGGCGATCAACCGCCGAACGGACAAGGAGAGCGCGCATGGCCAAGAAGATATTGATTATCGAAGACGACCCGACGGTGGTGAAATACCTGTCGACCCTGTTCCAGGACAACGGCTATGAGACCTGTTCGGCCGCGGATGGCGTGGAAGGGTTCGAGGTCTTGAAGAAGGAGCCGCCTGACCTTATAACCCTGGACCTGGACATGTCCAAGGAAACCGGGCCCAGGTTCTTCCGCCGGATGAGCCAGAGCAAGGAGTTCAGCCACCTGCCGGTGATCGTCATCAGCGGCCTGTCGAGGCCGGAGCTGGCCATGAGGAAAGTAGTGGCCGTCCTGGGCAAGCCCTTTGACCCGAACGAACTGCTGAACCTGGTCAGGCACACCATAGGGTGAGCCGGGACTGGCCGACCTTGTCCACTCTCCCCTGAATATATCATGTCCGTTTCCCTCCTTTCCTTGGACCGATGATGTTATAATCCCGGTCGCGGTGGAAGTGATCTCCGAGCCGGAGCCTGACTGACGATAGCGAGGGAAACGATGCCGGAAAAGCCATGCCTGACTACCCGCACCTGCCGGCGCTGTTCGGTCACCAGGGTGAATATATTGTGTGAGTTATATGACCAGGCCTTCGGACAAGGCAGGTCTGAAGCCAGGCGGCGGTTGGAGCAACTGACCCGCCTGGCCGTCGAGCGCGGCTATGAAAAGGCCGGCGAGCTGACCGCCCCGGGCCTCAATCCCGAGGCGGTGCGGTCGCTGAGCTGGAACGTATCCTCGCTGCTGAACGACGATGACCTCGAGCGCCTGGGCCTGAACCGGGGCCGTAAGAAGTGAAAAAGGACGATCGGCCCGCCACCGTAACCGAAAGCGAGGCCTACGATGACCTGCCGGAAGGAGACGGGGTTCTGGTCCTCGATCCCCGCGGCCAGGTCATGGCCGCCAACCTTCAGGTGGAACGCCTCCTGCGCTCCAGGTTCTCCCGCGGCCGCCTGGTCCGGATGGAAGACCTGTTCTCGATCGAGTATCTGCCTCAGGCCGAACTGGCCTTCCGGGAAGCCCTCCAGGGCGGCCACTCCCGTTGCGACCTGACGGCCGACCTTCGCCGGCCGGTGGGCCCACCCGCGCCGGTTATCTATTCCGTGACGCCGCTCCACGACGGGGGCGACCGGATAATCGGGGTGGTGCTCGGTTTCCGGGACGCCCTGCCGCCGATATCGGCCGCCGGTCCACTGTACCGGCCCGGCCTGGCCTTCGACACCCTGTTCGAAAACCTGGCCGAAGGCGTCTTCACCATCAACACCCACTGGCGAGTGACGGCCTTCAACCGCCGGGCCCAGGAAATCACCGGGTACGACAAAGACGAAGTGCTGGGCCGCTTCTGCTGGGATATCTTCAAGAGCGACCTGTGCCGCTCGGCCTGCCCGCTCAAGGTCACACTGGAAACCGGGGTCACCCATATGGACCAGGACGTGCGCATCGTGGGCCGGTTCGGCCGGATGTCCATCCTGGTCAATACCTCGGTGCTGAAGGACCGCCGGGACCGGGTCATCGGCGCGGTGGAAACCTTTCGGCCGGTCAGCGCCGGTTCCAGCCTGGGGGTGCTCGAAAGCCGCGGGGGCGCCCCCCTGATCGTGGGTCAATGCCCGGCCGTGCTCAAACTCCTGGACCAGGTTCCCGACGTGGCCGCGGCCGGGGCCTCCGTGGTCATCGAGGGCGAATCGGGCACGGGCAAGGAACTCTTCGCCCGGGCCATCCACAACGAGAGCCCCCGCGCGGAAGGACCCTTCGTGGCCGTCAACTGCTCGGCCCTGGCCGAGACCCTCCTGGAGTCTGAACTGTTCGGCCACGAGAAAGGGGCCTTCACCGGCGCGGTCAACAGCCGGGCCGGCCGCTTTGAACTGGCCCGGGGCGGCACCCTCTTCCTGGATGAAATCTCCGAGATCAAGCCGGAAATTCAGGTCAAACTCTTGAGGATACTCCAGGAGAAAGTCTTTGAAAGGGTGGGCGGCACCAGACCCATCACCATGGACGCCCGGGTCATCGCCGCCACCAATCGGAACCTGGCCAAGGAAGTCAAGGCCGGTCGTTTTCGCGAGGACCTGTTCTACCGGCTCCGGACCGTGCCTCTCCGCCTGCCGCCCCTCCGGGAAAGACACGAAGACATCCCGCTGCTGGTCAATCATTTCGTCGCCAAGCTCAATGCCGTCTACCGGAAAGAAGTCCGTGGGGTGGACCCCAAGGTCATGACCTTCTTTCAACGGTATGCCTGGCCGGGCAACGTGCGCGAGATGGAGCACGTTCTGGAGTATGCCTTCGTCTTCGTCAAGGGGCCGGTAATCACCATGGCCCACCTGCCCGACATGAGCGACCAGCCGCCCAAGAATCCGTCCATGTCCCCGGCTCTGACTCCGCCCGAGCCCTGGGCCGACGAGAAAAGGACCATCCTCAAGGCCCTGGAAAAGGCTCGGGGCCGGCGCCAGGAAGCGGCCCAGGCCTTGGGCATCAGCCGCAGCAGCCTGTGGCGAAAAATGAAGATTCACGGCCTGACCTAGCCCCACGTCGAGGGCGGGGCGATCCTGTTTCAAACGTCCCGAAACATCATCGATTGAGACAAATTAGTTTTTATATTTTAATATTAACTATTTATAATTTGTTTTGTCGCATGACGTATCAACGATGAAACATAATCCGCTGAACCTGCCCCTGGCCGCCGGTCCGGTCTCCTGCTAATTTAACAATAACATCAACTGGTTGACAAATTGGCCGCTCCTTTGCTCTTTCCGGAAGCGTCGGTCCAAGCCCATCCCTGGGCGGTCAAGGAGGAAGCCATGAGCAAGAAACCCGTCGATATTGACGAAATTCTGGAAAGATACGCCGGTGAACCCCGGTACCTCATCGCCCTGCTGCAGGATATCCAGGCCGAGTACGGCTTCATTTCGCCGGAATTCATGCAGCTCGTCTGCGACCACGTGGGTGTGCCCCTGTCCCAGGTCTGGGCAGCCGCCACCTTTTACAAGTCATTCAGCCTGGAGCCCCGCGGCGAGCATGAGATCAAAGTCTGCCTGGGCACGGCCTGCCATCTGAAGGGCGCCGCGCGCATGGTCGAAAATCTGACCCGCGAACTGGGCATCGAGCCCGGTCAGACCACCGAGGACTTCAGATTCACCCTGGATACGGTCAACTGCCTGGGGGCCTGCGCCCTCGCGCCGGTGGTGGTGATTGACGAGCAGTACCACGCCAACGCCACTTCCCCGAAGATCAACAAGATTCTCAAAAAGACAGCGGCCTAGGAGGTGCGGCATGACCGTCGTCGCGGCCAGGAAATTGGAACAAAGGCGGCTGGGGTCAATCGAGGCCCTGGCCGAGTACCGGCGAAAAATAGCGGCCCAACGGCCTTCGGACCGGCCGCATATCATCGTCTGCCACGGCACCGGTTGTCTGGCCAACGGCAGCCCCTTCGTGGCCGAAGCCCTGAAAAAGGCCTTGGCCGGGACCGGTCTTCAGGCCAAGGTTATCCCCGCAATCAAGACCACCGGCTGCCACGGTTTTTGCTCCCGTGGTCCTCTGGTGATCATGCAGCCCGCGGGCATCTTTTACCAGAAGGTCCAGCCCCGGGACGCGGAAGAGATCGTCCAGGCCACCCTGGTCGAAGGCCGGCCCGTGGAAAGGCTGCTCTATCATGATTCCCGGACCGGCGCGGCCCTGGTCCACGACCGCGAGATCCCCTTCTACAAACATCAGCACCGGCTGGTCTTGCGGCGGATCGGCCGCCTTGACCCGGCGGACATTGACGACACCATCGCCGCGGGCGGGTACCAGGCCCTGGCCCAGGCCTTGTCGTCCCTGACCCCGGAGGAGGTCGTGACCGCGGTCGAGGCTTCCGGGCTGCGCGGCCGGGGCGGCGCCGGCTTTCCCACCGGCCGTAAATGGCGCAGCGCGGTCGAGGCCGCCGCAAAGAAAGGACCGCCGGTTTACGTGGTGGTCAACGGGGATGAAGGCGACCCCGGCGCCTTCATGGACCGGACCCTGATGGAAGGCGACCCTCACGCCGTGCTCGAGGGACTGATCATCGGCGCCTACGCCGTGGGCGCCCGGCAAGGCTTCATGTACGTTCGGACCGAATACCCCCTGGCCATAAAGCATCTGTCCCTGGCCATCGCCCAGGCCCGGGACCTGGGTCTGCTGGGTGAAAACATACTGGGCACCGGCTTCAGCTTCGACGTCCAGATCAATCGCGGGGCCGGGGCCTTTGTCTGCGGCGAATCCACGGCCCTTTTCACTTCCATCGAGGGCCGGGCCGGCGAACCGCGACCCAAGTACGTCCGCTCCGTCGAGGAGGGCCTCTGGGGCCGGCCGACGGTCCTGAACAACGTGGAAACCTGGTGCAACGTGCCCCAAATCATCGAACGTGGTCCGGAATGGTACTCCGGCCTGGGTGTGCCCCACAGCACCGGCACTAAAGTCTTCTCCCTGGTGGGCAAGGTCAACAACGTGGGGCTGGTCGAGGTGCCCATGGGCATGCCCCTGGGCCGCCTGGTGGAAGAGATCGGGGGAGGCGTGCCGGGGCGGGACCGGTTCAAGGCCGTCCAGACCGGCGGTCCTTCCGGAGGCTGCCTGCCCTACGCCCTGAAAGACACCCCGGTGGATTTCGATTCTCTGACCAAGGCCGGTTCCATGATGGGTTCGGGCGGCATGATCGTCATGGACGAACGGGACTGCGTGGTGGATGTGGCCCGGTACTTCCTGCGATTTCTCGAAGAGGAATCCTGCGGCAAATGCCTGCCCTGCCGCCTCGGCCTCAAGGCCATGCTCGAGTTCCTGGACAACTTCGCCCGGGGCGAAGGGAGCCTCGAGGACCTGGATGAACTCAAGAGCCTGGCCCGGGCCGTCCAGGACGGGTCCTTGTGCGCCTTGGGCGGCAGCGCCCCCAACCCGGTGCTGACCACCCTCGAATATTTCCGGGACGAGTACCTGAGCCATATCCTGGACAAGAAATGCCCGGCCGGAGTCTGCAAGGCCCTGATCACCTACCGCATCGACCCGGATAAATGCAACGGCTGCGGCGTCTGCGCCCGCGGCTGCCCCCAGCATTGCATCAGTGGAGAAAAGAAAAAGCCTCACGTCATCGACACGGCCTCATGCATCCGTTGCGGTGTCTGCCTGGACGGGTGCAAGTTCGACGCCGTGATCGTGGAATAGGAAGGTGAACCATGAGCGCCAGAACCAAAAAGAGTACCGACCCGGCCCAGAAGAAGGACGGCCTGATCCGTTTCACCATGGACGGCCGGCCGGTCGAGGCCCGACCCGGCTGGACGGTGCTGGATACGGCCCGCCACTACGGTCTCGACATCCCCACCCTTTGTTTCCACGAGGCGGTCAAGCCCAGCGGCGCTTGCCGCCTCTGCGTGGTCGAGGCCCGGGCAGGCAAGTGGTCCAAGGTGGTCATCTCCTGTATGTATCCTCCCTACGAGGGGGTCGAGATTCTGACCGCCAGCGAAAGAGTGAAGAACGTCCGGCGCTGGATACTGGAGATGCTCCTGGCCGAATGTCCGGCCAGCCGAGAAATTCAGGCTTTGGCCAAGGAGTACGGCGTCACGGGCACCCGGTTCAAGTCCGAAAACCCGGAAGAAGAATGCCTGTTATGCGGCTTGTGCGTCCGGGTCTGCGAGGAAGTGGTCGGGGTCCAGGCCTTGTCCTTCGGTTCGCGCGGCACCGACAAACATGTAGCCACCCCGTACATGATACCGAGCCAAGCCTGCATCGCCTGCGGCTCGTGCCTGACCGTCTGCCCCACCGGGGCCATGAAGGCCCGTTTTGACCGGGTGCGGGGCGACGTCTCCCAGCGCACGGAACGCGGCCAGGCCCACTGAGAGAGGAAGAACCATGAAAGAAAACGCATCGGACGCCAAGGCCCGCGTCGGGATTTTTCTCTGCGAGTGCGGCCAAAAGATAGCCCCGCGGGTGGACCTGCCGGGGCTGAGAGACCTCCTGGCCGGGGCCCCTCTGGCCGGCCACGTCGAAATACTGCCCTACCCCTGCCTGGCGCCGGGTCTGTCGGCCATCAAGGCGGCCATAGCCGCCCAAGGCCTGGACCGGGTCATCGTGGCCGGCTGCGAAGCCCGGGTCATGCTCAAGAAATTCGAACGCGAACTGGCGGAAACAGGTCTCGAGCAAGGCCAGGTGGACCTGGTCAATCTGCGGGACCACGTGGCCCAGGCCCACGAGGCCGAACCGACCCTTCTGGCCGCCAAGGGGGCCAAACTGATCCTGGCCGCCGCCGCCGGCCTTAACGCCCTGATTCCCTCCCCCCGGCAGACCGTGGACTTCCACGGCCCGGTCATGATCCTGGGCGGCGGGATCGCCACCTTCAGCGCGGCCCAGGAGTTGCTCCGGCGCGGGATCGAGACGATCGTCGCCGTGAACACAGAAGACGCCGAGGACGAGATTCGCATGCTCCACGAACACTATCCCGGCGAACGTAACTATCACGAGCGGCTGCGCAAGATCATGGCCGAAGTGGACGAGAGCCCCCTGGTCAAAAAGATATCCGTGGGCGATCTGGACCGGGTCATGGGCCGCGTCGGCGATTACATGGTGACTTTCGCCGCCGAGGGCAACGCGCCGCCCCGGGTCTATCAAGCCGGGGCCATCATCGCCGCCCTGGACGGCCAGATGCTCAACCAAGGCAACGATTTCGGCCATGACGGCGTCCGGGTCCTCTGCCATACCGAGATGGAAGAATACCTCTGGCTGCACGGCGCGCCCGGCGGCGGAATCGTCTTCTGGATCAACGACCTGGAGACCCCGGGCCGGCCCTGGGCCGGTCTGGCCGCCCGCGCGGCCTGGAACATGGCCCGGTACATCCGCCAGCATTCTTCCACGGCCCGGGTCAGCATCATTTACAACAACTCGATGACCGTGCCCCTCACGGCTTCGGAGCGGGCCCAGGCCCGGGACCTGAGCATCCGGTGGATTCCCTACGATTCGGCCATCCGGCCCACGGTCCAGTCCGGATACATCACCCTGACCGACCCGGAAACACAGATCGAGTATGAACTGCCCTGGGACATGCTCTGTCTCTCGCCCGTGCGTTCGCCGGGGCACGAATCGTCCAAGGTGGCCAAGGTGTTGGGACTGGACATCAAGGAAGGCGAGTTCCTGGAGAAAAACCCGCAGATGGTCAGGCCCGAGCAGGTGGGTCAGGACGAAAAATACCTGGCCGGGTCGGCCCGGCGGCCCTGCGACCTCCGGGAAGCCCTGCGCCAGGGCCGGCGGGCCGCGGCCAAGGTGGCCGAGATCGTGAACAAGGCCAAGGCCGGCCAATTGTACGCCCCGCGCATGGTCTGCACCGTGGATACCACCAAGTGCATCGGCTGCGGGCTGTGCAATGAAATCTGCGAATGCGGCGGCATCGAACCCTTCGAAGGCCGGGGCGGGAATATCCCCCGCCGCGTGGACCCCATGATCTGCACCGGCGGCGGGACCTGCGCCGCGGCCTGTCCTTATCACGCCTTGAGCCTGCAGAACAACACCACCGAACAGCGGGAAGCCCGGGTGGCGGCCCTGGCCGGAAGCCTGGCCGAGGGTGAGGTCATGGCCTTCGGCTGCAACTGGGGCGGCGCGGCCGCGGCCGACCACGCCGGGCTCCGCGGCCACCGTTACGACGCCCGTCTCTATGTCCTGACCGTGGGTTGTATCGGCCAGCTCGATCCCACGGTCATGGGCCGGGCCTTGCTGGAAGGCGCCAACGGACTGTTGCTGGTCGGCTGCCCTCCGGAAGAATGCCACCACAGCTACGGCCTGGACCACACTTGGAGCCGGGTCAACCTGATTAAAAAACTGCTCGGCCTGTGCGGGCTCGAACGGGAACGGATCGCCCTGGCCCATACGGACATGAACCGGCCGGAGCGCTTCACCCAGACCGTCGCCGGCTTCATGTCCATCCTGGAGCGGCTCGGACCCATCCGGCGCCAGGGTCTGGTCCAGGAAAGACTGCAAGCCCTGTACGACACCCTGCGGAACTCGAGGGTGCGCTGGGTTCTGGGCGCCGGATTACGCCGGCCCTACGAAAAGCATTACCCGGCCGACCAGCGCAACGCCCTGGCCTATGACCAGACCCTGGCCGACGTGGTCAGCGAAGAGTTCATCCGGGCCCGGGTGATCAACCTGCTGCGGTCGGCCGGCAAGGTGATGCCCCTCAAGGAAATCTCCTCGGCCCTGGCCGAGGACGAAAGCCAGGTCTCGCGCTGCCTGAAGGACCTGAGCGGCGAGGGGCTCATATCCCGCATCTACAAGGATCGAACGCCCTACTTTTCCGTAATGTAAGGCGGCTCCTGGCCTAATCTTCGCTGGCTATTCAGGCCGCCCCCCTCGTTCCGGGCCTGGGTCGGAAGACCCAGGCCCGGATTCGCTCCGACCACCACCATGACCCCCCCTTTTCATCCCGCCCCAAGGTAGGATATAGATAAAACAGGCGGAGCTTAGTATTATATCCCCTGAAGACTGCCCCATGGCCAAGGTGGAATCGTTTTGGTTTTTTTAACCTGACCAACACTTTCATCAGCAAGGAAGGTGCAGGCATGTCCAGAGGAATCGTCAGGATTTTATGGCTTCTGTCGATGACCAGTCTTTTCTTTATCGGCCCGACGCCGGCCCTGACCGCGGATTTGGAACCCGTCAAGGAGATCAACTTCACCAGCTTTCCTCAAGGCCAACAACAGTGGGTCTATCAGCAGGCCCTGATGATCGTGGAAAACTGGGAGAAACTGGGCCTCAAAGTGCGGCTGGAACCGCTCAACATCCCCAACCCGCTCATTCAACGCGTCTTCAAAGACAAGGATTTCGACGCCACCATGATGGAGGGGTCCGGAACCGTGGACCGCCTCGATCCGGATTTTTTTCTTTACACCGTCTTCCATTCGTCCAACGCCGGTCCGGGCGCCTGGAACCTGGCCGGCTTCAACGATCCGGAGTATGACCGCCTGGCTGAAGCCCAGAGACTCGAGTATGACCTGAACAAACGTCGGGAGATCGTCCATAAATGCCAGGAAGTCCTGTTCAATAAAAATCCCTGGCTGGTGACCGTGAATAATAATTCCATCCAGGCTTACAACCAGACCGCCTTCAAGGCCGGGATCATGCCCGTGTCCGGCTTCTATGACGCCGCCACCCTCACCGGGCTTCAGCCGCTGGGAGAGAAAAAGACTTTCCGCTACGGCTCCTCCCTGTCCGATCTGAAGACGATCAATCCCGTGGTGTTCAACGAGTCGGATCAATTCGTCTTCATCTACTCCATCTATGACACCCTGGTCCGCAACGGTCCCGACGGCAAGCCCGAGTTGTGGGCGGCCAAGACCCTGGAAAAAATAGACGACAAAAACATCGACCTGACCTTGCGGGAAGGCCTGAAGTTCCACGACGGCCAGCCGTTGCGGGCCGAGGACGTCAAGTTCACCTTCGAGTACCTGACCAAACATAAGGCGGTCTACCTGCTGAAGAAACTCGAACCGATCGAGGCCGTCGAGGTCCTGGGCGAATACAAGGTTCGCTTCAAGATGAAGACGCCCTACGCGCCTTTCATCTCCCTGACCCTCGGCACCACGCCCATCATCCCCAAGCATATCTGGGAGAAGATAGACAAGCCCCATGAATACCGCAACGTTCCGCCCATCGGCAGCGGGCCTTTCAAGTTCGGTCACTGGCGGGAGACCCAGGAGTTCCTGATGACCCGGAACGCCGATCATTTCAGCCCGCCCCAGGTGGACGCCGTCCTCTTCGTTTTCTACGGCACCACCGAAGCCGTCAATACGGCCCTGAAGAAGCAGGAGGTTGACAGCCTGAACCTCTTGACCCCCCAGCAGGTCATGGACCTGGAGAAACAAAAACACATCAAAATAGTCAACCTGCCGACCCACACCACGGACGGCGTCATCCTGAACATCAGGCGCAAGCCCTTCGACGACCCCAAGTTCCGCCAGGCCCTGGCTTACACCCTGCCCAAGGTCAAGATGGTGGAAGAGATTTTCTTCGGCTATGCCGAGGTCGGGGCCTCGATCATCGCCCCGCATAATGAATTCTGGCATAATCCGAAAATCAAGCCTTATCCCCACGATCTGGAAAAAGCCAGATCAATCCTCAAGGAAGCCGGCTATCGGTGGGACGAGAAAGGCCGTCTTTGCCACCCGCCGAAGTGATCAGGCGGCCGGGACCTTATTATCAGACGGCCCCGAGATCGCGCCGCCGGCCCCGCGCCGGCGAGAGCCCGGTCTCGGGGCCGGCCGCCCGGTCTTGATTTCCGCCTAGAATGAGAATCTACCTGCTGAAACGTTTGGCCCTGGCCGTGCTGACCCTCTTCTTCCTGGCCAGCATTCTCTTTATTCTTTTCCGAATGCTGCCCGGAGACCCGACCATCACGGTCCTGAGCACGGCCCTCGATCCCGAAGTCCAACAGGAAATGAGACATCGCTTCGGCCTGGATCGGCCAATGATCGAGCAGTATTTCCTGTATCTGAAGAACCTGAGCCGAGGCGAGTTCGGCGTTTCTTTCCAGCACGGGGTCCGGGCTTACGACATCGTGGCCGATAAGTTCTGGAATACCATCGTCCTGATGCTGCCGGCCTTTATCCTGGCTTTTCTGTCGGGGATAATTCTAGGCTCCTACGTCGGTTGGAAGCGGGGATCGCGGCTGGAAAAGACAGTGGTCATGGCCGCGTTGTTCTTCCGTTCCGCGCCCGACTTCTGGATGGCCATGGTTTTTATTTTCGTCTTTTCCGTCAAGCTGGACCTCTTTCCCGCCGGACATATGCGCACCCCGGGCTACGCCGCCGGCGGACGGCTGGACACCTTTCTCTCCCTGGATTTTCTATATCACCTGGCCCTGCCCTTGATAATGATGTCCCTTTATTACAGTTGTTATCCCCTGCTGGTCATGCGGACGGCCATGCTCGAGGTCATGGGGGAGGATTTCATCGAACTCTGCCAGGCCAAAGGATTGAGCGAAAGACGGGTCATCTTCAAGCACGCCATGCGCAACTCGCTCCTGCCCATCGCCACCTCGGTCTCTCTTTTAGGGGCCTACGCCAGCGCGGGCAGCGTGCTCATCGAAACGGTGTTCTCCTGGCCGGGCTTGGGACGCCTGATGGTCCAATCGGTCATCTATTCCGATTATCCGGTGGCCCAGGCCTCTTTCCTCATAATCGGGGTGTTCGTGGTTTCAGGCAACCTTTTGTCGGACATACTCTATGGGGTGTTAGACCCGAGAATCCGTTACCGTTAGGCAACCTAGATGACCGTTCCCAAGGCCGTTCCGGGAAAAACCAAACCGGCCTCGAACCCGAGGCGCCGCTTCAGCCTGCCTGGACTGGCGGACCTGGCCGGCAGGAACCGCCTGGGCCTGCTGGGCCTGGCGATAATTGTCCTTTTCGTAACCGCCGGCCTGTTGGCCCCGGTCCTGGCTCCCTTCGGCCCCCTCGAGAAAGGCTACAATCAGGCCGGGAAGCTGGAAAGGCTGGAGCCGCCTTCCTGGAAGCATCCGTGCGGAACGACGCTTTACGGTCGGGATGTCTTCAGCCAATTGCTCTTCGGCGCCCGAACGGTGCTTCTGGTCAGCTTCCTGACCGCCTTTTTCGTGGCCCTGATCGGTCTGAACGTCGGACTCTGCGCCGGCTACTTCGGCGGTTGGGTGGACAACCTGCTGATGCGTATAACCGACGTCCTGTTCGGGGTGCCGGTTCTGCCGTTCGCCATCGTGGCCCTGTCTCTGCTCACCCGCGGCCTCTGGGGCATCATCCTGGTCATGTCCTCCTTGTACTGGATGTCCACGGCCCGGGTGGTTCGTTCCCAGGTCTTGAGCCTGAGGGAACGCACTTACATGGACGCGGCCAGAATCTCCGGCGCGGGCGACCTGAATATCATCTACAAACACCTCGCCCCCAACGTGCTGCCCCAGGTCTTTGTTCACGGCGCTTTTGCCGTGGCCTGGGCCATCACCACCGAGGCCAGCATCTCTTTCCTGGGCTTCGGCGATCCCAACACCATCAGTTGGGGCGCCATCCTCCACGACGTCTTTTCCTCGAACGTCATGTATCTGGCCTGGTGGTGGTTCCTGCCGCCGGGTCTCTGCATCATCCTGCTGGTCCTGGCCTTGTACCTGACCGGCCGCGCCGTGGAAGAGACGGTCAACCCCAGGCTGAGGGACGAACAATGACCGCGGCCTTGCTGGAATGCCTCGACTTGACGGCCGGCTATCATACCAGAAACGGCTTTTTAAGGGCCGTGGACGGTGTTTCTTTCCGCCTCGAGACCGGTCAAAACCTGGGCCTGGTGGGCGAATCCGGCTGCGGCAAGTCGTCCGTGGCCAAGGCCATTCTCCAGGTCTTCCCCAGGAACTTCGACCTGTTGTCCGGGAAGATTCTTTTTCAAGGACGGGACCTGGCCCTTTTGAATTATGAAGAAATGAGACCGATCCGCTGGAAGGAGATATCCTTCATTCCGCAAAGCTCGATGAACGCCCTCGATCCGGTCTATAAAGTCGGCCGCCAGATACGGGAAGCCATCCTGGAACATGAGAAACTCGGGGTCAAGGAAGCCGATAAAAAAGCGAGGGCGCTCCTGGCCCTGGTGGGGATAAAACCCGAGCGGGCCGAGAGCTACCCCCACCAGTTAAGCGGGGGAATGAAACAACGGGTCAACATCGCCATGGCCTTGGCTTTGAAGCCCTCGCTGATCATCGCCGACGAACCCACCACGGCCCTGGACGTCCTGGTTCAAGACCGGGTTTTTCAGCGCCTCCACGCTCTCCAGCGGGAAATAGGCTGCTCCCTGCTTTTGATAACCCATGATATCGCCCTGGTGGCGGAAAATTGCGACCAGGTGGCCGTGATGTACGCCGGCCGGATAGTCGAGGCCGGCCCGGTGGACCAAGTGCTGAATCAACCCTATCATCCTTATACCCTGGGCTTGAAGAACGCCTTCCCCAGCCTCGAACGACCCAAAGATCAGGCCCTGATATCCATTCCCAAGTCCCCGCCGGTCCTGATCGCTCTCCCGGATCGATGCCGGTTCGCCGCCCGCTGCCCCTTTGCCGCGGCAATATGCCGGCGAAGCGAGCCCCCGTACCTGGAAGTCGACCCGGGCCACCGGGCCGCCTGCCATCGCGCCGCCGAAGCCGACCGGTTGAGAATCGAAGCCTTAAAGTCCGAAACCTGGGTTGAAGAGACCGTGCCAGACCAGACTTCGAGATCGGCCCGTGACCATGACTGACCTGGTGATCGTCAGGAATCTGAAGAAATATTTTAGAGCCAAGACCGACGTGGCCTCTTTGTTCACCCGCGGGTCTCCCTTGACCATCAAGGCGGTGGACGACGTCAGTTTCCATATCACCCGGGGCGAAATCCTGGGCCTACTGGGTGAAAGCGGCAGCGGGAAAAGCACCGTCGCCCGGCTGTTGGTGGGATTGGAAAAGCCGGACTCCGGTGAAGTCTGGATCGCCGGACGGAACATCGTCCCACTCGAGGGCCGGGAGAAAAAAAAGATTTATCGGCGCGTACAGATGATCTTCCAGGACCCGTACGAATCCATCAACCCCCGCTTCAAGGTCCAGGAGACGGTGGTTGCGCCGTTGAAAGTCCAAAAGCTGGCCCCCAGGCCCGAGCGCCTCGAGCGGGTCGGTCAAGCCTTGAGGAAAGCCGGGCTCAAAAGGGTCGAGGAATACCTTTATAAATACCCGCACGAACTGAGCGGCGGCGAAAGGCAGCGGCTCTCCATAGCCCGGGCTCTGGTGGTCGAACCCCAACTCCTGGTGGCCGACGAACCGGTCTCGATGCTCGACGTTTCGGTCAAGGCCGGAATACTCAACCTGCTGAAGCAACTGTCCCAGGACCTGGGCCTGACCATCCTCTATATTTCCCACGATCTATCCACGGTGAAGTATTTGTGCGACCGGGCCATCATCATGTATAAAGGCAGGCTGGTCGAAGCCGGCCCGGCGGAAGAGGTCATTGATAATCCTCTCCACCCTTATGCCCAGGCCTTACGGGCCGCCATACCAGTGCCGGACGCCCGGAAGAAAAGACCTCGACCGGTGGCCGATGGTTTTGAAGATAATCCGGAGGCGCCGGCCCGGGGCTGCCGGTACCGGCCTGAATGCCCCCGGGCCGGATCCATCTGCGACCTGGTTGATCCGGAACTGAAGCCGGTGTCCGAAAACCGGCTCGCGGCCTGCCATCTCTACGACGGCCGGCCATCGAGGCCGGCATTAAACCACTGACCGACGGAGGACTTATGCAGATCAGAAAAAAAGGAGAGCCGGCCGGGACCCCGGCGCCCGCGGCCAATCTCAGGCAGGCCGAAATAAAATGGGTCAAGGGTTTTCAGTTTGTCGGCCGGGGCGATTCCGGCCACGCCGTGGTCATGGACGCCAACCAGGAGATCGGCGGCGGCAACACGGCCGCGCGGCCCACCGAGCTGGTTTTGATCGCCCTGGGCGGCTGCACGGGCATAGATGTCGTCAACATATTGACCAGCATGAGATTGAAGATCGCCTCCCTGGAAATCCAGGTCCGGGCCGAACCGGTCGAGGAACTCCCGAAGTCTTTCCGGGAAATCTGGATCAAATACGTTTTGCGGGGTGACGTTCCGGAAAAAAAATTACGAGAAGCGATCGAGCTTTCCAAGACCAAGTATTGCTCGGTCGGCGCCATGCTCAGCCCGGGAGCCAAGATAAATTACCAATACGAAATAATCCGGCCCGAGCGGTAGGGGCACGGCTAGCCGTGCCCAATAGTCACGCCAGGGCGTGACTTCGTCGTCCCGCTTCCAGACTGAATATTGCTCCCGGAAACCAGGCTTCCCGACCTCGAGGCTTCCGCCTCGGGCCGCGCGGTCCGACCGGTTTAAGCTCATTTACATGTTGCGGCGGTACTGGCCGCCTACTTCGTACAGGGCCTGGGTGATCTGGCCCAGGGAGCAACAGCGGACCGTGTGCATGAGTTCGGCGAAGACGTTGGCCTCGGACAGAGCCGCCTTCTTCAGCCTGGCCAGGGCCGCCGGCGCCTCCTGGTCGTGCCGGGCCTGGAAACCCCTCAGCCGGCTGAGCTGCGAGGCCTTCTCCTCCTCGGTGGCCCGGGAGAGCTGCACCGCGCAGGACTGGGCTTCGACGTCGGCCTCGGGATTGAGGAAGGTGTTCACCCCCACGATGGGCAGGCTGCCGTCGGTCTTCTTCATCTCGTAGTCCAGCGATTCCTCCTGAATCCTGGACCGTTGATAACCGGTCTCCATGGCCCCCAGCACGCCGCCCCTTTCCGAGATGCGGTCGAATTCGGCCAGGATGGCCTCTTCCACCAGCCGGGTCAGCTCCTCGATGATGAACGACCCCTGGATGGCGTTTTCGTTCTTGTAGAGCCCGTACTCCTTGTTGACGATGAGTTGGATGGCCAGGGCCCGGCGCACGGATTCCTCGGTCGGCGTGGTGATGGCCTCGTCATAGGAATTGGTGTGCAGGGAATTGCAGTTGTCGTTGAGGGCGGTCAGGGCCTGCAGGGTGGTGCGGATGTCGTTGAACTGGATTTCCTGCACGTGCAGGGACCGGCCGCTGGTCTGGATGTGGGCCTTGAGTTTCTGCGAGCGTTCGTTGGCCCCGTACTTGAGCCGCAGGGCCACGGCCCAGATGCGCCGGGCCACCCGGTTGATCACCGAATACTCCGGGTCCATGCCGTTGGAGAAGAAGAAGGACAGGTTGGGCGCGAAATCGTCCACGTCCATGCCCCGCGAGAGGTAATACTCGACGTAGGTGAAGCCGTTGGCCAGGGTCAGGGCCGTCTGGGTGATGGGGTTGGCCCCGGCCTCGGCGATGTGATAGCCGGAGATCGAGACGCTGTAGAAGTTGCGCACGTTTTTTTCGATGAACCAGGCCTGGATGTCGCCCATCATCCGCAGGGCGAAGTCAATGGAAAAGATGCAGGTGTTCTGGCCCTGGTCCTCCTTGAGGATGTCGGCCTGGACCGTGCCGCGCACGTTTTCCAGCACCAGGGTCCTGATCCTTTCCGCTTCTTCCGGCGAGGGCGGCCGGCCGCGGTCGGCCTCGAACTTATCCAGTTGCCGATCGATGGCCGTGTTGAAGAACATGGCCAGGAGGATGGGCGCCGGGCCGTTGATGGTCATCGAGACCGAGGTGTTGGGCGAGCACAGGTCGAAGCCGTCGTACAAGACCTTCATGTCGTCCAGGGTGCAGACCGACACCCCGGACGTGCCCACCTTGCCGTAGATGTCCGGCCGTTCGTCCGGGTCCCAGCCGTAGAGCGTGACCGAATCGAAGGCCGTGGACAACCGCTTGGCTTCGTAGTTGCGGGACAGGAACTTGAAGCGGCGGTTGGTCCGGGCCGGGTCGCCTTCGCCGGCGAACATGCGGGTGGGGTCTTCGTCGGTCCGCTTGAAGGGAAAGACGCCGGCGGTGAAAGGGAACCGGCCCGGCACGTTCTCCCGCAGGAGCCATTTCAACAGATCGCCGGGGTTCCGGTAATCGGGCAGGGCCACGCGGGGCACCCTAGTGCCGGCCAGGCTTTCCCGAAAGAGCGGCGTGCGGACTTCCTTGTCCCGGACCTTGTACACGAATTCGTCCCGGCGGTAGCGGGCCTTGACCTCGGGAAAGGTTTCCAGCAGCCGGGCGCAGCGGGGGTCGAGTTTCCGGGCCAGGTCGTCCCGTTTCTTCAGCAGGGCCGCCTGGAGGCCCCGGTCCTGGTCTTCCGGGGACAACTCGGCCAGGGCCCCGTCCAACTGCCAGAGCCTTTGGGCCAGCTCGGCCTGCTCGTCCGTCCAGCGGTGGTAATAGCGCACGGTGTCGGCGATTTCGCTGAGGTACCGGAGCCGTTCCACCGGGATGATGATGGTCTTCGAGGCGGAGTGTTTGAGCGACGGCCGGGGGAGGGATGAATTCAGAACCAGGCCGGTCTTGTCGGCGATTTTATCCAGGATGGCGTGGTACAGGGCGGTCAGGCCGTCATCGTTGAAACGGGCGGCGATGGTGCCGTACACGGGCATCTCCCCGGGGTGGACTTCGAAGAGCCGCCGGTTGCGCTGGTACTGCTTGCGCACGTCGCGCAGGGCGTCCTCGGCGCCCTTGCGGTCGAACTTGTTGATGGCCACCAGGTCGGCGAAATCGAGCATGTCAATCTTTTCGAGCTGGGACGGCGCGCCGTAGTCCGAGGTCATGACGTACAGGGAGACGTCCGCCAGCGGGGCCACGGCCGCGTCGCCCTGGCCGATGCCGGCCGTCTCGACAATGACCAGATCGAAGCCGGCCGCCTGGAGCACCAGGATGCTTTCGGGCAGGGCCGCCGAGACCTCGGCGCCGCTGGACCTGGTGGCCACCGAGCGCATATAAACCCGGTCCCCGCGGCCCAGGCAGTTGAAGCGGATGCGGTCGCCCAGCAGGGCGCCGCCGGTCTTGCGGCGGGTCGGGTCCACGGACAGCACGCCCATCTTCCTGTCCGGAAAGTCATGGAGAAAGCGGGTCGCCAGTTCATCCACCAGGGAACTCTTGCCCGCGCCGCCGGTGCCGGTCACGCCCAGCACCGGGATCGGCCGCGGCGGCGCGGCGGCCCGGCGCCGCCGCAGAGCCTCGCTCAAGGCCGCGGACAAGGCCGGGTCCGAGGCCTTGGCCTCCTCGACCGCGGTGAGGAACCGGGCCGTCAGGGGGAAATTGTCCGTGGACAGTTGATCCGCTGTTTCCAGCAGCCCTTCCAGCCGGACTGGCTGGTCTATGGTCAGGAGCAGATGGTTGATGATGCCTTGGAGGCCCAGTTGCCGGCCGTCCTCGGGCGAGTAAATCCTGGTCACCCCGTAATCTTCGAGTTCCCGGGCCTCCTGGGGCACGATCACGCCGCCGCCGCCGCCGAAGACCTTGATCCAGGGCGCGCCCTTCTCCCTGAGCAGGTCCACGATGTACTTGAAGAACTCCATGTGGCCGCCCTGGTAACAGCTCACGGCCACGGCCCGGGCGTCCTCCTGGATGGCCGCGTCCACGATGTCCCGCACCGAGCGGTTGTGGCCCAGGTGAATGACCTCGGCGCCGGAGTCCTGGAGGATGCGGCGCATGATGTTGATGGCCGCGTCGTGTCCGTCGAACAAGGAAGTGGCGGTCACTATCCGGATGCCGCTCGCCGGCCGGTAAGGCGCCGCGGATTGGATCATGGTTCTGACCTCCTGGCCGCCGCCGGCCTCGCTCCGTCCCGGGCCGACAGTTCGTTTAGGATCATGGATGTTTGCAGGCGCGTGAACCGCGCCAGCGTGTAATGCCGGCGCAGGAACCAGCGCCGGAAGGTCCACATGTGGCCCAGGACGG
Organism: Thermodesulfobacteriota bacterium; assembly: GCA_040755515.1. Lineage (GTDB taxonomy): Bacteria > Desulfobacterota > Desulfarculia > Adiutricales > JAGVGV01 > JBFMAW01. The sequence continues at coordinate 13,105 of JBFMAW010000004.1, read as the reverse complement.
CGATGTTGTGGGCCATGAGTTTGACGGCCTGGTCGCCGCCGGGCTTGAGGCTGCCGTCGGCCGCGCCCTGGCGCAGGATGTCCTCGAAGATGGAGGTCACGCGCTCTTCGTTGGCCAGGACGTATTTCCGGGACTCGGGCTTCAGGGAGCCGGACTCCTGGTAGATGAGCAGGATGTGGTCCTGCATGGCGTCGCAGACGGCGAAGTAGTCGGCCATGGCCCGGGCCAGGGCCTCCCGGCCGTCGGCGCCGCGGTCAAGGGCCTGGCGCAGCCGGCTTTCCACGGCGTCGTGGATGGCGTGGCAGACCAGGTACAGGACGTCTTCCTTGGACTCGATGTATTCGTACAGGGTGCCGATGGAGAAGCCGGCCTCGCGGGCGATCTCCCGGGTGGTGGTCAGATGGAAGCCCTTGCGGACAAAGAGCTGGACGGCCGCGTCCACGATCTGGCGGCGTCTCTTTTCGACCAGGTCCTGGTCCTTGACCAGGGTGGGGATGTCTTTTCGAGGGGCGGACTGGGTCATGGGCATCCTGATCTATCTGACTGAGCGCTCGCTCAGAAGTTAAACGATTGGACGGCTTTTGTCAAGAAATTTGTTCTCAGGGGCGGAAGGCTTTCAGTTTCAATTCCGAGATGGGCCGGTAATGCTTGGTTTCCGCCGAAAGAAGCGTCAATTGATGCTCGACGGCCGTGGCCGCCACCAAGGCGTCGGCCAGGCGCAGCCCGGTCCTTAGCGTGTATTCCTCGATATATACGCTGGCCCGGTGGCCGATGTTTTCCGACAAGGGGATGACGTCGAAGCCCAGGTCTTTCAAAAAAGATCGTATCAGCCGCAATTCGCGCTTGTCTCGTGCCCCCTGGATAAGTTCGAGGTAATTCACGACGGAGATATTACGTTCCTCCTCCGCGTCAATGGCCGCCGCGGCCCGTGCGCTCCCCCGGAAAACCCAGATCAGAACGTCGGTGTCAAAGAGCATCGAAGCGTCCCCGACGCAGGTCGCGGACTTTGACGGCGACGTCTTGCATCCCGGCATGATCAGCCCACAGTCCGAAGGCGGGGTGACCGGCCGCCGAACCCCTCTCTTTGTCTTCCAGAGGTAAAACACGCGCGACTGGTTTCCCGCGCCGGGAAAGGGTCACCTTCTCCCGGCGCTCCAGGGCCGCCAGGAGTCGGCCGGGTTTTTTCCTCAAATCCAGGAACGAAATGTCCATGATCCACTCCTTTCATGTGTACAGTTCAAGTGTACACTTCTAACCGGTGAAGGTCAAGACGGTTTTTACTGCTGGCCTTCGGCCCGGAGAGACGCGCCGGCAAAAAAGAACGGGCGGCGGGGCTGAGCCCGGCCGCCCGGGAGGTAGGCGTTAAGGAGGGATAGAATAAATATATTATTCTACATCGAGGTGTTTGTACTTGGGCAGGAAATGGAAAGCCTTTTTCAAGGCGTCCCGTCGGAAAGGTTCAGCCAGGACTTTTTTTCCGCCCTGGATCAAGGCGCTGATCACGCAGGGCCGGTTGGAGGCCACGGCCTGGCGGACCACGTCGCCCACCTGGTCGGGTGCCTCCACCGTATAACCCTTGGCGCCCATGACTTCGGCCAGCTTGGCGTAGTCCGGGTTTTCCGGCAGATTGGTGCCGATGTAACGGTCCGCGTAATAGTCCACCTGGTTCTTCTTTTCGGCGCCCCACTCGTAGTTGGTGAAGACCACGGCGATGACCGGGATGTTCTCCCGGACCGCGGTCATGACTTCGGCCAAGCCGCTGATGCCGTACGCGCCGTCGCCCTGGAGGGCGAAGACCGGCTGGTTCGGGGCGCCGAGCTTGGCGCCCATGGCCGCGCCGTAGGCGAAACCGCAGTTGCCCCAGGACAGGGCGGCCAGGTGCTGGCGAACGCCGGAGAACTTAAGGTAACCGTTGCACATCGAGGAGTTGTTGCCGATATCGGTGGTCACGATGCTGCCTTCGGGCAGGGCCGCCGACAGTTCGCGCAGGAAGCGCCGGGGATGCATGGGTTTTTCCGCGACCGCGGACCAGGTCTCCAGTTCGTCGGCCCAGACCTTCTTTTCCTTGGCCACGTCCTCGAGGCGGGCCTGATTCCGGGCCAGGCCGGGCTTGAGGGCCTTGACCGCTGTCAGCAGTTCGGCCGTGTATTCCTTGACGTCGGCGCAGGAGGCCACGTCCACCTTCTTGCTCATTCCCAGAACGGTGAGGTCCACGTCCACCTGGATCAGCTTGGCCTTTTCCGGCCAGTAGGTCATGTCGTACTGGGGCAGCGTGCCGAAGGGGCCTAAACGGCAGCCCAGGGCCAGGACCACGTCGGCCTTGGCGATGGTGCGCATGGCCGCCTTGGAGCCGCAGTACCCGAGGGGACCCAGGCCCAGAGGGTGCTTCTGGGGGAAGGTGTCGTTGTGCAGGTAGGAGTTGACCACCGGCGCGGTCAGGTATTCGGCCAGGGCCTTGAGTTCCTCGAGGGCGTCGCCCTGGGACACGCCGCCGCCGGACAGAATGACCGGGTATTTGGCCGCGGCCAGCAGCCGGGCCGCCTCTTCCAGGGATTTTCGGGAACCGACGCCGCGGCTGATGGTCATGGTCGGATAGATTTCGTCCTCGCACTCGCCGTAGAAAAAGTCCCGCGGAATATTGAGCTGGGTGGGGCCGTTGAGGTTCTTGGCCATGTAGAAGGCCCGGCGGGTCAGTTCGGCCATGCGGTCCGGCCGGTTGACGCGAACCTGGTACACGGTCTGCCGCCGGAACATGTCCATCTGGTCCAGTTCCTGGAAGCCGCCGGTGCCGATGCCCTTGGTGCCGGTCTCCGGGGTGATGGCCACCACGGGCGAATGGGCCCAGTACGCGGCGGTGATGGCCGAAACGAAGTTGGCGGCGCCGGGTCCGTTCTGGCCGATGCAGATTTGCGGCCGGCCGGTCACCCGGGCCAGGGCGTCGGCGGCGTGGGTGGCGGCCTGTTCGTGGGCCACGGAGACGAACCGGATGCCGGCGTCGGGGAAGATGTCCAGGGCGTCCATGTAGGCGGAGCCCACAATGCCGAAGCAGTATTTGATGCCTTCGGCGGCCAGGGTTTCCACCAGCGCTTCGCTGGGGGTCATTTTAACTTTGCTCATGGGGTCCTCCTTGAAAGGTGGCTTAATTGAGCCCAAGGTTTCCGCCTGCCTGTTTTTTGGGGTCATCCGTCCGATGGGGCCGGGTGGGGAAGCGGCTGGATGAATCAGCCTTTCGGGCCGGCCCTCACTCATATCTGATATCTGAAATATCAGATATGAGTGAGGCTGTCAAGCAAAATCATCCGGCCGAACCAGGGACTCTTATTACCGGCCGGAGGAACAAGACGAGACGATCAGTAAAGGGCTTGAAAGGATGGAGGCGGCCCGGGCTGGATAATGGGCTGTCCGAGGGTGATCGCGGCGGCGGAACTGGAGGGTCCGGGCCGTCCCTTGACTCCCGGCCCCGGCCAATCAGGCCGGGGCGGGGCCATCGAATCAGAACGAATAAGTCGCGCCCACCGAAAGCACCGGGTAGAACTCGAACCGGTTGGCGTTGCTCTTTATCCTGCTTTCCTCCCGCTGGAGGTCGTTCTGAATGGGCAGATTGAGAGGGTTCTGCGCTTCCATGGTCACCCTGGCCCGGCCCATGTAGAGCACGCCCACGTCGAAGCCCAGGCTGAAGCGCCTGTCGCTGGAAACGGCAAATTGATAGCCCGCGCCCAGGTACGGCGCGATCTCGTTATACTTGACCTTGCCCTTGAGCCGGCCCAACTGGGCGCCGCTGTACGACGTCCCGCCGATGGTGTAGGTCTGGTTCGGATTCAGGGAAGCTTCGAAGGTGGCGTGGTTGTCGTTGTAGAACAAACCGGCCGTGAGTCTGAACCCTGGATGTTCCTTGACCGGATAGTAATCCGCGTACATGCCCGCGGTGAACAGGTTCAGATACACGTCGTACTTGGCGTTGCTGATGGTGGAGTCATAGACCTTGGTCTTGGGAAAGTAGTTGACGCCCAACCTGAGGCCGAACTCGGGCAGAAGCCGGAACGAGAAATCCGCTCCCAGGCCTAAAGTACTGGCTTTGACGCTTACGCCCTTTTCCTGGGCCTGGACCGGAAAAGCCAAGATCAAGGTTATGACCAGGGCCAACCCCAGCGCCGCTATAACCGATATACCCCTTGTGCTCATAAATAATAGCTCCTTATTTATGATATTAGACTTCAATTTGATGTCACTATAATCTGAATAGGAATAATTGTCAATCTAATAATTATTAGTTGAGGCTAATTATATTTATTTATATTGAATTTGTTGTCAAGCGGCGGGTCGATCGGCCTTTATCCGACGTCTAATCGTGGACCCGAGGCGCCTATATCTTCGGCGATATGAGCCTGACTCGGCGAAGGTGGTGAATATTAGGATCGGGCGGGCTATACGATTTCCCGGAAATAGTCGGCCAGGATCGCGGCCAGTTCGGTTTCGCGGCCGCCGAAGAAGTGGTCCGCGCCGGGCAGGACTATGGGCCGGACCGGCCGGTCGAGTCTTTGCCCCAAGGCTTCGGCCAGGTCCGGCGGCGCGATGTCGTCCTGTCGGCCGCATACGATCAGCCCTATTTCGGCCCGGGGATCAATATCTTCAAAGCTCAGGAAAGCCGCGGGCGGGGCGATGAGGGCCAGGGGTCGGACGAGCAGCTCGGCCAGGCGCGGCCAGGCCAGGGCCGCCACCCAGGCGCCGAAGGAGTATCCGGCCACGGTCGTCGTTTCCGCGCCGCGCTTCTTCAGGAAATCAATCGCGGCCGCCACGTCCTCCTGTTCGGCCAGGCCCTGGCCGTGGCGGCCGGTGCTGCGGCCCACGCCCCGGAAGTTGAAGCGCAGGCTGGTCCAGCCGGCCCGGCTCAAGCCCTGGACCGCGGCCTCGACCACGTTGTTGTGCATGGAGCCGCCGTACAAGGGATGAGGATGGGTCACCACCGCGGCCCTTTTCGGGTCGCCCGGGACCAGGACCGCTTCGAGCCTGACTTCGCCCGACGGAATGAACAGCTTTTCTTCCATATCCTCGCCGTCTCTTCTTTATTTTTCGGCCCCGGCCGGCCCGGTAAAAAGCTTTGCTCCGGTCCAGGGTTTCCGATAGTATTATAAGAGAAGGCGTCTGGGAAGGTAAGCCTTCAGTTTCAGGTGGCGATAATGCCCAGTAATCGTCTTTGCGAGGAATCCCGCAGCAAGCGGGACGACGAAGCAATCGCTATTAAATCGATCATTTTCGCTTCATATTGCGATGGCTTCGCTTCGCTCGCCATGACCCGCTACTGTCTTCAGCCCCTTGAAACTGATTAGTTACCTGGGAAGTCAACACGAGTCTGGCCCGGCGACCAACCAAGCCCGACCGCGCCGGCCCGGCCGATTCCATTCCAATATTAAGAAGGAGCAAGCATGGCCACCGGGGTCAAAGTCAGAGTGATGAGGTATGAAGACCTGGATGACATCATCGCCATTGACACCAGGGTCCTGGGCCTGACCAGACCGGAATACTGGCAGATGAAGGTCGAAATGGCCGAGAAGTGTTCCATGGCCTCGCTGGTGGCCGAAGCGGACGGCCAGGTGGTGGGTTTTGTCCTGGGCGACGCCAGCGGCTGGGAATACGGGGTTCCGAACACCATAGGCTGGATAGACACCATCGGCGTCCTGCCCGAATATCAGAAAAAGGGCGTGGCCCGGCTGCTCATGAACGAAATGATCGCCAACCTGAAGAAAGTGGGCGTGGAAAAGATTTACACCATAGTGGACTGGCGGTCCTGGGACCTGTTGAAGTTCTTCAGCTCCCTGGGCTTCCGCAAGGGCGAGATGATCAACCTGGAGCTGTCCATCTAACGGCCCTTCCCCTGCCCCCCTCTTTCCCCCGGCCCTGAACCGGGGATGATCAGCCGTCCAGGACCAGGCGGACCTGCCTCAGCATATCGTTGAGCCGGTACGGCTTGCGGATGAAGGCCCTGGCGCCGCTCTCGAGGGTGGCCTTGACCTGGCCGTTGGCCGAATAGCCGCTGGCGATGACTATTTTCATGTCCGGATCCTGGCTCAAGAGCTGTTTGAGGCAATTGGCCCCGCCCATGCCCGGCATGCCCAGGTCCAGCATGATCAAATCCACCCCGCCGCTCATCTCCCGGTAAACGGCCAGGGCCTCCTCCCCGCTGCCGGCCGTGCGGACCAGGTAACCCTGGCTCTCCAGCATCTCCCGGGCCACTTCCAAAATGGCCTCTTCGTCGTCCACCACCAGGATGGTTTCAGTGCCGGTGAGAGGCTTTTCACCCGGCGCCGCCGGGGGAATCGGTTCGAGCACGGCCCCTTCCTCGGCCGCCGGCAGGTAGGCGCGGAAAGTCGTTCCTCGATCGGGTTCGCTGTAACAGGTCAAGTGGCCCCCGTGGGCCTTGATCACGCCGTAAACCGTGGACAGCCCCAGACCGGTGCCTTCCCCCACGCCCTTGGTGGTGAAAAACGGATCGAAAATATGCGCCAGGGTCTCCTTGTCCATGCCCTGGCCGGTGTCCGTGACGCCGAGCCGGACGTATCGGCCCGGCGGCAGATCGGGATAGGAACGCCCGTCTCCTGGAGACAGCCGGATCATTTCGGTTTCCAGGATCAGGGCGCCGCCGTCGGGCATGGCGTCCTTGGCGTTGGCGGCCAGGTTCATCAGGACCTGTTCCAGTTGATGAACGTCGCCCCGGATCGGCGTCAAATTTTCGGCCAGGTTGGTCTCGAGACCGATCATTTTGGGAATGGTCCTTTCCAGGATGACGACCACGTCCCGGATCACCTGGTTCAGGTCGATCAGTCTCAACTCCGGTTCGACCTGCCGGCTGAAAGTGAGCAGGCCGAGGACCAGTTCCGCGGCCCGGGCCGCGATCTTGTCCATCTCGCGCAGGTATCTCCGGCGGCTTTCTTCGCCCGGGTCCTCCTTCAACATGAGTTCGATGTACCCCGAAATGGCCTGGAGGATGTTGTTGAAGTCATGGGCGATGCCGCTGGCCAGCGTGCCCACGGCCTCCATTTTCTGCGCCTGCCTCAGCTTCCGCTCCATGTCCATGGTGGCCGTGATGTCGCGCAGGACCGCCAACATGCCGGCCGGCCGGCCTTCGTGATCGGAATAGCGGGAGGCGCTGATGCTTATGTCCAGCAGGCGGCCGTCCTTGGTCAAGCGTCTGGTCAGGAAACCGTGGCAGGGCAGCCCCTGATTGACCACCTTGTCAATGGCCGCCCAGGTGGCTTCCTTCTCCGAATCGGGCACGAAGGGAATCTTGCGGTCCCGAACGTCCTCGGGGGTGAAACCGAAGATACCGGTGAAGGAAGGACTCACGAACTTGGCCTTGCCCTCCAGATCATAGATGACGATGGCGTCGGCCGAGGAATCGAGCAGGGAACGGTAGAGTTCCTGGGCCCTTTTCGATTCGTCGTAGAGAGTCTTGTACCTTTCCTCCCTGTCCCGGATACCTTCCTCGGCCGACAGCAGTCTCTTGAAGAACCTCAGGATGAGGTACGACAAGGGCGGCGCGATCACCGCGGGAATCACCGCGGCCATGACCGCGCTGTAGACATCCAGATGGCCGGTGACAAGTCCGGTCAGCAGATACAGGCCGACCGAGGCCGCGAGGGCCACGAGGGTGATCAGGAAAGAACTCTGGCCCGGTCCCAGTTTGATCAGAATGTTTTTAAACATGATTCGTTTCGCTTCCAAGCCTACTCGAGGCGATGGCCGCCGAGACCGGCGGCGGTTCAGCGGGGCAGGCCGCCGATTTTGGGCATGGCCACGGTGCCGACCAGATGGAATCCGGTCAGGTCCTCGATCCGGGCAATGACCCGGTCAATCTCTTCCAGCCGGTAGGGCGGCTCGTCCAGATAGCCCCGCAGCAGGGCGCCGGGATCATCCCGGTCCGCGGCCGGCCGCCGGGGCCAGAAATCCTTGATCCGCCACAACCTGACGGTTCCGTCCAGGCCGCCCGAAGCCAGTATTTCCCCGTCCGGACTGAAGTCCACGGTCAGGGCGAACTGGTCGTGGCCGGTGAGCCAGTCAATCAGGCGCCGCTCCCGGAAATCGAACAGGCGGATGGTCCGCCGGTCCTGGCTGCCCGTGGCCACGGCCAGCAGCCGGCCGTCCGGGTTGAAGGCCAGAGACCAGACTTCGGCCGAATGGTGGGCCAGCAATTCGCCCAGGGGCTTGAGCGTCTCCACGTCCCAGAACTTGATCAGGCGGTCCCAGCCGGCCGTGGCCAGCACCCGGCCGTCCGGGCTGAAAGCCAGGGTCCGGACGTGTCTGGCGTGGCCGTAGAGCGAGGCCAGTTCCTGTCGGGCGGCCAGGTCCCACAGGCGGATGCTCGAATCGTACCCCACCGAGACCAGGCGCCGGCCGTCGGAAGTGAAGCCCACGGCCGAAGCCTCGCCCTGGTGCCCTTCCAGAACCCCGACCTCGCGCAGGTCCGGCAGGGTCCACAGCTTGATCTTCCTGTCCCAGCCGGCCGTGGCCAGAAGTTTTCCGTCCGGACTGATATCGAGTTCGACCGCGTAATCGTCATGGCCGGTCCGGGCCGCCAGTTCCTTCCAGGCGGCCGCGTCCCAGACGCGCACCGTCTTGTCCCGGCTGACGGAAACCACGAACCGGCCGTCGCCGGTGAACACGGCCTCGCGGACCGAGTCGGTAGGTCCGGCCAGGGTCCCGATCTCGGTCAAGGTCGCGGCGTCCCAGACCTTGATCAGATTGTCGTCCGAACAGGACAGCAGCCTCCGGCCGTCCGGGCTGAAGTCCACCCGACGGACGCCGTCGAGGTGGGCGTTCACGGCGGCGAAGTATTCGCGCGGCGCCACCCGCCAGACCTTCAGCGCGCCTTCGGCGCCGCCGGAAACCAGGTACCGGCCGCGCGGCTGAAAGGCCACGTTCCTTATCTCGCCGGCGTGACCGGTCAGGGTAACCAGTTCCTGCCGGGTGATGACCTCCCAGAGTTTGATGGTCCGGTCCTGGCTGGCCGTGGCCAGGACCAGGCCGTCCGGGCTGAAGGCCACGGCCGAGACGGCCAGGCGGTATCCGGCCAGGAGTCCGGTCTCCTTCAGGCTTTTCATGTCCCACAGCCGGGTGGTGCGGTCGCTGACGCCGGCGGCCAGCAGACGGCCGTCCGGGCTGAAGGCCGCGGACATGACCGGCCAGCGGTAGGTGGCCAGAATCTCCTCGGTCTGGAGGCCGTCCGCGTCCCAGAGCCTCAGGGTATTGTCCTTGCCGCCGGAAACCAGCCGGCGGCCGTCCGGGCTGAAGGCCAGGGTGAAGACTTCGCTCTTGTGCCCGGTCCCGAGGGACTCGAGCCGGCCGCCGGCCGTGTCCCAAAGCCTGATCGTCCGATCCAAGCCGGCCGAGGCCAGGCGCCGGCCGTCCGGACTGAAGGCCAGGGCCAGGACCTGGCCCTGGTGGCCCTTGAGTTCGAGCCTGAGCGACCAGGTTCCGGTCTCCCACAGCCTGACCGTCTTGTCCCTGCCGGCGGCGGCCAGAAAATGGCCGTCCGGGCTGAAGGCCACGGCCAGGACCGCCTCGGCCGGCCCGGCCAAAACCTGGGCGACGGTTCCTTCCGGAATCCGCCAGAGGCGCACCGAACCGTCGGCGCCGCCCGTGGCCAGCCACGTTCCGTCCGGGCTGAAGGCCGCGCCGCCCGAAAAAGCGGCCTCGGGCAGGGTGCGGGTCAGAAGCGCCGTGGCCGAAAGCGAGGACAACAGGTCGCTTTCGAGGGGCGGTTCTTCGGCCAGGAGCCGGTACCGCGCCGAATGGGCGCCGTACAGGGTGGCCACCGCGTCCTGCCGCACGGCCAGGGCGTCCTTGGCCTGCCGGATCATGAGTTCGGCCATGCGCCCGTAAGCCGCTCTAGCGTTGGCCCGGGCGTTGACATAACCGCGGTACCAGACCAGGACCACCACCGAGAGCACCAGGGCCGCGGCCGCGGCTATCTGGAGGCGTTGCCGCCGGCGGCGCTTCTTTTCCCGTTGCTTCAGATCGTCAAAGCTGACGCCGAGCAGGCCGGCCAGGATTTTGATCCTGGCGCCCGGCCTGCCGTCGCCCTGGGGACGCACGTCGGCGGCGATGGGTTCGGTCCGTTCCGCGGTGACGCGGCCGCTCGAGTCCACGCGATGGCGGACGGCCTCGGGGAAGCATTCGAGCAGGCCCTGGTCCGGATGGTCGGCCGCGTTGGGTTCGCCGTCCACGATCAGGCAGAGCACCCGGTCTTCGCGGTCCAGGGACTTGTACAGCCTGATTTCCTGGTTGACCCAGCGCGAGACCGCGGCCCGGGGCGAACAGATGGCGATCAGGAAGCGGGATTGCCGCAAGGCCTCGTCGATCCGTCCGCCCAGGTCGGACGAGCCGGGCAGTTCCTCTCGGTCGCGGAAAACCGGGAACAAGCGCCGGGGCAAGGGGCCCTGGGGCGACGGCCGGCCGACCAGGCGGCGGGGGACTCGGTAGGTCTCGACGGCCTTGTGCAACCACTCGGCCCACTGCCGGTCGCTATGACTGTAGGAGATGAAAGCCCAATATTTATAATCGGATGGCGTTTCCCCGCCCAAGCGGACTTGACCTCGCGGCTGATGGCGTTTCCTAATTAACCAGACAAATATAGGCCCGAGCGGGAGGGATTGCAAGAGCGCTGGTCCGGTCGCGGTCTAGCGTTCAGTAACGATGGAGCTGCAAAAATCGAGGCACAATACCCCTCACCCTGCCCTCTCCCAGAGGGAGAGGGACCCAGAGGGAGAGGGACCCAGAGGGAGAGGCAGGACGCAACCGCACTCATAAACCCTGTTTACCCTCTCCCTTTGGGAGAGGGCAGGGTGAGGGGGAAAAGGCGGTTGAATCGCCGCCAATAACCGAGCCATTACCGTCACAGGAGGTCAAGAATACCGACGGCGCTTTAGGAGCAGCACGAGGCCTTTTTCCCCAAGGCGGGGCTTAGCCGGAGCAGCCAGGTCTGGACGATGTAGGCGGCGCAGCCCACGCCCGGGGTGACTTCGAGGGCGCCGGCCGGGCAGTTGAGGGCGCAGGCCCCGCACTCCATGCAGCCGTCTTTATCCGCGAGGCTGATCCACCGGCCGTTCAGGCTCAAGACGCCGTGGGGGCAGACGCGCAGGCATTCACCGCAGCCCACGCAGGCTTCCGGGTTGAGCTTCAAGGTGGATACGTTCGGTAGATGTCGAAAATCTTCCATGTCGTTTCTCCCCGTCCGGATCAAGCCCAGAAGGCCGCGCCGATCCAGAGTATCATCGAGGCCAGCAGTCCCGCCGCCTGCCAGGGTATGGCCCGCCTCATTTCCTTTTCCACGCCCGAAGGCGAAGTGAAGGGCGTGGCGCCGGTGAAGTTCATGGCCAGATAGGAACTGATCGAAGCCGCCAGCAGGACCAGGGCCAGGTCTTCGCCCCAGCCGGCCCGGCCCCAGACCAGGGCCACCACGGCCAGGCCGCCGGCCAGGCCGGTGATCGCGCCTTTCAGGGAAAAGGTCCGGCCCGGCAGCCAGGGCAGCAGTATCGGCGCGGCGGCGGCGCCGGCCAGGACGGCCATCAAAAGGGCCAGGGCGGCCATCAACCCTCGGCCCCAGGCCGCGCCCAGGGAGAACACGCCCGGCCCCAGTCCGGACAGGCCGAAGATGATCAGCAGGGCCCACGGGACCGGCTTTCTCAACGCGGTGATTTCGATCGGCACCAGGACCAGCCGTTCCAGAATCGAGAAAGTCACCAGACGCATGGCCGGTTCGGCCTCGTATCCGGCGGCGATGAACCGCTTGATGTCCCGGGCGCGCACCGGGCCCCAGGTGACCTTGAAGCCGCCGTCTCTTTTCACCTGCAAAGCGGAAACACCAGTGGCCGAAAGCTGCGGCAGGATCAGGTTCCGGTGATTGACCACCTTTTCCAGGCCGGTCAGCTTGAGGCGATTGACCAGTTCGGCCGTGGAAAAAAGCTTGTCGCCGGCGGCGCACCAGACGTTGATGCCCCGCGTGTCCAGGACCAGGAGCCAGACGTCCAGGCCGGCCAGTTCCTTCCGCAGAACGTCGAAGGTGAGCTTGTAATTGGCCGTGACCAGAACCGGGGCCTCGGGATCGGGCCGGCCCACGGCGTACAGGCCGGGGGCGATCTTATAGTTGTTTCTGAAACCGATCCTGGCCCCTATCGAGCCTATCAGGTCGCTTCGCTCCCAGCGGGTCTTGACCTGGGGGACCGGCCCCACGGCCGTGTCCATGAAACCTTCCACAAAGGGCCAGAGCCAATAACCCGGCCTTTCCCAATCGCCGCTCGGTGGCGCCGGCCGGGGACCGCAGCAGGCCACCGGTTCCGGTTCGAGCATGGGCAGGGGTTTGAGTCCGGCCGGAGTTTCGCCGCCCCGGGGGCACGACGGCTGGGCCGGCGGGTTGGTTTGAACTTGGGTTTCCAGGGCGTCGTTCATCGTTCGGGTCTCCTCGATCGCCGCGGTCAGAGGGCCGCGGCCATGTTTTTGAATTCCTCCAGCACTATCTTGTCCACGCAGTAACAGACGGCCGGGCCTTCCACTTCGCCCTTGATCAGGCCCGCCTCCCGCAACTGCTTCAGGTGCTGGCTGACGGTGGACTGGGCCAGGGGCAGAAGGTCCACCAGTTCGCCGCAGATGCACTGATCCTTTTTGAGCAGGTGCCGCAGGATCTTGATCCGGGCCGGGTGGCCCAGGGCCTTGCACCTAGCCGCGAACGTGTCGTCGTCCAGGGAGTCGTGATGGTTCTCGAGTTCCTTCAAGGCGAGTTACCTCTGGCTTCAGTCGCTCTTCATCGTATATCGTAAATATACGATGACTCCGTTCTTGTCAAGAAAATTCAGGGCGCACGTCAATTCGGGCGCACGGCTGTGCGCCCCTACAGATTCCAGGGGGGCCGGGTAGGGGTCATGCACCGGGCGGGATGCGCACATACAAATTCCACATGGAATACATACCCTAGGTTTCAGGGGCGTCCCTGATAGGGGTAGGGAGGACCGGTTGAGTACCCGGTCCCCCCTCCCTCCGAACCGTACGTGCGGTTCTCCCGCATACGGCTCTCCGGTTGGTGGTTCACCGCCGAGCGGATTGACAGGCCAGGGCA